>JAXLWE010000035.1:0-57843 GCA_046328655.1 Anaerolineae bacterium | reverse complement strand
TGCGGGCGACTGAGCCGAGTACGCCGAATGTCGAGGCCACGGCATTGCAGCCACCGGCAATCGCCAGCTTGACGATGTTCTCGGGGTCGAAGTAATCCGGGTTCTTGGCGAACGACGCGCCCGCCGAATGTTCGATGCCCTGGTCAATCGGCAAAATGGACACGTAGCCGGTGCCGGACAGTCGACCGTGTGTGTGCAGTTGTTCGAGGCTCCGCAGGACTTGCGGGCTTCGGTCAGAGATTCCCCAGACTTCGCTAACACAGTCTGGACCGGGGTGATGGAGGCGGTCTTTGCTGATCGTCTGGCAGGTGTGATTCAGGAGCGAATCCGCATCGCTGCCAAGCAGTTCAGCAATCTGGTCTATTGAGCGGGTTTCCGACGGGGCAAGATTAAGGAGCATGATATTTTCCTTAACAAATATGTATCAGTCCATTCGTTATTATAACGTCTGCTGCCGTCCGGCTTGACGTGCGCGCGGGGGTTTGTGACGGATGTCATATCTCAAGTCATGTTGTTCCTCACTCGCAGCTTTCGCCAGCCGCCGATTCCCGATCAACAACGATTAAAATGAGGGCAGCGTCGATACTTAGTGCATTCAGGAAAGAGTTCATCATGCGCATAGCAGTCTTAACCGGAGGCGGGGATGTTCCCGGACTGAACCCCGCTATAAAAGCAATTGTGAACCGGGCGATTGACAATGGGTATGACGTGCTCGGAATCCGCCGAGGCTGGAAGGGGCTGGTCGAGACGAACCCGGATGACGAGGAGACTCGTCGCTGGGTGCTCCCGCTGGACAGGGAATCGGTGCGCCGCGTAGATCGGACAGGCGGGACGTTTTTGCACACGTCCCGGACGAATCCCGGCGTCGTGAAGCCGAACGAAGTCCCGGCATTTCTGCGCGAGCCGGACAAGGTTTACGACAAGCCACAAGACCTGACGAAGCATATCCTGAATGTCATCGACAAACTCGGTATCGACTGCCTGATACCTATCGGCGGTGACGACACGCTGGGCTATGGCGAGCGACTCTCGCGCGAAGGCGCCCGCGTGATCGGCATTCCGAAGACGATGGACAACGATGTTTATGGGACGGACTACTGCATCGGCTTCTCGACCGCCGTGACGCGCAGCGTGGAATTCATCCACGCGCTGCGCACGTCCGCCGGGTCGCACGAGCGGATTGGCGTCATTGAGCTGTTCGGGCGCAATTCTGGCGAGACGGCGCTGATCGCGGCGTATCTGTCGGGTGTCGACCGGGCGCTGATCTCGGAAGTGCCATTCGATATTGAGAAGCTCGCCAGCCTGATCAGCGAGGACAAGCGCTCGAACCCCAGCAACTACGCGATGCTGACGGTTTCGGAAGGCGCGCATCCCATGGAAGGGCAGATTGTCGAGGGTGGACCCGAAGATGCCTTTGGACACCGGAAGCTCGGCGGCATTGGTCAGTACGTGGGTGACACGCTGAAGCAGCTTACCGGCAGCAACATCATTTACCAGCAGCTTGGCTATCTGATGCGCGGCGGCGCGCCGGACTCGCTCGACCTGATGGTCGCCGCGAACTTTGCTCACATGGCGATGGGGCTGATCGAGCGCGGCGAATCCGGACGGCTGGTATGCCTGCAGCGCGGCGTGTACAGCGACGTGCCGATCTCGACGCTGGTGCAGGGCAAGAAGCGCGTCAACGTGCCGGAACTGTACGACGTTGACTGCTATCGCCCGCGAATCCGTCACGTGCTGGGGATGCCCATGTTCCTGACGTAGCATCGGCGATATGTGGCACAGGAGAACTCACCTGTGCGCCGAGTCGCCGTTTCCGTCGAAAACGACCTGAACGACTTGTAGGGATTGTAGGAATCAGCGACTTATGACCATCAAACGTCTCGCCGTCATGACCAGCGGGGGCGATGCGCCTGGAATGAACGCCGCGATTCGGTCGATTGTCCGAATTGCCCTGGATCGCGGCGTTGAAGTTTATGCCATTTACGAAGGCTATCAGGGGCTGCTGGACGAAGGCTGTATCCGCAGGATGTCCTGGGATTCGGTCGGCGGCATCCTGCATCGCGGCGGCACGGTCATCGGCACGGCACGCTGCGACGCTTTCCGCACCCACGAAGGGCGGCGGCTCGCTGCGCGCAACCTGCTTCAGAACGAGATCGACAACCTGATCATCATCGGCGGCGATGGCAGCCTGACCGGAGCGAATATCTTCCGGCAGGAATGGCGCGGGCTGCTCGACGAGCTGGTCGCGGCGGGTGACATCAGCCAGGAAATGGCGGACAGCCACGCCAACCTGTCGATTGTCGGGCTGGTCGGCTCGATTGACAACGACATGTTTGGCACCGACATGACCATCGGCGCGGATACGGCGCTGCACCGCATCACCGAAGCGGTCGACGCCATCAGCAGCACCGCCGCCAGCCACCAGCGCACGTTCGTGGTCGAGGTCATGGGGCGCAACTGCGGCTATCTGGCGCTGATGGCGTCGATTGCCACCGGCGCGGACTGGGTGCTGATCCCCGAAAGCCCCCCGAATATCGACAACTGGGAAGCCAAGATGTGCGCCGACCTCAAGGCGGGGCGCAAGGCGGGGCGGCGCGACAGCATCGTGATCATCGCTGAAGGCGCGCACGACCGCGACGGCAACCCGATAGACAGCGCCCACGTTCGCAAGGTGCTGGAAGATAATCTTCACGAAGAAGTCCGGGTGACGGTGCTGGGGCACGTTCAGCGCGGCGGCACGCCGAGCGCCTTCGACCGCAACCTGGGCACGCTGATGGGGCAGGCGGCGGTCGAAGCGGTGCTGTCGCCGACGCCGGAGCCGGAACCGATCCTGATTGGCTTACGCAACAACCGCATTGTCCACGCTCCGCTGATGGAATGCGTCGAAAAGACCCACGCTGTCGCCAAAGCGATTGCCGCCAAAGATTACGAGCGGGCGATGGACTTGCGCGGAAGCAGCTTCAAACAGGGATTCCGAACGCTGCGAACCCTGCTGCGCTCGCTGCCGCACGAGCCTGTCCCCGGTCAGAGGCGTCTGCGGCTGGCGGTGATGAATTCCGGCGCGCCCGCGCCCGGCATGAACACGGCGATCCGCGCGGCGGTGCGCATCGGGCTGGATCAGGGCAACATCATGCTCGGCGTCACCAACGGCTTTCAGGAACTGATCGGCGGCAGCATCCGTGAGATGAACTGGATGAGCGTCAACGGCTGGGCGTCGATGGGCGGCTCGGAGCTGGGCGCGAACCGCGAGGTTCCCAGCGGGCGGGATTTCTACGCCATCGCGCGAAATCTGGAAAAGTTCGACATTCAGGGTTTGTTGATCATCGGCGGGTGGTCGGCGTATCAGGGCGCGTACCAGTTGTACCGCGAGCGCGACAACTTCCCGGCGTTCAACATCCCCATGATCTGCCTGCCAGCGTCGATCAACAACAATCTGCCCGGCTCGGAACTCAGCATCGGCGCGGATACCGCCCTCAACAACATTGTCTGGGCGGTCGACCGCATCAAGCAGTCCGCGATTGCCCAGCGCCGCTGCTTCGTCGTCGAAGTCATGGGGCGTCACTGCGGCTATCTGGCGCTGATGAGCGGGCTGGCGACCGGCGCGGAGCGCGTCTATCTGCACGAGGAAGGCGTCACGCTCCACGATCTACAGAACGACCTGAATCAGTTGATCGACGGATTCAAGAACGGCAAGCGCCTGGGCTTGATGATTCGCAACGAAAACGCGAACCCGATCTACAACTCCAGCTTCATGGCGGCGCTGTTCGAGGAGGAGGGGGGCGGGCTGTTCGATGTCCGCCAGACGATTTTAGGTCACGTACAGCAGGGTGGCGATCCGTCGCCATTCGACCGTATCCAGGCGACACGCCTGGCGGCGCGGTGCATCGAGTTCCTGATCGAGAACGCACAGGCGGAAACGCCCGCCAGCGCGTTTATCGGCATCGAATCGGGTGGGATTCAGATTCACGGGATCGAGGACATGGCTCGAATGGTCGATCCGGTGAATCAGCGCCCGAAAAAGCAGTGGTGGCTCGACCTTCGCCCGATTGCCAGAGTGCTCGCGCAGCCCGCGCCGCAGTGCCAGCCGGAGACCAACACCAGTTGAGGGCTTCGGCTGGTGCTTGCACCGGCTGCCCGGATACCCCAAAAATTGTTTTTATAGAGTGCGCGAGGTTAGGAAAGTTAATCATGAACCTCGAAACAAAATATCTCGGATTTGTGCTTCATTCCCCGCTGGTGGTCTCGGCAATACCGCTCTCGCAGGATATCGACAACATCAAACGCATGGAGGACGCCGGAGCCGGAGCGGTCGTGCTGTATTCGCTGTTCGAGGAGCAAATCCGCATCGAGCAGCAGATTCTTCACTATTATCGGGAGCACCCGACGGCGACGCCCGCCGACGCGCTCAACCTGTTTCCTGCGCAGAAGCAGTTTCACACCCGCCGCGACGAGTATCTGGAGCACGTCTCCAAAGCCAAAGACTCGGTCGCCATCCCGATCATCGCCAGCCTCAACTGCCGCTCGCTCGGCAACTGGACGGACTTCGCCGAACAGATCGAGCAGGCGGGCGCGGATGCGCTCGAACTGAACGTCTACCACATCCCCGCGAACCGCGATCAGACTTCCGAGCAGATCGAAGCCATGTATCTGACCATCGCCCGGATCGTCAAGGAAGCGGTCAAAATTCCGGTGGCGATCAAGCTCGCGCCGTACTTCACCAACATGGCGAACATGGCGCGGCGGCTCGACGAGACCGGCGTGGACGCGCTGGTGCTGTTCAACCGCTTCCTCCAGCCAGATTTGGATCCGAAAACGCTGGAGCTGAAGTCCGACATCCCGCTTGGCAATCCGTCTGATTTGCGGCTGCCGCTTCACTGGATTGCCAGTCTGTACGGGCACGTCAAAGCTGATCTGGCGGCGACGGGCGGCATCCAGTCGGCGGAGGACGTGGTCAAGATGCTGATGGTCGGCGCGAAGGTGACGATGCTCGCCTCGGCGCTCATCCGGGAAGGCATCGACCATCTGCGGACGGTCGAGCATGACCTGTGCGCGTGGATGGACGAGAACGACTACGACTCCATCGACAGTTTGCAGGGCATTCTGCGCCAGTTCCACAGCAAGGATACCGCCTCATTCGAGCGCGGCGAGTACATCCGTGCGATCACGTCGCACGAGGCGGACGTGTAGCCAAACACAAAGGCGCGACCACCCGCCGTATTGGTCGGGTGACGCGCCCTTGAATGCCTGCGGTCGAAAGCTGAGCCGCTAGCTGGATCGGTCGCGCGGTGCGCGCCCCGACAGCAGTACGTTGACGCCCAGCGCCGCCATCAGCACGACGCCACGAATGAAGTCCTTCAGGAACACGTCGATGCCGGCGATGCTATCCAGACCGTTGCGCAGCGTGCCGTAAATCAGCAAGCCGATCAGCGTCTGCGGAATGCCGCCGCGCCCGCCCGTGAGCGCCGTGCCGCCCAGCACCACCACGCCGATGGTGTCGATCAGGTAGCTGGGGATCGACACCATGCGGCCGCCCAGCCGTCCAGGTACTAATGATGCCTGCCAGCCCCGCCGTGAAGCCGCAGATGGTCATCGCGGCGATCAGGGCATGATGTTGGTATTGAGCGCCCGCCAGCCGCGCCGCCGGTTTTGCTCGCGCCCGTCGTAGACGTAGCGCCCGAAGCGCGTGTAGCGCAGGATCACATACCCGATCAGCAGCACGACCGCGGCGACGATGATCAGCACCGGGAGATCGCCGAGGATCGGAACCGGGGATTCTGCCGCTGCCGAGGAAGCTGGACATCGGCGGTACATTGTTGTTCACGCGCCCCTTGCTGACAGAAGTTGTTCAAGCCCGCCGCCGTCAGCCCATCGCCAAGTCACCATCAGCGTCGGGATGCGGAAGCGCGTGCTGACCACGCCGTTGATGAACCCCAACAGATTGCGACGCCGATGCTGCCAGGATGGGCCAGGGTTCGGACATCCATATTTGCGTAGAGCGTGGTCGCAATCGTGCCGGTGAGTCCGGCGACTTCGGCGATGCTGAGGTCGATTTCGCCGCACAGCATCACGAACGTCATGCCGGTCGTGAAAACCCCCAGCACCGAAATCTGCGCGAGGATGTTCCTCACGTTGATTGGGCGCAGGAATAGATCGGACGCGGGCTGAAGAATACCACCAGCGCCAGCAGCGTCAGACCGGGGCCAGCGCGGTCACTCGCCATGCCGAGGGTTTGGTCATGGCTGCGGCGCGAAATTAGGGGTCATTTTGGGAGTTTCGATCTGGGTAGTCATAGCAGCCTCCGGCAAACGTCCTTGTTTACATCCTTATTTTCCATTCGAGCCACAATTTTGCCATGCGACATGACGATGATCCGGTCTGAGACTGCCAGAACGGTCTCTGGCTCGGTCGAAACCACAACGACGCCATAGCCCTCGTTGCGGAAGTTGCGCAGCTACCGAGGACTTCGCTTTTCGCGCCCACGTCCATGCCGCGCGTCGGCTCGCTCATAATAAAGACGCGGGGCGGAACGGCAACCAGCGGGCAATCGCCACCTTCTGCTGATTACCGCCGCTCAACTGACCCGTGATGTACTCCGGGTCGGAAGGGTTCGTGCCGACGATTTTGAGCACCGGGCGCGACACTTCCAGTTCCTGTTTTTGCCGCGGGAAGAGCCGCCCGATGCGAAACAGGTGCGGCAGGGTCACGTTGCGGTAGTTCGGCTGCTCCATCAGCAGGCTTTTGCGGCGCGACTCGGTCGCGTATGCCAGCCCATGCTGGATGGCGTAGCGCGACGAGAAATTGTGCGGAAACAGCGTGCCGTTGACCTTGATCGTGCCGCTGTCGTAGCGGTACATGCCGAACAGGGCGCGCGCCAGATCGAAATGCCCCGCCCCGACCGCGCCGTAAATGCCGACGACTTCGCCCGCCCGCACGTTGAAGCTGATGTCGCTGAACACGTCGGAGGCGAGGCTGGCAACGTCCAGCAGGGTGTGTTCCTCGTCCTTATGCTCGATCACCGCCGGGAGCGCCGCGTTGATCTCCCGACCGAGGATCAGGGTCACCAGTTGATGGACATTGGTTTCGGACTTGTTGAGCGTGCCGACCTTTTGTCCGTCACGCAGGACGGTGATCCGGTCGGCGACGCGCATGACTTCTTCGAGGAAATGCGAAATGTAGATGATGCTGCGCTGGCTCTGACGCAGCGTGTCGATCAGCTCGATCAGCCGCTCGACTTCGGCGGGTGACAGGGCGGACGTGGGTTCGTCCATGATCAGCACCCGCGCGCCGGACAGGATGACACGCAGCACTTCCACGACCTGCTGGATGCCGAGGGCATACTTGCCGAGCGGTCGGCGCACGTCGATGTCGCCGAAGCCGAGCTTGGCGAGTTCCTCATGCGCGATCTGATCCATCCTGCGCCAGTCAATCGTGCCGAAGCGGGTCGTCAACTGACGCCCCAGAAACACGTTTTCCGCGACCGATAATTCCGGCATGACGCTCAATTCCTGATGGATCATGCCGATGCCGCGCGCCAGCGCGTCGTGCGGGGAAGTGAGGTGGACGGGCGCACCGTTCAGCAGGTATTCGCCTTCGTCCCGCGTATAAATGCCCGCCAGAATACGCATCAGGGTCGATTTTCCCGCGCCGTTTTCGCCAACCAGCGCGTGCGTTTCGCCCTCGTACAAATCGAAATCCACATCCTCAAGCGCCGTCAGACTCCCGAAGCGCTTGGTGATGTGGCTGAGCCGGATCACCTCTTGGTGGGGGGTCGCCATGTTGATCTCCTGACACATGGATTGAGGAGAGGCGAAGCCGCCTCTCCTGTATCGACGTGCTGTGTCAGCCTAGAAGAGATACTGGCTTTCCAACCAGAGTTGTCCGTCCGCGCTGCTCATACCATAGTTGTTCAGCTTCCAGGGAGTCTCGGCAAGGTCGGGGTTGCTGTCGATATCGCCGAAGATCGCCGGACCGTCCGCCAGAATGAAGAACGGAATGTCCTGACGCGCCTGTTCCAGCCCGACCGTCGCGGCATACGCGCCGATGACGACCGCCCAGCCGTGAATACGGTTGGCGGAGTTACGTGCCGTTCCGACCAGCTTGCCGTCGGCAACCGCCTGAATCGCCGGAGGCATCGCGTCGACGCCGCCGATCAGAACCTGATCCTGCATTCCGGCGTTCTCGACCACCTGCCGAGCCGCCAGCGCCATGTCGTCGTTGTCGGCGAAGATCGCGTTCAGGTCGGGGTAGCGGTTGAGGAAGCTCTCGGCGAGCGAGGCTGCCGTCGCCAGGTCCCAGTTGCCGGGCTGGTCATCGACCAGCTCTACGCCGGGGTTCTGGGCGAGGACGTTGAGCATACCCTGCTGCCGCGCCTGGGCGCCGGTGTGACCGGGCTGCCCGCCGATGTGGGCGATCTTGCCCGTGCCGCCCATCTTCTGGACGAGCTTGGCGACGACCGACTCCGACATGAAGGCGTTGTTCGGCGCGCAGAAGTTCAGCACGCCCATCGATTTCATCTGGTCAAGCGGCGCGATCAGCGTATCCATGTCGATGAAGGGGATACCCGCCCCGATCATCGCGGTGACCGGGTCGACCAACGTGCCGATAGTGTTCGGCTGGATGGCGACGAAGTCCCACGTCTGGGTTGCCGCCTGGTCAATCGCGGCGCGCTGCTTCTCGGCATCAAACTGACCATCAAACCAGGTGACTTCGACGCCGTACAGCTTCGCCCACGCGAGCGCTGCTTCCTGCCCCTGCGCGTTCCAGGTTCCGGCGAGACCGGCGCTCGACATGGCAGCCTTGAGAGGACCATTCTCCTGCGCGTCCGCCTGACGATACTGAATGAATGCCATCATGTTCGCCATCGACAGGACGCCGCCAGCGAACAAACCGCCCTTCAGAAAATCGCGTCGTGAAAGCCTGTTGCGAGCCATCTAAGTATCTCCTTGAGAAAACAATCAGTTCACTGTCGTTAAGGCTGGTACTCTTTGCGGTTGTGGTCGGGTCACCTCCAGGGGCTAGGCGGGGACTGGAATACGGCGACGGCGAAACATGCATATGCGGTTAAAACCGTCGTCCATGTGGTCAAGCATGAGGCTTAACGATGACGCTTGACGTTTTCATAACCGGAAAGTATATTGGAATCGAAATAGATGTCAAGTCGATGACAGGGTGGGCGTCGGCTGCATATTATGGCAACTTGGATATTTTGCACCAGCGTTGCACTCATAAATTTACTTCTGTCGGGCTACCCGCCTGCTTTTTACGAAGCGAAGTCAACCCCCAATGGCGACCAGGCTTAAGGATATTGCAGCGCAGGCTGGAGTCTCCACGACCACCGTCTCACGGATTCTGAACGGGCGCGAGGGTGGCGTCCCAATCCGCGAGGAGACGCGCCAGAAAGTGCTGTCGCTTGCCAGCGAACTTGGCTACAAGCCGAACATCATGGCGCGCGCCCTGCGCGGCAGCCGCAGCACCCTGCTCGGCGTGATCGCTGTGAACATCACCAGCCTGTTTCACACCCAGATTCTGCGCGGCGTCAACGACGTGGCAGTCCGGCGCAATTACCGGGTGTTTCTGGGGCACGTGCAGCGGCAGGTCGATATTGCCATCGACTACGGCTCGATGTTCGAGCAGTCGCACGCCGACGGCATCCTGATCGTTGGCGAGTTGAGCGGTCACAGCGAGGCGCTCGACGTGCTGGCACACCATCACCGCTATCTGGTCGGCGTCAGCGACCGGATTGGCAGAGGGAATACCTATCCGGGCGTCTACACCGATAACGTGTTGGGGACGGAGCTGGCGCTCGATCACCTGTGGGGGCTGGGGCATCGCCGGATCATGTGCGTGACCGACCCGGCGCTTCAGGACGGGCGGCAGCGCTGCGAGACTTACGAGCGGTTCATGACCGAGCACGGCGCGGCGGAACATGTCCGGGTCGTGCCGACGCCGCGCTCGCTGCAGGAGAGCTTCCGAACCGGGCAGAGCATCTTCTCCACCGAAGATTATCCGACGGCGATCTTCGCCGTCAACGACGCGATTTCGATTGGGCTGCTGCAGGCGGCGTTTCAGGCGGGGGTTTCCGTGCCGGGCGAAATCTCCATCGTCGGCTTTGACGACATCGACATCGCCGCCTTCACCATCCCGCCGCTGACGACCGTCCGCCAGTCGGGGTTCGAACTGGGGCAGGCTGCCGCTAACCTGCTGCTCGACATGATCGAGCAGGAGCGGGAAAGCTCGGCAGTCGATGACATTGTGCTGAAACCGACGCTGGTCGTCCGGCAGTCGACGGCTGCCCCCAGAAGCGCAAGGAGCGAATGACATGCCTGAACGGATTCTGGTCACCGGCGCTTCCGGCAAAGTCGGACGCGCGTTCATAGATCGGCTGCTGGGCGACCCGGCGTTCGACCGTTTCACCGTGCGGGCGCTGCTGCATAACCGCCGCCTGCCGCCCCGCGAGCGGCTCGAAACCGTGCAGGGGACGATTGCCGACCGCGCCTTCGTCGACGAGGCGCTGCGCGACGTGACCCACGTGCTGCACCTGGCGACCGTCAAGGAGACGCCGGAAGCGATCATGGACGTGGCGGTCAAGGGGTTGTTCTGGCTCTTGGAAGCCTGCCGCACCAGCCCGACGTTCAGGCAGTTCATCCTGATCGGCGGCGACGCGGCGGTCGGGCACTTCGTCTATCCGCACCCGATTCCCGTGACCGAGACGCAGCGCTTCACACCATATGAAGGCTGCTACGCGCTCTCGAAAGTCCTCGAAGAAGTCATGCTGGAGCAGTATTATATTCAGTATGATTTGAACGGCTGCTGCCTGCGCGCCCCCTGGATCATGGAGAAGGACGACTTCAGGTTCCAGCTTTCGTTTGGGCGCGACGTGTTCGGCGGACCGCGCTGGCACGAGTACGCTGGCAAGGAGAAGGCGGCGGAGTACGTCGAAAACGGGACGATCCCGGTGATGCTCGACCCCGACGGCAAACCGGTCAGGCGCAATTTCGTCCACGTGGACGATCTGGTCAGCGCCATCCTGTCGGCGCTCGACGCGCCGGGTGCGCGCCAGCAGACCTTCAACGTCTGCATGGATGAGCCGGTCGATTACCGCACTGTCGCCGATTATCTGGCGGCGACGCGCGGGCTGCCGCACGTCGACATCGTCACGCCGTACTACTCGACCTGGCTGGACAACAGCAAAGCGAAATTTGTACTTGGCTGGCGACCTCAATATGATCTGAAGAAGCTGATCGATTCTGCCTGGGACTACCAGCGCGCAGAAGACGATCCGCGTATTATCTGGTATCCTGGCTGAAAGAAAATGCACGTTCATGTCTGACTACACCCCACTCAACAACCAAACGCTCATCAGCTACATCCGCAGCCGTCCGGCGCTCCGCGAAGTGCTGGGCGATTCCGACCAGCTTTCGGCGGTCGAAGTGGGTGATGGCAATCTCAATCTGGTGTTCATCGTCAAGAACGAACAGGGCAAGGGCGTCGTGCTCAAGCAGGCGCTGCCGTATCTGCGCGTCGCGGGCGATTCGTGGGCGCTGACGCGCGAGCGCGTGCGCTTCGAGACGCAGGCGCTGCGGACGCACAACGAACTCGCGCCCGGTCTCGCGCCGCAGGTCTACGATTACGACGAGGCGATGTCGGTGCTGGTGATGGAATACCTCGGCGCGCACGAAGTCATGCGCAAGCCGCTGGTCGAGCGCCGCCGCTTCCCGCACTTCGTCGATCACATCTCGACCTTCATGGCGAACACCCTGTTCTTCACGTCCGACCTGTACAAGACGGGCTTGGAGAAAAAGACGCTGCAAGCCCAGTTCATCAATCCACACCTGAACAAGATTCAGGAAGATTTCGTCTTTACCAACCCCTACATGCAGTCGCCGGAGAACAACTGGAATCCAGAGCTGGACGCGGAAGTCGCGGCGGTGCGGGCGAACACCCCGTTCAAGCTCGCCATCGCCGAGATGAAAGACCAGTACATGACGCGCGGGCAGGCGCTGATCCACAGCGACCTGCACACCGGCAGCATCATGGTCAACGAGGCGGAGACGCGCGTGATCGACCCCGAATTCGCCTTCTACGGACCGATGGGCTTCGACATCGGCGCGCTGTTCGCCAATCTGGTGCTGAATGCCATGTCCCACTACGCGCATACCCCCGACGCTTCAGGTGCGTCAGGACTATCAGGCGTATCTGCTCGGTCTGGTGCGCGACATCTGGAACGAGTTCGCCCGCAAGTTCGACGCGCTGTGGGTGGCGAACAACCGGGGCGAGCTTGTCCCCAGCGGCTACTGGGATTACCCCGGCGGCGATGAGGCATTCCGCCGCTTCCGCCAGCAGTACCTCGCCACGCTGCTGCAGGACACCGCCGGGCACGGCGCGTGCGAGATGCTGCGCCGCATGATGGCATCGTCAGCATCTGGGACATCCAGAGCATCGCCGACCTGAAGCAGCGGGCGGTCGCCGAGCGCTATGCCATCCGCATCGGCTCGCGCTGGGTGACGGAGCGCCGCAGTATCCACAGCGTCGACGACCTGATCGGCATCGTCACCGAAGAAACCAAAGCATAAGCGAGTCAATCGACATGGGGCGGAAACGCCCCGGCGTTCTTTCAGGGATAGATCGCATTAGTCCGCGCACAGATTTGCGCGTCCAGCTCCCGGCTGAACCATCTGGAGCTGACCGGACCGAACTGGCGGTAGACGATTTCGCCGTTCGGGGAGATGAGCAGCGTCTGCGGCAGCCCGACCACCTGATAATTCAGCAGGGTCGCGTCGTCGGGGCTGATCAGAATCGGGAAGCGCAGCCCGTGTTCGGCGACGAACGGCGCGACCGTCGTGGCATCCTCGCGCAGATTGATCCCTGCGCAGCAGCACGAGACGGTCGGCGTAAGCATCGGCGATCTGCTGCAAGGCGGCATTTCGGCGGCGCACGGCATGCACCATGTCGCCCAGAAATTCAGGATCACCAGCGCCCGGGTGCAGCCCGCTTAGCGTATAGGTTTCGCCAGTGAGCGCCGTCGCCGTGAACCGGGCGCGAGCGCTGCGTCGGCTGTAGGCGTCGGCGTTTGCGCCGGGGCGCAGGCTGCGCCGACGACGAGCAGCAGGATGACGAGCCGTCTCACGTCGGCGACAGCTTCTCCACCACGTCGACCCGGTACGCCAGCGCCGCCGGGATCAGCCCTGCCAGCGCGCCGACGCCGACCGGCAGCAGCCACAGCAGCGGCTCCAGATCGATCAGGTAGGCGATGGGCAGGGGGATCGCCGAGCGCTGCGTGAAAACCGCGCCGATGATCGCCGCCGTGCCGTAACCGAGCAGGCGACCGAGCAGCGCGCCCAGCACCGTCAGCGCCACCGTCTCGAACAGCACCACGCGGAACACGTCGGCGCGGCTGCCGCCGACGCTGCGCATGATGGCGATGTCGCGCTCGCGGCTGATCGTCCCGTTGTACATCGAGAGAAAGACGGTCAGCGCGGCGATGACCAGCACCAGATAGCCGACCACCGTCAGGATTTGCACACCCTGATTGAGCAGGTCGAACAGCCCGCCGAGTTCCTGCCCCGGAAACGCCGCCTGCGCCGTCGTGTCGGTGTAGAACTGCTGCCAGAGCTGGTTGGCTTCGGCGAAGCCGACCGGCTGCACCAGAATCGCCGTCAGGTGATCGGCGATCTCGGCTTCTTCTTCAGCTTCGGGTTCGCCCGCGTGTTCTTCTTCCTCGTGCTCGTGAACGTCCCACACGGTTTCGACGGTGGTGTATGCCGCCCCGTCGTAAGCCGTGCCGCTCGGCTGAAGCACGCCGACGACCGTGAAGATTTGCTCGTGAACGTCCTCCTCCAGCCCCGCGCCGACGCCGTGCGAGGCTCGGAAGCCGTCGCCGACACCTAAGCCCAAATCCTGCGCGGCGCGGCTGCCGAGCACGACCTGATAATCGTCGTTAAACACTGTCCCGTCGGCAAGCTGGAAGGCGGGCGGTGCGTTGATCGCCGTGCGAAGCTCGAAGAAGTTGGCGTTCGTGCCGATGATCGGCGAGCCGCCGACGTTGTCGCCCTTCGCCAGCGGCACGACCAGCCGCGCGCGCGGGTCGGCGGCGAGGTCGTCGTAAATCTGCGACGGGATCGTGCCAAGCGGCAGCCCTTGGAGCAGGATCGTGTTCAGCACCAGTTGCTGACCGTCGCCTTTGGGACCAACCACCAGCACGCCGAACGGGTCGCTCGCCTGAGCGATGCCGCGTTTCGCGCCGTCGCTGAGCGCCAGCACCGTGATCGACAGACCGATTGCCAGCGCCATGACGATCATCGGGATCAGCGATTGGACGGGATGGGCGCGGAGGTTGCGCCACGCCAGCGCCAGATCGTAGGTCATGCTAATTGTGCCTCGTGTAGCTCGCCCGCCTGCAAGTCGACCCGGCGACTGAAGCGCGAAACCAGCGCCGGGTCATGGCTGGCGACGATCAGGATCGCGCGGCTGGCGGTGCAGGTGGATTGCAGTAGCTCCATGATGACCGCGCCTGCGTGAGCGTCGAGCGCGGCTGTCGGCTCGTCCGCCAGCAGGACGCGCGGGCTGTTCGCCAGCGCCCGCGCGACGGCAACACGCAGACGCTGTCCGGCGCTCATGTGCCGGGGCAGCGCGTTGAGGTAGTCGCCCAGTTCGACGTTGTGCAGCAGCTCGACCGCGCGCCTGCGCTGCTCGGACGGCGCGAAGTCGCGGGCGAACGCCATCGGCATCATGACGTTCTGAAGCGCCGTCAGTGAGCCGATCAGATTGTGGTTCTGGAAAACGTAGCCGACGTGCCGCGCGCGAAAGCGATCCCGCGCGGCTTCGGCGAGCGCATAGAGCGGCTGGTCGCCATAGTAGACCGCGCCGGTGGTCGGGCGCAGCAAGCCGGACAGGATGTTGAACAGCGTCGTCTTGCCGCTGCCGCTGACGCCGCGCAGCAGCACCTGATCGCCGTCGTCCAGCCACCATCCGTCGATGGACAACACCCGGCGTGCTTCCGCGCCGGGGTAAGTGTGGCTCAGGTTTTCGACGCGCAGGCTCACTGGAGAATATCCAGACTGTCGGCGTAGACGCGCACCAGGCTGACCATGCCAGTTTCGTAATCTATCGACGCGCCGATCTCCATGCGCCCGGTGATGCGCACCGGGTACTCGGTGACGGTCGTTGTGCCTTCATTCATGTAAACGAGCGCGATGTCGTCGGGCCAGTCCGCGCCCGTGCTGCAAAACGGGCAGAAGGCGAGCCGGATGCGCGTCAGCACGAAGTAATCCAGCTCTGGCTTGAGCGGCGGAGCCATGTACCCTGCGATCTGCACCGTCTTGCCGTCGAGCGACAACAGCTTGTCCGACAGGAGCAGCCCGGTGCGCAGGTTGTAGCCGTCGTAGAACTCGTCAAATTTGATCGGCACAGGGTCTTGATCGAATGACAGCCGGTGCGCCACTTCCGGCTGCATGGCAGTGTCGGTGGTGGCGGCGATCTCGCGGGCATTCCCCGCTGGCAGATCGTTGCTCAGTGGCGTTGCTGTCGCGGGCTGTGTGGTGGTCGCGGTGCTCGTCGGGAGGATGGACAGCGTCGCCGTTGCCTGGATTGTACTGGTACGCTGCTGCTCGACGGCGCTCGCCGCTGCGGTCAGGTCATCCGGCGGGATCGGTGTGATGCGCGACAGCGAACCTGTGGTGGAGCCGCACGCCGCCAGCAGAAGGGCGGCGACGGTGATGAACAAATGCTTCATGGTAACGTGCCTACTACCAGTTTTCCGGTCTCGCAAGACAGTCTCATTCAAACAATACGCGGAGCGCCGCCACGAAGGGGCGATGCTCCTGAAATTCGGTGCGCGGCTCGCTTAGTTGAAAACGAGGGATTGGTAGGGGTTGGGCGGGCTGTGCCTGACCCCTACCGTCACGTTTTCGAAACGAGCCTTACTTAGCCGCGCGGATCAACACCGAGCGCATACGCCATGCCGAAGAAGATGTCCGACTGCTCCAGCATGTGACCGAAGAACGCCGCGCCGGGACCTTCAGCGAAGATCGGCACGTCCTGAAGCGTGTGGACGCCCGTGCTGTCCGACGGTGCGAGGTTGCCGCTCATCACGATGCCGTTCGGGTCGTCGTCCGGGTTGTCGACGTAGGTGCCGTCCTGATTGATCGCCGGGACGCGGTAGGTCGGGCTGACCTGGAAGTTTTCGGTGTAATCAGGGTGGTCGGTGACCGTGCCCGCGAAGGTGATGTCGGCATCCCATTCCGGGTAGCCGTCGCCGTCGCTGTCGGTGTAGGTCGGGAAACCGGCGGCGGCGTAGACGCGGATTGCCGCGCGGCGACCGAGATCGTCGGTGGCGGTGTTGAACTGGCTCACGTCAACCGTGCCGTACACATCGTAGCCGTGACCATGATCCGCCGTGACGACGATCAGGGTATCGGGGCATTCTGCGCTGCCCATTCGCCGCCGCCGCAATCGCGTAGTTGAACTCGATCAGGTCGGAGAGGGCGCGTTCCTGATCCAGCGGGTGCATCGCCTTGTCGACGCTGGCGGCTTCGACTTCCAGGTAGAAGCCTTCGGCATTCTGGTTGAGCACCGTCAGGGCACCGAGCGTCATATCGACCAGACCGGGCTGGTCGGTGAAGTCGCCCAGATTGTCGGTATAGACGTTGCGATCCAGCCAGACATTCATGTCGCTGCGGTGGAAAATGCCGAGGAGCTTGGCGGGCAGGTCGCCGGACGTAGCGCCGCTCAGCTCGGCAGCGTTATTGACGATGGTGTAGCCAGCCGCTTCGTATTCGGCATACAGGTCGTGGTCGTCCACCCGGCGCGAGCCTTCGGTGGTCTGCGGGAACAGGTACTGCGCGCCGCCGCCCATCAGTACGTCCGGCTGAATGCCTTCCAGCGCCTGAAGCGCGTAGTTGGCGCGGCTGCCGCTGCTGCGGTCACGCCCGTGCGCCCACACTGCCGCCGGAGTCGCGTCGGTGAAGTCGGAGGTCGTCACGACGCCAATCGACTTGCCGGTCGTGCGGCGCAGGATTTCAGCCAGCGTCTCGACGCGCGGGTCGTCCGGGAAGACGTCCGCGACGAGTTCATGCAAACGCCAGTCGCGTTGACGCTGCCCTTGTGCCCGGTGTTCATGGCGCTGGCGGTGTTGGCGCTGTCCATCATGATCGTATCGACGCTGTTGGTGTGAACCAGACCCAGTTCATCGAAGCCATCGATGGCGAATTCGCCATTGACCTTGCCGCCTTCAACGCCGAAAGCCGCGATGCGGGCTGCCGTCAGTTCGGCGACGGTCATGCCGTCGGCGATGAACAGGATCACGTTCTTGGCGGTCGCCGCCTGCGGTTCGTGGGCGACCCAGCTCACGGTCGTGTCAGCGCCGCTCGCCGTCGCCGTCACGGTGTAATCGCCGGGTTCCGGCAGCGAGACGCCGCGCCAGGTCACGGCGGTCACCGTCACCGGGTTATCCGCGCCGACCTGCCAGTTTTCCACGACCGGCTCCGCGCCGAGGAAGTCGCTGGCGTTCTGTCCGTTGATGCTGACGGCGAAATCTTCCGGCAGCGCGTCCGCCCCAACTTCGATGCGCAGGTCAAACATTGCGCCGGGAAGGAATTCCGCATCTGTAACCGGAAGGATGGTCACCGGGACAGCTTCCGATTGAGCAGCGACGGGCAGCAGACCGAGGATCATGGTCAGCGCCAGTGCAGCCAGCAGGGCGAGGATACGAGGGTACTTCATTGGCAGTATCTCCTTTGAAAAGGCTTCCTGATCGTAGAGTATGAACACGCCCAACAGATAACGCCGTCCGGTTAAAACACACTGCGCAAGCTTTAAGCGGGCTTTGCAGGTTGGTTAAGATTACGGGGTGCGCGTTTTAACGACGCCGCAGCCACGCTGCGGGGTTCCCTTTTCCTACGCGGCGCTCGGCTCACGACAACCTCCCGTATATGCGGGATGTCCTTCACTGGCAGCGAGGTGACCGCGAAATATAATATTTAACCCATTCGCAGGCTCGGCTGAGGTGAAACTATGGATGCGTTGACCCTGGCGCGATTGCAGTTCGGCATTACCACCGTTTATCACTTCTTCTTCGTCCCACTCAGTCTGGGACTCTCGATCATCGTCGCCCTGATGCAGACCATCTACGTCGTCCGAGGGGACGAGAAGTACAAGAAGATGGCGAAGTTCTGGGGCAAGCTGCTGCTCATCAACTTTGCGATGGGCGTCGTCACCGGGATTGTTCAGGAATTCCAGTTCGGCATGAACTGGTCGGAATACTCGCGGTTCGTGGGCGACATCTTCGGAGCGCCGCTGGCGGTCGAGGCGCTGGTCGCCTTTTTCATCGAATCGACGTTTCTTGGCATCTGGATTTTCGGCTGGGATAGGCTGTCGAAGCGCGTCCACCTGCTCGCTATCTGGCTGGTGGCGATTGCCGCCAATGTCTCAGCATTCTGGATTCTGGTCGCCAACTCGTTCATGCAGAACCCGGTCGGCTTTCACATCGCCGAAAGCGGGCGCGCCGAGATGACTGACTTCTTCGCCCTCATTCTCAATCCCAACGTCTGGCTGCAATTCCCGCACGTGGCGCTCGGCGGCTTGACGACCGCCGCTTTCTTCGTGCTGGGTATCAGCGCTTTCCATCTGCTGCGCAACAGGAGCGGAGACCTGGATGCCTTCCGCGCCTCGACACGCATGGGGCTGTTTGTCGGCACTGTCGCGGTGCTGCTGACGATGGGCTTCGGTCACGCGCAGGGGCAGCGCATGGCGGATACGCAGCCGATGAAGCTGGCGTCGGCGGAAGGGCTGTGGGAGTCGGAAGACCCGGCAGGCTTGTCGATGTTCCAGATCGGCAACGAAGCGGATCGGACTTCGGTGATCAACATCCGCATCCCGTCGCTGCTCAGCTTCCTGTCGTACAACACCTTCGACGGACAGGTGCAGGGCATCAACCAGTTGCAGGCGCAGTACGAGCAGCAGTACGGTCCGGGCGACTACGTGCCGCCCGCGATCTGGCTCACGTACTGGAGCTTCCGGGCGATGGTGGGCGCGGGCGGGCTTATGTTCGTGCTGGGCTTGGTCGGGCTGTTCCTGAACTATCGCGGCGCTCTGGGCGGCGGCAAAGGCAAGTGGCTGCTGCGGCTGTTCATCCCGGCGATCCTGCTGCCGTATCTGGCGAATTCGACCGGCTGGATGCTGACCGAAGTCGGGCGGCAGCCCTGGATCGTGCAGGGCTTGATGACGATTGATCAGGCGGTTTCGCCCAATGTCACCGTCGAAATGCTGGCGATCTCGTTGGTCGGCTTCACGCTGATCTACGGGCTGCTGATGATCGCCGACATCTACCTGCTGCAAAAATTCGCGCGTCAGAGCCT
The DNA here is from genome assembly GCA_046328655.1 of Anaerolineae bacterium. GTDB lineage: Bacteria > Chloroflexota > Anaerolineae > Aggregatilineales > Phototrophicaceae > Flexifilum. Next base: position 38,491 of record JAXLWE010000035.1, on the reverse strand, counting down.
CGACGGTGGCGATACGCTGATCCCGTGGGTTGGCGGTGACGAGCCGGATGCCGGTGAGAAAAAAGCGCGCTACGAAGGCGCATACTGAGGGGGTTTGTCATGGATTTGCAGACACTCTGGTTCATTCTGATCGCGGTATTGTTCACGGGTTTCCTGTTCCTCGAAGGATTTGACTTCGGCGTTGGCATTCTGCTGCCCTTCGTTGCTAAGGGCGACCAGGAGCGGCGGACGGTCGTCAACAGCATCGGTCCGGTGTGGGACGGCAACGAAGTCTGGCTGCTGACGGCGGGCGGCGCGATGTTCGCGGCGTTCCCCAACTGGTACGCGACCCTGTTCAGCGGCTTCTATCTGGCGCTGTTCCTGATCCTGCTCGCGTTGATCATTCGCGGCGTGGCGTTTGAGTTCCGCAGCAAGGATAACAACCCGCGCTGGCGCAGCCTGTGGGACGCGGCGATCTTCGTCGGCAGCCTGATCCCGGCGCTGCTGTGGGGCGTGGCGTTCGGCAACATCCTGCGCGGCGTGGCGATTGACGCCAACATGACCTATGTCGGCTCGTTCTTCGACCTGCTCAATCCTTACGCGCTGGTTGGCGGGCTGGTCACGCTGACGCTGTTCATCCTGCACGGCGCGCTGTTCCTCGAACTCAAGACCGACGGCGTGATTCGGGAGCGTGCGGCGAAGATCGCCCGGCGCTTCTGGCTGCCGGTCACGATTCTGGCGGTGGTGTTCGTGGTCTACAGCGCGGCGGATACCGACATCCTCGACCATATCAACGTCGTCAACGTGCTGGGGCTGGTCGTCGCCGTCGCTGCGCTGCTGCTCACCGGCTACTGCATCTACAACAGTCGCTACGGGCGCGCCTTCTTCGGAACCGGGCTGACGGTCGTCGGCATCGTCGCGCTGATCTTCGGGACGCTGTTCCCGCGTGTCATGCCGTCCACACTCGGCTTCGACCTGACGATCTACAATGCGTCGTCCAGCGAATACACGCTGCAGGTCATGACCGTGATCGCCCTGACCGTCGTCCCGATTGTGCTGCTGTATCAGGCGTGGACGTACTGGGTTTTCCGCAAGCGGCTGACGTCTCAGAGCCATCTCGAATACTGAGATAAACCTCACCCTCAATCCCCTCCACGATGTGGAGAGGGGAAGTTGAGCGAAGCTGACCCCGTCGAGCCGCAGGTTCGCACGGTCAGCCGCGAAGCGGGGGTGAGGTAATACCGGGTAATATGGAGTCCTCGTCCGATTACCTTCTCAAAGCGCATGTCATCGACCACCAACGCACGCACACGCCGCCCGACTCGCGGCTGATCGCCGAGGCGCGCATCGCCTGGCGGCGCTGACTGCCAGCCTGGGGACGAACGCGCCGCTGGCGGCCGCTGTCATGGTCTGGCGCGCTGCTGCTCAGCCAGATCATCAACCGCGTGTTCCTTCAGGGCGCGCCGTTTGATCAGGTGCTCAACCTGCCGCTGGCGCTGCTGGTCGTGATCGTCTCGCGCGCGGCGCCTGGGGCTACGCCAGCGCGATAGCGGCGGCGCGGCTCGCCATCTGTACGCGCGACCTGCGCCAGCGCTTCGTGGCGCGGCTGTACGCGCTCGGTCCCGCCTACAGCCGCGAGAGCGCAGCGGCAATCTGGTCGTGAGCGTACCGACGGCATCGACAGGCTGGACGGCTACTTCCGCGATTACCTGCCCGGTCTGTTCGCCGCCGTGTTCCTGCTGCTGCTGATCTTGGTGGTCGTCCGTCAGTTTGACCTGCTGACCTCTTCGTGATGCTGATCACCGCGCCGCTGATCCTGTTCTTCATGGCGCTGATCGGTATGGCAGCCGGGCGCGGCGTGCCGCCAGTTCGCCGAATTGAGCTATCTGGGCGCGCATTTCCTCGACGTGATGCAGGGCTTGACCACCCTGCTGCTCAACCGCAGCCAGTACCAGGTGCAGACGATCCGCCGCATCACTGGCGCTTCCGCGAAGCGACCATGCGCGCGTTGCGCGTCGCCTTTTCATGCCGGCGTTCACGCTCGAATTACTGGCGACCCTGAGCGTGGCGATTGTCGCGGTTGCAACTGGCGTGCGGCTGCTCAACGGCGGCATCGGCTTCGAGCAGGCGCTGTTCCTGCTGGTGATCGCGCCCGAATTTTATCTGCCGCTGCGGGCGCTCAGCGCCAAATTCCACAACGCTACTGAGGGCAAGGCGGCGGCGGAGCGGCTGTATTGGGCGCTGGACGCGACCCCGACCGCGCCTTCGGCCGAAATAACCGTGCCCGTCCCGGACAGGCTGGTGATCCACTTCGAGCGGGTTTCGCTGGCGTATGAAGACGGCGCGCGTCCGGCGCTGGCGGACGTTTCGTTTGGGATCGAGCCGGGCAGCGCGTCGCCCTGGTCGGCGTGAGCGGCAGCGGCAAAGACGACCGTCGCCAATCTGCTGCTGCGCTTCGTCGCGCCGGACGCCGGGCGGATCACGGTTGACGGCATCGACCTGAGCAGCATCCCGGCGGAACAGTGGCGCGAGCGCATCGGCTGGCTGTCGCAGTCGCCCTACCTGTTCAACACCACCATTGCCGACAACATACGCTTCAGCCGACCCGATGCTTCCGACGCGCAGGTGGTGGCGGCGGCGCAAGCGGCACTTGCCGATCTGTTCATCGCCCGGCTGCCGGACGGCTATCAGACGCTGTGCGGCGAGCGCGGGCTGCGGCTGAGCGGCGGGCAAGCACAGCGCATCGCCCTGGCGCGCGCCCTGCTGCGCGACGCCCCGCTGCTGATCCTCGACGAGCCGACTTCGCAGCTCGACCCGGACGGCGAAGCCGAGATCGTCCGGGCGCTGGCGGTGCTGCCGCCGGATCGCACCGTGCTGATCATCACCCACCGCCTGAGCGTGGCGGTCGCCGCCGACCGGATCATCCTGATGGACAATGGTCGGGTGGTCGAGCAGGGCACGCATTCCGAGTTGATGGCATCCGGCGGGCGCTACGCCCGTCTGGTGGAAAGCGCGGGCGATGCCGACCTGGTCGTAATCCGGCCGTTGCGCGTGCTGCGGCTGGCGCCCCGTTCTGGCGCGGCATGGCGCCGGCGGCGCTGCTCGGCGTGCTCACCATCGCCAGCGGCGTCAGCCTGATGGCGACCTCCGCCTGGCTGATCTCCAAAGCGGCGCTTCAACTGTCGATTGCCGAATTGAGCGTGGCGGGTGGTCGGCGTGCGCTTTTTCGGGATCTTCCAGCGCGGCGTGTTCCGCTATCTGGAGCGGCTCGTCTCGCACGACGACCTTCCGCTGCTCGCTCACTTGCGCGTCGAGTTCTACAAACTGCTGGAGCCGCTCGCTCCGGCGCGGCTGGTGTCGTTGCACTGGTGACCTGCTCAGCCGGGTGGTCGTGGCGACATCGAGGAGCCTGCAAAACCCGTATCTGCGGGTTGCGCCGCCGCTGGTCGCCGTCGTCACCGCCGTGCTGCTCACTATTTTTCTGGAACCTGTTCGATCCGGTTGGTCGCGCTTGTGGCGCTGGTGTTCATGCTGGTGCGGCGGGCATCCTCGTACCGCTGCTGGCGTGGTGGAGCAGCGAGCGACCGGGCAGGCAGCGCGGCGGCGCGCGCCGAACTCAACGCTGCGCTGGTGGACAAATATTCAGGGCATGGCGGAGGCGCTGGTCTACGGGCGGGCGGCGCAGGGCTTGAGGGCGTGCGCGCTTTGAGCGAGCGGCCGCGGCAGAGGAGCTGGCGCGGATCGCCCACCACGACGCGCTGCAGCTAGCGTTCAGCATATTTCTGACCAGCGGCGCGGGCTTGGCGGTGCTGGCGGCGGCGATCCCGCGCGTCGACGGCGTGTATCTGGCGACCGTCACGCTGGCGACCATCGCTGTGTTCGAGGCATTTCAGCCGCTGGTGCAGGCAGCCGTCCAGCTTGGCGGGACGGCGCAGGCTGCCCGCCGCCTGTTCGAGATCGCCGACCTGCCGCCCGCCGTGACCGACCCGGCGGCGCGCGGTCGGTGCAATCGGCTGAGCACCCGGCGCCGGAAATCCGCGATCTGTCGTTCCGCTACGCCGCCGACGCGCCGCTCGTGCTGGATCGCCTTCGCTGGCGCTGCAACCCGGCGAATGCATCGCTATCGGGCGAGAGCGGGGCGGCGGGCAGGCCGACGCTGGTCAACCTGCTGCTGCGCTTCTGGGATTACGAGGGCGGGCAGATCGCGCTCGGCGGTCACGAGTTGCGCGACTACGACCAGACCGACGTGCGACCTGCTCGCGTCATGACCCAGCGCACCTATCTGTTCAACACGACCATCCGCGAGAACATCCACATCGCCCGCACCGCCGCCAGTCCTGAAGAAATCGAGCTGGCCGCCCGGCAAGCTGAGATTCACGACTTCATCCTGTCGCTGCCCGATGGCTACGATACCGTCGTCGGCGAGGATGGGGGACGGCTGCAGCGGCGGCGAGCGTCAGCGAATCGCGTTAGCGCGCGCCCTGCTGAAGAACGCGCCGATCCTGATTCTGGACGAGGCGATCAGTAATCTGGACGCGATCACCGAGCGCGCGGTGATGCAGACCGTCCCGTGGTCACCGCCGAGCGCAGCCTGCTGGTTTTCACGCACCGTCACGTCTTTCTGGATCGGATGGATCGGGTTTACATCATCCGCGACGGGCGGCTGGTCGATTACCCGCTCGACGGCTCAGCCTGACGGTTTCGCCGCGCATGCCGGGCACAGCCCGTAGATCGCCATGTGGTCGATGCGCGCGCGAAAGCCGAACTCACTGGCGAGCGTCCGCGCAGCGGCGCGAGATAGCCGTCGTCCACATCGGTCACTTTTCCGCAGTTCAGGCACAGTCGGTCTGTGGTTCGTCTGGCTCAAGTTCATCCGCGCCCGCGAGTTCGCTCCCAGGCTCGACGTGACCCTCACCTCTGGCAGAGTCTTTCTGACCGATTCCTACGGCAATCTCCACTGGTGCGGCGTGCGGCTGGATAACAAGGGCACGGTCTCGGTCGACTGCCGTATCGAGGTCATCCCGCTGCTGCACCACAACGACGCCAGCAGCGCTATCGACGCCTTGCAGCCGCTCGCGCCCGCCGCCGCCGGGACGACACAGACCGTCGATGTCGGTACCTCGGCATACGAGCATTTCGTGACCCACATCCCGCTGGTCAGCGCCCAGGCGGTGACGTTTCAGGTCAGGGTCACGCACGAACAGTACACCTGGCGCGCCTGCATCACCCAGTCGAATCTCAAAGAGCCGCCCAAATGACCTGGCTCTTGGCATGAATTGGCGACAAGATATTTCAGAGCCGCGACCTGATAAGCGGCGCTTGTCACCCCTCGCCCCGCCTGCGTGGGAGAGGGAGCTAGAGGGTGAGGGGTTGTTTGACGACTTTCGCCCGCGATGGCTGTCGTCGTCACGAACATCTCGCTTTCGTGCATTATTGTCGACAAAGCTACCCGAATTTTGTGCCGGATTCCATAGTCAAATGTCATCCTGTTGATGTAATATCTTACATCTGCAAGAATTCGCGCAAGATGCCAGAATCGCGTGCTGGGGCGCTCCGGCGCGGAGCACACCCGACGGCTTCATTCCCGGAAAGGATGGACGATGCTGTTCCCGGTACTTGCCATGCACATCCCTGACGGCTTTCTCAGTATCCCGGTCTCGGTGATCGGCTGGCTGCTGATGATCGCGCTGGTCGCCATCGCGCTGCGCCAGACGCGCCACCAGCTTGGCGAGCGCCAGATTCCGCTGATGGGCATTCTGGCTGCTTTCGTCTTCGCCGCCCAGATGATCAATTTCCCGGTGGCGGGCGGCACGTCCGGGCATCTGCTCGGCGGGATGCTGATCGCCGCGCTGCTCGGTCCCTGGGCGGCGGTGCTGGTCATGACCTGCGTCCTGGGCGTGCAGGGCTTGCTGTTTCAGGATGGCGGCTTGCTGACGCTGGGCTTCAACATCGTCAACATGGGCATCATCGGCGGCTTCGTCGGCTACGCGGCGTATGCGCTCGTTCGCCGCTCGGCGGGAACGTCGCCGTTAGCGCAGTTGATCGGGGCAGGGGTGGGCGCGTGGCTGAGCGTGGTGATTGCCTCGGCAGCCTGCGCGCTGGAGCTGGCGATTTCGGGCACATCGCCGCTGGAAGTCGCCCTCCCGGCGATGCTCGGTGTCCACGCGCTGATCGGCATCGGCGAGGCGCTGATCACGGTGGCGGCGCTGGCGTTCATCCTGCAGACGCGCCCCGATCTGGCTGGTGAGCCGTCTACAGTCGCGGCGCAGGGCTGGGGCTGGATCGCCGCCGGACTCCGATCGCGCTGGCGATCATGTTCGCCTCGCCGCTCGCCGACAGCAAACCCGATGGGCTGGAGCGGGTGGCGGCGGATCACGGCTTCATCACACTGGGAGAAGCGCCGCCTTACGAGCTTCTGCCGGATTACACCGTTCCCTTCATCCGGCAGGAGGGCGTGACCACGATTGCCGCCGGGGTCGTCGGCGTGCTGGTGGTGGCGGGCGTCGGTTTCGGCGTCGCCCGGCTGTCCGGTCGCAGGGGCTAACGCCTTGTTGCTGCGAGCGCTATCAGGCGGGCGACGGCTTTCTCTACCGGCTGGACGCGCGTGAAGGTCGTCGTCACCGCGCTGCTGATTCTGGGCATCTTGCTGACGCCGGAGCGCGCCTTTCCCGCCTACCCGCTGCTGTGGGCGCTGATCGTCTGCGGCAGCCAGCCGCATCGACGTTGCGTCTGGCGCGGCTGGGCGCTGGCGCTGCCGTTCGTGCTGGCGGCGGCTGCGCTGCCGTTCACCGTGCCCGGGCAGCCCGTCGCTCATCTGGCTGGACCACCATCACCGACGCTGGGTTGGCGCGTTTCATCTCATTTGTGCTGAAAAGCTGGCTGTCGGTGCAGGCGGCGCTCCTGCTGGCGATCACCACGCCGTTCACCGATCTGCTGTGGGCGTTCGGCAGCCTGCGCCTCCCGCAAACATTGATCGTCATCGTTGGCTTCATGTATCGCTACTTGTACACGCTGCGCGACGAAGCCGAGCGCTGATGCGCGCGCGTTCGGCGCGGAGCGCGTCGCTCCCCGGTCGGAAATCCGGCGGAAGCCCGCTGTGGCGCGCGCGTTCTGCTGGCGGGATGGTCGGCAGCCTGTTCCTGCGCAGCTACGAGCGCAGCGAGCGCGTCTATGCCGCGATGCTGGCGCGCGGCTACGACGGTCGGATGCGCGTCCTCAGCCCGCCGCCGCTCAGCCGGGCGTCGCTGGTTAGCGGCGCGATCCCGCTGCTGGCTCTGTGCCTGATCGAAATGCTGGTCATGCGGGCGGCGTGAGCATGGTTTCGCCGATTATCGAAGTCGACGGGTTGTCGTTCCGCTATCCCGACGGCACTCCGGCGCTGGATCAGGTTTCGCTGCGCATCACCCCGCGAAAAGGTCGCGCTGGTGGGACCCAACGGCAGCGGCAAGTCGACGCTGCTGCTGCACCTGAACGGCGTGCTCCGCAGCCCCACCGGGAAGATCGCCGTCGCCGGGCTGCCCGTGACCGACCGCAATCTCGGTCAAATTCGCGCGGCGTTGCATGAGACAAGACCCGGACGACCAGCTTTTCTCGCCGCTGCGTATGGCGATGTGGCATTTGGACCGCCGCACATGAATCTGCCCGAAAGCCAAGTCAGAGCGCGGGCTGAGCGCGCGCTGTCCGCCGTAGGCATGGCGGATTTCGCCGGGCGCGTCAGCCATCACCTGAGCATGGGCGAGAGGAAGCGCATCGCGCTGGCGACCGTGCTCAGCATGAGTCGCAAATTCTGGTGCTGGACGAGCCTTCCGCCGGACTCGACCCGCGCGGCGGCAGCCTGATCGACCTGCTGCGCACCTTCGACCAGCGCACGCTGCTGATCAGCACCCACGATATGCGGCCCTGGCTTACGAAATTATGCCCGCGCAGCGATTGGTGCTAACGGAGCCGGCGGCTGCATCGTTCTTTCGCCGACGGCGCGACCGAGGTCAGATTCCTGAACGACGCCGACCTCGATCGGAGCGGCACGGTTCGGAACGGACGCGGGGTCGCCGCGCTGAAGTGGATTTGCGACAGTGTCGTGCTCCTGTGATCTCTGTATTCGTCGTTGTTTCTGCCTTTCTTGGCGTCTTGGCGGTTCAATTTCTTTTTTCAGGCTCTCGACGTGATCCTGATCAGAAAAGCGGGAGCCATATCGTGCTCCCGCTTTCCCGTTCGTACTGGCTATCGCCCGCAGCTACACGGGCGTCGGACTAGCTTAAAACACGCTGTTCGGGTCGTAGAACTTGATGACGTTGTCGCTGGTGATCACCGGCGACGGCAGCACCGTGTCGTGCGGCGCCTGCGCCCCGGCGAGGATCGCCATCAGGCGATTGAAAGCGGCGCGCCCGATTTGATCGGAGTTGTTGAGTCCGGTCGCGGCGTAGTTCGTGCCGTTGAGAATCTGCAGCAGGGCTTCCTTCTGACCGTCGACCGCCACCAGGAAGATGTCGCTGCTGCGCCCGGCGTCGTCAATCGCCTTCTGCGCGCCTAGGCACATCGAGTCGTTCTCGCAGAACACGGCGTTGATTTGATCGTTCTGCGCCAGCAGGTCTTCCATCAGCGTGAAGCCGCCGTCTTCACTCCAGCCGCCGAAATCCGGCGCGGTGATGACGTTGATGTCCGACGGATCGACTATCGAGAGCATACCGTTGGTGCGGTTCAAGCCAATCGAGTTGTCGGCGGGACCGCCGCGCAGCACGACGATTGTGCCCTGACCGCCGAGGCGATCCACGATGTACTGCCCGTCCTGCACGCCGATCTGATAATTGTCGGGACCAATCCAACTGGTGTAGTCGCCGCCCTTGAGCTGGCGGTCAACCAGCACGACCGGGACGCCCGCCGCCTTGATCGCGTCGAGTGCTGCCGGAGCCGCTTCCAGAGGTCCACCGCTGATGATGATGCCATCGACGCCCTGCGCCAGCACGTCCTCAACGTCGGACGTGAGCTTTTCGGCGTCGCCGTTGGCGTCGGTGACGATGACGTGGATGTTCGGGTAAGCCGCGGCTTCGTTCTGAACGGCGTCGGACATACCGATGAAGTACGCGCAGCACAGCGTATAGTTCACCATGCCAATTGTGATCGTGTCATCCTGCGCGGCAATGGGCAGCGGGGCGAAAACGAACAGCGCCAGCGCGACGACCAGGATGATCGGGTAAATGCTTCTTTTCATTTCAGCTCTCCCTAAGCTCAACCAATTCTTTAGCAGTTTTGATGTTCCGTTATGCCGTCTTTGGGTCACCTCCTTGTCCCTATTGGTCTTTCCGGCGCGCGAGTACCGCGAACAGGATGACGATGCCTTTGATGATCTGCTGATAGTACGACTGCACGTTGAATAGATTCAGCAGGTTGTCGATTAAGCCGAGCGTCAGCACGCCGCCAAATGTTCCGATTACGCCGCCGCCCCCTCCGCCGAGGATCGCGCCGCCGATCACCGTCGCGGCGATGGCGTCCAGCTCGTAGCCAGAGCCGACGCTGGGCTGGGCGATGCCGAGCCGAGCCGCCAGCAGCACGCCCGCGATAGCCGAGAACAGCCCCGACAGCACATACGCCAGAATGATGTGGCGGTTGACGTTGATGCCCGCCAGCCGCACGGCTTCTTCGTTGCCGCCGATGGCGAATATCGCGCGTCCGGTGGTCGTCCGGTTGAGGAACAGCCACACCAGCGGGTAGCAGCACAGCATGATGATCGTCCCGACCGAGATCGGACCGAGGAAGCCGCCGAGGATCGCCCGGAAAGCGGGGTCGCTGGGGGATTGCGGCGTCTGCGAGTAGACGTAGACCAGCCCGCGTATGCCGCCGAGCGTCGCCAGCGTGACGATGAACGGCGCGAGCTTGAACCGCGCGATCAGCACGCCGTTGACCGCGCCGCTGATCACGCCCGCCAGCAGCGCGGCGGCGACCGCCAGCGGCAGCGGGATATACGCCTGCAAGCCGCTCGCCATGATCGCCGCCAGCGCCACCACCGAGCCGACCGACAGGTCGATGCCGCCCGTCAGGATGACGATCAGCATCCCCAGGCTGATGATGCCGTTGGAGACGATCTGCCGAAGCAGGTTGGTGAGTTGCGCTGGGTGAAGAATACGTCCGAAGCTGAAGCGGCGATGATGATCAGGATGACGAACGCCACCAGAAAGCCGTAATCCGCCCACCGCTCGCGTAGCGACGCGCTGAAGCGCTGCGCAAGTGACGTGTTCGCCTCTACGGGCTTCAGCTCATCACTGGACGAGGATGTTGCCATCGGTTGCCTCCGTTGCCACGCCTGCCGCCAGCGCCAGCAAGCGCTCCTCGGTTGCTTCGGCGCGTTGTAGTTCCCCGGCGATATGCCCCTCGCGCATGACCAGAATCCGGTCGCTCATCCCCAGGATTTCCAGCATTTCCGACGAAATCAGGAGGACGCCTGCGCCTTTTTCCGCCAGCGCGCGCATGGTCTGGTAAATCTCGATTTTGGTGGTCACGTCGACACCCCGGCACGGCTCGTCGAGGATGTACACGCTGGCGTCGACCAGAAGCCACTTCGCCAGCGCGACTTTCTGCTGGTTGCCGCCGCTCAACTGGCGCACGACGCGAGCCGGGTCGGACGGTTTCACGCGCAGGCTCTTGATCTCCGCCTGCACGACCTGTTCCTGCTTGCGGTGGTTGATGAAACCGCCGCGACTGATGGCATCCAGCGACGCCATGCTGACGTTGTCGCGCGTCGACGCCGTCAGCACCAGCCCGTTGCGCTTGCGGTCTTCGGTCAGGAAAGCGACCCCGGCTTTCACCGCGTCCTGCGGCGTGCGCAGGTGGACGACCTGATCGTTCAGCCGAATTTCGCCGCCCGTCAGCTTATCCGCGCCGAAAATGCAGCGCGCCGCTTCGGTGCGCCCGCTGCCCACCAGCCCGAACATGCCGAGGATTTCGCCGCGCGCCAGCGCGAAGCTGACGTCGTCGAATACCCCTTTGCGGCTCAGGTGGCTGACGCTCAGGACGGTCGCGCCGGGCGTGCCGCGCTGCTGCGGGTAGATTTCGTTGAGCGTGCGCCCGACCATCATCCGTACCAGCTTCTGCTGATCGGCTTCCTGCGGGCGCACCGTGCCGACCAGCGCGCCGTCTTTCAATACGGTGATGCGGTCGGCGATCTGGAACACCTCGTCCAGACGGTGCGAGATGTACAAAATCAGCGTCCCCTGTGCCTTGAGTGTCTGGATCAGGCTGAACAGCCGCTTCAGTTCTTCGTGCGACAGCACGGCGGACGGCTCGTCGAGGATCAGGATGCGCGGACTCTGGCGCGCGGCTTTGGCGATCTCGACCATCTGCTGGCGCGGCACGCTGAGCTGCGACACGCGCTTGCGCACGTCCAGCCCCTGAAAGCCGAGCCGATTCAGAATTGCCTGCGCCTGGCTGTGCGCGGTTTTCCAGTCCACCCACCAGCCGCCGCCCGTCGTCGGCATCTGACCGAGCAGGATATTTTCGGTCACGCTCAGGTGCGGGATCAGGCTGAATTCCTGATACACTGCGTAGACGCCGAGCGCGTGGGCATCGTGTGGCGACTCGATCTGCGCCGGGACGCCGTCGAGCAGAACCTCGCCCGAATCGCGGTGCAGCGCCCCGGCGAGGATTTTCATCAGCGTGGATTTGCCCGCGCCGTTCTCGCCGCAGATGGCATGGACTTCGCCAGCCGTCGCCGTGAAATCGACATCGACCAGCGCCTGCGTCCCGCGATAATTCTTGCTGATCCCCCGCATGTCGAGCAGGGCAGCGGTTTCCACAGCGGCTACTCCGGCGAATAGATCGACAGCGCGTTATGGACGATGATGGTTTTCTGGAACGTCATCGCTTCGATGGTGTCGTGCAAACCCTCTCGCCCGTGCCCGGTCAGCTTGACGCCGCCGAACGGCAGCGTCTCGACGCGCAGCGCCGTCGACCAGTTCACGATCACGCCGCCTACCTGCAAGCGGTAGGCGATGTCGAACGCGCGCGTGATGTCCGTCGTGAACACGGCTGCCTGCAAGCCGTAGGGACTCTGGTTGGCGATTGCCACCGCTTCGTCGACGCGCTCGAACGGAACCAGCGGCGCGACCGGTCCGAATACCTCGTCGGCGAACAGGGGCACGCTCTGCGGCACATGCGTCAGCACCGTCGGCTCGATGAATGCATCGCGGCGATGTCCGCCCGCCGTCACCCGTGCCCCGGCGCTGACCGCCTGATTGATCGCCGCTTCGACGCGCTCGGCGGCGCGCACGCTGATCAGCGGACCTACGTCGGTGTCGTCCTCAAGCTGGCTGCCGACCTTGAGCGCCTTCGCTTTTTCGGTCAGCACTGCCGCCAGGTCGTCGTAAGCGGGCGCGTTGACGAGGATGCGCTTGACGGCGCAGCAGATTTGTCCGTTCCCGCGCGCCAGCCGCCCCAGCACAATCGCTTCCGCCGCTTTTTCGAGGTCGGCGTCGGCGCAGATGATCATGGCGTCGTTGCCGCCCAGCTCCAGATGCACCTGCTTAAGCGTCTGCGATGCCAGCTCGGAGATGCGCTTCCCGGTATTGGTGCTGCCCGTGACAGCGATCAACTGCACGCCCGGCGTGGTCGCCAGATATTCGCCGATCAGCACGCCCGGTCCCGTGATCATCTGGTGGGCAGCGCGCGGCAGCCCGGCTTCTTCCAGATACCCGGCGATTTCCAGCAGCGCCAGCGGGCACTCCGGCGGCGGCTTGGCGATCACCGCGTTGCCCGCCGCCAGCGCCGCCGCTGCCTTGTGCGCGTACAACTCGACCGGGTAATTGAACGGGATGATCGCGGCGACAACGCCGAGCGGCTGGCGGATCGTGATCGCCATGTGGCGCTCGTTGCCGGGCACGGCGTCGAGCGGCGTCACCTTGCCGAAGATGCGCTTGGCTTCCTCGGCGAAACCCCGGAATATCCGCGCGGCGACCCGTACTTCGTCGCGGGTCTGCTGGATCGGCTTGCCGTTTTCGCTGGCGAGCAGCCTGCCAAGATATTCGAGATTCGCGTCGATGCGGTCGGCGGCGCGCGTCAGGATCGCCGCGCGCTCGTGAGCGGGCAGGCGAGCCATCGCGTCCTTGCCGTGCTGCGCGGCTTCGACGCAGCGCTGCGCGTCTTCCAGCGTGCCGTTAGGCACTTGCCCCAGGACTTCGCCAGTGGCGGGGTTGCGCACCTCCACGCATTCGCCGTTGGAGGAGTCAACCCACTGGCTGTCGATCAACATTTTCATAAAAAGCTCCGGTGTTCATCAGCGGCGATGGGCGCCGCCTGGATAAGTCTAGTTCATATAGTGAAATCAATATTCAACTATTGATAGTCTAGCGCTCAATTTGAGGGCTGTCAAATATTTTTGAAAATCGGGATTGGTGAACATCGTAGGGGCGAGACTCAGCCTCGCCCGGCATCCGTACGTTTCGATACTTATGGCTCCTGCTCAAATCTGGCTTTTCACCCCTCTCCACGCTTACGCGGGAGAAGGGGATGAGGAAATTTCACCGCTGAGGTGTCGTGAGATTGCTGCGCCAGGGCACGCCGCCCAGCCGCTCGGACAGCTCCCACGTCGCATCGACCATTGCCTGCCGCAGCTCGTCCAGCTTGTCGAACGTGAAGCGCGAGTCGGGACCTGAGATGCTGATGCCCATCTGCACACGACCGTCGCGCTCGAATATCGGCGCGGCGATGCAGCGCATCGTGTCATCGAATTCGTGGTCGTCAACGGCATAGCCCTGGGCGCGAACCCGATGCATTTCGGCGCGGAAGCGGTCGGGTTCGGTGATCGTGTTGCGCGCCATCGGCGGCAGCCCGGCGGCGATGATCTCCTCGATGTAGCGCGCATCCTGGTACGCGAGCAGCCCCTTGCCGATGGACGTGCAGTGGAGCGGTGAGCGGTCGCCGATCTGGAAATCGACCGCGACAAGCTGCGTCCCCTTGACCTTCTGCACCAGCACCGTCGCGCTGCCGTCCAGCACGCACAGATGCACCGTCTCGTGCGTGACCGTCGCCAGCCGCTCCAGCACCTGTCGGCTCAACTGAAAGACTTCGTTTTCCGCCAGCAGGTTGCGGCTCAGCGATACCACCTTGTAGCTCATGCGGTAGCGCTTGCTGGCTTCGTCGCGGACGAGGTAGCCCGCGTCGACCAGCGTGTTCAGCATACGATACGCGGTGCTTTTATCCGTCCCCACGACGGCGGCAACGTCGGACAGCGAGACCGGCTGTGACGAATCGGCGACGGCTTCCAGGATGCGGAGCGCTTTCAGGGTGGTTGAGCTAGTTAAGGCGTTAGCGACACTCACGATGGTATGCTGTCCGTTTTTTATATTCGGAATGGTGTTTCTAAAAATGAAACTGGAAAACAATTATAGTGCGAACCTGCACAATGTCAACAGGTCGTGACAGGCTTCGTGAAAGGGAGGTAATGCGGGGCGTGGCAGTTTTTCTGCACGGGGATTCATGTTCCTCTCAGAAAAAGGCAATAAGGTAAGGCTGTTGTGAAGATCATGTAATGATTCAGTAGGCACAATCCGGTCGGATGAGCGAAGCCGCAGCTTCACGTTCAGAGATATGGCGACGACGCCTGCGCCGCGTCCGTGCGGGGCTGCGGCGCGGACTGCCATTCGCCTCCGGCGCTGCTGCCATGCTGGTCGTGCTGGCGCTCTACAACGCGCTCACGCCCGCGCCGCCCCCGATCACCCTCCGCGACGTAAACGACGCGATTTCCCAGGCGCTCGCCTCTGCGACCCCGCCGCCCGCCTTTTCTTCGCTCGTCTATCCGATCATTCAACCCTCGCTCGTCATCATCAGAACATCGCTCTCCAACGAAAACAGTCAGCGCGCCCGCTTTTTCGGGAACGGACATGCTCGTCGATCAGCGCTTTCATCTGCTCGCCGACGATGGACTAGGCTCAGGCGTGATCATCGACGATACCGGCAGCATCCTCACCAGCCTGCACGTGGTCGCGGGCGCGCCCAACATCAGATGACCTTCGCCGACGGCACGCAGGCGAGTGGGGAAATAGTCGGCACGCAGCCTGAGAACGACATCGCCGTGCTGAGCGCCACCGATCTGCCGGAGGAATTCGTGCCCGCCACGCTCGGCAACCCGAACTCGATGCGCATCGGCGACGAGGCATACGTGGTCGGCAACCCGTTCGACCTCTACGGCTCGATGAGCGCCGGGGTGATATCCGGCTTCGGGCGCACCTACGAAGTGCCGGACAGCGATGCGGTGTTTCAGGACTTGATTCAATTCGATGCCGCTATCAATCCCGGCAGTTCGGGTGGACCGCTGCTCAACCGCGACGGCTTCGTCGTCGGCATCGTTACCGTGCTGCTCAATCCGACCGGGCAGGAGGTGTTCGCGGGCATCGGCTTTGCCGTGCCGATAACGACGGCGGGCGGTGCGGCGGGCGCGCCACCAGTCTGAGCAACCGAAACAGGAAGCAGCGTCGAAGATCGATTCGCATAGTCAAGGGGATGCCGATGAATCCGAGCATGAACATCAGCGAGAACCGGACGCCGATGGAGCGCGTGCTGTACGAAGTCAAGAAGGTGATCGTCGGGCAGGATCATCTGCTGGAACGGATGGTCGTCGCGCTGCTGGCGCGCGGGCACATTCTGGTCGAAGGCGTCCCAGGATTGGCGAAAACGATGGCGATCAAGACGCTGGCGCAGACCATCGGCGGCGACTTCAAACGCATCCAGTTCACGCCCGACCTCGTGCCCGCCGACCTGATCGGCACGCGCATCTTCAACCAGAAATCCGGCGAATTCAACACCTCGCTCGGTCCGGTGTTCACCAACCTGCTGCTCGCCGACGAGATCAACCGCGCGCCCGCCAAAGTGCAGAGCGCGCTGCTGGAAGTCATGCAGGAGCATCAGGTCACCATCGCCCGCGAGACCTTCAAAGTGCCGGAGCCGTTCCTCGTCCTCGCTACCCAGAACCCCATCGAGACCGAAGGCACGTATGCGCTGCCGGAAGCCCAGGTCGACCGCTTCATGCTCAAGGTGCTGGTCGATTACCCCAGCACGACCGAGGAATTCGTGATCGTCGAGCGCATGACCGGGATGCTTCAGCCGCCGCAGCCGGTGCTGACCACCGAGCAGCTTCTCGGCTTGCAGAAGGAAGCCGACCGCGTTTACGTCGACCCGGCGCTGATCGAGTACGCCGTCAAGCTGGTGACCGCGACGCGCAAGCCGCAGGACATCGGCTTGAAAGACCTGCAAGGCTACATCACCTTCGGCGCCAGCCCGCGCGCCTCGATCAACCTGATCCTGACCGCCCGCGCGCTGGCATTCGTTCGCGGGCGCGACTACGCGCTGCCGCAGGACGTGGTCGATATGGCGCTGGACGTGATCCGGCATCGTCTCGTGCTGTCCTACGAGGCGCTTTCGGACAACGTGACCAGCGACGACCTGCTTAAGCGCATCTTCAGCCGTGTCCCCGTTCCGGTGGTGCCTTTGCATGAACAATCCAGCCTCCGCGCCAACGCCTGAGCGCATCCTCCAGCGCCTCGACTGGCAGGTCATTCGCCGCCTCGACGGGCTGCTTCAGGGCGACTATCGCAGCCTGTTCTACGGCTACGGCGTCGACTTTGCCGACCTGCGCGAGTACCAGCCGGAGGACGACTTCCGCTACATCGACTGGAACGTGACCGCGCGCATGGACACGCCTACGTCCGCCAGTACGTCGAGGATCGGGAGATCAGCGCCTGGTTTCTGCTCGATCTCAGCCCGTCGGTCGATTTCGGCACGGTCGGCACGGTCAAGCGCCGCGTGCTGATCGATTTCGTCGCTACGCTGGCGCGCCTCCTGACACGGCACGGCAACCGCGTAGGCGCGATCCTGTACGACAGCCGCATCGAGCGCACCATCCCGGCGCGCGGCGGGCGCGTTCAGGCGCTGCGCATCATCAACGACCTGCTGCGACAGCCGCCGCTGCCGGGGTCGCCGTTTACCAATCTATCGGCGCTGCTCGACGGCGGGCTGCACGCTATCAAACGGCGCTCGCTGGTGATCGTCGTGTCGGATTTCATCAGCGCGCCGGGCTGGGAGCGGTCGCTCAGCCTGCTGAACCGCCGCCACGAGCTGCTCGCCGTGCGCCTGTGGGATCCCGGCGAAATCGAGCTGCCTAACATCGGCTTGATCATTATGGAAGACGCCGAAACCGGCGAGCAGTTGTACGTCGATACCCATGATAAGGGCTTCCGCCGCCGCTTCCGCGAGGCTGCGCTTCAGCGCGAAGCCGATCTGACGCAGACTTTCAAGAATGCCGGGGTGGATATGCTCTCGCTGTCGACCGACGAGGATTTGGTCGCTGCCATCGTCCGCTTCGCTGGCGTCCGCAAGCGGCGGAGAAAGTAAGGCGTCTGGCGATGTCGTTCATCTGGACACCGATGCTCTTTTTGCTGCTGCTGATCCCGCTGCTGGTGCTGTGGTATCTGCGGATTCAGCAGCAGCGGCGGCGGATGATCGCCCAGTACAGCGGCACGGGCTTGATGCAGGAAGCGCGCTGTCCGCTCGCCGGGCATTCTCCGCCATATCCCGCCGCTGCTGTTCCTGCTGGCGCTGACGATCCTGATCGTCGCGCTGGCTCGCCCGCAGACGGTCGTCAGCTTGCCCCGCATACAGGGCACGGTGATCCTCGCCTTCGACGTTTCCGGCAGCATGGCTGCCGACGACATGGAGCCGACGCGTATGGACGCCGCCAAAGCCGCCGTCGAGAATTTCGTGGAGCGCCAGCCGCCGACCGTGCAGATCGGCGTGGTGGCGTTCAGCGACTGCGGCTTGTCGGTGCAGGCTCCCACCGACGATCAGGGCGCGGTGCTGGGCGCGATCACCCGCCTGACGCCGCAGCGCGGCGTCGCTCGCCAATGGCATCCTCGCCTCAGCTCATCTGATCGCCACCGTCGGTCAGGATGCGACCAATTACTACAGCAACCTGACGCCGACCCCGCGCCATCGCCGACGCCCGTGCCGAGGGGCACGCGTACCACAAGCGTCATCATCCTGCTGACCGACGGCGAGAACAATCAGCAGCCCGATCCGCTCGCTGCCGCGCAGCTTGCCGCCGACCGGGGCGTGCGCATCTACACCGTCATCGGCAGCGCGAGAGTCAACCTGCACGTCGACGGCTTCTGCGTACCACCCAGCTCGACGAAGCCACGCTTCAGCAGATTTCGCTGCTGACCGACGGCGAATACTACAACGCCGAGACCGAGGAAGATTTGCTCGCCGTCTACGACAGCCTCAGCCCGGAGCTGATCATCAAGCCGGAGGCGCTGGAGGTCACGCCGCTGTTCGCGGGCGCGCGGACTCCTCGTTCTGCTGATCGGCGGCGCGCTGTCCATGCTGTGGTTCGGGCGCGTGCCGTAGCCCGGCGGGATTGTTTTGGAGGTGGATAATGGATTTGCTCTGGCCGGCTTTCTGTTCCTGCTGGTGGTGATCCCGCTCTGATCGCGGCGTACATCTGGATGCTGCGCCGCCGCCGCCATTTTCGGTGCGCTATTCAGCCTGAGTCTGGTGCGGGCGGCGCTGCCGCGCTATTCCGGCTGCGGCGTCATCTGCCGTTTTCGCTGTTCCTGATTGCGCTCGCCAGCCTGATCACGGCGTTCGGGCGTCCGGTGACGGTGGTCGCCGTGCCTACTAATCAGGTGACGATTGTGCTGGCGATGGACGTGTCGCGCAGCATGTGTTCGACCGACATTCAGCCGAGCCGCCTGCTCGCGGCAGAAGCCGCCGCCATCTCGTTCATCGAGAGCCAGAAGCCCGGCACGCAGATCGGCATCGTCGCCTTTTCCGGCTTTGCCGAGCTTATCCAGACGCCCACTACCGACCAGAACGCCCTGCGCGCGGCGATCAACAGCCTGATCACCGGGCGGCGGACGGCGGTCGGCAGCGGAATTCTGAAGGCGATTGACGCCATTGCCGAAGTTGATACCAACGTCGCGCCGAGCGTGAGCGACCCCTCGCGCGGCGGCGAGCCGGAGCCGGTTCCCACCGGGGCATACGCGCCGGACATCATCGTCCTGCTCACCGACGGCGCGAGCAACGCCGGACCGATGCCGCTGGATGCTGCTCAGCAGGCGGCGAACCGGGGCGTGCGCGTGTACACCATTGGCTTCGGCACGGCGCAGGGGTCAGAGTTCCCATACTGCGGTCAGTTTCAGGGTCTGGAGCCGTTTGGCGGCGGTGGATTTGGCGGTGGCGGCGGCTTCGGTGGAGGTGGTGGGTTTGGCGGTGGGGGCGGTTTTCGCCGGGGCATCGACGAGGACACGCTGCGGCGCATCGCCGACCTGACCGGCGGCGAATATTACTCAGCGGAGAGCGGCAGCGAGCTTCAGGGCGTGTTCGAGAGCCTGCCGACCTACCTGATCGTCAAGCACGAAGTGGTCGAGGTCAGCGTCGCATTCACGGCGGTCGGCGCGCTCATGGCGGCGCTGGCGATTGCGTTGTCGTTCCGCTGGCATCCGCTTCCCTGAACGTCACCCCAAATGTCCGTAAATTTCTCGCGCCCTTTCGAACATTCGCGTAAGGGCGCAGCACGCTGCGCCCCTACGTCTGGCAGACCCTGTCGGCTTCCCGTCGCCGAAGCGAGGTTCGGAACATTTAGCATCCTTTTTCCCTGATGAATGACCTGTCTTGCTCGCTTGGGCGCCTCATATAATCTCCCAAATTTATCGATCCGATAAATCGATCCAACCAAAACCGTAGACCGTTCTAACAGTTCGTGCCGGGTTAGGAAAGGCATTCCGTATATGAGCATCAGTCACCTTGCCCTCTCAATCGGGGAATCGGCGACCCTCAAGCTCAATGAACGCGCCAAGCTGCTGGCGGATCAAGGTCAGCCAGTGATTCATCTGGGCGGTGGGGAACCCAAGAACAAAGTGCCGATTACTGCCATTCTCAGTTCCGCCGCCAAGCTGACTTCGGGGGATGTCAAGTACGTACCCACCGACGGAACGCCCTCTTTGAAGAAAGCGATTATTCGTTACACCGAAGAGAATTACGGCTGGCAGGTCGCGCCTGAAAACGTGATCGTGTCGTCCGGCGCGAAGCAGTCGCTTTACAACGTGCTGGTTTCGATTATCGACCCGCAGGACGAGGTGATCATCCTCGCGCCCTACTGGGTGAGCTATCCCGAAATGGTCAAGATGGTGTACGGGCGTCCCGTCATCGTCAAAGCCGAGGATGGCAGCTTCCAGCCCCGGCTGGAAGAAGTCGAGCGCGCCGTCGGTTCCTACACCAAAGCGATCATCGTCAACAGCCCGAACAATCCCTCCGGCACGGTCTATCCCGAATCCTTCATCGCCGCGCTGGTCGAATTGTGCGAGCGCAAGGGCATCTACCTGATCATGGACGACATCTACCAGAAGCTGGTATTCGATGGCGTCCGCCCGGCGTCGGCGTATCGCTTCAGCGACAAGAATATCGAGACGACTCACATCATCGTCGTCAACGGCGTGTCCAAGCTGTACGGCATGACCGGCTTCCGCATCGGCTGGACGGTCGCCAACCGCAAGCTGGTCGGCGTCATGAACACGGTGCAGTCGCAGACCACCTCATGCCCGGCTTCCGTGTCGATGGCGGCGGCGGAAGGCGCGCTCACGGGCGTGCAGAGCACCGTCGAAAACCTGCGGCTGATCATCCAGAACAACCGCGACCTGGCGATGACCGAATTCCGCACCTTCCCCGGCGTCAAAGTCACCAAGCCGTGCGGCACGTTCTACTGCCTGCCGGATTTCCGCGCTTTCGGCAACAGCTCCGAAGAGCTGGCGGCGCTGCTGCTCAACAAGGCGCTGGTCGTCACCGTGCCGGGCAAGGAATTCGGCGCGGAAGGTCACCTGCGCCTGAGTTACTGCGGCGCGGCGAAGGACATCAGTGAAGGGATTAAACGTATTCGCTGGGCGCTCGACCCTGAAGCCCCGAACGAGATTTATATTGGCGACCGCCGTGTAGTGAGGGACTGGCTATGAGTAACAACCTGCTGAACATCAAGACGCCGGCGCAGGATCAGGCGCATGAGCTGAAAAGCGACTTCGGGCTGCTGAATCATGGTCTCACGAACCTGAATACGGTGTACTGGAATCTGCCGCCGGAGGCGCTGTACGAGGAAATCAGCTTCCGGCGCGAAGGGCAGATCGGCAAGCTGGGTCCGGTCATCGTCAATACGGGCAAGTACACCTCGCGCGCGGCGGCGGACAAGTTCATCGTGCGCGAGCCGACCTCCGAAGGTCACGTGTGGTGGGGCGAGTACAACCGCCCGCTGAGCGCCGACAAGTTCGCCGAGCTGTTCTGCCGGATGCAGGGTTTCGTGCAGGGCAAAGACCTGTTCGTGCAGGATTGCTTCGCCGGTGCGCAGCCGGAATACCGCCTGCCGGTTCGCATCATCACCGAATACGCCTGGCACAGCCTGTTCGTGCGCAACATGTTCATCCAGCCGGAGAACCGCGACGCCTACCGCCAGCACGTCCCGGATTTTACCATCCTGTGCGTGCCCTCGTTCCAGGCGTTTGAGCCGATTGACGGCACGCGCACCGGGACGTTCATCGTCCTCAACCTCGACCAGCGCCTGTGCCTGATCGGTGGCACGGGCTACGCGGGCGAGATCAAGAAGTCGGTGTTCACCGTGCTGAACTACCTTCTGCCGCTGGAGAGCGTCATGAGTATGCACTGCTCGGCGAACATTGGCGCGGATGGCGACACGGCGCTGTTCTTCGGGCTTTCGGGCACGGGCAAGACGACGCTCTCGGCAGACCCTACGCGCGGGCTGATCGGTGACGACGAGCACGGCTGGAGCGTGGCTGCTTGGCGTTTTTAACTACGAGAACGGCTGCTATGCGAAGGAGTCATCCACCTCGCCGACAGCGGAGCCGAAGATTTACGCCGCTATCCGCCGCTTTGGGACGGTGCTCGAAAACGTCGTCTACGACCCGGTACGCGCAATATCGACCTGGATGACGACCGCCAGACCGAAAACACCCGCGCCGTACCCGCTGGAATACATCGACAACGCCGTCAACAGCAAAGCTGGGCAGGACATCCCAAGAACGTCCTGTTCCTCACCTGCGACGCGCAGGGCGTCGTACCGCCGATTGCGCGCCTGACCCCAAGATAAGGCGCTCTACCACTTCATCTCCGGCTACACCTCAAGATTGCCGGGACGAAGCGGGCGTCGGCTTGCGCCGGAAACACCTTCAGCACCTGCTTCGGCGCGCCGTTCATGGTGCATCACCCCTGGGTCTGCGCTGATCTGCTTCAGCGCAAGGTCGGAAGCGCTACGGCTCGACCTGTAGCTGATCAGCACACCCGGATGGAGTCGGCGGCGTTCGGCATCGGGCAGCGCATTGGCATCAGAAATTACACCCGCGCGCTGCTCAACGCGGCGCTGTCCGGCGCGCTCGACGGCCTTCCGTTACACCGACCCGGTCTTTGGCTTTGAAGTCCCGAAGCACTGCCCTGGCATCCCGGACAGCGTGCTGTTCCCGGCAACCGCCTGGCAGAACGAAGAGGAGTACTGGGACGAGTACCGGCAGCTTGCGGCGCGCTTCGTCGCCAACTTCCGGCGCTTCGCGCCCGAATGCCCGCCGGAGATCGAAATGGCTGGACCGATCACCTCCGGGACGCCGCACCTCGACCCGCAGGCGTTCTAGCTCTACAGTTAAACTCAATCAGATAAGACGAAAGACCGCTGCTGAAGCGGTCTTTCATTTGCCCGACTGTTGAACCCTCGTTGTTGGCGGCATAATCATGCCTGTCGATCAACCAGGAGCAGACACCCATGCCGGATCATCCAGCACACCCCATACGAGCGCGCGACCTTGGCATTCCGTTTGAGGGCGAACCCGGCACGCTCAATGCCATCACCGACGTGAGCGGCGTGCAGGTCGGTCACGAGACGCTGATTTCCGGCGACGGTGCGCTGCACGTCGGCGAGGGTCCGGTGCGAACCGGCGTCACGGTTATCCTGCCACGCGGTCGCACGCCCGATCCGGTGTTCGCGGGCTGGTTCGCGCTCAACGGCAACGGCGAGATGACCGGGACGACCTGGGTCGAGGAGTCCGGTTTTCTCGAAGGCATCATCGGGCTGACCAACACCCACAGCGTCGGCGTGGTGCGCGACGCGCTGGTGCGCTGGCAGCACGAGCATCATTTCTACGATCCGGTCAATCCGGGCATCTACTGGATCATGCCGGTGGTCGCGGAAACTTACGACGGCTTCCTGAATGACATCAACGGTCAGCACGTCAAGCCGGAGCACGTGTACGCGGCGCTCGACCGCGCGCAGGGTGGGGCGGTGGACGAGGGCTGCGTCGGCGGCGGCACGGGCATGATTTGCCACGAGTTCAAGGGCGGCATCGGCACGGCGTCGCGGCGGGTGCTGGAGGGGCGTTTCACGGTCGGGGCGCTGGTGCAGACCAACTACGGCGAGCGCGCCGAGATGATGATGTACGGCGTACCGCTCGGCGCGCACCTGCTGGACGATCACCTGCCGCAGCCGGGACCCGGCTCGATCATGATGGTGATCGCCACCGACGCGCCGCTCGACGCCCGCCAGTTGACGCGCTGTGCCCGCCGCGCCGCTATCGCGCTGGGGCGCACCGGGACGGTCAGTCACGACGGCAGCGGCGAATTCGCCATCGCCTTCTCAACGGCGAACCGCTGGTCGCATGATCCCGCCGACCCGGTCGAGGCGGTGACGCGCATCCACGACGGCAGGGCGATTAACGAGATGTTCCTCGGCGTGGTCGAGGCGCTGGAGGAGGCGATCTGGAACGCGGTGGTCGCTGCCGAGACGATGACCGGGCGCGACGGCAACACCCTCTACGCCCTGCCGCACGAAGCCATCATCCAATGGTTCGACTACTACCGGAGGCGGACGCCATGATCCTCGAAGCAGGACTCCTGAGCATCAAGCCGGGGCAGGGCGTGGCTTACGAAGCCGCCTTCGCCGAAGCCTCGCCGATCATCGCCTCGATGCCCGGCTACATCCGACACGAGCTACAGCGCTGCCTCGAAGCGCCGGATCGCTACCTGCTGCTGGTGTGGTGGGAGACGCTCGATGCGCATACCGTCGGCTTTCGCGGCTCGCCGGAATATCAGGAGTGGAAGCGGCGGCTGCACCATTTCTACGACCCGTTCCCGACAATTGAGCATTTCACAGTCGCATATCCGGCGGGGCAGGAAGCAGCGCAGTAACAGCTCTGTTGAGCCGTCAAAATCATTCTATACAGCGGGCAGTCGGGATGTTAGAATCGCCGACTATATCAGTCCGCATAATATAGGAATGCCATTGTTGACGGTGCTCAATCGCTGGCTCACGCCGCCTGTTTTCGTGGATGAAGAGCAGACTCGCCTCGCCAATCTGCTTCACTGGATGCTGATATTCCTCGTCGTGGTCAATCTGGTCGACGCGGCGCTGCTGCTGGTGTTCGCGCCCGAAACCCTGCCGACGTTCTGGATGAACGGGGTGTTTCTGGCGTTAACGCTGGTCGCCTACCGGATGATGCGCGCGGGCAGGGTGCGCAGCGGCGCGCTGCTGGTGTGCCTGTCGCTGTGGGCGCTACTGGTCGGCTATCTCGCCATCAGCGGCGGTGTCACGTCGCCCGCCACCGGCTTGTTCGCCGTGATCATCATCGTCAGCGCCGTCATGCTCGGCGTTCAGGGCGCGCTCGGCTTCGGCTTCCTGTGCATCGCCAGCGCAGCAATCCTCTACTGGTTCGGCAGCAACGGCTGGCTCACCTCCATCGAGCAGACGCCGACCCCGGCGCGCATGTTCGCCACCCAGACCGCCATCTTTCTCATCCTGACACTGCTGATGACCGTCAGCGGGCGCACGGTGTGGGACGCGCTGCGCCGCGCCCGCGCCGACGAGCGCGCGCTCGCCGAGCGCAACCACCAGTTGCAGCAGGAGATCGCCCAGCGCGAGCGGGTGCAGCAAAGCCAGGAGCGCCTCGTCGCCATCGTCGAAGCCACCTCCGACATGATCGCCATGAGCGATTTACAGGGAAAGCTGATCCATCTCAATCAGGGCGGGCGTCGTCTGGTCGGCATCGGCAGGGACGACGACGTGACCTGCACCCACATTACCGACTACCATCCCGCCGCATATGGCGAGCGCATCTTCAGCGAGGCGATCCCGACCGCGCTGCGCGAAGGCACGTGGTCAGGCGAAACGATGCTGCGGACGCGCGACGGGCGCGAGCTGCCGGTGTCGCAGGTGGTGATCGCGCATAAGGACGCGGCGGGGAACTGCGAATTCCTGTCGACGATCATGCGCGACATCTCCGACCGCAAGCAGGCGGAGCAGCAGCGGCTCGAACTCGCCGTCGAAGAAGAACGGCTGGCGTCGTTCAAGGAATTCCTCAGCACCATCTCGCACGATCTCAAGACGCCCATGACCGTGATTTTGACCGGGCTGGAGCTGCTCGAACGGATCGAAGACCCCGAACACCGCAAGGAGAAGCTGGCGCACATTGGGCAGGAGATGGCGCTGCTCCAGACTTACATTGACGATCTGCTGGTGCTGACGCGGCTGGATCGGCTGCCGGACTTGACCTTCGTGCCGCTGAACGTGAACCGGCTGCTGCACGATGCCGAGACTCACGTCGCGCCTGCCGCCGTCGAGAAGGGGATCGTGCTGCGCCTCCGCGCCAACGCCGGGCTTCCCGCGATCCTGGGGCACGAGCGCGACATCTACCGCGCCATGACCAACCTGATCGAGAACGCCATCCACTATACGCACGCGGGCGGCTCGGTGACGGTGTCGGCGCGCAGCGATGACTCCGACGTGGTGATCGAGGTGGCGGATACCGGCATCGGCATCGACCCGGCGGAGGTTGACCGCGTATTCGAGCGCTTCTATCGCTCGCGGCAGGCGCAGGACATGCGCTCGAACGGAACCGGGCTGGGGCTGGCAATCGTCAAGCGGATTATTGAGGTTCACGCCGGGGCGATTGAGGTCGAGAGCACACCCGGCGTCGGCACAACGTTTCGGATTCGCCTGCCGCTGGCGCAGGCATAAGCCGGACGAGCTAACTCAGCCGCACGCCATCAGGAACTGATCCCACGCCAAGCCGACGATCTGATCGGCAACGTACACCCGCAGGATGCCATCGTCGCCCAGGCTGTGCCATTCGCGCGAGCGCGTGCCACCGTAGATGCGCGTCGCGTTGCACACGCCGCCGCTGCTCGCCTGCACCGCGATGATGTCCCCGTGCGTGCTGGTCAGCAGCACCACCCCACCGTACAGCGACAGGCTGACCGTCCCGCCAACGCCCGGCAGCGCCACCGCCCACTGCTGCTGACGATTCAGGTCGTAGGCGTGCAGCGTCTCGCCGTCGAACAGGAAGGTTTGCTGATCCGACTGGGCGACGCCGCTGCCCCTGCCGCCCGGCGGCGCGTCGGGGATGGCAAGCGACCAGTCGCCCGTCCCCGTGAGCAGAATATCCCACAGCCCGCCGCGCGTGTACGCCAGCAGATCGTCATTGTCCGCGACCGCCAGCGACCCCGGCTCGCGCAGCAGCGAGCGCCGCACGTCCTGACCGTCGACCGAGACCAGCAGCATGGCGTTGTCGGCAGTCATCAGGGCGAGCGTCGTCTCGTTGGTCGCCCAGCGCAGGATCGGCGGGATGTCCTCAAGCTGCCAGCCCACGACGCTGCTGTTGTCGTTAATCGAGATCAGACTGTTCTCCGGCGTGTGGAACAGCACCCGCCCGCCGATCTGGATCGGGGGGCTGTCGAGGCGCAGGTTGATTTGTGACACCGCGCCGAGGTTGCCTTCGGCGTCGATATTTTGCAGCTTTCCGTCGGCGAAGGCGATGGTCGTCCCGTTCTGGTGCGCGATCAAGCCGACGGCGGGCTGGCTCAGGTTGACGCGCCACAGCACGCGACCGTCGCTGCTGACGCGCAGCACCCGCCCGGCGTCGAGCGTGATCAGGCTGTGATCGCTCAGTTCGACGGGCGGCGCGATGGGTCCGGCTTCGTCGGCGATGTCGGCGTGCCAGCGGTAGCTGTCGAGCAGCCACGCCTGCCAGTTGGCGACGAACTTGCTCGGACGCCGCCAGCCGCTGCCCACCGGGTCTTCCCAGGTGTAGCCCGGTCCGGGGATGTCCGGCTGGTTGGTGCGGATTTCGAAATGCAGGTGCGGCGCGGGTCGCGGGTCGCCGACGGCGGCGAGGATGTCGCCTTCGCGCACGCACGTGAACGGCGCGGGGAAGATCACGCCGGTCAGAATCGGTGATGTGCCCGTACATGCTGTAGGCGACCGAGCTGTCCGGGAAGGTATGCTCGATGATGATCACCCCGCCGTCGCGCCCCCAGCCGTTGGGCGACGAAAAGGTGACGCGCCCGTTGGCGATGGCGCGGACATACGCCCCGAAGCTGTCGCGCCCGCCGTACCAGTCCTCGCCGGTGTGGTAGCGCCCCTGATGGCGGGGACTCGGCGCGCCGAAATCCTGCACGATCTGGAACTGGTTCGGGTCGACCGGGAAGCTGACCGACGTGGCATAGCCGCACTGGGGCGCCTGCGCCGACACGGGCGCGGCGAAGGCGACGACGAGGGCAGCGAGGGCGAACAGCCGATGGATCACGCGCATACGAGCCTCACGATGACAGAGTGGGGCTATTGTAGCAGGTCTGCGAGCGCCGAAAATACACCCCATTCTTGAGCGGACGACGATTTTCCAGCGCCGGAAAGTCAGGCAGCCGCGCGATCTCGCGGTTCGCGCGTTCCGGCTATAATAAGCGGCATGAAAAGACTACTCTGCCTGATGATTGCGCTGTTTGTGCTGGCGGCGTGTACCGGAGCGCCGACGCCGGTCGTGGTCGTGCCGACGCTGGCGGCGCTGCCGAGCGAGACGCCCGCCGAGGCGGTGCTGAACGCCGCGCCCAGCCCGACCAGCACCGATACGCCCGCGCCGACCGCAACGGCGACGATCCTGCGACCGAAACCGCCACCGCCGCGCCGAGCGACACGCAGCCCCCGACCGACACGGACATCCCGCCCGCGACAGCGACGGCAACCCTGACCGCATCGGCAACGGCGAGCGCCACGCCGACGCCGACCGTCACCTGGACGTACACGCCCAGCCTGACCATCACCAACACGATTACGCCGCTGCCATCGCCGACGTTCTACGCCGTCGCAGGAATTGAGCGAGCTGGGGCTGCTGGCGCTGCTGTCCGAGCGGGCGACCATCCTCCCGCCTGAGCGACTCTACAACCCGCCGACGCTGACAGCAGTCGCCTACGCCGCCCAGACGCTGATCGCCGGGGGCGTGGCGCTGACACCCGCGCCTGCAGGCGGCACGCCGGGGAGCGGTACGCCTGCCCAGGCGACTCTGCCGCCCGCCAGCGTCAACTGCACCGTGCCGCCGCCCGCCGCGCTCGCCGCCGATCCTACGGTGGTGCAGTCGCTCGGCTGCCCGGTCGGGGGTATCGTGTCGACCCTGACGGCGGTGCAGTCGTTCGAGCACGGCTCGATGGTTTACGTGCAGGGCAGCCCCGGCTCGATCTACGTGCTGACGATTGACGGGCGCTTCCGCCGCTTCGACGATACCTGGGTGTCCGGCTCCGACCCGGAAACGGGCGGGGAGACGCCGCCGCTCGGCTTGATCGAGCCGAAACGCGGCTTCGGCAAAGTGTGGCGCAACAATCTGGACGTGCGCGGCTCGCTGGGCTGGGGCGTCACCGAAGAACAGGGCGCGACCACGTCGGTGCAGCTATTTCGAGCGCGGGCGGGCGATCTTCATGCCGCAGCGCGGCGAAACCTACCTGCTGACCGACGATCCGGGCGGCCACCGGGAGGGCGCGCTGCCGGGCGGGTTCTGAAACTCTATGATCTCACGCTGACTCGCTACTGGTCAGCGTCTGTGTGACCTGCGTGCTGCTGACGGTCGGTGCGCTGATCGGTCGCCAGCACACAGGCGGCGTTATCGCTTACACCATATCACCGCAACCGGGGCGCCTAGATCGATGGCGACGCACATCATTTTGGGCTTCCCGCATGTGTCCCCCGGCATCTATACACGTCCTCATTGGTCACCGATGGCGCTCGCGCGCCTATAACTACACCCTCGATGGCCGGGACAGATATGCGTCCTGGACTACCTGAGCTCGGAACGTGCTATCCCCGCCGGACCGCCGATCATACGCCCCTATGGTCGCCGGACGGGCGCGAATCCTACCAAGCTCGAAAGCGATCTGTTTGAGCGATCGCAAACGAGAGTCTCGGCATCCGGCAGTGCCCGGTCACCAGGTCTACGATCCGGCGTGGTCACCGGACGGCACGCAGATTGCTTTCGCCCAGTATCAGTCGGCACGGAGCGCAGCCTGTACATCCATCTGCCGATCTCAGCGACTGCGCCGGATCGATACGCCGAACGCGCGTAGCGACCGGTCTGGTCACCGGACGCACCCAGATCGCCTTTGCGGGCGATAGTTGCTTCATCTGGTCGATGCCGGTAAACCTGCGCCAGTTGACCAAGGGAACTGACAGCACGCCAGCCTGGTCGCGATGGCACGCAGATCGCGTTCGTTTCGTCGCCCGATGGTAATCGTGATCTGTTCGTGATCGAGCTGACGGCACGAATGAGCGCCGCTTGCAGACAGCAGCGCATCCGATGCATGGCCTGTTTCACCCGACGGCACTCAATCGCTTCACATCTGACCGGGACGGTTCACACTTTACCTTGTCGATGTCCAGACCGGCGCCCATGGCAACTCACCGCTAAGGCGACCATAACCATGGCAGCCTTGAACCTCAAGCTGCCGAACGTGTATTACTGTTAAGTCGGTTCGGCATTGGGGTCAGGCGCATGACCTTCACGAGACTGTCGCTCTCGCTGGCGATGATCGGCGCGGCGCTGGTGCTCACGGCGGGGATGATGGGGATCGCCGGGGCAGGCTGGCTGCGCGGCGACGAGATCGCGTATGTGTCGTACCGCGACAACACCACCGACATTTTCATCATCGACGTGGCGCACGGACTCCGCTACAACCTCACGCACGACGACGCTTACGATGTCGCTCCGGCGTGGTCGCCGGACGGCGAATGGATCGCCTATGCGTCCGACCGCGACGGCGGGCGCAACATCTACCTGGCGGATCGCTTTGGGCACAGCATCCGCCGCTTGACCGAGCCGAACGGCTACTATACCCAGCCGCGCTGGACGGCGGACGGCAGAAGTCTGGTGTTCGTCTCGATCAACGAAGCGCCGAACGGCATCTACAGCGTCGACATCGACGGGGAATTTCCAGCGGCTGGACGACCCGGTAACCCCGGCGCGATTCAGATCGACCTCGGCTACGATCCCGGCGACATCAGCCGGATGTTCTCGCCGGACGGCAGCCGCTTCGCCTTTATGACCTACCGCAATCATGCCTGGGGGATTTACGTCAGCCGGAGCAACAGCCGCCAGGACGCGCGGCTGCTGGTCGACGTGGGGCGCTTCACCGAGCAGCCGAGCTGGTCGCCGGACGGCAGGCGCATGGCATACACCGCTCAGCGCGACGGCGTGGTCGACCTGTTCGTGATCGACGTGGACGGGGACGGCGAGCCGACGCCGCAGCGCCTGACGTTCAACCGCGAGATCGACATCTCTCCTACCTGGCGTCCGTGATCGTCTCAGCCCGCCGACGGCGTGGGCGTGAAGTCGATCACCTGCCCGACGCCTTCTTCGGCGATGATCCCCTCGATGATGCCCGCGCAACCATTGAATATTTTGATCATTTCTTCCCGGAACTTGGGCATTACGAAACGTGATATCGCTTTGCCCCTGAGATCGGCACCTTCGGGTCTCCGAAACGCCCAAATCACGCGCGTGCCGCCAGGGATCGCCTGAAAATGGGTCGTGTAGACGCCGTGCATGTGCATCGGCAGGGTCGTGTGCAGTGTGACGTAGTCGAACGGACGCCAGTCGAGGATCGTCATCAACGTCTCGGCATCCCCGCCGTGCGCGCAGTGGTTGACCGCCCCGACGCCGACGCGCCCCTTGTCCATGTTGGTGACGTACATGCCAACGGCATTCATGTAGCGTCGGCTGTTTTCCGGCTTGTTGAGGTAATCCCACATCAGCGCGGGTGGAAGCTTGAAATCATGCGCAACGGTCGCCCACGCATCGTCCGGCGTGACAACAACCGGATTGCGCTCGCGGTCAAGATCATACGCCGCTCTCAGGTCGTGAACCCACATCTGCACCTCGCCGATGTGCTCGTAGGTCTCGGTGTGCGCTTCAAGCTGGACGCACATCCCCTGCAAGCCAAGCTGCCGGATCGCCGTGTCGGTGAACAGGGCGTAGGCTTTGATGCCGGTCTGCTCCTTGACCTGATTCTTCATCATGCGGTGGGCGACGATCACGTCCGTCCCGCCAAGTTCCTGCTTGCCGCGCATGTCCTGAAGCACATATTCGCCGTAGTGGGCGAACAGCTTGAGGTCGAGGTTGGGGATATTGGCACAGGCGCGACACTGGCAGGTCGTGGCGTGGCGGATGTTCTCGCGCTTGCGCGTGAAAGCGAAGTAGACGTTCTCGATCAATTCGAGCAGCGTCTGCCCCTGAAGAACGGCGGCTTCCGGCGCGTAGGTCAGGATGGCGTCGCCCTGATAATTCGAGACGGTCAGCGGCGGCTTGATCTGATCGAGGATCGTTTCGAACAGGCTCTTGAGAATGTCCTGAGCATGATCCAGCTCGCTGCCGGTCAGAAACGCCGTATAGCCCGTGATGTCGGCGATCACAAAGTAGCCTTTGTTGATCATGGCGGTATACCTATGCGCTCAAAGTGTATGTACGCATTATATATCGACAAATTCGACGCGCCGGATGTGTGCGTCGTGTCTTCGGCGGCGGGCGGGGAAAATTTACGATTTGCGGTGTGGAGAGCCGACCGCTGATCGTCGGTTCAGCCCGTATGCGTTACTATTCGGCTGCCGACAGGAGACTGCGATATGAGCGCCGATCCACAGCCAGAGGTCACCCTTCGCGTATGGTCAGACGGGGATTTGCCGCTGCTCATGCGAATAATGGGCGACCCGGCGATGACCGTTCACCTCGGCGGACCGGAATCGCCGGAGAAGATACGCGAGCGTCACCTGCGCTACTGCCAGCTCCAACCGGCTGACAAGGGGCAGATGTTCGTCATCCTCGTCGGGCGCGAGCAAACCGCCGCTGGCTCGGTCGGGTACTGGAGCAGAGCCTGGCGGGATGAGATCGTCTGGGAGACCGGCTGGAGCGTGCTGCCGGAATTTCAGGGGCAGGGAATCGCGTCGCGGGCGACCGCCGCCGTCGTCGAGCGGGCGCGCGCCGTCGGGACTCATCGGTTCATCCACGCTTTTCCCAAGCTTGAAAACGCCGCGTCGAATGCCGTCTGCCGGAAGGCGGGCTTCACAATGGTGGAGCCGGGGGTCGCATTTGAGTACCCGCCCGGTCATCCGATCCGCTGCAACGACTGGCGCATCGACCTGTTCCCCAACGCGGATACCTAGCAGATCATCATGCGGGCGAGGCGTGCCTCGCCCCCACAAGAGCAGGGCAGACCGATGTGTCTGCCCCTACAAAACGCCCAGCAAATATGCGTGGTGGTCTATCAGCGCGTCATCTCGCCCAGCACCAGCCATTGATCGCCGCTGGCGGTCGGCTGATTGACCTGATCCTGCCAGGTGTAAATCTGCACGGCGACGGTGTACTGCCCCGGCGCGACCGCGCTCAGGTCGAGCGGGTGCGGGTCGTAGACGACTTCGCCGGGCTGCCAGCCGGTCGTCGGGCGGCGGTTCTCGAACGGGTAGGCGTCGTACTGCGCGACCAACTGCCCGGCGTCGTTCAGCACGAATACCGACGTGGTGTAGTCGCGGTCGAGCGGCGCGTCCGCCGACCACCACAGGTCGACGCGCGAATCATCCGGCAGAATCTCGAACTTGCGCAGCGTCATGCCGTTGGCGAACGTCTCGACCGGGGAAGCGGGCAGGCGGTCGAAGCGGTACAGGTCGAGCGAATTGCCGATGTGATCGACCGACAGCTTCGCCGTCTGGACGTGCCCGGTCTGCGCCAGAAAGCGGAACGCCGACTGATCGGGACTCCAGTGGACGAGCCAGACGGCGTCGTGCTGGTCGATCTCGGCGATCAGCGCGTCGGGGTATTCGGCGGCGCGGTCTTCGCGCCACATGCGCAGCGATTCCCGCGGCGTATCAAGCGAGAGCATAGTGTCGATGTAGTAGTCCATCGTCACGTCATCGCGGTAGATTTCCATCAGCACCAGCTCGTCGGGGTGGGCATAGGCGACGAGGTTCTGGGCGACTTTATTCCAGGGCGTCTTGGGGTAGTAGTCGTCCACCGTCGCCAAGCCGTAGATCACGATCACGCCGACGAGGAAAATCCGCGCCGGATTCCTGAAATTGGCGAGTCCGCGCGCCGTGAGGATCGCCAGCGCGGGCGTCACCAGCATCAGGCGGCGCGGCGACAGGACATCGACCCACAGGTTGACGACGAAGGTCACGACGACCGTGAAGGCGATCCACGTCGCCATCAGAAACGAGGTGCCGAACGGTCGCCATTTGATGCGCTGATCGTCGGTGTAGCGCACCAAGCCGAACAGCAGCAAGCCGATCATGAGGGGCCACATCTGGCTGAAATACTTGAAGCCGAGGTCGCGGGCGGTTTCCCAGCTCGTCACCAGGAATGAGCCGACGCCCGGATCGACGTTGCGCTGCCCAAAGCCGTACAGGATAAACCAGGGCGCGAACAACGCGCCGCTGAGCGCCAGCCAGCCTATCGCGGCGAGCCGCCTGCGCCCGCGCAGGAAGATCAGCGCGTGCAAGCCCTCGATGACGGGCATGTACAGCCCCAGATAGTGGGTATGGTAGAGCGCCGCCAGTGTGATCGCCCAGAGCAGCCCCCGCTTCACGCTCGGTCGCCGCGCCCAGTAGATGTAGAAGAAAACGCTGCCGAGCGCCAGCAGCGTGCGCAGGGCGTACATCCTCACTTCCTGCGCCAGCGAGATTTCCGAGTCGTTGAGCGCGAGCAGCAGCGCGGCGAGGATGGGGATGAGCAGGTATTCGGCGCGGGAGCGGCTGCGGCGGAGCAGCTTCGCCAGCGGCACGACCGCCGCCACGCTGATCAGCGAGGCGAGCGCGGAGAACATGCGCAGCCCAACGACCGACGAGCCGGTGACGCCGATCCACAGGTGCAGCAGCATGAAATACAGCGGCGGATGGCGTTCGTGCGTCGCCAGCCAGGTGATGATATTGGGCTGCTTCTGATTCCAGTAGGCGTAGCCCTCGTCGAGCCACATGCTCTGGTCGCCGATGTGCAGGATACGCTCGCCCGCCGCGAGGAGGAGAATCGCCAGCAGAATCAGCAAAAACCAGCGCTGGAGGTTCAGACCGTCAGATCCAAAAACCCGGCGACCCGCCGAAGGAGTCGCAGCCTGAGTCTCGCCGGACGCCGTCCCTTCAGGCGTCGGCGGAATTTCCGTAGCAGAGGGTTCTATCCCTCGGCGGTGAATGGCAGTCATAGCGCTTTTTCGCCAAAGATGATGATCCGCGTAACGTCACCAATGATGAACAGCAACCCCGTTCCGCGCAAGCCTGAAGATCGGCTATACTTTGCGCCATGAAGCTGTTGTTCGTCGTCTCCTCGCTCGACCTGACCCAGCCCTTCAGCGCCACGCCCGCCTGGTGGCAGTTGATGAAGGGGCTGTACGAGATCGGCGTTGAAGTGATCGCCACGCCGTACCAGGGACCCGCCATCGAGTCGCTGTGGTGGCGCGCCGAGCCGAACCCGGCGAAATGGCAGGGCGACGCCTTCAAAGCCGCCCGCGACGCCATGCGCAAGGTGATGCCTACGCCATCATCGGACATAAACGTAGGGGCACGACATGTCGTGCCCCTACAAAACGAATCTTCGTCAGACCGGCTTGTCCGTCGGGCGGCGCAAACGCTGATCGCCCCGCTGTGGCTGAGCCATCTGGATCGGCTGCTGGCGCGCGAGCCGGACATCGACGCGGTGATCGTGCTGACCGCGCCGCTCAACCATCTGGTCGGCGTAGCGGGCGAACTCCAGCAACGCCATCACAAGCCGGTGTTCTACTACGATGGCGACGTACCCGCCAGCCTGCCCAATCTGCGCGGCTTCGCCACCGGCTTCCGCATCTATCAGGGCGCGGACTTGAGCGAATACACCGCCTTCATCAGCAACAGCGCGGGCGGCGCGGCAGCGATCAAGGAGCTGGGCGCGCGCGAGGTTTATCCGCTGTTCTACGGCGCAGACCCGGACGTGTTCAGTCCGGTCGACGTGCCCGCGCAGGACATCGACGTGCTGTTCTATGGGCACGGGCGCGAGTATCGCAGCGAGTGGATCGACGGCATGATCACCGCGCCGTCCAACGCCCTGCCGGACGCGCGCTTCGCCGTGCGCGGGACGAAGCTGGGCGATCTCGGTCGCGCCGAGATGCTGCCGTACCTGAGCTTCAGCAAGCTGCGCGAGTACGCCTGCCGCAGCAAGATCAACCTGTGCATCACGCGGGCGGCGCACGCCAGCGTGTTCGCGTCGTCGTCGTCGCGTCCGTTCGAGCTGGCGGGGATGGGCTGCTGCATCGTCGCCAACCCGTATGACGGCATCGAGACGTGGTTCGAGCCGGGCAAAGAGATTTTCGTCGTCCAGTCCGGCGAGGAAGCGCTCGACCGCTACCGCTACCTGCTGGCGCACGACGCCGAGCGGCTGGCAGCCGGGCGCGCCGCCCGCGAGCGCGTCCTCAAGGAACACACCTTCCGCCACCGAGCGCAGCAGTTGTGCGAGATCATCCAGAAATATCTTTAGGTGATTGACGGGAGGGGCACGATATATCGTGCCCCTACGCTCACGGGAGCATATCATGCCCACTGTCCAAGCGATGATCGACAAAATCCTGACCGCTATCCCCGGCGCGCCGTTCGCCGAAACTGTCGATACCATCAAGGCGGGCGATCCGGCGCAGGAGGTGACGGGTGTCGTCACGACGTTTCTAGCGACCTGTGAGGTGCTTCAGCAGGCGGTCGACGCGGGCGCGAACTTCATCATCACCCACGAATCGCCCTACTATATTCATCAGGCGCTGCCCGCGTGGCTCGCCGACGACCCGGTTTACCGCACCAAGTGGCAGTTCATCGCCGATCACCGTCTGGTGATCTGGCGCTTCCACGATTACTGGCATCGCCACCAGCCGGACGGCATCCTGACGGGCGTGGCACAGGCGCTCGGCTGGTCGGGTTACGCCGACCCCGACAGGCGCAACGTGTTCGAACTCCCGACGATGCCCTTCAGCGACCTGGTGGCGCAGGTCGACGAGCGGCTGGGCTGCCGCCGGACAATGACCGTCGGTCGCCCTGACATGCCGTGCAGCAAGATCGCGCTGCTGGTCGGCTTCCCCGGCAGCGAGTGGCAGATCACGGCGCTGCGCGGCGACGTTGACGTGCTGGTCACGGGCGAGCTGCATGAATGGGAGACGAGCGAGTACGTGCGCGATGCGATCTATCAGGGGCTGTCGAAGGCGTTGATCGTCACCGGGCATCAGGTCAGCGAGGAAGCGGGCATGGCGTATCTGGTCGACTGGCTGCGCCCACGCTTCCCCGGCGTGCCGATCACGCACATTCCGAGCGGCGACCCGTTCGCGGAATGAATTATCTCACGACTCGCTAATGCACAATCGCTTGTCTTTCACTGCCGGATCATCTATCGTAGGCTCTGGATAACTTGATTTACGGGTTTGCGTCTACAAGGAGATCACCAGTGAAGATTAGCGCGCGGAATGTCCTGAAGGGCACAGTGAAGAAAATCACCCTCGGCGCGGTCAACGCCGAAGTGGTTCTGGAGCTGCCGGGCGGCACCGAAATCGTCTCGATCATCACCATATCGTCCGTTCAGCGGCTGGGGCTTGCCGAGGGCAAGGAAGCCTACGCGATTGTCAAAGCCAGCAGCGTGATGATCGGCGCTGATTAGCGCGGCAGTTCGCAAATCACATTTCAAACGAGTGCGCATCCCTTGATCGGGCGCACTCGTTTGCTTTTCCGCCTGCAAGCTGTGGCGCTAGGCGGTGTGGAATACGGCGGTCGTGCCGCCCAGCGTGATCACGTCGCCGTCGTGGAGGACGCGCCCCGCCTCGTTGACGACCGGCGTGCCGTTGACGGCTGTCCCGTTGGCGCTGCCCAGATCGTACAGCACCCAGTTGCCGTCGAGCCGTTCCAGCCGGGCGTGCGGACGCGAGACCGCCGGGTCTTTGAGGCAGATTTCCCAGTCGGCGCTGCTGGTCGCCCGCCCGACCGTGAGACTGTCGAGCAGCAGCGAAATCGTGTTGCCCTGCTCCGGTCCGCCGGTGATCACCAGCCGACCGTTGGCGGCGTCCGCCGGGGATGCAAGCGGGACGCCCGCTTCAGTGGCGTGGCGCTGTTCCTCGTCGGTCACCAGCGCCGCGAAGCTCAGCGTCGGCACGTACAGCCGGATGACATCGCCAGCGATCAGCGGATAGGCTCCCGTCAGGCGCTGATCGTTGATGAACACGCCGTTGGCGCTGGCGTTATCGGTGATGACGAACATGCCGTCGCGGTATTCGATGATGGCGTGCTGGCGCGAGACGTGCTGCTCCTTGATGCAAATCTCGTTGGTCTCCAGCCGCCCGATGCTCGCCGACGCGCCTTCGTTCAGCACCAACTCGTGGGATTCCCCGGTCTGCGGGTCGTCCCAGATGATTTTCGCCAGCGGGACTGCGTCTGCCATTCCGCCCGATTTCCGTCTCGTCAATTCGTATGGAATCTAACTGTAGCGCAAAAGCGCGCCCTTGTGAAGTTCAGGTCGCGCTGCCGAACAGGTCGTCCATTCCGGTGTTGCGCTGGGTGGTATCCGCTGTGGTGAGGTCGCGGGCAATCGTTTCGAGCATCTTCGGCATCACCCACGTCAGCGAATCGACCTGCACGGCGACCGCGCCCGCTTCCAGATAATCGCGGGCGTCCTGCGGCGAGTGAATCCCACCCATGCCGATGATCGGCGTCTGCGGGAAGCGGCGGACAAGCTGCCCGACCATGCGCAGGATGATCGGCTTGACGAGCGGACCATATATCCGCCCGGCGACCAGCCGCCCGGCTTGATCGCGGGCGGTGCCGCGCGGCGGCGCACACACGACCAGCGCGCTCGCGCCCGCGTCGATGGCGGCGGTGAAGTGATCGGGCGTGGCGCTGAAGGGTAGACGCACCAGCATCGGCTTTTCCATGCGGCTCACGGCAGCGCGGACGTACCATTCGGTCTCCGCCGGGTTGATATCGTCGCTCAACCCGAATTCGACCGCCGCGATGATCGGCTCGCGCTCCAGCACGGCGATGCACTTCTGCACCTCGTCCGCCGTGTTGACGATCACGTGGGCGATCACGGGCATCGGCAGGCGCTCCCACACGGCGCGGTGCTGCTCGATAACTTTGCTGACGCCGGGATTCGGCAGCCCGGTATGCACCAGCACGCCGCCTTCCAGCGGCGCGACGCGCGTCCCG
>JAXLWE010000034.1:0-60870 GCA_046328655.1 Anaerolineae bacterium | reverse complement strand
CGCAGATAGGCGTCATTCACGTCGTCGGCGTAGACGAAATCGCGGGCGATCTCCGGGTTGACCAGCGGCGGCAGCCGCCCGCGCAGCCCGTGCGCGACCAGCGTCGGGATCAGCCGCGTCGGTTCTTCATACGCGCCGTACACCGAATACAGCCGAAGCGTCGTGACGTTGACGCGCCGCGTCTGCGCGACCATACGGCAGTAGAGCGTCGCCGAGGCTTTGGTCACAGCGTAGACGCTGTTGGGTTCGAGCCACTCGTTTTCGGCGGGCGGGTGATCCTTGAAGCCGTACTCCGACGACGACCCGGTGTTGATGAACGCCTCGAAGCCGCTTTGCAGGCACGCCTCGACCAGATTGACGGTCGAGACGATGTTGGTTGAGATCATGTCGGGGATCGAAGTCTGATCGGAGTACGCGCCGTGTACCGCCAGATGAAATACCCACTCCGGGCGGATTTGTGCGACCACCTGCTGAACCGCTTCGGCATCCGCCAGATCGAGCGTGTGCAGGCGCAGGTCGTCGCGGATGGCGTCGATCCGCCACGAGCGGAAGGCGGGGCGCACGAGCGCGTGGATTTCGTGCCCCTCGCTCAGCAGGCGGCGGGCGAGATTCGCGCCGACGAAGCCGGTCGCGCCGGTGATCAGGACGCGCTTCACCGCTTACACGAAGCTCCGGTAGTCGAACACGTCGAGGTACTGCCAGGTGTAGGCGCGGATTTCGTCGCGCTCGGACGGCGAGAGTTCTTCGGCGGTGGCTTTGTTGTCGGCGGGCGTCACCTTGCGCAGCGTGCCCCAGGGATAGACTTCTTCCAGCTCCGTGCCGTTCCAGGTTGGCTTGCGCAGAGAGTCGGCTGGCTCCAAGCCCATGCTGGCGCACACCGCGCCGAGCGTCGCATATGAATCCGCCATCACGTCCTCGGCGCGGACGATGTGCAGCCGATCCGGGAATTTCTCCTTAAAGTACAGCGCGAAATACTGGTTGAGCGTCCAGCCGGTCATGTAGTGGCGCAGCGCCAGCGGCACGGGGCGCTTCTTGGTATCGGCATACGCCGACCAGGGATTGCGGACGACGTGCAGGAAATGCGCGCCGGGAATCTCGCTCAGGATTTTGTCGGCGTCGACCACGATGATCGGGCTGTAGCCGACGTAGACGCTCTGCTCGCCGGTGCGTTTGTAATCCTTCCAGGCGTCGAACGTCGCGCGGAAGAAGGCGGCGACGTTGTTCGCCCGCGAGCGCCCGCTTTCGCCGACGTAGCGCACGTAAATGTCGCGGCGCTCGTCGTCGCTGAAGTCGAACGGCATGTGCCGGAACTTGCTGACGTTGGGCGTGCGCGCCCGCACCTTGCCTTCTTCGTCGATGATCGCCCTGTAGTCCTGCTCCGGGGTAGCGTCGAGCGCGAACACCGGGAAGCGATACTTGACCGGGAACATCGACGCCAGATAGTCGTCGACCATCCGCGTGCCGATCTGCGACTCGAACGGGTACACGAACATCTGCGGGTGTCCGTCGAGGAAGCGGTGGGTGGTGTTGCCGCCGTTTTCGTACATCGCGCCGAGCATCAACAGCCGGAAATCGTTGCTCATCGAGTCGTTTCTCTCCAGTTCAGCAGCCGGGAAACAATAAGCTCAATCATACTTCAAAGGCGTAAAACAGGTTTTTCTCGCGCTCAT
Organism: Anaerolineae bacterium; assembly: GCA_046328655.1. Classification (GTDB taxonomy): domain Bacteria; phylum Chloroflexota; class Anaerolineae; order Aggregatilineales; family Phototrophicaceae; genus Flexifilum. The sequence continues at coordinate 59,200 of JAXLWE010000034.1, read as the reverse complement.
GCTGCCGCCCGCCCGCGCGGAACGGAAAGCCCCCCGTGAAGCTGCGCGGCAGCGCCTCGACCGCGAAAATCTGGTTGCCCTGCACCCAGGTGATGCTGCCGAGGACTTGCCCGCTGCGCGTTTCGATAGCGTGGACACCGCAGCGGCTCTTGTCGACATCCAGCCCCGGCGCGTACTGGCGAAAGCGCGGGATCACCCGCGACGTGCCGACGAAGGCGACGCCCTCGTGAAACGCCAGCCCGCGCGTCCAGCCCGGCAGCCGCGTCATTCATCGAAGCCGCCATCCTCAACATAGCCGAGCGTGCCGTAGCCGCTGTTATCCACCCAGATTTTGCCGTCGTGCGGCCAGACGGAATGGGGGCGGGTCAAGCCGCGCGCAATCGGCTCGCGCGTCGCCCCGAAGATCACGCCGCGCTTATCCACCGGGAAATTGCGATGACCGGGGCGGCGCGCCGAGATTTTGTCGGTCGACGCCGAGAAGAATGACGTTTTCGACGAGTCGCCCGCCGCAATCGAGTTCAACTGGATGTGATTCTGCCCGAAAACGGGCGTACCGTCGTCCAGGCGCTCGATACGGCGGTTACCAGCGTGCAGCTCGTGCCGCCCCATCGTCGTCCAGCGGATGACCGCGCGTTCTGCCGAGATTAGCGTGCAGCGCGCCGCCGACCAGCGCCAGATCACGTGCAGGTACAGGCAGGGTAGAAGCGCGAGCGCACCGGCACGGCGGACGCCCGCTCACGTCGGCCAGGTCGGCGTCAGCGCGCCAGCGCCCGACAGACGGCTTGAAGTCGATCACCTGATTCGGGTTGCGCGTGCTGGCGATGTGGACGATCACGCGCGCCGCGTCGAGCGACGCCGGACGGATGCGGCAGCCGCGAATACGAGATCGCCGGGCGTCCAGCTGACGCCCAGCGCCAGCGCCAGATGCTCGATACTCGCGCGTCACCAGCAGCGTGATCTGCGCGCGCTCCAGCGCATCCCACCACGCGCCGCGTCCGAAACGCCAGCAGCGCCCGGTCAATTTCCGACGCGCCTTCCCACAGGCTGATCACCTGCATCCGGGTCGCGCCACTGGGCATGATGGTGCGCCCACAAGCCGTCGAGAGTGTCGGCTTCACCGCGCCTGCTTCCTCGCCTGCCACAGCCGGTACGCGCCGACGTACATCCTGAACGCCGAGCCGTAGCGCGTGGTCGATTTGCCGCCGTGCCGGGCGTCGAAAAATCGGGATTTCCAGCACGCGGTAGTTCTGCTCGGCAGATGGCGTTGAATTCGGCGTCGATCAGATCGTCGTCGCAGGTCAGGCTGAGCAGGCTGTCGAACCTGCGCGGGAAAGACTTTCGGCGTCGGGTTGATGTCCCAGTAGGGCACGTCGAACAGCGCCCGCACTTCGAGGTTGTACAGCAGCAGGCCGAGCCGCCGCTGCCGGTTATCTGCGGATTTTGCGGTTGGCTTTGATGACGACTTCTTCGTTGATGGTCGCGTACAGCAGGAACAGCGCCAAATCCTGTGGGCTGGTGCGCGCCGAATTGCGATTGTAGCACAGGATGTCTCCGCCCTGCGCGGCTTGCAGCCCCAGCTTCACGGCTAAGCCCCAGCCGCCTTTTTCGCTGTGGAGCGTGCGCACAGCGGGATGTTTGGCTTCCAGCGCGGCAGACTTCGAGCGAAGCGTCGCGGCTGCCGTTGACGACCAGAATCAGCTCATGCGGGCTGGGGACGCGCGCCAGCACCGCCTCGTACTCATCCACGATCGGCCCAATGTGATCCACGCCTGGTTGCTGGGCCGGCGGGATGATCGAAATCAGCGGCTGCGTCATGCTGGGATGCTACGCCTCACGGGGAGCGGGGTTGAGGCGCGCGCACGACCGCCTCGGCGATGCCGTCGCGGTCGATGCCGTGCTTGCATTACAGGAACGCCTGCCCGCCGGAAATCCCGTCCGGCGACGAACGCACACCCAGCCGCACCAACTGGCAGTCGATCCGGTTTTCGGCGATCACCTCCGCCACCAGCGAGCCGACGCCGCCGTTGACATAGTGCGCCTCGACCGTAAACACGCGCGGGGAGCGGTTGACGTTTGGGAACTGGCTGAGCAAATCGGCAAGGTCGGCGGTTGGGGCGGGGTTCAGGCTCGAGACCACCGCGACCGTCGCCATGATGCCGTGCTCGCCCAGGCGCTCGGCGGCGCGCACCGCTTCCCCGGCGATGCTGCCCATCGCCACCAGCAGCACGTCGTCGCCTTTCGTCACGGTCTGGATGCGCCCCAGCTCGAAGCGTCCGTCCAGCCCCGGAACGACCGCCTGATCGTCCTTGCCGAGCCGGTAGTAGACCGGACCGGGCAAATCCCAGGTCGCCAGCACGGCGGCGCGCGCCTGCTGGTGATCCGCCGGGGCGACCACGGTCATCCGGCTGGATTCGCATCACGCCCGCGTCCTCAAGCCGTGATGGGTCGGACCGGCGTCGCCGTATTCGTAGCCTCCGCCGATGGCGGCGATGCGCACCGGAAGCTGATGCAGAACCGGACCGTTGCGGATGAATTCATACGGGCGCAGCGAGGCGAACGTCACAATCGAGTAGACGAAGGGCACGAAACCGGCTTCCGCCAGCCCGGTTGCCACGCCGATCATGTTCTGTTCCGCCACGCCGACGTTGAAGAAGCGGTCGGGGAAGCGCTCGATGAACGGCTCCAGCACCATGAAGCCCAAATCCGCCGTCAGCAGCACGACGCGCTCGTCCTGCGCCGCCAGATCGATCAGCGCGCTGGTCAGGGCTTTTCTCACTCGCTTGCTCCGATCTCGCTCATCGCCTGCGCGTACTCCGCGTCGGACATGGGCATGTAGTGCCACCTGACCAGATTGTGCATGAACGACACACCCTTGCCGAAGGTCGCGTGTGCGCGACCAGCACAGGCGGCGTGACCGCTTTCGGTATCCAGCTGCCCGACCACGTCGGTTATCCGGCGGTGTCGTGCCCATCGACCTCGTGCACGTCCCAGCCGAACGCGCCCCAGCGCGCCGCCATCGGCGTAAGCGCCAGCACGTCGCGGGTGTAGCCGAGCGCCTGCTGCCCGTTCAGGTCGACGATGGCGATCAGATTGGCGAGCTGATGATGGGCGGCGAACATGACCGCCTCCCACAGCGCGCCCTCGTTGCATTCGGCGTCGCTCACCAGCACGAAAACGCGCCGCCGCGAGCGCTGCATTTTCGCCGCCAGCGCCGCGCCCGCGCCGAATGACAAGCCGTGCCCCAGCGAGCCGGTCGAGAAGTCGATGCCGAGGGCAGGGATGTGTTCCGGGTGAACCCAAGCAGGCTGTCATCCTGATGGAAGGTGTTCAGGTCGCTCTCGCTGATCCAGCCGCGCAGGAACAGCGCCGCGTACAGCGCCAGCGCCGCGTGCCCTTTCGACAGGACGAAGCGATCCCGATCCGGGTCTTTGGGCGATTCGACGCGCAGGATGTCGCCGTAAAGAGCGCAGCGATGATGTCGGCGACCGACAGCGACGAGCCAATGTGCCCGACGTGCGCGCGTTTGGACTGCTCTAACACGGTCGCCGGATGTTCGTTCCGAAAGTGGTGGTTGATGTCATGTAGCGCGCATCTGATAAGAGCGCTTCCCTTGCAGGATAGTGAGGAACATAGTGTAACGCAAGCGAGAGAAGTACCACAAGTCGGGCAGCAGGCGCTGAATATATTTCTGGCATATTCTTTATCTTATATATACTAACTTGATGGTTTTAGGAGCATTTAGGCAGTCAGCCGCAGCTTCCCTGCCTTCACGCGCTCGTGACTATCTGGTTATCTCCTCTCGGACAGGTGCTTGAATGGCTTCAAACGTTGAGCGATTCCTTCGGCGCCACGGCTATTTTCTGATCGCGCTTCTCCTGCTGGGCGTAGCCGCTTACAACCTGAGCCTGTCCATATATCCGCTGGATTTGGACAACCTGCTCGCTCTGGATATAGGCGCAAACCGGAGCATCTTCTCCATGTTTAGAGGCTCCTCCGTTCAGGGGCTGCCTTTCTACCGACCGATCCCATACATCACCGTCATCATTGAATATCAAATCTTCGGTTTGAACACCCCCCTTATTTCCTGTTCAATCTGGGGATATGGATCGCCTGCGCGTGGTGCGTATATCTGTTCGTCGTCCATATAAGCGAAATCGAGACTGGCGGCGGTCGTGGCAGCCGCGCTGGTACTGCTCGACCACCAGGCGATGAAAGCGCTGGTATGGATTGGCGGCGACAGTCGACGATGAGCGGGCTGTTCGGGTTTGCGGCAGTTCTCATCGTTCTGGTGCCGTACCGCGAAGAAATGGAAGCATGTTCGCAGGCTGGCGATATTCCTTCTGCTGGTCATGGCTCCCCTGTCGAAAGAATACGGGCTGGCTCGCCGGAGGTCATCATCCTGCTCGTCATCCTGTCAAGAGATCGTGACTGGAAAGCCTTGATTATTTATCGCCCTGCTCGCGGTCGTCACTTACGGCGCTCTCCGTCTCTATTCTGGTGTGCTCAGCCTGTCGGATTACTGCGAGGATATGGGGTTTTTCCCGGCGAGCATTACATCTGTTACGGAAATCTCAGCCCGGTTGAACAGGTGAAGCAGCAAGCCTACAATGTCGGCGCTTCGTTGGTCGGCATATTCTTCCCTGGGCTTTTCAGCCGTTACGGAGCGATCTGTCGTTTGCAGAGGTATTGCTCGTCAATTTACCCGTATTTCTGCTGGCGGTAGTCCGGCTTTCGGAAATCGCGGCGAGAAATTTTGCCGCTGCTCGCCCTGATTATCCTGAATGCGCTGCTCAGCTTTGCCCTCTACCGGGGCGGAATCAGGTGATAGGGATGATGGGCTTGTACGTGGCGGCGGGCGTCGGTCTGGCTTCCATCATTCAAATCGCTGCTTTCAGGCGCAGGAGCATTCTCCAGTGGGCGGGCGCAGCGACCTGACGGCGGTGATCCTGTTCCTGCAGATGTACTGGTCTGCGCAAAGCTTGTTGTTCTTCTACACGAGCAGGGCAACCTACGACCCCTGTGCCGTTGCCGGGCAAGCCAATCTCGATCAGGAGATTGCGCGCCAGCTCAACGAAGTACGAATTGGACGCGCCTGAATGTGTCCGTTCGGACTAAGCCGCCTCTGCCACGCCCCGCCGGATTCGGGCGACCGAGTCGCGCATTCTCCATTTTGCTAATATTCTCAGGAGAGTAGCCGCATTCACAGGGTGGACATCACGGCATGGCTGAGCATCGAACGGTTTCCTGGAGACGACACGCCTACTCTGATCGCGCTGCTCGTATTCGGGCTGAGCGCTTTAACCTGTGCCTGTCGATCTACCCGCTCGACTGGGATAATCAGGTTGCCCTGAACGTGGGGCGCAAACGGCGATATTCTCGGTCTGCTGAAGGCGAGTCCATCGCCGGGCTGCCTTTCTACCGACCGATTGCATCACCATCATCCATTTTCAGTATAAGCTCGTCGGCTTGCACACGTACTCGTATGTGGTCAACCTCGCGCTGTGGATCGCTTGTACCTGGTGCGTTTATCTGTTTGTCGCCCGTCTGTCGAAATCGGGGCTGGCGGCGCTCACCCGCTGCCGCCTTCCTGCTGATCGACCACCGCGCCCTGGAGGCGATGTTCTATATCGGCGAGCGGCGGTCGACGATGAGCGGGCTGTTCGGTTTGCGGCGATTCTGTTACTTCTTCCGCAGCCAGATCGGTGGAAAAACGCTCGCAGGCTGGCGATCTTCGCCCTGCTGCTCTCGCCGCTGTGGGGGCATACGGCTGGCTTTCGCCCGGGTCGTGATCCTGTTCGCCTTCCTGTCGAAAAACCGGGACTGAAGGCGCTGACGGTGGTCGCCCTGCTGGCGGTCGTCGCCTACGGCGCTGTCCGCCTGTATTCGGGTGTGGTCAGCGTGGCGGATTACTGCGACGACATGGGGTTCTTCCGCGAAGCCCGCGTCGTCTGCTATCAGGACCTCGATGTCGGCGGGCAGTTGCAGCAGCAAGCGTATAACGCCGGGGCGTCGTTCGTGGGGACGTTTTTCCCTGGGCTGTTCGGCGGGTTCGGAACCATCATCGTGTCGTACCGCGAGGTACTGATCGCCAACCTGCCGATCTTTCTGCTGGCGGTGGTCGGCTTCCTGCGAGCGCCGCGCCGCACGCTGCCGCTGCTTGGTCTGATCTTCCTGAACGCGGTGCTCAATTTCGTCATCTACCGCGAGCGGAATCAACTGCTGGGGATACTCGGCTTGTACGGGGCGGCGGGCATCGGTCTGGCATACGTGTCACAGTTTGCCATTGTCCGGCGCCGGATCGTCATCAAGTGGGCAGGGGTATCCATACTGACGCTGAGCCTGCTCCTGCAGATTGACTGGACGACCCGGGGTCTGGAAAAATACCACAACGAAACGAACAGCTACGACCCCTGCGCCTTCGCGGAGAAGTACAGCCTCGACATGAATCTGGCGCGCCAGCTCAGCGACAAATTCGATCTGGACGCGCCGGAGTGCGCCAGTCCGAGCTGAGCCGCCCCGCCGGATGACGAATGTCACTTTCCGGGCAGTCATCCATCACGCGCCGCTCATCACCGCGAAAGCCGCGTCGGTCAAGCCGCATCTGTGTCTAAGATGCGCGGAACGGACTTATCAGCCGCTCGCGCCTGATGAGATACAGCTTGATTACGCATGAGTGGAGAGAACGATGCCCCCCATTATCGTCCGTTCGGAGAGCGATTACCGGACGACCATCAACATTCGCTCGCACGCCATCCACGCCGACGAGCCGCTTGACGCTGGCGGCATGGATTCCGGCGCGATGCCGCTGGAAATCTTCGTAAGCACGCTCGGCGCGTGCATCGCCGTGACCGTCCGTGCTTACGCCCGGCGCAAGCAGTGGGCGCTGGAGGACATCACCGTCGAAGTCGACATGGAGCGGATCCCCAGCGAAGATTACCCGGCATACACGGGCGACGCGCCGTTCATTCACCAGTTCCGCGAGCGGATTCACTTCGGCGGCGCGCTCACCGACGAGCAAAAGGCGCGCCTGCTCGAAATCGCGGGCAAATGCCCGGTGCGCCGGGTGCTGGAAAACCCGGTGTTCTTCGTCGACGAGCTGGTCGAGACGCTGCCCGCGCCGGAAAACAGCTAGCCACGACCAATCGCATTTTAGTAGGAGGCAGACCCACGTGTCTGCCCCGGCTCGACACCCCGCGTGTGAAGGCGGCGGGTGACGGCTGTATAATCGGCGGCGGTTTCGCCCGGCGCAGCATCTCGGCTGCGCATAAAGGAACGCATGGTCGATTCACGCGCGCCCGCCGCCCTACGTCTGCAAATCCTGCTGGTCTGCCTGCTGCTCGGCGCGTATCTGCTGGTATTCATCCCCGCGCCCGAATCGGCGGATGGCAGCGCCCTCGCCGCCGTCGCCGCGTCGTGGGCGCGCACCGGCAGCCCCAACATGGACGCGGTCGTCTATGCCGATTACTACATGCCCGCCGAGCGCGCGCAGATGGGCACGGTCGGCGTCGATGGGGCGATCTATGCCAAGAAGGGCATCACCCCATCGATTTTCCTCGCGCCGCTGGTAATCATCAGCGACGCGATCCCCTGGCTGCCGACGCGCGCCGCCCTGATGCTGTTCAATCCGCTGGTGATCACGCTGACGGCGCTGCTCCTGTTCCGCTTCGTCGTGCGGCTGGCGTATCGCCCGCGCACCGCCTTCGTCGTCGCGCTCAGCTTCGGGCTGGCGACCTTCGCGCTGGCTTACGCCAAAACCCTGTTCGGCGAGCCGCTGGCGGGCTTGCTGCTGCTGGTCGCCGTCATGGCGATCTACCGCCGCCAGCAAAACAGCGCGATCATCGCCGGGGCGGCGCTCGGCTTGCTGATCGGCGTCAACACGGTTTACGTCGTGTTCGTCCCGGTGGTCGCCGCGCTGATGCTGGCGCGGGGCAACCGCCTGCGCGACCTGATCCTGCTCGGCGCGCCGGTCGCCGCCGCCGTGCTGCTGCTGGGGCTGTACAACGCCGCCCGCTTCGGCGATCCGCTCAGCAGCGGCTACCGCCTGTCGGAAGGCGAGGGCTTCACCGTCGCGCTCGGCGTCGGCTTGTACGGCTTATTCCTCAGTCCCTATCGCGGCTTGTTCTGGTACAGCCCGCTGCTGCTGCTGGCGCTCCCCGGCTGGCTGATGCTGCGCAGGGCGCGGCGCTGGCTCGCCTGGTCAGTCCTGATACTGGTGCTGCTTCAGAGCCTGGCGTTCGCGTCGTGGTGGAGCTGGCACGGTGGCGTCGTCTGGGCGCCGCGCTTCCTGCTGCCGATCCTGCCGCTGATGGCGCTGGCGCTCGCCCCGTTGATCGAAGCCATGTGGACGCGCCGGGCGCTCATGCCAATCTTCGCGGCGTTCTTCGCGCTGTCGGCATTCGTCGCCTGCCTCGGCGCGGTCTACAGCTACTTCCCCTACATCGAAAACTACCTGAACGCCCGCTACGCGATCCCCAATTCGCCGAACGGCACGGACTACGGCGACGACGTGCTGACCACCCCGACGCTCAGCCCGATCATCGGGCATCTGGCGATGCTGTCCGCCGGGTATCCGCCGGAGCCGGGCTGGATTCGCGCGGGCGACTGGGCGTATCTGCTCATCCCCGGCGCGCTGGTCGCCGTCGGCGTCGCTCAACTTTTTCCTGCCGCTCTCGCGTCGGTCGCGCGTCGGCTTGGTCGTGGTCGCGGTCGTGGTCGCGCTGCCGCTGGCGGCGGCGCTGCGCGCGGATCGCGCCACCAGCGACGCCCTGAACGGCACGCTCCAGCCGCCGGGGACGGTCGTGGCGGCGTCCGCCGTCTTTGGCAATGCCCTGCTCGACGTGAAGCAGCCCGTCCCGGCGGTCGCCCTGACCGCTCCGTCATATCCTGACGACTCCGAAGTGCGCGCCGTGTGGGATTACGCCCTGCGCCAGCGCGACAAGTTGTGGTTTCTGACCTGGTTTTCGCCCGCCGATGCCCAGAACTGGCAGGAGCGCGCGCTGTGGAGATCGGCGGCGTTCGTCGCCGAGCGCCCGCTGCTCGGTCATCGCGCGCTGTTGTTCGACCTCGCGCCCGACCCGGCAGAACGGGCGGGTGGCTGGCGCTTCGGCGATATTTCGCTCGACGGCTACGGCGTGGCAGTCCGTCCCGACGGTGTTCAGGTGATGCTGCGCTGGTCGGCAGACGCGCCGCTCGACCATGCGGCGTGGTTCGTCCATCTGCTCGATGCGTCCGGCGCAATCGTCGCTCAGCAGGATCGCCCGCCGCTCGGCGGCTACGCCCCGACCGAGACGTGGACGGTGGGGAACGCGTCACCGACCGCCTGTTTTTCCTGACCAATTCCCCGCCTGACCCGGCAACCTGGCGGCTGCGCGTCGGCTGGGTCGACTCACAGAGTGGCGCGCTCCTTCCGGTGACCGCCCCGAACGGCACGCCGCAAGCCGACGCCTTCGCCCTGCTGCCGCTGAAATAAGGCGCGACATACCTGTAGGCAATAGCCGTAGGGGCGAGGCATGCCTCGCCCCTACAATGTGACAAATATTGTCACACCGGGGCGGTGCTGCGCCGCACGACCAGTTCCGGCGGCATGATCACCTGCCGTGCCGCAACCGGGCTGCGGTCGATCTCGCCCAGCAGAATTTCGAACAGCGTGTTCGCCACCGCGTCGATGGGCTGGCGCACCGAGGTGATGCCCAGAAACTGCGCCGTCGGGTCGTCGTCGTAACCGGTCAGCGCCACGTCCTCGCCCATTACCAGCCCAGCGTCGTCGAGGTACGACTTCGCGCCGAACGCCATCACGTCGTTGGTGCAGACCAGTGCCGTCGGCGGGTGCTTGGAGGTCAGCACGCGCCCGGTCGTCTCGGCTGCCGAGCGCAGGATGTTGGGTGTGTATCCCACCCAGTCCGGCTTGACGCCGATCCCGGCTCGGTGCAGCGCGTCCCGGTAGCCTTCCTCGCGGATGTCGCCGACGGGCAAGCCAGGATGCCAGTTGATCAGCCCGATGCGCTCGTGCCCCAGCGCCAGCAGATGCTCGACCACCAGCTCGATCCCCTGCTTGCCGTCGACATCGACGTAGGCGAACGAGGCGTCGGCGATATTCATGCCGCCGAATGCCACGAACGGCGCGTTCAGGGAGTACAGCCGGGCGATGCGCGGGTCGTCGTAACGGATGTCCGACAGGATGAAACCGTCGACGCGGTTGGTCGAGATCAGTTCGTCGTAGACCTTCTCGGCATCTTCTTTGGGCTGGATGAAGGTCAGCAGGTGATAGCTGCGCAGTTCGGCGGCAGCGGTGACGCGGTAGATGAACTGGTCGAGCAGGTTGTTCATGCGCGACGGATCGTCTGCCACGTGCCACGAATAGCCGACGATCCCCGCCCGGTTGGTGCGCAGGTTGCGCGCCATGATGTTGCGGCGGTAGCCGAGCGCGTCGGCGGCGTCCAGCACCTTCTGGCGCGTCTCCAGCTTGATCAGCTCGCTGCCGTTGAGGGCATACGACACCGTACCTTTGGCGACCCCGGCAAGATCGGCAACGTCGATCTGCGTGATGCGCAGCTCGTAGCGCAAATCCTCGGCAGCCCGCAGCACACGCCGCTTCAATTCGGCATCCACCGGCGCGCTGCGCTTCAGCACCTGATACGCGGTGAGCATGGGAACCTGGGCGCGTTCGGCAACGTCTTTGAGGACTGCCATTCAATTGCCTTTCCACCGGGCGGATGCCGCCCGCGATGCGTCAATCAGGCACAGCCATAATTACGAAGCCGTCGATGAGAAAATTCTTGACAGCTTCTTCAGTTCTATCATATAATGTAAATTGAGACGTCTCAAAATTCAAGTGTTTCGCGTTTTGACCAGCGCGCCCCCCTGCCGCGCAAATAATCTTAGGAGACACCAAATCCCATGAAACGACCACTTTCCCTCCTCATTCTGGCGCTCATCGCCGCGTTCGGGATTCAACTGATCCCGGCACTGGCGCAGGACGCCGCACCTGTTCCCGATGTCCTGACGCTCCCGGATCAGATCGCTGGCGGACGCCCGGTGACCATCACCGTCTCGGAGAAGCCCTCCGCCGACCAGCCCGCCGCGTTGGAGCAGTGGGATGCCCAGGCAGCGCGCTTCATGGCGCTGTATCCGAACGTCACCGTCAACGGGCTGGAACTCCAGTATGACCCGGCTGCCTTCACCGCCCTGATCGCCGGGAAGCAGCTTCCGACCCTGTTCCGCGCCTATTTCACCGAGCCGCCCAAGTTCGTCGAGCAAAACGCGGCTGCCGACCTGACTCCGTACATCGAGGGGGCGGGTCTCAACGGTGTGTTCAACCCGAAAATCCTTGACGTTATCAGTGTGGATGGCAAAGTCTATGGCATTCCGAAGGACGCCTACGCGCTCGGTCTGGCATACAACATCGGTTTGCTCAACGCCGCCGGTTTTGATGCGCCGCCCGCGACCTGGCAGGAACTCGCCGACATGGCAGTTGCCCTGACCGACCGTGACAATAATGTCGCTGGCTTCGCCTTCATCAACGACGGCTCCAGCGCGACTGGTTGGCAGTTCACCAATATCGCCTACGGCTTCGGCGCGACCCCGCAGGACATCATCAAGGACAACGGCGACGGCACGTACACCGCAGCCTTCGGCGAAGGTGCGGCGGTTGACGCCCTCAAGTACATCCAGGATTTGCGCTGGAAGTATGACGTTCTCCCAGGCGCGACGTTTGACTGGGGCAGCATCTCCGAAGCGCTGGTTTCCGGGCGCGTGGCGATGGTCATCTACGCGGGCGACCAGTTCAACTGGGATTACACGCAGTTCCCCGACACCGATTTCACCAATTTCGGCTATGCAGCCGCCCCCGCTGGTCCCGATGGTCGCATCACCCTGACCGGCGGCAACATTTGGATGGTCAGCGGTCAGGCGACGGCGGACGAGCAGGAAGCCGCTGCCTACTATCAACTGTGGCGCCAGTTCGACCCGGTTGAGCTTCAGACTTCCATCGAAGTGACGACCGAAGCGGTCGGAATGCCGACGCTGCCGCTTTACGTCGGCGACTATCAGACGCAGTTCCAAGCGTTCCGCGCTGCCTACAACAAGCTGCCGGTCGAAAACTACGCGCCGTTCAATGATGCGGTTACCGGCGGCGAAGTGACTGTTCAGACCGAACCCGGTCCGAACGTTCAGGACTACTACACCGAAGTCGGCGTGGTCATCAGCGAAGTGCTGAGCGACCAGAACGTGGACGTGGCGAGCCGCCTTGCCGAATCCGCGCAGGAATTCCAGGCGTTCGTCCTCGACAGCTAAACACCAATACGCGATCGGATACCGGGTGGATTACAATCCACCCGGTGTCGTCATCGTCAATAGTTGTCGAAAAGAGATTCCACCATGAACTCACCCTATTCGCTCGATGGCGAGATGGCGAAGCCGTCCCGACGGTCGCCGCAAACCTGGGCGCGGCTGCGCTACCAGTTGCCCCGGCAGATCACGGCATACCTGTTCCTGCTGCCCGCGATTATCGCCTTCGCGCTGTTCGCCTGGTTTCCCATCCTCAGCTCGATCCAGATGAGCTTTCAGGACGTGAGTCTGACCGGCGATTCGACGTGGGTGGGGCTGAAGAACTTCGAGCTGATGTTCAAAGACCCGGCGACGAGCATCATCTGGAAGAACGCGCTGGAATTCACGCTGTGGAGTCTGGTGCTGGGCTTCCTCGTGCCGGTCATCATCGCCATCCTCGTCCGCGAGATGCGGTCGGGGGCGGGGTTCTTCCGCATCGTCTATTTCCTGCCGACGGTCGTCCCGGCGGCGGTGGCGGTGATCATCTGGCGGTTCATGTACGACCCCGACGCCGGGGTGCTGAATTCGTTTCTGAAGCTGGTCGGCGCATCGCGCCAGCTCTGGCTGCAAGACCCTTCGCTCGCCAAGCCCGCCCTGATCGCCGTGATGACGTGGGCGGGGTTCGGCACGACCGCGCTGATCTACCTCGCCAGCCTGCAGGATATTTCGCAGGAATTGTACGAGGCGGCGGAACTCGACGGTGCGTCGGCGTTCCAGCGCGTCCGGCACATTGCCATGCCGCACCTGTACCCGGTGATGTCGCTGATGTTCGTGCTGCAAATCATCGCCGTCGTGCAGATATTCACCGAGCCGTTCCTGCTCACTAACGGCGGACCGGGGCGCGAAACGCTCACGCCCGCAGCCTACATTTACAACCGCGCGTTCATCCGTATGGACATGGGCTACGCTTCCGTCTGGAGCGTGAGCATGATCCTGGTGCTGGCGGTGTTCTCGATCATCTATCGGGTCGCCAACAGCCGCCTGAACGGGAACAACTAGGGGAGAGGAGACGCTGACGATGGATCGCGGCTTTTTGTCCAATGTCGAACTGCGCACCCCACCGGGCGCTTCTACTACACGCTCGCTATCGTCGTTCTGCTGATCGTGGCGGTGGTGACGCTGTTCCCGTTCTTCTTCGCCTTCACGTCCGGGCTGAAGGGCAGCACCGAAATCTTCGCCGCCGGGCTGAACCTGTTTCCGCACGTTCCGCTGTGGGAAAACTACGTGCAGGCGTGGAACCTGTTCAACATGGCGCGGCTGTTCGGCAATTCGTTCGTGATCGTCACCGTCGGGGTGGTGTTCCGGCTGCTGGTCTCGGCGGCGGCGGCGTTCGCGCTGTCCAAGCTCAAGCCGTTCGGCGGGCGCATCATCACGGTCGGCTTCCTCATCACGCTGATGGTTCCGTCGATGGCGTACTTCGTCCCGCTCTACCGGACGATTGCCGACGTGCCCATCGTCCACATCAGCCTGCTCAACACGTACTGGGGCTTGTGGCTGCCTTACTGCGTGGATGCTTTCACTATCTTTGTCCTGAAAACATTTTTCGACCGCATCCCGCCCGAACTGATCGACAGCGCGCGGGTGGACGGCGCGACATCGCTGCAAATGTTCCGTCACATCATCCTGCCGCTCTCGCGCTCGATCCTGATCGTCTGCTCGGTGCTGTCGTTTGTCGGCTTATGGAAAGATTTCTTGCTGCCTTATCTGGTCTTGACCGACCCGCTGACCCAACCGATCACCGTGCGCCTGTTCTACCTGGCGGACGACTACAGCGTCAATCTGCAGATGGCGGCTTCGTTCATCGCCCTCCTGCCGCCGCTGCTGATCGCTATCCTGCTTCAACGGCATATGAAGGTCGGGCTGACCCTGGGCGGCATCAAGGGCTAGAGTAAGTTGTGTAGGGTCAGGTAAAATGACTCTGCTTGCCCCGGCATTGGTTGGGGCAAGCAGCGCACCCTCACAACTGCTTCCCGTCGTGTACCTTCGGAGAATAACCTCATGCTGAACGTCCCAGAGCAGTTCAGGCTCGAATTTCATCCTGAGGCGGCTCACAAAGCCGTCGTGTGCCTCGGCAGTGCCCGCTTCACCGTCTTGACCGACCGGCTGATCCGGCTGGAATACGATCCGTCGGGGGTTTTTGAGGATCGCGCCAGCCAGACCTTCTGGTATCGTGAGCAGCCCGTCCCGGCGTTCACTGCCCACGCCGACGGAAGCAGCCTCGACATCGAGACCGAGTATCTGCACCTGCACTACGACGCCGCTGGGGATCGCGGCTTCATGCCGACGAATCTCTCGATTCGCCTCAAAGAGACCGGCATCGTCTGGCATCCCGGCGACATCGACCCGCAGAATCTGCGCGGCACGACCCGCACGCTTGACGTAATCAACGGCTTCGCGCCCCTGAGCAGCGGACTGATCTCGCGCGCCGGGTGGTCGCTGTTCGACGACTCGTCGTCGCTGGTGTTCAACGACGAATGCTGGCTGGAGCCGCGCCCGAACCCGGAGATCGACTGGTATTTCTTCGGCTACGGGCACGATTACGCCGCCTGCCTTCAGGATTACTGCCGCGTCAGCGGGCGCGCGCCGATGATCCCGCGCTGGATGCTCGGCAACTGGTGGAGCCGCTTCTGGGAGTACACCCAGGACGAGCTGATCCAGCTTGTCCACGACTTCCAGACGCACGAAATCCCGCTCTCGGTGTGCATCATCGACATGGACTGGCACGTCACCAAGACCGGCAACCGCTCGACCGGCTGGACGGGCTACACCTGGAATCGCAGCCTGTTCCCCGACCCGCAGGGCGTGATCGCCTTTCTGCACGCCAACGGCTTGCGCACCGCCCTCAATCTGCACCCGGCGGACGGCATCCATCCCCACGAGGACAGCTACCCGGAGATGGCGCGGCGCATGGGCGTCGACCCGGCGTCGGGCGAGCCGGTCGCCTTCGACATCGCCAACCCTGCCTTCGCCGGCGCCTATTTTGAAGTCCTGCATCACCCCTACGAGGCGATGGGCGTCGATTTCTGGTGGCTGGACTGGCAGCAGGGCTTGAGCTGTCAGATGCCCGGTCTCGACCCGCTGTGGCTGATCAACCACCTGCATTATTACGATCTGGGGCGCGACGGCACGCGCCGCCCGTTCATCTTCTCGCGTTGGGGCGACAAGGGACACCAGCGCTACCCGATTGGCTTCTCCGGCGACAGCTACGCGACCTGGGACAGCCTGCGCTTCCAGCCCTACATGACCGCCACCGCCAGCAACATCGCCTACGGCTGGTGGAGCCACGACATCGGCGGACACATCAGCGGGCTGGGCGACAGCGAACTGTTCGCGCGCTGGGTGCAGTTCGGCGTTTTCAGCCCGATCATGCGACTGCACACCACCAAAGGCGAATACTACGACCGCCGCCCCTGGATGTTCGGGGACGACGGCGTAGAGCGCGTGCTGCGCGACGCCATGCAGCTTCGCCACGCGCTGATCCCGTATCTGTACACGATGGCGTGGCGCGCGCACGAAGAGTCGCTGCCGCTCATGCTGCCGATGTACTACCAGTACCCGGAAAGCGAAGCTGCCTACCACTGCCCGCACCAGTATATGTTCGGCACGGAGCTGATCGCCGCGCCGTTCGTCGAGCCTGCCGACGCCGACACCGGATTGTCGCGTCAGGTCGTGTGGCTGCCGGAGGGCGACTGGTATCACTTCTTCACCGGCGAGCACTTCGCGGGCGACTCGTGGCACGCCATCTACGGCAGGCTGAACGATATTCCGCTGTTCGCCCGCGCTGGGGCGATCATCCCGATGGGACGCACAGTCGGCTGGGGCGGCATCGACAACCCGACCGATCTGGTTATTCACTGCTTCGCCGGGGCGGACAATGCCTTCACGCTCTACGAGGACGACGGCGAAACGGGCGGCTATCTCGCCGGGCGCGCGTGCCGGACGCACATGGCGCTGCGCTGGGACGGCGACCGCCTGACCTTCACAATGGACGCGCCAACTGGCGACCTCGACCTGATCCCGGCGGCGCGGACGATTCAGCTTCACGTTCACGGCGTCAAGGACGCGACCGCGCTGGTCACGATTGACGGTTCGGCGGTCGCGGCGGCGTCATCCTACGACCCGGACACCGAAACGCTGGTGATCGGGGACATTCGCATAACGAGCGCGTCGCGGCTGGAAGCGATGGTCGCGGGCGAAGGCGAAACGCTGGTCGCGCGCCGCCCGCGCGAGCGCGAGACGCTGCTGCGTCTGCTCAAAGCCTTCCGGCTGCACGCCGGTGTGCGCAACCGGATCGTCGAGGAGAGTGCCGCCATCCTCGACGACCCCGACGCCATCGCGCCGTATCTGCTGCCCATGAGCGAATCGCAGAAGCGCGCGCTGATGGAGACGCTGTATCAGGCGGGCGTGCATCACGTCGGCAATACCCACGACCCGGATTTGCTGGTGCTGTGGAACAACCGCGAGGACGAGCGCATCACCTACCGCTACGGGGACATTTATCTGCACTTCGGCTTCGTCCGGGCTGCCCATCATGACAACGGGGTCGTGCCGCGCTTCGCGGCATTCGCGCCGGTCATGCAGACGTGGTCGGATGGCGCGCTCAACGAGCACGTCCACACGACCCAGTGGCAGGTGCAGGTCGATTATCACAACCTGGCGACGAGCGTCGAAAGCCGCCGCGAGCAGACGCCGTAAAAGTGTCACGTTACAGGGATGGTAGGGGCACGACATGTCGTGCCCCTACGCTAACCAGACATAAATAAAAATTGCGGGGAAAGAAATCATGCTCAAGCGCATCGTGGTCTTGATGTTCGCGCTGCTGGTCGGCGTGTCGGGGGTTGGCGCGCAGGACGTGACCGAGAGCGAGCGCCCGCTGCTGATGGCGCATTTCATGCCCTGGTATCAGACGCCGGACGTGAGCGGCTACTGGGGCTGGCACTGGACGATGGATTACTTCGACCCGGCGCAGCCAGACGCCAACGGGCGACCGCAGATCGCCTCGCACTTCATGCCGCTGACCGGACCCTACGACTCGCAGGATGACGCCGTGCTGGAATATCAGGTCGGGCTGATGAAGCTGAGCGGCATCGACGGCGTGATCGTCGACTGGTACGGCATCGACGACTTCCGCGAATACGCCGTCCTCAACGCGGCGACGGTCAAGCTGTTCGACTACGTCAAGCGCGCCGGGCTGCGCTTCATCATCTGCTTCGAGGATCAGATATACATCCACATGACCCACGACGGCTACCTGACCGCCGACGATGCCATCCCCAACGCGCAGGATGTCATGCGCTTCATGCAGGACGAGTGGTTCACCGACCCGGCGTATCTCAGCTATGACGGGCAGCCGCTCCTGTTCACCTACGGACCGCAGTATTTCCGCAACCCCGACGACTGGACGACGATCTTCTCGGTGATCGACCCCCAACCGAGCCTGGTGACGCTCGACAAGCATATGGACTGGGCGGCGCTGTCCAGCTTCCCCTGGCCCCCTATGGCGCAGTCGGGCGGCATCGAGCTGCTGCAAACGACGCTGGAACGCTACCTGTCGCTGTTCTACCGCAACGCCCAGCGCCGCGACCTGATCGTCGGCAGCGCCTTCCCCGGCTTCAAGGACATTTACGCCCAGGCGGGCGTCCGCGCGAGCTTCGGCTCGATCAATCCGCGCGACGGCGAAACCCTGCGCTACACGCTCGATCTGGCGCTGGAGCAGGGCGCGCGGATCGTCCAGTTGGTCACGTGGAATGATTACGGTGAAGGCACGATCATCGAGCCGACCGAAGAATTCGGCTACCAGTACCTCGAAATCGTGCAGGAGACGCGCCGCAGTCTGGAGAGCGGGTTCGCCCCGACTGCCGACGACCTGCGCCTGCCGCTGGCGCTGTTCAACGCCCGGCGCGCCCACGCCGGTGACGCCGAAGCCAACGCGCAGTTGGACGAGGCATTTCAGGCGCTCATCTCCGGCGATACCGACGCCGCCAGAGCGATCCTGTCCGCCTACGCCTAGACCGGGGCGTCATTCGGTCTCGATGTCTTTCGCCCAGTCGCGGTTCGCCAGATACCAGTCGACCGTGTTGGCGACGCCCTGCTCGTAAGTCATCTCCGGCTGCCAGCCCAGCAGCGTTTTAGCGCGCGTCGTATCCGCCCAGGTCGCGTTCATGTCCGCCATGTGGCGCGGCTCGTGCACGCGCTGGGCTTCCTTGTCGAGATACTGCTCCACAAGCTGGAGGATGTCCGCCAGCACGGCAGGACGCCCCGACCCCAGGTTGATGATCTGGTAGCGGTCAGCCCCAGACCGAGGATCGTCCCGCGCGCGATGTCGTCGACGTAGGTGAAGTCGCGCGACCGCCGCCGTCGCCGTAGATCGTGACCGGACGTTCCTCGTTCACCCACTGGATGAAGCGAAAAATGCTCATGTCCGGGCGACCCGCCGGACCGTAGACGGTGAAGTAGCGAAACACCGTCACGTCAAGCTGGTACAGGCTGTGATAGGTATAGCACATGGCTTCGGCAGCCTTCTTGGTCGCCGCATACGGGGAGAGCGGGTAGTCGGTGCTGGCGTCCTCCTGGTAGGGCATCGGGTTGCGCGCACCGTACAGGCTCGACGTGGACGCGAGGATGAATTTCTTCACGCCGTTGCGTCGGCACATCTCCAGCAGATTCAGCGTGCCCGTGACGTTGGTGTCGACGTAGACCTGTGGATTCTGGACGGACTGGCGCACGCCAGCGCGGGCGGCAAGGTTGATGACGGCGCTGACGCCCGCGATTGAACTTTCCAGGGCTTGAAGGCTGCTCAGATCGCTGATGTCGCCCCGAACAAATTCGAAATTCGCTTGCTCCTGCAGCCGCGCCAGCCGCCACGTTTTCAGGCGCGGGTCATATGCATCATTGAGATTGTCGATACCAATTACCCGGTTACCAGCCTTTAACAGCAATTCCGCAGTCTTGGAACCAATAAAACCGGCAGCGCCGGTGACCAGAATGGTGTTTGTCATATGGGGACAATACTCCAACGTGAAAAGGGATAGGGCTGCCGCGCTGCACCGGTCTATATGATACGTTATGTGAGTCGTTATGGAAAGCTGATTCGTAGCAATTTCTGCCCCTAATTATGCGGGGTTTCAGGTGAAATCGCACCCAAAGTAAGAAATTCGTCCGATGGTTTACGGTTTTTGGAACTAACACCCCCGCCTGATTCGCTGTAAGGCTGTTAGTTCGTTGTTAGGTAGCTGCCCTACAATGTCATTTTAAGAACATGGGCGTAATATGCCTGGTGTTTACGCTGCCGGTATCCTGTTCTGAGGATTGTCCCGATGCACTCACGACTCCGCCTTGTCTCCGCAATTGGAATTCTGACGCTTATCATCATCGCTGCCTGCACATCCTCCGTGTGGGAATCAGTCGTTAAGCAGTTCAGTTCGGGGAATACCGCGGCAGGCAACCCGATAGTCGTCGAAAACCAGAATCCCGGCACCGACCGGTGGAAATCCCCGAATTTCGACGAGTACGTGCAGAACTCGGTCGAAGAGGAACTGGCTGAGAAGACTTATGCCGAGCGTTCGGCGGCGGACTCGGGTAGTGCCTTAGCCGATCCTGGCGTCACCTGGACGGACACCCAGAAGATCAAGGGGTATGCGAGCCAGGCAAGCATCAACGTCGGCGAGTCGATTAACTTTCACATCAGCTCGAACGTGCCGTTCTACGACCTGGTCGTCTATCGCGTGGGCTGGTACGGCGGCGACGGCGCGCGCTGGATGGCGGAAGCCGATCATCTGGCGGGCACGAATTATGGGATTCCCGCGCCAGACCCGGTCACCGGGATGGTCGAAGCGCACTGGCCCGTCGCCTATACCCTGCAGACCACCACCAGCTGGACGAGCGGTATTTACCTCGTCTGGCTCACCGAAAGCGGTGTCAATTCCAACGAAGTCAGCTACATCATTTTCGTGGTTCGGGATGATGCGCGCGTCTCGGACATCCTGTATCAGGTTCCGTTCACGACCTATCAGGCATACAACTCGTGGGGCGGCAAGAGTCTGTACGACTACAACTCGGTCGACGACCGTGCCTCACAGGTGTCCTTCGACCGCCCCTATGACCATGACGACGGTTCGGGGCTGTTCTTCTCCGGCGACTACAATATGGTTCGCTGGATGGAAAAACAGGGCTACGACGTGACCTACACTACCAGCGTCGACCTGGATCGAAACCCCAATTTGATGAATAACCATAAAGTCTTTCTGTCAAATTTCCACGACGAATACTGGTCGTGGAATATGTTCAATAACGCCCAGGCTGCCAGAGACCAGGGGAAGCATCTGCTGTTTTTCGATTCAAATAATATTTACTGGCAAATTCGATTCGCTCCCTCCAGCACCGGCGTAGCAGGTCGCGTGATTATCTGCTACAAGAACGCAGCTACTGACCCGATGAGCACCAGCAGCACGCCCTGGCTAACGACCGTCCTATGGCGCGACCCGCCGGTCAATCGCCCGGAAAACGCTTTACTCGGCGTGATGTTCCAGGACGCGATGGGCTTTGGCGAGAACTACCCCTGGGTGGTGACCAACGCCTCTCACTGGTTCTACGAAGGAACCGGGCTGCAAAACGGCGATACAATTCCGCTGCTGGTCGGCTACGAGTTCGACCGCGTCTGGAACAATGGCTTGACGCCCGCGAATCTGGAAGTCCTGTCTCACTCGCCCGCGCCAGAGCCGTATGGCTCATACTCTAATGCTGCCATGTACGTCGCGCCCAGCGGCGCGCTGGTCTTTAACGCTTCGACCAATTACTGGGCGTACATGCTCGACGGCAACTGGATTTGGCCCCAGGATGCTCGCGTCCAGCGCATGACGACCAACCTGTTCAACCACGTCCTCAATCTGAGCGGACCGATCTCGACCTCGACGCCGACCAATACGCGGACACCTACGCTGACGCCTTCTCCCGGTCCCAGCCCGACTCCGACCAACACGGCGACCGCCACCAACACCGCGACGCCAAGCAACACGCCGACGGCGAGCAATACGCCGACCTCGACCTTCACGCCGTCGCCCACTTTCACGCCGAGCAACACGCCGACGCCGACCAATACGCCGCTGCCCGGAACTAAGACGTTCTATCGGGGCATCAACGTCAACGGCGCGGCGCTGGTCATCGACGGCAACAACTGGGAGGCTGGCACGGCTCCCGGCTTCTCGATCAACGGCACCAAGACGTGCAACCAGTCCGTCACCCTCAATCCGGCAACCGACGCGGCGCGCGCCCAGATGATCCGCTGCTCCAGCTCGTACACTGCGCTCAACGCTGCCGTCACCATCCCCAACGGCAACTATGACGTCTACCTGTATTTCTGGGAGCACGACACTTATCCCGATACCTACGACATCTGCATCGAGAACAACACCGTCCGCGCCAACTACACCACTGGCAGCGTCGGCACGTGGCAGCGCTTGGGACCGTGGACGGTCGACATCATCGACGGGTCGCTGAACGTCAAGGCGTGCGGTGGCTTCGCCGAACTGTCGGGCATCGAAATCTGGAGCAACAACCTGCCGCCGCAGGTGAACCCGACGGCGACACCGGTCACGCCGCCGATCAGCAACCAGCTCCCGGCAGGCAGCACGTTCTACCGCGCCATCAACCTGAACGGGGCGGCGCTGCAGATCGACGGGAACGCGTGGGAGAGCAGCGCGGCATCGGGCTACACGGTGAACGGGTACGCGACCTGCAAGCAGACGATTGCGCTGAACCCACCGACGGACGCGGCACGAGCGGAGATGATCCGGTGCTACCGCTACGGGACGAACATGTCCTTGACGGTGGCGGTGCCGAACGGGGTATACAGCGTGTACCTGTACAACTGGGAGGACAACTACCAGCAGACGTTCGACCTGTCGCTGCAAGGGCAGGTGATCGTGACGGACTTCAACAGCGGGACGCCGGGGACGTGGCAGCGGACGGGACCGTGGACGATCACGGTGGTGAACGGGTTGATATCGGTGGGGACGTGCGGCGGCTACGCCAACCTGTCCGGCATCGAAATCTGGAGCGCGAATGGCTCCGGGGCAAGCTCAGCCAGCCTTATGGGCGCACCGGCTCCGACCGCGACGAGCACCGCGACTGACATGCCGTCGCCGACCGCGACGGTGACGCCATCCGATACGCCGACGGCAGCCCCGACCGAAACGCCGACGCCTGAGAGCAGCGCTGGTATCGTCGTCGAGTCCGATACAGTCACCCGTACTGACGGGTGGACGGTGATGACGCAGCCGGAAGGCGCGAGCGGCGGGAGTTATCTGATCAACTCGTCGCCCGACGATACTCTCACGCTGGGCTTCACTGGCACGCAGGTCAGCATTATCTACATTCAGGGACCGTCGTTCGGCGCGTTCACCGCCGAGCTGGACGGCATTGCCATCCAGACGATCACGACCAATACGCCCGTGTACGAGATGAACGTTGGCTTCACGCTGAGCGGTCTGGGCGACGGCGTCCATACGCTGCGCATCCTGCCCGTTGGCGGTGTGGTTGCTATCGACGCCTTCATCGTCTCCGGCGTGGCGGATGTCGTGCCGCCGACGGAAGAAATCCTGCCGACCGTTCCGCCGACGCTTGATATCGGCACGCTCGAACCCATGCCGACCGACACACCGCCGACGGAAGAAATCCTGCCGACCGTTCCGCCGACGCTCGAACCTACGCCGACCGACGTGCCGGTCACGCCACCGGTCAGCGACAACCTGGACACCGGGGCTGACAATTGGCTCTCGACCAGCGGCTGGACGTGGACACCTGCGGCGGCTTACGGTGGTGTCGGCTACGGCTGGAGCATGACGGGCGCGTATTCAGGTGAGGTGCTGCGCTGGAATACCAGCATCGATCTCCGCAGCGTGCCGTCGATACCCGGCGTCGGGCTGAGCTTCCTGTCGCGGCTCAATCTGGTTTCCGGCGAAGCTCACGTCGAACTGAGCACGGACGGCGGCAGCCAGTGGCTGATCGTCGGCGTCGTCCAGCCCTCGGCGGATTGGACGCTCACTACCATCGACCTGAGCGCGTTCGTCGGGCAGGTGATCCAGCTCCAGTTCGTGTGGCAGCCGAATGCGACCGCCAGCAACGCCGACGTCAGCACCACGTGGTGGATCGACTCGCTGAGCGTGGCGCTTTACGCCGACGCCAGCACGCCGCTGCCCACCGTCACGCTCGCGCCGACCGGGATCGTACCTCCGACGCCGCAGCCGACATGGACGGCAACACCGCTGCCCGCGCCGACCAGCGTGCCGCCGACTCCTACGCCGCTGCCCACCGAGACGCCGCAGCCGACGGCGACCACCCCGCCGACGGAAGTCCCGACCGAATCCTCGCCCAGCGAAAACAAGTAGGGCAGGTTCGGCAGTACGACCAAAAGAAACCGGGGTCGCCCTCTCATTCGAGGACGACCCCGGTTTTATGTTGTCTTGAATGTCGACGGTCGGGCGAGCGCTGCCGCCTCACCGTCGCTTATGTCAGGGTGTTGCTTCTTCTGTCGCGGTAGCGGCGCCTGTGCCTTCGGTCAGTGGCAGGGTGTTAAGCTGGTTCTGCGCTTCCTGCGCCACCGACCAGAAGTACGGCGTATCGCCCGACGACGAGTCGTATGCCCACGCGCACGACAGATCGTTGGTGACCGTCTCGAAGGCTTGCTGCGCGAGCTGGAACTGCCAGATGCTGCGCAGGGATCGTCCCAGGTTGTAGTAAGCGATGGCGATGTTATCGAGCGCCCAGTACGTCTGGAAGCGGTTCTGGACATCGGCATCCAGCGTCGAAGGCTCGGTGCTGCACGTCCCGTCGGCGACCAGAGCCTCCTGCTGCGCCTTCGCGTCGTGCATCCACGTGTTCATGTTGTGGACGCAGGAAGCAATCGTGACGGTATCAACGGCTCGCCAGGTCTGACCGGCAAACTCGCTCGGCGACTGCCCCTGGCACAGCGACGTATCCGTGCTTTGGACGAAGCGATTCACGTCGAGGATCGTCATGTCGAAGGGCTGCGAGCCGGGCGGCATCGGACGACCATCGACCGTGAGCAGGCTGTAGTGAATCCAGCAGTCCGTTCCCTGGTAACGCACCAGCACCCAGTCTTCCGACGAGGTGCGATCCACGATCTCGACCGATTCCCCGTCGCTGACGCCGACGAGCACCGGCTGTTCAGTCCCCGGCTGAGCACGGCAGTTGACGGCGTCCCGGTCATCCGAGCTGACAACGGCGATGACCGGCAGCGGCTCTGGCGGGCGAATGGCTTGCGGAAGCGTGTCCCAGGCAGCTTTCGGATTGCGATTGGCTTCCACCAACCCCCATGCGCAGGCGTAGCTGTCGCTGCCGTCGGAGCAGCGCCACGTTGAATCGGCAAATTCCAGCACGAAGGTGTCAAGCTGCGCGGCGGTCACGTTGTTAATCAGGTCGTCGACGAACTGCGCCTGCGAAGCGGGGGTCGCGGCTTCCTGGTTCAGACAATCGTTCACCAGACCGTCGCTGGGCCAGCCCGTCTCCGTGAGGACGACTTTCTCATTGGAGAATGCCGGATTGCTGATCAGCAGCGCCCACTGGTTGATCGAATAGCGGATGGCTGCCTGTTCCGCCTGACAGTCGAGGAAGCCGAAGCTGTCCAGACCGACCCAATCCACCACCTGGGCGACTTCCGGGTTCTGAACCCATTTCATGAATACTTCGCTGTAGCCGACCGGGATGGTGGACGGCACGCCCTGACGAACGCGCGTAATCGCGTCGATGAGCTGTTCGGGTGTCATATCGCCGCGCGACAACACCTCGCTGCCGACGATCACGCCGACGACGTTGGAGTAGCGGTTGGCGAGCGTGATGGCGGAGGCGATCTCGGCTTCGTTATGGGCGCTGTCGCTGGTCAGCCACGCCTCGATGACGACCTGAATCTGCTTGTCGCGCGCGAGGTTGACGATCTGTTCGCCTACACCCTGCGACTGATAGATGCGAATGGTCGTGAACTTTTGGGCGATCATATCCAGGTCTTGACCGATCTGCTCTTCAGTGAGCACGCCGGTCGGGTCGGAGCCGGGCTGAATCGGTGCATAGTTGATCCCGATGGTCAACGGCTGGTTCTGCGCCAGCGTCGCGCCTGTTCCAGACACACACAGGAGACCCATAGCCAGAAGAAAGAGGAGTTTTTTCGCCATCTTGACTATCCCACTAGAATCCGGTTCTCTGATTGGATGTACATCGTCGGCTGGTTGGTGCTCGGATGCAGCCGGTGACTCAACACGCCCGTATTGCGAACCCGCTAATATTGCCACATTGACACGGGTTCTGCATCTGGCACTTCTCGCTTGGCATGTTAAATCATCGCGTACCGGGCTGAAGCGCTGGAGCGAATCCCCGCGCTTTGATAGGGAATGTATCGCCGCCGGGGGCAAGACAGGGCGGCGACGTTAGCGTTTCCAGGCAAAATGGGCGTTCACTTCGTCGATTTCTCGCCGAATCCGATCATCGCCCCAGTTCAGGATTTCGCCCATCGTCCGGGCGCAGTAATTCAGGGTCGCCGCGTCCGGCTGCTCCGCCGTACCCAGCTCCGTGCGCCGGAACACGATGTCGCCGAGCTTGAGCGCCATCTCTTTGTAGACGGCGTGATATATCTGGGCGCGCAGTACCGCTTCTTTCTCCTCGACCGGGGTGCGTCCCGGAAGGCTGAGGGGGAGATATTCCAGCACGTCGGCGTAATCGCTGCCGTAGTTGCAGATCAACTGCTTGAGATTGGCATGGTCGAGTCGGCGCGAGTTCGCTGCCAGCTCGCGCTCAAGATAGGTCTTGAAGCGCTGCATCTCGCCGCCGCGCAGCGGAGTCATCGCCGAAACCGAATCGACCGGCGTGCAGTCAGTCATTTCCAGAATGTGGTCGACGACATCGACAGCGACCCGGCGCGAGGTGGCATATCGGACGCCCTCGACCGATACCAAGCCTTCAATCGACTCACGCGCATGGTCGATGATGCGGGCATCTCGGCGCAAATGCACGGACCGCAACGAGTTCTGATCGACCACCGGCAGCAGCCCGCGATGCACGAAGCTCACGTCGGCGTGAGTCAGCTTTGCGGACGGGATCGAACGGTTCACCCGCTGCAGGAACTGGTCGATTTCGTCGTAAGTCACGTTGAGCGATTCGGGATGGTCATCGTAAGGCGTGTAATGCGTGCCGATGATCGAACGATGGCGCCAGGGCGTGACGTAAAACAGCCGGTTGCCCGGCTCGTGGCTGTCGACTCCGACGGCAACGTCCCGAAAGAGTGGATACGTCACGATGTTGATGGCTTTGGCGAGGGGAACCGGCTTTCGGGGAGCCGCATTTGGGAGAAGCTGCCGCACCCAGTCATTCCACGCGCCGGTGCTGTTGACGACGACCCGCGCCCGCACGTCGAACTCGTGCCCGCTGACGCAATCCTGCACCTTCGCGCCGATCACGCGCGCGCCATCCGTGAGGAAACTGACCACCCTTGCATAGTTCGCCAGGTCACCGCCAATCTGGGCAGCGGATTTCAGGAAGCTCAGGACGAGACGCTCGGAGTTATACACCTGCGCGTCGAAGAACATGACCCCGCCGTTCAAGCCGTCGGGGAAATGTCCGGCAGCAGCTCCAGAACTTCGCGGCGGGAGAGCGTGCGCCCGTTGGCAATGTGCTTCTGCTCGTCGAGCGAGCCGTTGCTGTCGTAGTTGACGAAATCGTTGATGCGCAGCGCCAGTCTCATCGCTTCTCGACCGCGCGTGCCGTGCCCGTAGGTGGGAATGATGATCGGCATCGGGTGAACCAGATGCGGCGCGATGCGCATGAGCGTCGACCGCTCTGCGCCGACATCCTCATCTGCTTGAGTCAGCCTGCCGCGATAGCGCAGCCCGCCGTGAATAATCTTCAGGGTGTGCGCCGACGCTGCCGACGCGAAGTCATTCTGCTCGACCGCTGCTGAAAGCCCCCGCAGCGTCGCTTCCCAGAATATCGTTGCGCCCTGAATGCCTCCACCGATGATGAGGACATCGTATTGATTCTTCGTGAGGAGTGCTATGTCCCTGATTATTATGTTCTCTCCGCCCGCGCTCGGCTACCCGACCGCAAGCTCCTTCGTCAGGTCATTGGCGACCTGACGAAACCTTGCATCGCCGTAGTTTTAGGTGGCGCGCCGCCTGCGTGATGCTCGAACCGCCCGGCGGCAGCAGGGGCGCGCACATTACATACCGATACAAAAACCCGACAGCAGTCCATGCGCGCCAGCGCGCGAACCGCCTTATGGTTCAGCAAAACACCGCCGACCGGCATGTTCCATGAAGAGCCGGTGCGGGCGTTCAAGCCTGATGCCCGCACGTCGTCAATTGCCCAGTTGCCCGCTTACTGGCGATGGGCATGTCGCCGTGCTGATGATAAATTTCCGGCGCAAGGAACAGAACGTTCATAGCACCGAATAAAGACTTCGGGTCGCCTGTCGCTCACGGATAAGCTTCAAAATCACGGGTGAGCCGTACTTCGTGGTCAAGCCAATTCGACGCGACACCCGTTCCAGCGATTCGGAGACTTTCTGCATTTTCATCGTGCGGTGCAGCATCATCGGCAGAAAAAATTCGGGATACCGCTCGCAGATTCGGAAATGGTGCTGGTCGAATTCTCCGAGCAGCTCCCCCTCGTCAAAAGAGGTATAGCTGTGGGTATTCCCGTCAAGCTGTTTATTCAGGCGGAGTAGCTGTGGGGCGGACTGGTTGATGCTCTGTTTTTCGGGATAATCCACGATCACGCAAATCTGCGCGACGCGGGTCATCTCGGCGATGAACCGCCGCCATTCGATCATGTGCGGCAGCAACCGGTAGCTCATGACGATGCCGAACGATTTATCCTCGAATGGCAGGTTAAGGAAATCCACCACCTCGAACTTACACAGGTCGCGCTCAACCAGCGGCTTGAGCCGCGCCGCGCATACCGGATCGCTCCCGCCGACCGTGACATCGTACTGCCGCTGGATCAGCGCTTCGGCAATCTGCCCGTGCCCGCCGCCCAGATCGAGAATGGTCGCTCCTGGATACGGGGCAAGCATTCGTAAGGTCGCTTCCCGCTGAACCGATAAAAACCATTCGCCAATCCGACCGGAAAAACGCCGAGCGTAGTCATCCGAAGATATTTCTACGTCGGCGTACTCGAATACATGACCTGCTGTTCGTAACATTGGAGGTTATCCGACACTGCCCAAGTTAGAGTGGCGAAATAGTAATTTGTAGAAAAGTGTAAATATTTGACCTTTCTGAAAACTTTCAAAGTTAAAAAACAGGTGGATGCAAGCAATTCTTTGCAGAAGATAGGCGGAACCGCCGGTCTGTTATGCAGATTTTAGGCAAGATGTCGGGCAGGCTCAGCAAGGGTATCGTTCTCAAATCAGCGGTATTTCGAAGTCGCAGAGGGCGCACGTCGTCCACCTGACGGTTCGGGAGACGCGCGATAGTACAAAAGCGAGCGCTCGTGAGCGCCCGCTTTTTTCCTGACTTGCAATGTAGGTACGCGGTGCACTGTCCCCTCGTTATTTACGGGAGCGCGGTTGTAGCTTCCTCGCGCACGGTGTTGATCACGCGCGCCGGAACACCGGCGACCACCGCGTAATCCGGTACATCCTTCGTCACCACCGCGCCCGCGCCGATCATGGCGAACTTGCCAATCGTCACGCCGCCGAGGATCGTAGCATTACTGCCGATCCCTGCGCCTTCGCAGATGCGCGTCGGCGAAAGCACCCAGTCATTGCGACCTTTCAGCTCGCCGTCCTCGGTGATGGCGCGTGGGTGCAGGTCGTTGATGAACATCACGCCGTGCCCGACGAATACGCCGTCCTCAAGCACAACACCTTCGCATATAAAGGAATGCGACTGAACCTTGCAGCGCCGCCCAATCGTGACGGAACCCTGAATTTCGACAAACGGTCCGATCTGCGTGTCATCCCCGATGGTGCAGCCATAAATGTTGACAAGCGAGGGATGGAGGATTCGGACATTCTGACCGAGCACTACATTATCATTCACCGGCATGGCGAGTCTCCCAATGGTTAGCGTATTGCGCTTCCAGCAAAGCCTGTTGTTTACAGTGTTCGTTCGCTGATTTCAGCTTGAACCTAACAGGTCAACCTTACGTAGCCCCAAAAGTGATTCGTAAATTTTCTGAATTTCCTCGCACGTTAGAAGTCCCGCTGCGCGAGCATCATTACGAATGCAACAGATTCGTAACCCTTCCTGTGGGTAAGGTGGCACTTTAGGATGCTGAAAGGAGCAGAATCTACCCTTTTGATCATGGCTGTATTGATACTGAATTGAGGATATCGGAAGGTTCAGGTGTAACCTGCCCGATATTTCATTACCAATTCCGCAACCTTTCTTCAGTATCAGGCGGTTGTTGCACAGTATAGGGACGGGAACACGGAGAGATCGGCGCTCAAATGGTCACGTTAAAGAATCGTATCTCAGGCAGAACAAGCAGCTTCGACACCTTCGCCTACCTGCTGCTGAAGCGCGCGATGGACATCGTGGTCGCCGGGTTGCTCCTGCTGTTCCTGGCTCCTCTGTTGATCGTCATCGCCATCCTGATCTACCTCGATACTCCCGGCGGCGCGATCTTCGCTCAGGAGCGGGTTGGGACGCGCATCCAACTGCGGAACGGGCGCAGGTCGAGCAACCTGTATCCGTTTACGGTGTACAAGTTCCGCACCATGAAGAAGAACGCCGGGAACGACATCCACCGGGAATATGTCACCGCCTTCATTAAGAACGACAGCGCCCGCATGAAGGACATTCAGAACGGCAAGGGCGACGGCGTATTCAAAATCGTCGATGACCCGCGTATCACGCGCGTGGGCAAGTACCTGCGCAAGACCAGCCTGGACGAGCTGCCGCAGCTCTGGAACGTCCTCAAGGGCGACATGTCGCTGGTCGGACCGCGCCCGCCGCTGGCGTATGAGGTCGAAGTCTATTCGGAGCGCCATCTCCAGCGCCTGCAGGCACAGCCGGGCATGACCGGCATCTGGCAGATTTCGGCGCGCAGCACAGTCGATTTTGAGGGCATGGTTGACCTTGACGTGTGGTACGTCGAGCATCAGTCGCTCTGGACTGACCTGAAAATCCTGTTTATGACGCCTTTCGCTGTCGTTCGTGGCAGAGGGGCTGCATGAGATCGTTGTCAGCAAGATTATCAAAGGACTCATAGGGATGAACAGCATCAATGTTGCAGTGATCGGTTGTGGCTATTGGGGACCCAATCTGATTCGGAACCTGGTCGAGCTGCCACAGACGAATCTCATTGCCGTCGCCGACAAGCGCCAGGATCGCCTGGACCATATTCACAAGCTCTATCCGCAGGTGCTTACCATTTCCGACTACCAGGAACTGTTTGAAATGGGGCTGGATGCGGTCATCATCGCCACGCCGCCCGCGACCCACTACGCCATCGCCCGCGACTGCCTGGAGCATGGTCTGAACGTGCTGGTGGAAAAGCCGCTGACCCTGCGCAGCGAAGATGCGCGCGACCTGATTCGCATCGCCGATGAGCGCAGCCTGACGCTGATGGTCGGCAACACGTTCGAGTACAACACCGCCGTCCACGTCCTCAAGAAGCTCATCGATTCCGGCGAGCTGGGCGATATTTTCTACATCAACGCCGTGCGCACCAATCTCGGCTTGTTCCAGCCGAACGTCAACGCCATGTGGGATCTTGCGCCGCATGACATCTCCATCCTGCTCTACCTGCTCGGCAAAGAGCCGCTGAGCGTGACTGCGACCGGTGGTGCGTCGATCTTCCCGCACATCTACGACGTGGTCTACATGCACATGAAATTCCCCGGCGACCAGATGGCAAACATTCACGTGAGCTGGCTCGATCCGTGCAAGGTACGCCGTATCACCGTCGTCGGCAGCAAGAAGATGGCGGTTTACGACGACGTGGAGAACCTGGAGAAGATCAAGATTTATGATCGCGGTGTCGATACGCCGCCGTACACCGACAGCTTCGCCGATTTCCAGTGCAGCTATCGCTATGGCGACATCGTCACGCCGCACATCCAGTTCGTGGAACCCCTGCGCGCCGAATGCCTCCACTTCGCCGAGTCGGTGATCAACCACACCGAGCCGCGCAGCAGCGGCACGGTCGGCTTGCGCATCGTCAACGTTCTGGAAGCGGCGACTCACTCGCTCGAACAGGACAGCGCCGTCGTCGTCGTCCCGTCCGCGTCCCGTTCGGAAATGGCTGTCGAAGCGCCGGTTTCCGATGCAGCGCTCAGCGCGTAACCCTGTCTACTGTTAACTGGAAAGCGACCTAGATGAACGTTCCATTTCTCGACCTGAAAGCCCAGCACCAGCCGATTCAGGATGAAATCAATCAGGCAATTGGCAAGGTGTTCGCACGAACCGCCTTCATTCTGGGCGACGAAGTTGGGCAGTTTGAGCGCGAGTTCGCCGCTTACTGCGAAATCGAGCACGCTGTCGGCGTCGACAGCGGCTTGTCCGCCCTCAAGCTGGCGCTGAATGCCTACAACATCGGACCCGGCGACGAGGTCATTGTCCCGGCGAACACCTTCATCGCCACCGCTGCTGCCGTCACGTTCGTCGGCGCGCGCGTCGTGCTGGTCGATGTTGAGCCGTCCACGTTCAACATCGACCCGGAGCGCATCGAGGCGGCGATCACGCCCAACACCAAGGCGATCATCCCGGTTCATCTGTACGGCGTCCCCGCCGACATGGACCGAATCTGTGAGATTGCCGCGCGGCACAACCTGATCGTGATCGAGGATGCTTGCCAGGCGCACGGGGCTTATTACAAGGGCAAGCGCGTCGGCACGTTCGGGCACGCGGCAGCCTTCAGCTTCTACCCCGGCAAGAACCTCGGCGCAGCCGGGGATGCCGGGATGCTCGTCACCCACGACGCCGAGATCGCCGCGCGCGTGCGTGTCATGCGCAACTGCGGTCAGCGCGAGAAGTACATTCACGTCGACTCGCCGTACAACCACCGCATGGACACCATTCAGGCGGCGGTGCTCAGCATCAAGCTGAAGCACCTCGACGACTGGAACGACGGGCGGCGGCGCGCGGCGGCGCTCTACAATCAACTGCTCCAGGATGCCGGGGTCGAGACGCCGACGGTCTCCGACGATGTCGTCCCGGTCTGGCATCTGTACGTCATCCTCGCCGACAACCGCGATCAACTCAAGGATCACCTGACGGCGAAGGGCATCGGCACGGGAATGCACTACCCGATTCCGCTGCATTTACAACCGTTTTACGAAAACCTCGGTTATCATGAAGGTGATTTCCCGATCACCGAAAGCTATGCCGGACGCCTCCTCTCGCTGCCGATGTTCGCCGAGCTGAGCGAGGAAGCGGTCGAAACGGTTGCCGATGCGATCAAGGAATTCGTTGCCGCTCCCCAGGTTGCGGAAGCCCGCTAATTGGTCTAGAGCGCGCATTTGCCCGGTCCCCCTGTCGCGGTCTGCGGTATGCTACGCAGAACGAACAGGGGGATACGGCTTGGTGCCGATGAGTAAGTGAGGTTGAAGTGGAGCTTTCAAACTACATCCACATCGTATTAAAGCGATCATGGCTGATCCTCATCACCACTATCGTCGTGACCGCGATTGTCGTCATCGGCAGCCTTGGAACGTCGCCGACGTATGAGGCGGTCGTTCGCCTGCGCATCGTCCCGTACAGCCTCGGCGCGCCGGATTACGGCAGCTACATCTACTTCGACCGGCTGGCGAACACCTACTCGGAAATCGTCAACAGCGAGGCGTTCAGCAACCAGGCGAAGACGGAGCTTGGGCTGGATGAGCTTCCCGATTTTTCGATTGAAGTCATCCCGCAGACCGAGCTGATGCGGCTGGCGGTGCAGAATACCGACCCGGCGATAGCGCAGCGTGTAGCGAACACGCTGGCGTCGCTGCTGATCGCGCAGAACCAGACCAACTACGATTCCGGCGACGGCGTTGAAGGCAGCCTGCGCGAGCGCCTCGATAGCCTTGCCAGCCAGATCAACTCGCTGACCGTCCAGTACGCCGAGCTTGCCAATCAGGTTCCGCGCGACGTGGGGCAGCTCACCGAAGTCCAGCGCACGCTCGACTCGCTCCAGCAGAACTACAACCTGCTGCTCACCAACGCGAATCAGGCGTCGATTTCCGACCTTGCCCGCGCGAACGCCATTTCCATCGTCACCCGCGCCGACCTGCCGGAAGAACCGGTAGCCCCGAATATCCCGCGCTCTGCCATCATCGCCGTCGTCATTGGGGTGGCGGCGGGCATGGTGCTGGTATTCCTGATCGAAACCGCCAAGCCGGGCGTCTACAGCGACGCTCAGGTCGAAAGCATCCTCGGCACGCCGACCATTGCCCACATTCCGTCGATCAAGCGGGCGAACCGCAACGACGTGTTTGAAGGAGATCGCTCCGCCGCCGACGCTTTCCGCCGTCTGCGCACGGTGCTGTTCAACGAAGCCAATCAGGATTCGCGCCAGTTCATTCTGGTGACAAGCGCCGTGCCCAACGAAGGCAAGACGACCGTCGCCTCGAACCTGGCGCTGGCAATCGCCCAGAACGGGCGAAGCGTCCTGCTGGTCGACGCCGACATGCTGCGCCCGTCGCTGCACGTGCGCTACCGCCTTTCAAACCTTGCCGGTCTCAGCACCGTGCTGAAGGGCAGGACGAAGCTCCACGACAGCGTTCAGCAGGTGAATCGCTCGGCGATGACCATCCTCACCGCCGGACCCAGCACGGGCGCGTCCGCCGAACTCCTGAGTTCGGACAAGTTCTACAATTTCCTCGATGAAGCGATTCAAAGCTGCGACGTTGTCGTCATCGACGGACCGGCTATCCTCGGCGCTGCCGACGCGCTGATCCTCGCCCAGCAGGTGAACTGCGTCCTGTGGGTCAACGACCGCCGGCGCACCGACCGCAACACCCTGACCTACGCCTACGACCAGCTCAGCCATGCGGGCGTTCGCCCGATTGGTGTGGTCAGCAACGCGGTCGGCAGCGACAAGAATGCCTACTGGAGCCGGAAGTACAGCCCGGCATCTTTTAGCGCCAATGGCACGACGGTGCCGACTCCCAAATCGCCAGCGCGTGAGGCTGCAAAGCTGTGAAAGCCCAGGTATGCTTCGTCAGCCAGCGGGCTTTCCCCGGCGACTCACGTTTGGAGACCGAGGTGGAGAGCCTGCAGCAAGCAGGCTACGCCGTGACCATGGTCTGTATGCGCGGCAAACGGCAGCCGCTGCACAGCGTCGAAGGCGGCGTCAGCATCTATCGCATCCCGTCGATGGAGCGTAGGCGCGCCGGGAAGGTGCGCTACGTCGTCGAGTACTTCAGCTTCTTCCTTCCGGCGCTGCTGCTGCTGGCGGTCATGCAGGTCGTGAAGGGCTTTCGGTTGGTTCACGTGACCAACCTGCCCGACGTGCTCCTGTTTTCGGCGCTCGTGCCGAAAGTGCTGGGCGCGAAAATCATTTTCGACGTGCGCGAATGCACGCCGGAGATGTTCACCGACCGCTTTGGCGCGCAGCCCGGCAGCCGCATCATCCGTATTATGACGGCAATCGAGCAAGCCAGCCTGAAATTCGCCGACGCGAACATCACCTGCACCGAGCAGATGCGTCAGGCGTTGATCAGTCGCGGCGGTCAGCCGGAGAAGATTTCGGTCGTCCTGAACTCGGCAGCCGCGCATCTCCAGCTTGACCCGATCCTGCCCGACCCGACCGACGAGGCGAAAGACGAGTTCCGCATCGTCACGCACGGCACGGTCATCCGCCGCTACGGTCACGCGCTGCTGATCGAGGCGATGGCGGAAGTCATCCGCGAAATTCCGCAGGCGCGCCTGACGATCTTCGGCAAAGGCGAGCTGCTGCCGGAACTGGCGGCGCAGATCGAAACGCTGGGGCTTCAGGATTACGTCAAGCTCGCCGGGTTCGTGCCCGACGACGAGCTTCTCGCCCAGCTTCGGCGCGCTCACTGCGGCGTCGCCCCGCTGCTGAAGAACCCGGAAAGCGATCTGGTTCACACCTACAAGATGTACGAGTACCTGCACCTGGGGATTCCGCTGGTGATCAGCCGGACGACGGCGGTCGCTGCCTATTTCGACGACCAGAGCCTGCGCTTCTTCGAGCCGAACGACTCGCACTCGCTCGCCGAAGCCTTGATCGACCTCGCCCGCGACCCGGCGAAGCGCTACGCGCTCGCCAGCCACGCCCTGAAAGTCTACGAGCAGTACAGCCCGACCCGCCAGCGCGCCATTTACGCCAAGCTGGTCGCGGGGCTGCTGCACGCCCCTGAAACGCCCGCTAGCGCCGACGCGCTGGAAATGGGTCACGAGAACTAACCTCATGACTCTGCCGCGGCTTTCCCTCTGGAACGACTATTCGTGGGCGGTGCTCGTCGGCGTCGTTATTGGCGTCGCCTGCCTGTTTTCTCCGGTAATCGCCTTCGGATTAATCGCCGGGATCGCTTTTCTGGTGATCGCGCTGCGCGCGCCTATTATCCTGTGCTACGTCGTCATCGCCGCGACCGTCTTTCTTTCGGGAATGCCGCGCGGTCATTTGATCAGTCTGTTCATTCCAAACGAGCCGATCCTCGTGATGTCGGCGGGACTAGCTTTCTTTGCGATCACGGTGCGCCGCGACAAGGTGAGCTACCCGCCCATGTTCCTGCTGGCGCTGCTCACATTCATCGG
This sequence comes from Anaerolineae bacterium, assembly GCA_046328655.1. Lineage (GTDB taxonomy): Bacteria > Chloroflexota > Anaerolineae > Aggregatilineales > Phototrophicaceae > Flexifilum. Next base: position 23,162 of record JAXLWE010000034.1, on the reverse strand, counting down.
CGGCACGGCGATTGTCCCGGTGCTGGCGTACTTCGCGCGCGGTTTTTCGCTGAATATGTCCGACGTGTTCAGCCTGGTTGCGCCCGTGCAGTATCTGGTGCTGGTGTGGATGTTCAGCCAGCTACCGCGCAACGACGCCGAGCGTCACGGCATCCTCCAGTTTATGCTGCTGTGCGCGTCCGGGGTGGCATTCATCGGCTTACTGCAAGCCGTGAACTTCGGTCCGGTCGCCAATCTGCTCAGCCAGTGGTATCCGTCGTCGCACCAGACCGAAGCGGCTGATCTGGGGCGCGTCACGTCGGTTTTGGGCGCGTGGAACTCGCTGGGCAACTACCTGATGATTGCCCTGCTGATCATCATTGCGATGCAGGGCTACAAGCGCACCCTTCTGGCGAACCTCAACATGCTGGTGGCGCTCGCCCTCACCGGCGCGTGCCTGCTCGCCAGCGGCTCTTACGCCAGCCTGATCGGGCTGGTGCTGGGCGTGATGGTGATTAAGGGCGTGTTCGACCGGCACGGCATGAAAATTCTGCTGCTGCTCGCCATCGGTTTTCTGGTCGCGGCGGTGGTGCTGCAAACCCAAATCTCCGAGCGACTGGGCTACCAGTTCCGCAACGGCGGACTCATCCCGGAGACGCTGGCTTACCGCTTCATCGTGTGGCAGCAGATTTACCTGCCCATCATCGGCAAGCACCTGATCTGGGGCGTCAGCCCGACCTTCGCTGGCTACGTTACCTGGGGCTGGGCGGAGAGCCAGTATCTCTACCTGCTGTTCCGCTCCGGTCTGATGTCGCTTCTCGCGCACATCACCTTCGTCACGCTCCTGATGGTGTGGGCGTACCGGCACGTTCGCAGCGATGCCGCGCTGGGGCGAATGCTCGCTATCGTCCTGTTCACGATCCTGCTCGTCCTGAGCATCATGGGTTTCACCAACGAAGTCTTTACCAGTTCGGGCGCGATTGATTACCTGTGGATGATCGTCGGCTTGGTCGCCGGAACCGAACGGGTTGTTACGAACGCACGCACATCCTTTAGCGGAGTTGAATAATTATGGTATCGTCGCCATTCGCGCAAAAAGCAAGCACCAGCACAACCCCGAACCACGTCATCGCTATGGTGTGGGCGCCGGACGAAAACCGCACGACCATGTACGCTCACTTCTTGCGCGCACCGATCTTCAACATTCACTACCTGCTCTACAAGCGCCCGTTCGTCGCCCCGCTCAAGTACATCGCGCAGGCGTTCAAGACCTGGTGGGTGCTGCTGCAGCAGCGACCCAAATACATCTACATCACCAATCCGCCGGTGTTCGCGCCGCTGTGCGTGTTCGTGTATTGCAAGCTGTCCGGGGCGCGCTACGTCATGGACACCCACTCGCCCGCGCTGTTCTCGCGCAAGTGGGGGTGGACGCTGCCGCTTCAGCGCTTCCTGGCGAAGCACGCCTACGTCAACGTGGTCGATCAGGTGCGCTTCAAGGAGCAGTTCGAATCGTGGGGCGCGAAGGCGATCATTCTGGAAAAGCCGCCGCGCGATACGGACAGCGAAACCTTCCAGTACGTCGGCAACCCGGACGAGTTTTCCGTCGCCGTCGTCAATACGTTCGCCGTCGACGAGCCCGTCGACATCATCGTCGAAGCGGCGAGGCGGCTGCCGGACGTGCATTTCTATATCACAGGCGCGACCGAGCGGGCGAACCCGGACGACCTGAAGGATGTGCCGCCGAACGTCACGTTTACCGGCTACCTCAAGGGCAAGGATTACTGGAATCGCCTGTATAGTTCGCGCGCGGTCATGGCGCTCACGACCTATCCGTATTCGCTGCTGGCGGGCGCGCAGGATGGCGCGGACATGAAGAAGCCGCTCATCCTCTCCAGGCAGCCCGCGCTGGAAGAATACTTCAACATCGGCGCGGTCTTTGCCGAAAACACCGCCGATGGGCTGGTCGCCGCCACGCAGCAGATCATCGCCGACGAGGAGCAGCTTAAGACAGACATCATCCAGCTTGCGCGCACGCAGGCTGAACACTGGCGGCAGAATTTCCAGATGCTGAAGCAGATGATGGAGATCCGCGAATCGTGAGTGCGCTGACCAACCGCGTTCGGAGGCAGTTCACTGCCTTCGACCTCAGCTTCCTGACCGAGTCGACGCTGCTGACAATCGGTATCACCATCGCGCGCGTGCTCGGTTTTGGGTTTTCGCTGGTGCTGGCGCGAAAGCTGGCTCCTGACGATTTCGGCTACGTCCAGTATACGCTCACGCTGGCGGGGGTTATCGCCATCGGCACACAGCCGTTCGTCCAGCATGTGATGGCGCGCTTCGTCGGCAAATATCATGCCGATGATGAGCGGCTCCAACAAACACTCCACGCCATCTGGTGGACGCTGCTGGGAATCACCACCCTGACGCTCGTAATCAGCGTGCCTGTCCTGATTCTTACCGACCGTTTTTCCATCAGCGTGCTGGTGATTTTCGCGGGCTTCACGCTGTTCTACGGCTATTACGGGCTGGCGCGCGGCTTCCTGGCGTCGAAGCGCCTGCTCATCGCCTACCTGGGCAGCAACATCGTCCAGATTCTGGCAATTCTGCTGTTCTACGAAATCGGCGATGTTCGGTCGTCAACGCCCGCGCTGCTCATCTACGGGCTGTCGTATCTTTTGCCGATCATTCTCCTGCAGGTTGTGCAGCCGCTGCCGCTGTACTTCCGTTTCTCGCTGCCGGATAAGACGATCCTGCGGGAGCTGCTGCGCTTCTCGCTGCCGGTGTGGATTTCGCACGCCGCTTACATCTTTTACTCCGGGATGGACGTGCTGCTGCTGGAACGGTACATGGACTCAAGTACCGTCGGCGTTTACGTCCTGACGAAAACGCTCACCATGCTGTTCAGCTTCGTCCCGGTCGGGCTGATCACGGTGCTGCTGCCGAAGGTCGCCGCGCTGCCGACGCACAAGCACTTCGCGCTGCTCAAGAAATCGCTGATCGCGGTATTGCTGATGAACGGCGCGGCGCTGATCGTCTTTGCCCTGTGTTATCAATGGTTCGTCGGCACATTCATCAACCCGGATTACGTCGTGCCGATGGATATTATGCTGATGATGGCGCTCAGCGAGGTTCTTTTCGGTTTTCACGGGATCATCACCGCTGTGGTGGTCGGTGGCAACAACCCGCAGTTGGAAACTGTTAGCCGGATTATCATCGTGATCACCGCGCTGGTCGTGGGCATGATCCTGATCCCAAGCCTGGGATTGCGCGGCGCGGCGTTGATGAAACTCGCGTGCGGCATGGTTTCGCTGGTCACGTATCTTACCGCTGCGGTCATACGAAGAAGGCAGAGGGTTCGTAATGTTCATGCGTAAGACGAGACTTTTCGCGCGCGCCGCGCGCTTGCTGATCATCCTGGGCGTCATCATTCCGGCTGTGGGGATGGTCTCCGCGCAGGATGTCAACGCTTTCACCATCACCGTCGTGGGCGTCGGCTCGGCGGCGGGTATTCCTGATATTGCGACCCTCGACATCGGTGTCGAGCAAGTCGGGACCGATCTCGACAAAATTTCGAGCGAGGTCAACCAGCGCATCGATAAGATCACGGCGGCACTTGTCGATCTGGAGATCGCCGCCCAGGACATCGAAAATACCAGTCTGGAGATCGTGCCACAGGACATTAACGATCCCACGAGCGGCGTGGCGACGGGTGAGCTGCTGTATCACGTGACCAGCTCGCTTTCCGTTGTTATCAGGGACATTTCCCAGACGCAGCCCATCATCGCTGCGGCGATCAGCAACGGCGCGAACCGCGTCGGCAACCTGAGGATGGGGCTGAATGACTCCAGCGCGCTGGAACAGGAAGCCCGTATCGCGGCGGTCGCCAACGCATACCAGCGGGCGCAGGCGCTCGCGGCGGGCTTGAATCTGGTGCTGAGCGACCCGATCACCGTCCAGGAGACGATTGACAACAACGGGCTGCCGGTTCCGCTGGCAGCCAGCAGCGCGCCGGGTACGGTGTACACGTCCTCTGCCGAATCTGCGACCACCAGTCCTCTCGTGATGACGGTTCGCCTGAACGTCGTCTTCCGAACGCGCTCCCGGTCTGGCACATAGGCGAAACTGCCGGGCGAGCGCGCTCCGGGCGGCGCAGACATCTACGAAGTCGAAGCAGCTCAAAGCGGCAGATTAACCCCGGCGAGCCGGGAATTTTGGGCACTTCGGGTGCGGGAGCAACGGTTTGATCTCAGCTATCCGCGCGACGCACGACCGACGTCTGGTACGGCTTCTCCGCCGCCTGTTGACCGCTGCCGCGTGTGCCTATGCGATTGGGCTGCTCGCCTTTCTCCTGAGCAGCCGCTTCATGGGCGACCAGTGGTGGTACGCGCTGCTCACCAATTTCCTGCCGGTTTATTTCGTGCCGCTCGTCGTGCTGCTGCCGCTGATGATTGTCTGGCGGGCGCGCGCAACCATCCTCCTGCTGATCCCGGTCGTACTGTACGCGGCTGTCGTCTTTGGGCGCTATTATTTTCCGCCGCCGAACGCCGCCGCGCCGAACGGCGACTCGGTTTCAGTCACGACCTTCAACGTCTCGCAGTATAACCGCCAGAAGCCAGCGATCATCGATTGGCTGCGCGCGCAGCACGCCGACCTCGTCTTTCTTCAGGAGATCGGCACACCCTGGAAAACCGACGGCATCCCCGAACTGCTCGACCTCTACCCATATCAGATTCGTACTTCGCTTCCTTCCGAGCGGAAGGGGGCGGCGATCCTTTCTCGCTTCCCGCTGCGCAACCAGCAGGAATCGCAGAGCTACTTCCGGGTCGTCGCCGTCATCAACGGACGATTGATCGCGCTCTACAACGTCAGCCTGCCGACGCCGCTGCGCTCGCGCCCGCGCGAATTATTGTACGTGAACAATCGATACGTGAATCCGTTGTGGGATATGGCGTGGGGCTACGACGAGACGCAGCGCAACGAAGAACTGGATCGCCTGCTTCAGCAGGTCGAATCCGACGCGCTCCCGGTGATCGCTGCAGGCGACTTCAACATGAGCGAGTATTCAGCGAGTTATGGGGCGTGGAGCGGAATGCGGGATAGCTTTCGGGAAGCAGGGGGGGGCTTCGGCTCGACGTGGCCCGCCTTCGACCGCATCGGTCTTTCGGCGATGGTACTCCCGTTTATTCGGCTGGATTACATCTGGCACAGCGGTTCGATGCGCGCCACCAGAGCCGAAGTAGGAAACTACCTCGGCTCGGATCATCTACCTGTCAGCGCGACCATTCAGTTGGGGGAGGGATAAATTATCTGCTGCGAGCGTCTTACTTCACGCGACGCAGTTGAGGGACTTCCGCTGGCTGTGCGCTCGCCAATGCGCGCCCAACCAGAATACCAACCGGGATCGAAGCTGCGAACCATGCTACCAGAATTGTCAAAATCATGATGTAAACCCCAATCGTTTATTGTTCCTCAACTATTCTTATCATATAGCCGAAAAGCCGGGTTGGATCATTGAGATTTCCTGATCCCAATTGTGAAAAATTAAGGAAAATAAGCTGACTACGAATTGAGGGGCTTCCGTAAATGGCGACTGTCTGATAGCCTTATATGACCGCATAACCGGAGCGTTCGGATGCCCGGTTGCCTAACAACCTAAAAAGTGGGCGTTCGTGTGGCAGCCTGATATGCAAGGCTGGTATAAGTTCGTCGTCGTATAACATTTGACAGTTTTGTCGACCGCTACTCCAATACGAGCATCGTTGACGACCGACTCTGAGCTGCTCGCTTCTTAAAATGGCGCGAGCCAGCGGATGGATTGGTCGCTTTACACGTACCCGGCAATTGAAGGATGTCGAACCCGTTGAAACCCGGATTATCGTTACGGTTCCTGTCGGTTGTGTTTCTGCTCTGTATTAGCATCGTTTTCGCCGCCCCTGGCGCTGCTCAGGACTCGACCGTACTGACGACGAGCCCTAACTATCATGTTGTCGGCGCAATTCCCGCCCGCGTTCGCTCGGCGGCAGACCTGAGCGCGTCGGTGGTCACGGTGCTGAATCCCGGCGCGTCGGTCTCGGTTCTGCGCGCGGTGGTCGGTACGCCTGTCAACGGCAATCGCTACTGGTTCGTCATCGCGCTCGGCGATCAGACCGCTTTCATCCACAGCTCGGTGATCCGACCGCTTGATGGGATGCAGCCCGTAAGCCTTCCCTCCGAGACGGTGGTATCCGACCAGCCCGCGATCACAGCGAACCGCAGCGCCTTGCCCGCCGCGCAGAATATGCTCGCCTACATCTATTCCCTGCCGGATCGCCCGGATAACAAGGTGATCTCCGGGCAGTTCGGCGCATACGGCGAGGGAACCAGCCGCCAGACTGCCGAGGAGCAGCTTCAGGCGGTCTATGATCAGGCGCAGTTGTGGCCCGCGCTCACGGGCATGGACTACGCTCAGTGGGACATGACCCGCCAGCATAATTTTGCCGAGCCGAACGCCTATCTGATCGAGCAGTGGCGGGCGGGCAGCCTGGTCAACGTGAGCTGGCACGCCCCCAATCCCTGGACGGGCGGCAGCTCGACCGACTGGGAGAACCCCGACACCTCGGACCCGTATGATGCTCGTGACGTGATTGAGCTGGTGACGCCCGGCACGCCGGTGCACGATCACTGGATGGCTATGCTCGACGACATCGCCAATGGTCTCCAGCAGTTACGCGATGCCGGTGTGATCGTGATCTGGCGTCCGTTCCACGAGATGAACGGCGGCTGGGCATGGTGGGGCAGGCAGAAGCCGGAGTCGTATGTCGCGCTGTGGCGGCAGATGTTCGACTACTTCACCAACGAGCGTGGTCTCAACAATCTGCTGTGGGCATACAGCCCCAATGTCGGATATTCCGAATGGGATCCCGGCGTGATGGAGTATTACCCCGGCGATCAGTATGTCGATCTGGTCGGGCTGGATAAATACATGCGGCTGGACGAGGACCCGCTCCAGTTAAACGCTTACGGCGAATACGATGCGCTCGTCGCAACCGGGAAGCCGCTCGGTTTATTCGAGTTTGGACCGATGCCCGCCAGCGGCGCGGGATGGGATACCGTCAAGTACGATTACAGCAAACTGATCCGCGATATTCGCGCTTACTATCCGCGCATCAGCTTCTTTCAGGCGTGGGAATATGTATGGGCGATGGGGCGGCATGTGAATCTCTCCGGCTTGCTGAACGATCCCTGGGTGGTCACGCGCGACGAGCTTCCACGCTGGTAATACCTCCATAAACATGCTTAATTGAATTGTGAAAAATCCTCGATCTTTGTGAGAAATGTAAAAACTTATTGTCAGACTGGTATTATTAGAAAAATTGGGGTAATTTAGCAGTTACTCGCAAAAAATACTGCTACATTGCGCCCCGCTCCACCGGGCAGCGAACGTTGCTGCCCACAGTGAACGGTCATACTGGGCACTCGGTCAAGATGGTAAGGAAGTCGACCATCTTCAGGATAATCAGGGAGATGCAATAGACGTTATGGGGGAGGCGGCTCGATTTGGCTCCTCCCGGAGTCGGTAATCATCACAGAACGGACGGATCCATACATAGATGATCCGGTGGAATATCGGAGCTTCAAAGACAACATCGAACCCTCATTTGCAGTTTATTATTGTTCCGAGCTGGTTTACAACACCAGGATATTCGAGACGTTCGGCATCATTGTGATTTAGAGGTAGCTATCATGGAATGCACATTATCGCTGCTATCCGACCTTCCGGGAACCAAAACGGTTTGCATCCAGGAAGCTGGAAGCGCATCGAACAAGCGAAACAGCCGCGTCACCCGTGTGACCCAGATGTTCCTCCGGGATTCTGCCCGCGCCAGCAATACGGTGGTCACCGTCGTTGTCAAGGGGACGGAGATTCCTGAGCGGCTGGTTGAAAAGCTGGTGAGTGACTATTTCACCCGGATGCGCGATTCGGCTGACGTTTATCGGCTTGAAATCGATGATCAGGACATGCGGGCATTTCACCCGGCGAAGTCATTGACGAACTCGATGGCGATTTCAAGACCACCCAGCATCAGTTGATCGCCGTCGTGGATCAATTGGGGAGTATGCTTCTGCAATGGCACACCGTTAAACCGTGTGCCATTCATGCTGTCCAAATCCTCGACGTATAAATCTCCATTTTCCGACCAAAGCCGAAGATGTTTCCGGGACACGCCAAGTTCGTCGGCTCCAAAAAGCTGAAGATCGACGAACGGAGAGACCTCATTTTCGAGAAAAGCGCGACCTATAGTGTGGGATTCGGTGACGGGTAGTATTATCTTCACCTGTAGATGCCTGATTGCCAGCGCCAGTTTCGTCGGCGCGCCAATCTGAATCGCAAGGCTATCCCGAACCGATGGCTCCCGAACCAGTTTTGTCTCGTCGAGCTTTCGCGTTCCCAAGTTTCGTCCGGCGTCCAACCTTTGTCTCCTACCCTAACCAATTATTGGGAGAAGAAGGAAATCTCCAGTGTCTACTAAGCGTGGACTCATTTTACTGCTCACAGACCAGGAAGCCAATCAGGCTGTCCAGTCCTTAGAGACCGCTCATGATGTCATGGTCACGCCCGACCTTCAGCAGGTCGCCAAAATGCTGACTTATGTCAGCGCCGACCTGCTCATCGTCGATGATACCATGCTCGCGCAGCAATCGGATGCTACAATCCAAAAACTAAAGCGGAGCTTTCCGCATCTGCCGGTCGCCGTGCTGACCGAAAGCACCAGCGAGGCGGATCACGAGCGCCGGTTCGCTGCCGGGGCGGATTTGCTGCTCACGCCCGACCTTTCGGCGACCCAGATGCACCAGCAGGTGAACATCATCCTGCACCAGCGCTCGCATCACCGGACGCTGGTATCGCGCAGCCAGAAGCTGTACCTCGTCGCCTCGCTGCCGCTGCTGATGCGCGGCTTGCTCGACCCTCACAGCATCGTGTTTCAGGCGACCAAGACGGTCATCAACCTGCTCGATGTCGAAGCGGTGTCGGTGGTGATCAAGTCCGGCTATCAATACACCGCCTACGTCGGGCGCAAACCCCTCCAATCGATTGACCAGCTCGTCGAAAGCACCATCCTTGAGGACGCGAACAACCCGATCTTCTGGTCGATCCGCCACCGGATGATTCAGGTCTACAACGACCTTCAGATAGACCCGCGCGTCGCCCTCCCGGCAGCTTTGGGCAGTCACGGCGCAGCCCTGATCGTGCCGTTCGAAAGCACCATCGGTCAGTACGGGGCGATTATCTTCTTTCTGCCGCAGGGAACGCCCGTCACCAACGAGGACATCCTGATTTACGAGCAGATCGCCAGCCAGATCGAGTCCACGCTGCTGCGGGCGCATCACAGCCAGCTCCAGACTCGCCAACTGACGCTCAATCGGCAGCTTGTCGAAGCGTGGGGTAAGTTCGCCAACCTGCACTTCTCGGACGAGATCGTGCGTCTGCTGTGCTCGGTCGTCAGCGACATCAACGTCGTCAAGAACGTCCTCATCGCCCTGAACGATACCCAGAGCATGTCCGAGTACACCGTCGATAACTGCGGCGGAGATTTGGTCAGGGCGTTCGACAGTGACGAGCTGCACCGGCTTCTGGAACGCTTGCAGACGCGGCTGAAGAATCAGTCGCAGATGATGGTGCTCAGCGCGACCGAGCTGGCTCAGCTCGACTATGCCCCCATCGTCCCGCTGTTCGATTCCGAGCAGTTCGCGCTGGTTCCGGTCAGCGTGCTGGGCTTGAACCTCGGCGTGATGATCATCGGCGCTGCGCCGAACAGCCGCTTCGACGCCCCGGTCGTGTATCTGATCGAGAACCTCGTCCAGATCGCCGTGAACGCGCTTCAGGGCATCATGCTGCGCAGCGTCGCGCTGCAAAATCACTCGGAGCTGATCGCCATCATTTGCAGCATCACCGAGGGGATTTTCTACGTCGACGCTAACCAGAAGGTCGCTTTCTACAATCCGCAGTTCCTCGAACTGACCTCCATCGGCGTCTCCGAATGGATCAATCGGGACGCCGACGCCCTGCTGCGCGCGATAGCGATGGCATCGCAGTTCCCCATGCAGGTCTACAACCAGCTTCAGGCGGCCGTGCAGCAGTTGATGGTCGACGAAGAATACGACTATCCCATTGTCACCGTGCCGCTCGCCGAGCGCCCGGTCGAGCTTCGCGTGGAATTCGTCAAGATCGATAACGGTCCGGAGAAGCCCACCTGGATGGGCGTCATCCACCAGCTTGCCGAATCGCAGGGGTCGCTGATGCTGGAGCGCCTGCTGGAGCGTCTGCGCGTCGCCCATACCCAGTTGCGCGGCGCTGTCCACACGCTGACCGAGCAGCACGGGCATTTCAGCTTCAACGAGCGCGACGAGCTGCTCAAGCAGATCGACGCCGACACCGCCAGCGCCGGGACGCGCTGGAACCAGTTCTACGACCTGTTCAAGCTGTACATCGGCAACACGGCGCTGCATCGTGACCGGGTGAACCTGAGCCGCCTGCTGGAGCGCGCGGTCAATGACGCCCGCTCCGCCACGAAACGCACGGCGGTGTCGCTCCAGCCCGCTTCACGCACCGTCATCGTCAAGGTCGACGAGTTCTACTTCGCTAAGGCGCTGTCCGATTTGCTCGCCCGGCTGGTCGACTTGATCCCGGCGACTGCCCAGCTTGAAATCACGGTGGAAATCCTGGCGCGCGAAGTGCATATCCGGGTCGGCAGCACCGGGTCGCCCAACCGATTTGGGGACATCGAGGACATCCTGACCGACCCCAGCTACCTGACGACCGGTACGGTGGACGATCTGGATATGCTGATCGCCGCCGAGTTCATCCGGCGCAATGGTGCGTATCTGGAAATGGAGCGTGGCGACGCGACCGTGCAGCGGTTGAGCATCGTCGTGCCGGTCGAGCCGCTGACGGCGGCGCTGGTCGAACCGGCGAGCACGCTCGATACGCCCGTCACTACCCCGCCCGCTGTGGACGTGCAGAATTCCGCGCCCAGCCGCGAGCCGCGCTCGATCATGATCGTCGAAGGCAAGTCGACGTTGACGAAGCAGTTGACCGCGCAGCTTGAGGAAGAAGGCTTCAGCCTGCTGCGCTACGATGCCGGAACTGAAGCCGTGCTCGACGTGACCGCGACCTACCTCGACCTGATCATTATCGACGTGCGGCTGTCCGACGAAAACGGCTTCGAGGTGTGCCAGCGCACGCGCAAGCGCACCGAAACCCCGATCATGCTGATCGCCGATACCGCCAACACGCAGGAGAAGGTGCGCGGGCTTCAGGTCGGCGCCGACGATTTCGTCACCGGACCGATGACCGACGAGGAGCTGCTCGCCCGCGTCCGCGTGATCGTCAACCGCCGTTACATCGCCGCCCGTTCCAGCGAGCCGATGCAGTTCGGCGACCTGTACGTCGATTTCGCCCGGCGCGCCGTTTTCCTCAAGGGCGCGCCCATCGAGCTGACGCGCATCGAGTACGACCTGCTCTACACGCTGATCATCAATCGCGGGCAGACGGTCACCCACAAGCAGTTGCTGACCCAGGTCTGGGGACCGGAATATCAGGACGAATCGCAGTACCTCTGGGTCAACATCAGCCGCCTGCGCAAGAAGCTAGAGCCGACGCAGGATAGCCCGCGCTACATTCGCACGCAGTCGGGCATCGGCTACTACTTCACCATGCCGTAGGCTTATCGGGCGTATTTGTCATCGGCGGATACGCCCGATCCTCCCGCCGTACGCTATCATGGGTGCGTTCGAGCGCAGACGCTGCCCGGTCGGTGGATGCTAGCTCGTCGTTCCCATGCGGAGGTCTTGCGATGGCAACTTATTTCAACCAGGATTTGATCCAGCAGATGAATAAGCTGCACGTCCCCCCCGGCTGTCTGGCGATCTGGGGGATGGGGCAGATGGGCGTCGCGCTCAAGGGCGACGACTCCGGCATTATGTACATCGACCTGTGCCTGTCGAACATCGTCGCCGAGCGCGGCGACCCGGAGCTTTTCCAGCGCGCCTTTCCGCCGCCCGTCGACCCGGCGCAGATCACCAACGCGGCTTACGTCCTGTGCTCGCACGAACACATCGACCATACCGATCCGCTGACGCTCGCGCCGCTGGCGCAGGCGTCGCCCGACGCTCGCTTCGCCATCAGCGGGTGGGCGAAGAACGAGGTCGACGAAGCGGGCATCGCCCCGGAGCGGTGCATCGTGCCGCCGACCGACCGCGCCATTCAGCTTGGTAATGCCCGCGTGACGGCGGTTCCGTCCGCTCACTACACGCTCGATCACGACGAGCGCGGCACGCGCTATCTCGGCTTCCTGATCGAGTGGAACGGCGTGACGCTGTATCACAGCGGCGACACCATCATCTATCCCGGCTACATCGAGCGGCTGAAAGCGCTGCCGCGCGCGGACGTAGCCATCGTGGCGTCGAACGGGCGCGACGCCTACCGCGACCAGCGCAACATCACCGGCAATCTGCTGCCGGTCGAAGTCGCATGGCTGGCGCAGGAACTCGGCTGGGATATGCTGATCTTCGGGCACAACGACCTGTTCACCTGGAACACGCTGCCTCCGGGGACGCTGGTGGATGCGCTCCGGCGGCTGAAGCCGCGCCAGAAGCATCACACGCTCCAGCCTGGCGAGCTGTTGCTGTACGTCCGCTGAAGCCGCAGGAGCATGTTATCGATCTGGCGCAGTCCCGCGTTCAGATCGGGCGGAGCGCGAAAACTCACAGTCGGCTGGGCATGGGCGGCTCGTTTTACGGGCTGGATCACGGCAGCGGGCAGGCGAGGCGGATATTCTGGCGGCGATGGCGACCGCGCTCGACTGCGGCATTACCCATTTCGACACGGCGACTGGCTACGGCGGCGGCTACTCCGAGCGGCTGATCGGTCGCTTTCTCGCCGCCGATCCCAGCCGCCGATCGCGTGCTTTGACGTCCAGTCTTCGTCGGACGACCTCCGCGCCCAGACCATGATCGCGGCGGTTGACGCCAGCCGTTCGCGCCTGCAAACCGACGTGATCGACCTGTACTACATCCACCGGCCCCGCACCGGCAAAGACCTGCGCCCGCTGATGGAAGGGCTGGAAACGGCGCGCCAGCAGGGGAAAATCCACGCTATCGGCGTGAGCAACTTTTCGGTGGCGCAAATGGAGCAGCTTGCCGAGGTCGGGCGCATCGACGCGCACCAGCTTGGCTACAACTTGCTGTGGCGCTTCGCCGAGCGCGACATCATCCCTACTGCCGGGAGCGCGGCATCGCCGTCGTGGTTCACAGCGCGCTGGCGCACGGGATTCTGCCGGGAATTACGCCCGCCAGTTCAATTCGTCGCGGGCGACCAGCGCTGAGCATTGCGCTGTTCCGCGACGGTGTGTGTCAGCACGTTTACGAGGCGGTCGAAGCCTTCAAGCGAACTGCCGAGCGCCGGGCGTCCGCTGCCGCATCTGGCGCTGCGCTGGCCGCTGCGCCAGCCAGGAGTCACGTCGGTGCTGGTCAGCGCCAAGACCTTCGATCAGGTGCGCGCCAACGCGCAGGCGCTCGAAGGCGACATCCCCGGTGTCGTGTTCGATGAGCTGACCGCGCTGAGCGATCAGGTGATCGCCCACATCCCCGACGAGGGCAACCCGTTCGGCTACCACCCGTGAATGTGGAGACGGATAAGGGGTAACGGGCAAGCCCCATGCGTGGCGAATTGTGTAGTAGCGGGTTAGCTTGCGCAGCAAGCCCAGACCCGCCCCTACAAGTAGCTTAACCCGTTTACGGCTCGATTTTCGGTCGGCGCTTAACCCTGCTTGCGCCAGATTTCCCGGACGCGGTGCGCGGCGAGCTTCGGGCGGCGGTCGCGCGTGAACACGCCCTTGTAGTTGTACCCGCCCATGCGAATCACGCCCTGCGAGGTCTTGAAGTCGCACAGATTCCAGATGTGCTGACCGACCACGAACGGCTTGCTGTCGAGCATGGCGAGGTAGGCGCTCAGGAATTCCGCCTGGAATTCTTCGCTGAACATCTCCGGCGGCTCGGCGTGATGCCCCGGTATCGTGTCCGCGCCGAACTCGCTCAGGATGAAAGGACCAGGATAGCGCTCGTGGACGAGGTCGATCTCGCGCGAGAGGCGCTGCACACCCACGTCGATCTGCCCGGTCTGGTAATACCAGCCGTTGTAGCGGTTGAGCGAGATCACGTCCACGAACTGCCACGATTCTTCGGTCGCTCCTTCGTGGCTGACCAGCGTCAGCGGGCGCGTCGGGTCGAGCGCGCGGGCGAGCGCTGCCTGTTCGCGGAACGACTGCACCGCCGCCGCCCGGCTCGAATGCTCGACGATGGTGAAATCTTCCTGATAGTAGGCGGCGCGCGCTTCCGGCTCGGCGGTGTGCGGCTCGTTCGCCAGCGACCACATGATCACGCTGGGGTGGTTCTTGTCGCGGTCGATCAGGTCGCGGGTGTACTGCTGGCACAGCGCGTTGCGCTTATCCAGCCCCGGCTCGGTGAAGAACAAGCCAACCGCCGGAATCTCGTCGATGATCAAAAAGCCTAGCTGGTCGGCAAGCTCCACCATCTGCTCGGAGTAGGGGTAGTGGCTGGTGCGGAACGAGTTCGCCCCGATCCAGCGCATCAGCCGGTAATCCTTGACGATCACCGCTGGCAGCAAGCCTCTGCCGACGACCGGGAAATCCTCGTGCCTGCCGAAGCCGAGCAGCTTGACCGGCGCGCCGTTGAGCAGCAGGCGGTCGCCGTCCACCCGGATGGTACGGATGCCGATGTCGAGCGAGTACTGGTCGACGGTCTCGCCGTCCCGCACCAGTTCGATGCCCAACTGGTACAGGTTGGACGCGTCCGGCGACCACAGCGCCGCGTCCGGCACGGTTAGCACGGCTTCGCCGGACGCGCTCTCGGCGGTCACGTCCGCGCCGTGCCCGCGCAGCGTGAAGCGCGTCGTCAGCCCGTCGCCTGCCGCGCCCTCGGTTCTCACTGTGACGACCCCGCTCGTCCCGTCGATCCCGGTCGTGACGGTCACGTCGCGGATTGATTCCGGTGGCGTCGTGTAGAGCAGCACCGGGCGGTGGATGCCGCAGAACGGGAAGAAGTCGAAATTGGTGTCGGGGTAGTCGGCGCGCCCGAAGGTGATGCCCGGCTGCCCGGCGAGATTGCCCGGCGGCACGCGATCTGGCGCGAGCGCCCCGTCGACGCGCACGACCAGCAGGTTATCGGCGTCGCGCACGCGCTCGGTGATGTCGAAGGCGAAGGGCAGATGCCCGCCTTCGTGCTCTCCGATCCGCTCGCCGTTCAGCCACACCTCGGCGAGATAGTTGACCGAGTTGAAGCGGATGAAAATCCGCTGCCCGCGCCAGCCCCAGGGCAGCGAAAAGCGCGTCTGATACCAGGCGACGCCGAAATAATCGCGCCGCTCGTTGAACTGGTCGTTCCAACTGGCGGGCACGGCGATCACCTCGCCGTCCGCGAACCCGGACTCGTAGCCGCCGGATTCGTCCGGGTCGAACTGGACGTGCCAGAACCCCGACAGGTCGGTCATCTGGCGCGCGCGGTTGCTTTGTGGATAGAGCATGTCGTTATTGTCCTTGTTGTAGGCTGTCGTTCAGGTCGGCTTTGCCCCAGAAATCGAGCCGCCTGCCGCTCATGGTCACCAGGCTTTCGAGGTAGAAGTAATCGCCGAAAGGCATGTACTGCTCGACCGCCGTGTTGGTCTTGACGTTGTAGCTGGCGTCGCGCAGCAGCCCCTGGGCTTCGGGCGCGGTCTCGAAGCAGGCTTCGGTCAGGCGGCGCGTCATCTGCTCGGCGCGCTCGCGGAACTGCGCCGCCGCTGCCGCGTCCTCGACCAGCGCCGCCAGCCGGAACATGCCGCAGGCGGCGATTGCCCCGGCAGAGCTGTCGCGCTTCTGCGGACCGTCGGGATGTACGCGGAAATCCCACAGCGGCACGAGGTCGTCGCCCAGTTCCGACCAGAAGCGCTCGGCGAGGCGGCGGGCGACATCCAGCAGATCACGATCGCCCATCCACTCCGCTGCCAGCGCGAAGCCGTAAATCGCCCACGCCTGCCCGCGCGACCAGATCGAGTCGTCGGCGTAGCCTTGCGCCGTCCTGCCGCCGAGCGGCTCGCCGGTCTCCTGATTGAAGAAGAAGGTATGGTAGGTGTGGTCGCCGGGGCGCACCAGATAGCGCAGCGACGTGCGGACGTGCCGTGCCGCTATATCGGCGTATTTCGGGTCGCCGGTTTCGTGGCTCGCCCAGAACAGCAGCGGCAGGTTCATCAGGCAGTCGACGATCATGCGCCCGCCCTCGACCGGATCGTTCATCCCGCCCCACGCCTGAATGTACTCGCCTTTGGGGTGAAAGCGCGTGATCAGCCGCTCCGCCGCGTCGATGGCAAGCCGCCGGGCGGCTTCGTCGCCGGTAAGCTGCCACTGCGCCCGTGCGCTGAGCGTGTACAGGAAGCCCAGATCGTGATTTTCATGGATGCGGTTGGCGAGGCGATGGGCGAAGCTGTCGAGGCGGCGCTCGGCTTCGCGGCGGAAAACGTCGTCGCCGCTGACGGCGTAAGCCAGCCACAACTGTCCCGTCCAGAACGAGGTCATCCAGTGGTCGTTGTCCGTCAGGATGTACGTCAAGCCGTCGCCGTTGTGGGGATAGCGATCCCCAAACCGGGGGATGTTGCGGCGGATACTCTCGACGGCTTGTTGCAGCGTCATGTCGACCAGCGTGCTTTCCATCATGCCTCGCTCACTTCGAGTTTCCAGGTGTCGCGCGGCTGCGGCGCAGTCGCGCTCAGCAGGATACGATACAGGCAGTCGCCCCACACCGGGCGCATCCGGTCGTCGGTGATGGCGATGGCTTCGACCGACGCTGTGAAGCGCCCGCCGTCATAGCGGACAACGCCGCCCGCCGAGACGCGCCCGTCGGGCAGATCGGCGGCGCTCAGGCGGATGACGCCCGCGCCTTCCAGCGTGACGCGGCTGGCGGTCAGCAGGCTGAGCGTCAGGCGGTGCGGCGTGTGGTCGAGTTCGTAGTCGTCCTCGACCGTCACCGACCGTCCGCGATTCAGCCGGATCGTCCGCCGCCAGCGCTTCAGCCCGGCTTCCGGCGGGTACGCCCCGGCGATGTCCAGCGCAAGCTGCGCCGCGTCGTCCGCCGCTGTGTACGCCACGTCGCGCGCGGCGAACTGCTCGCCCGGCTGCTGCTGCACGTCGTCAATCGTCGGCAGGCTGTGATAGGCGGACTGCATCGTCCAGATTTCGTAGCGCTGTGGGCTGAACGTCTTGCGGCTGTACGTCTCCACTCCGGCGTCGATCAGCAGCGGGCGACCGTCGAGAAACACGATGAACTCGCCGATGTCGTTGTGGTTGTGACTCTCGTTATTATGCCCGCCTTTGGCGGCGACGTACAAGCCGCGCCCGGACTGGCTCTGATCGCGCGCCGCCATCACCTGAACGACCGGCAGCCACACGTCGCGCGGCTGCGGTGGGTACGCCTCCGCCTGCGCGATTTCGGCGGCGCTGAAGATCGCCCGCAGCCAGCGCATCGGGCTGTCAATCGGGCGACCCCAGCCGCCCGCGCCGCCGTCCGCCGTCTGCGCCGCCCATGCCGCGAACGCCGTCATGTCGTGGTCGCGGATCGCCTGCCCGTAGCAGTAGATCAGGCTGGATTCGGGCGTGAGCAGGGCGCTGGCGTCGGCGAAATTGATGTAATAGCTCGCGTCGATGTGGACGCGATAGATGAAGCGCCCCATCTCGCGGATCAGCGGCTCGTCGAACACGTCCACCTGCCCGGTGGTCGCCTGATGCAAGAGTTCGAGACATTCGTATAGCGACCCCGCCGCGCGCATCCAGTAGCCGGGACCCTCGTCGCAGCCGCCGTCCGCCGGGTACGGGTCGATGAAGCGATCCAGCGAGCGCATGATCTTGGCGACGGCAGCATGCCGCCGCTCGTCGTCGGGTTCGACGAACAGCACGCACGCCAGCCAGTTGGAATTGATCCAGGGATTCCAGTTGTTGGGGCGCTCGGCGCTGCTGAAGCCCATCCAGCCGAAATCGTCGCGCTCCAGATTCGGCGTGAGGATGCGCCGGTCGATTTCGTAAGCGATGCGCGGGCGGATCAGCGGCGACACATCGTTGAGTGCGCTGCCGAGCAGGTAGTCGATGTACGCCAGCGCAGCGGCGGTCTCGGCGGCGAATAGGTCGACGGTCGGCTCGGCGGCGTCCGGCAGTCCGACACCCGCCCGCTGCATGGCGACGTGCGCCGGAAGCCCCCAGTAGGTTTCCTCGCACACCAGCCAGATACCGTTGGCGATCTGGTCGAGGAAGCGCGCCCTTGCCTTCGACGCACTCCGCCAGCGCCAGCGCGATCAACTGGTTGCGCCGCCCGAAGTTCTCGCGCTCGTACTCGCTGCGGTTGCCGACGCGAGCGTATTCGAGGAAGCGGGTCGCCAGCAGCGGCTGCCACGCGCGCTGGAGCGAGGCTTCCCCGGCAGCGACCAGCGCGAGGCGCGCAGGTCGGCGGGCAAGTCCTCCCACGCGGCGCTCCGCTGCCGTCGGGTACGGCTTCCAGTCCGTTCGCGTCGCCAGATTGAGATTTTCCCGCTTAAACTGCTGAGAGCATGATCGATCCTGTGCGCAGGCGGCGGCTAACGCGCCATCCAGCCGCCGTCTACGTCGAGCGTTGTCCCGTGAATGTAGCTGGCAGCGTCGGACGCCAGCAGGACGACCGCGCCCTGCAAATCCGACGGCTTGCCCCAGTAGCCCGCCGGAATCCGGCTGAGGATGGCGCGGTTGCGCTCCGGGTCGGCGCGCAGCGGCGCGGTCGACTCGGTCTCCATGTAGCCGGGCGCAATCGCGTTGACGTTGATGCCTTTGGGCGCCCACTCGTTCGCCAGCGCCCGCGTGATGCCGACGACGCCGTGCTTGGCGGCGGTGTACGCGGGCACATGCACGCCGCCCTGATAGCTCAGCACCGACGCGATGTTGATGATCTTGCCGCCGCCGCTGGCTTCCATCACCCACGCCGCCGCCTGCGCCAGAAAGAACACCACCTTCAGGTTGACTTGCAGGATGGCGTCCCAGTTGGTCTCGGAATAGTCGATGGCGGGCGTGCGGGCGATCATCCCGGCGTTGTTGACCAGAATATCCAGCCGCCCCATGCGCGCCTCCGCCTGATGAACGGCGGCTTCGAGGTCGGTGACCGACGCCGTGCGCAGGTCAAGCGTGACGGTGTGGTAGCGGCGTCCGAGCGCGTTGACGGCTGCCTCGGCTGTGCCGCCTTCCGAGCGGCTCAGGTTGACGATGTCCGCACCGGCTTCGGCGAGGGCGACCGCAATTGCTTCGCCCAGCCCCCGGCTTGCTCCGGTGACCAGCGCGACTTTCCCGTCGAGCTGAACAGATCGAGTGACCGACAAGGCTTACAATCCCCGCTTACAGGGGTCGGCAGCCGGAAAATTCGCACCGGGCTGCGCGTCCGGTGTCGTGAAACGTTCCTCTGGTGACAGTATCGTCCTTCCGATGAGCCTGAGACCCTACAAGGATACCGCCGGCATCCCCGCGAGGTCGAGTTCCTCGGCAAAATGGCATGACCATCCGGTTATCCCTGACCGGGCGCAGCGGCGGCGTCTCCACTGCGGCCTTTGCGCGAAGCGGCAGCGCGGGTGAAAGAAAACATCCGGTCGGCGGACGCGCCGGGGGTCAGCCACTTCGCCGCCGAGGATGATGCGCTGCGAGCGCAGGCGCGGGGTCTGGCTTGGGGATTGCCGACATCAGTGCTTCGGTGTAGGGGTGTTTCGGCTTGCGGAACAGGTCGTCGGTCGATGCCAGCTTCGACCAGCTTGCCGACGTGCATCACCGCCACCCGGTCGGCGATGTACTCGACCACGCTCAGATCGTGCGAGATGAACAGGTAGGTCAGGTAATCCGCCCTGCAAATCCTGCATGAGATTGAGGATTTGCGCCCGCACCGACACGTCGAGCGCTGACACCGCTTCGTCGGCGATGACCAGCCGGGGGTTCAACGCCAGCGCCCGCGCGATCACGATGCGCTGGCGCTGCCTGCCGCTGAAGGCGTGCGGATAGCGGCGCATGTATTCCGGTCGCAGCCCCACCTGGCGCATCAGCATAGCAACGCGTCCTCGCTCCTTGCCCTTCGCCAGCTTGTGAATCTTCATCGGGTTGGCGATGATGTTGAAGATCGTCATGCGTGGGTTGAGCGAGGCGAACGGGTCCTGAAAGATCATGCGGATGTCACGGCGGAAACGGATCAGCTCGCGCTCGGTCAGCGTCGCCAGATCGATATTCTGGTCGGCGTCGAGGTAGCGAAGCTGCCCGGCGGTTGGCTTGTAAGCGCGCACCACGCAGCGCCCGATGGTCGTCTTGCCGCAGCCGCTTTCGCCCACCAGCGCCAGCGTCTCGCGCGGGTAGATGCGAAAGCTCACGTCATCGACCGCTTTCACGTCAGCGACGTGGCGGTTCATCACCCCGCGATGAATCGGGAAATACTTCTTCAGGTTGACGACATCCAGCAGCGGAGTCCGGGTCGGCGCGGCGGTTTGCGTCATGATAGCTGATCCTCGTACAGGAAGCAGCGCACGGTGCGCCCGTCCGGGAGCCGCGTCAGCTTCGGGTGAACGACATCGCAGCGCCCGGCGATCCGTTTTTCGCAGCGCTCGTGAAATGGGCATCCGGTCGGGCGGCTGAACGGGTCGGGCACGCTGCCGCGAATCGGGTCGAGGCGCTGGCGGCGTCCGTAGCCCAGCCGGGGCACGGATTTCAGCAGCGCCTGGGTGTATGGGTGCAGCGGCTCGTGAAACAGCGCGTCGACCGGAGCCTGCTCGACGACTTCGCCCAGGTACATGACCACGACTTCCTCGCACGTTTCGGCGACGACGCCCAGATCGTGCGTGATCAGCATCAGCGCCATGCCGAACTGTTCCTGCATGTGGCGCAGCAGGTCGAGAATCTGCGCCTGCATGGTCACGTCGAGCGCGGTCGTCGGCTCGTCGGCGATCAGCAGCTTGGGGCTGCACGCCAGCGCGGTAGCGATCATGGCGCGCTGGCGCATCCCGCCGCTAAGCTGGAAGGTGTAAGCGTGGACGCGCTCCTCCGGCTTGGGGATGCCGACCTCGCGCAGCAGGGCAATCGCGCGCTCCAGCGCCTCTTTCCGGCTGACGCCGAGGTGCAGGATGATCCCCTCCATGATCTGCTCGCCGATGGTATGCACCGGGCTGAGCGAGTTCATCGGCTCCTGAAAGATCATCGAGATGTCTTTGCCGCGCACGTCGCGCAGTTCCGGGCTGTTGTCGCCGAACGCCGCCAGATCGATGATCTCTGGCGCACCGTTGCGCGAGCGGTCGAACAGGATGCTGCCGCCGACGATTCTGCCGGGCTTGGTCACCAGCTTGAGGATCGAGTAGGCGGTGACGCTCTTGCCGCAGCCGCTCTCGCCGACAATCCCCAGCGACGTGCCGCGCCGCAGGACGAAGTCGACGCCGTCGACCGCGCGAACCGTCCCCTCGTGCAGGAAGAAGTACGTCTGTAAATTTTTGACCTCTAGAAGTGTATTCTCCACAATCGAGTTCCGTTAATCTAAGTTGTCCATTTACCTCGCCCCCCGACCCCCTCTCCACTGTGTAGCTGAGGGGGAGAAACACCAAGCATGGCAGTTCTTAAAGTCCCCTCTCCATTACATGGAGAGGGGATTTAGGGGTGAGGTTCTAATGCGAATACGGATCGGCGGCATCGCGCAGCCCGTCGCCCAGGAAGTTGAGCGCCAGCACCGAAACGACTACGCCGAGCGCCGGGATCAGCAGCCAGGGGGCGGTCGCTACCGCGCGCACGTTCTGCGCGTCCTGGAGCAGCACGCCCCAGCTTACGACCGGCGGGCGCAAGCCCAAGCCGAGGAAGCTCAGCGCCGTCTCCGCCAGGATCATGCCGGGGATCGCCAGCGTGATCGACGCGATGATGTGGCTGTAGAATGCCGGGAGCATGTGCTCGAAGATCACGCGCATCTGGCTTGCGCCGTCCAGCCGCGCCGCCATGACGAAATCCTCGGTGCGCAGCGCTAGAAACCGCCCGCGCACTACCCGCGCCAGCGCGGTCCAGCCGATCAGCGACAGGATGACGGTGATGGCGAAGTAGATTTGCAGCGGTCCCCAGGCAATCGGCAGCGCCGCCGCCAGCCCCAGCCATAACGGGATGGTCGGCAGCGAGCGCAGGAAGTCAATCGTGCGCTGGATGAGGTCGTCGATCCAGCCGCCGAAATAGCCGGAAATCCCGCCCAGCAGGATGCCGAGCACCAGGCTGATGATCACGCCTACCAGCCCGATGGTCATCGAGACGCGCGTGCCGTAGACCATGCGGCTGAACACGTCGCGCCCGATGGAATCCGCGCCCAGGACGTAAATGCGGTCGCGCGGGTTCACCGGTCCGAACAGGTGAAGGTCGGTCTCGATCAAGCCGAGCAGCTTGTACGACCAGCCATGCACGAAGAAGCGCACCGGGATGTGCGATTCGGGGTCGATCACGAACGTGCGGCGCAGCGCCTGCTGGTCGATTTCGACCTTGTAGTCGTTGACGTAGGGGTCGAACGACAACTGCCCGCTGCCGGTGTCGAACAGGTAGAGCGCCTGCGGCGGCGCGTAGGTGTAGCGCGCGCTGTAATCGCCCGGATCGTAGGGGGCGAAGAATTCTCCAAACAGGACGACGATGTAGATGATGAGCAGAATAATGCCGCTGAACAATGCCAGCTTATGCCGCCGGAAGCGCCACCAGATCAACTGCCACTGCGAGGCGACCAGCACCTTGGCGTCGCCGTGTACGGCGTAATCATCCGTCTCCGGCACAGCCGCGCGCTCGTCGTCCACGTCAGGGGCGGGCAGCCCGCTCACTTCGTTATCAAGAGCCATGATTCGCGCCTTGCGCTAACTGTAACGGATGCGGGGGTCGACCACCGCCAGCAGGAGATCGGACACGAGCGTGCCGAGCATGGTCAGGATGCTGAGCAGCAGGATAAACGCCCCGGCGAGGTACATATCCTGCGAAAGCAGCGAGCGCAGCAGCAGCGGTCCGACCGTCGGCAGGCTGAGGACGACCGCCACGATGATCGAGCCGGAAACCAGCCCCGGCAGCACCCAGCCGACCGTGCTGATGAACGGGTTGAGCGCTACGCGCACC
>JAXLWE010000033.1:0-64598 GCA_046328655.1 Anaerolineae bacterium | reverse complement strand
GGGGTTATCGACCAGCCCGCAGCTACCGGGGTCGCCGGTGTCGAACGCGATTTTGCCGACGCCGCTGCTGCTTGAGCTGGCTTCAACGCGGGTCACGGGCGGATTCCAGTTGATCTGTTCCTGCGTGCCGCCGGGGATCACCAGCTTGATGCCGCTGGGCAGCACGTCGTCGGGCGTCTTGCCGAACAGGTCGTTGTATTCCGAGTCGATGATGGTGTAGGGATCGACGTGGTAGTCTTTGGCGATGTCGGCGATGGATTTTTCGGAGATCACGGTGAAGTACGCGCCGTCGACCGGCAGGATGTTGAGCATCTTGCCGGGGCGCAGCCCCTCGACGATGGCGCGGTCGTTCGCCCACGCGATTGACTCCGGCTTCAGACCGAAGCGCTCGGCGAGGGCAAAAATCGTATCGCCCGCCTGCACCTGATACTGGACAACCTCGCTGCGCGGGCGATCCGGGATGATGGTGAAGGCGCTGTAATCGTCGCGTGAGATTTCCAGCCCGACCGTCTGCGCCAGCGATGCAACCGGCGTCGCCAGCAACTGCGCCATCTCATCCGGGCTGAGCGTGGCGGGGATGCTGTCGGGCTGCACGACCTGATTTTCCTGCGGTGTGCTCGTCGGGACGACGGCTTCCGGCGAATTGGTCGGCTGATTCGTGACGGCGGGCGGCACTTGCTCCGGGCTGGATGACGGCGTGAGCAGCAGCAGCGCCGTCGCAACCGTCAGCCCGACCGCACCCAGCAGGCTGAGGAAGCCGACCACGCGCCGCCAGCCTGTGACTTCCTGAACGCGGCGGATAGGACCCGTGTCCGCCAGATGGTCGGGCAGCGGCTCATACGGATCGAATGGTTGTCCCATGCAAAAACCTCAAACATACGCGGACGAGTGCTCCCCCACGCAGCAGCGTGCAATACTAGCGCCGCTTTCCGGGCATGGCAAGGCAGCGTTTTGTGAGCCGGGGCGACTTTAGCGAACAACTACCCGTAGGGGCAAGGCATGCCTCGCCCCTACATATCGTCATTCCGACTTGAATTCGATCACGTCGATGGCGAAGGGAAGCTGGGGATGCACGACCGGGATGACAATCGACGCCTGGTCGAAATTGGTGACGTACAGGCGGTTGGGCGCGGCGTAATCCACGTCGCTGGAGCCGCGAAACAGCCCGGCGATGTAGTCGAGCTTGCCATCGTCGACGCGGGCAACGCCGTTCTGTGCCAGCGCCGCGACGTAGACCACGCCGTCGGGCGTCACGGTCACGCCGTCGAAGCCGGGCGGGTTGGCGCGGTCGCCGTGATGGTAGATCACCTCGGTTGCTCCGTCGGCAACCGCCACGCGGTAGACATCGTTGATCTCCGGGTCGGTGACGATGATGGCATCGCGGGTTGGGTCATACGCCAGCCCGGTGACGGCGGGCTGCGGGCTGCCCGTCGCCGGAGACGACCACCAGACCGAGCCGTTCGAGCCATCGGCGTCGAAGCGCCAGACGATGTTCGCGCCCGAATCACTCACGTAGATGCGCCCCTGCGAATCGAGCGCCAGATCGTTGGGGGCGACGAAGCCGACTTCAGCGAGAATGGACGACGCGCCGTCGACTACGCGCACCAGCCGCCCGCCCGACGAGCGCGGATCGGTATCCAGTTGATCGATCACCAGCAGCGAGCCGTCCGGCTCAGCCGCCAACCCCATGACCGCGCCAAGTGCCTCGCGCGTGCCGGGGATTTCGCTCACCTGACCGTCGGGCGTGATCTGCCAGACCGCGCCGGTGGCGAAGCTGCCCGTGTAGACCGTGCCGTCAGGAGCAGCCGCCACCGCCGCCGGATAAGCGTCGTCGTCCGGCAGTTCGGCGAACTGGCGCACGGCCACGTCCGGCACGAGCGAGACCGACACGACGCGACCGCCGTTGTTGAGCGAGAGCGTGATCAGCAGCAGTGTAATGGCGACAATACCGAGCAGCCCGCCGCCGAAGATCAGGAAGAACACCAGCCGCCGCTGCCAGACGGTCATCGCCTGCAAATTACGAAGCATGACTATTCCCATTCCGATACAAAAAGGGCGGGTATGCGATCCCCCGCCCCAGCAACCCATCGACCAATCATACCGCCTATCGAAGTGGCGTGGAAGCCCGTGCAGGTGCGATAAGCGCTGTCTCCGATAATACCTGACCTCACCCTGTTTCGCGGCTAACCCAGGGTTATGAGGCGTAAATCTCCTCGCCACCTTGTGGAGAGGGGTTAGGGGTGAGGGTAAATTGTTCTACCGAATATCACTCCGATTGTCACAAGGCGTTCACGGCGCGGCGATGTGCGCGGGCAGGAAGAAAAACGCCAGCGCGATGATCAGGTAGACCGCCAGCAGCATCGCACCTTCCAGCCAGTTGGACTCCCCGTCGAGCGCGATCAAGGCGGCGATCAGCGACGTACCGAATAGGGCGACCAGCTCGAATTCGTTGAACACCAGCAGCAGGCGGTTATCGAACAACAGACTGACAAACACCAGCACCGGCGCGACGAACAGCGCAATCTGCAAACTGGAGCCGAGCGAGACGGCGAGGCTGAGTTCCATCTTGTTCTTGAGCGCGACCTGCACCGCCACCAGATGCTCGGCGATGTTGCCGATCAGCGGGATGATGATGATGCCGAGGAAAAACTCGGTCAGCCCAAGCGACTCGACGACCGGCTCGACCGCGCCGATCAGCGTCTCGCTGACCAGCGCCGTGCCAATCGTCGCCGCCGCCAGCACGCCAATCGTGAAGCGCAGCGACCAGCGGGCAGTGTGATGCTCGACCGCCGCCGATTCACGTACCGCCCCGGTTTCGTCAGCGTGCGGGTCGTGCCTGGCGGTGAACGAGTACAGGAGCATCAAGCCGTACAGCACGATCAGGATCAGCGCCACGCCTTCGCTGAACAGCAGCTCCGACTCCGGGCGCTCGACCAGCACGCGGTCGAACAGCGACGGGATCGCCAGCGCGACGACCGCCAGCACCAGCAGCGTGGCGTTGATGCTCGCCGTGCGCTTGTCGAAGTGCTGAAGCCCATGCTTCCAGCCGCCGAGCGCGATGCTGAAACCGAGGACAAGCAGCAGGTTACCGAGGATCGAGCCGGTGATCGAGGCGCGCACCAGCTCCAGCAGCCCGGCTTGAATGGCGAAAATCGTGATGATCAATTCGGCGGCGTTGCCGAGCGTGGCGTTGAGCAGCCCGCCGAGCCTGGGTCCGGTGTAGACCGCAAGCTCTTCGGTGGCATCGCCGATCAGCTTGGCGAGCGGGACTAATCCGAGCGCCGAGAGGATGAAAACGATCACCGGGTCGGCGCTGGCGAGCCGGGCGATCACGGCAATCGGCGCGAACACGAGCAGGTAATACATCAACGGTATGCGCGGCATAAGGCATCCTCAAATTGAAGCCCGGAAAGAATGAGATTTTAACCACAGAGACCGCAAAGAACACAGAGGGATTTTTTGTCTTTCTCTGTGCGCTCTGCGGTCTCTGTGGTTAGCGGTTCTAGACCGTCGCCGCCGCGAAAGCCGCCAGATCGTGGAACAGGTCGCCGGACGCCGCCTCCTTCTCGTCCTGCGGCAGCGCCAGCAGCGCCTCGACGCGCGCCCGCATGTCGGCTAAGGCGGTCACGTCGGCTTTCGGGGCGAGATAATCGAACAGCAGCCTATGCGCGCCCTTGCGCTCCATCGCCTCGACGCCGTCGAGAATCTGGCGGTGCGGCGGTCCTTCCCAGATGTCGGCGATCATGGCTTCGCGCAGGTGGCGCTCGACGCCGAACTCCGCCAGCGTGCCCATGCCGCCGTTGACCTCCATCGACCACTTCGCCGCCTGTACCGCCTGCTCCGCCGTCCAGTATTTCGCCAGATGCAGCAGCACGCGGAACAACTGGAAACGCTCGGAGTAGCGCGGCGCAGGCTCACGCCAGACCTCATCCGCCAGCCGCACGACTTCCCACGTCAGCTTAAAGACGCTCTCCAGCGCGGCGGCTTTCCGCTCGAACTGGCGGCGCATCAGCGGCTGATCGATCAGCTTCCTGCCGAAGATTTCGCGGGCGCGGGCGAACGTGAAGGCGTCGGCGAGCGCCCGCTGCATCAGCGCGGCGCTGCCGATGCAGTTGGCGACGCGCGACAGGTTGAGGACTTCGAGGATGTGGTAGATGCCGTGCCCAGGCTCCCCCAGCAGGTAGGCTTCGCTGCCCCGAAGCTCAATTTCGCCGGTCGGCACGGAGCGCGTGGCGATCTTGTCCTTCAGCCGCCGAACGGTGTAATTGAGCGAGCCATCGACGCGGAGGCGCGGCACGAGGAACAGCGCCAGCCCGCGCACGCCCGGCTGGGCATCATCGGGGCGTGCGGCGACGACCGCAAGCTCTGCCCCGGCGTTGCTGCAAAAATACTTGTCGCCGGTCAGCAGCCAGCGATCACCGTCGCGGTGGGCGACCGTCTCGACCGCCGCGCCCAGGTCGGAGCTGCCGCGCGCTTCGGTCATCCAGGTCGCGCCCTGCCAGACGGAGTCGGTGCGATCCATCAGACGCGCATGAACCGCTCGTGCACGTCGGGCGCGGCATTTGGAGATCGCCGCCGCCGTGCCGAGCGACACGGTATACGGGCAGTACAACCCCATGTCGAAGAACGAGGTGACGTAACCCACCCGGTACGCGCTGCTCAGCGACTCCTGCGCGCGCCAGACCGCGCCCGCCTTGTAGCCCATACACAGCATCGTCCAGTATTCAGGCGGGAACTGGATTTCGTCGATGCGGCTGCCGAAGCGGTCGAACTGCTTGACCCAGGGCGTCCCGGCGCGGTCGACCGCCGCCGAAATCGCGCGCCCGTGCTCGTCCATCCACGCCTCGTAAGCGCGCAGGTCGGCGGGCACTTCGCCGGGCATGAAATGGTCGAGCAGCGCCGTCGGGGAAAGCAGGAGGTCGAAATTCATCGCCAGGAAGCCTCGCCTAATCAAATTTGCGTTCGATTATGGCGCAGATGGAGCATTGGGCAAAATAAAAGGCGCAGGGCACCCGATTGCCTTCGCTGCGCCCCTACAAATATACCAGCGTCGATAAATCTTAGTCTCCGACCGGCTGCGACCCGCTGCGCGCCGCGCGCGCACCCATCGATACGCTTAGCTCGTGCAGGGCGATCATGAGGACGGAGGCGATGAAGATGAACGGCGGGATGATCTCCAGGCTGATGTTGTTCGCCAGAAAGCCGCCAGCGCCGGGAGGATGGCGACGCCAATACCCGCGCCCGCTACCTGAAAACCGATGGCGTTGGCGGCGTTGGCAGCGCCGACGCGCCGGGGTGTATTGGAGACCATCACCGGGAACAGCGGCGCCTGCGCGAAGCCAAGCACCGTCAGCCCGGGCGAAGCCGATCCACGCCACCGGATCTCCACCGGCACCAGCAGCGCGCCGAATACCACGCCGAGCATACAGCCGCGCAGCAGCGTCAGCGAGTTTACGCGGTGATGGATCGCGCCGAAGAAAATGCGCCCGATAGTGAAGCTGCCCCGGCAGATGCTCACCCACAGCCCGGCGGCTTCTTCGGCGATGCCGCGCTCCTGCGTGAACAGGGTGTAGACCCACTGCCCCGGCGTGGCTTCCAGCCCGGCGTACAGGAAGAACATGGCGATGCCGATCAGCACAATCGGCATTCGCAGGATTGATCCCAGGCTGGCACGCTTGGCGGGCATCCCATCGCTTTCCGGGACGATTACGCTTTTCCACAGGGCAGCGTGGCGGCGAACACCTCGCCGGTGCCACCAGCACCACCCAGCCGCAGGTGATGGCATAGCCGTAGCGCCACGAGAGCGACGCCGACAGCACCGCCGTCATGAGTAGCGGTCCAACGTCACGCCGATGCCGAAACAGGCGTGAAGCCAGTTCATCGCCTGCGCGCCGTGATGTTGCGCCAGATAAGCATTCAGCCTGGCGCCGACGAAAGCGTTGCTCAATCCGGTGAATAGGAAGAAGATGATCACCAGATACCAGGACTGCGCCAGTGCTATGGCGAGCAGTCCGACTGCCATCAGCGCGCTTTTGGCGAGCGCTACCCATGCGCCCAACGCCGAGCCGGTAGGCGATTGTGCCGCTGTAAAAGCTGGCAGCCAGGTAGCCGGAGTAGTGCTTGCCAGCAGCAGGATGCTCACCGCATCCAGCGGGGACGTTGAACTCAACTTGCATGGCAGCCACGCCAAGCCGAGCAGACCGGCGTTCAAGCCCAAGCCGATGAAGCCCATGTACGCCACGAGGATGGTGAGCAGGTTCGTGCGCGAGCTATGCCGCATGAATTTGATCTCGCTTTCAGAGCGCGGAGAGCTTTTCGTAATCCGTTTCCGGTATATACAGGTGGATCGCACGGGCGCGCGCCCGGTTCTACACTGAATACCGGGCGCCATTCCCGCGCAAGCCGCATCAGAGCGGATTATATGCGCATGGATCGCCGTCTGTAGTCCCAGGATGGACAGGTTGATCAGGACATTTGTCAGAGGTTTTGGAGCGCAGCGGGCGACCACCCACCTGCTGCTGGCGGCGCTGACGACGGCGGGGATATACGCGACGCATCTGTATTCGCCCCATGCCGGAGCGGAATACGTGTTCACTATCGGCTTCGGCTACCTGAGCGTGTTGTTCCTGTGCGCCAGCCTGCTGTTCGGACCGCTCAACCTGATGCGCAGGCGGATCAACCCCGTCAACATCGACCTGCGCCGCGACACCGGCATCTGGGCGGGGATCACGGGCTGCCTGCACGTGGTGTTCGCCGTCGTGCTGCACAATCGCGGCAGCGTGCTGGCGTTCTTTTTCAATCCGCGCGGCAGGCTGCTGCTCGATCCCGCCGGGGCAAGCAACTGGATCGGCTTGGCGGCGACACTGCTGTTGGTGCTGCTTCTGCTGCTGTCGAACCAGCTATCGCTGCGTCGGCTGAAAGGTAAGCGCTGGAAGCAGATTCAGCGGCTCAATTACGTGCTGGCGGCGCTGGCGTTCGTGCATACCTTCCTGTACCAGCGCATCGGCGGGCGCGAGCGCGGATTCGTTCAGGCGACGGCGATTGCCGTGCTGGTCGTTCTGGTGATCCAGTTGATCGGGGTGTCGGTGTACCAGCGGCGCAAGCGGGAACAGCTACGCAGGTAAGCGTTATTTCTGCGCAACGACGCCGAACGCTTCGGGGCGGCGCTTCACGTCGCGGAAGCCCGCCGCGCCCAGCCGCTCGACTACGCCGCTGCGCACGATCCGGCTGACCGAAGGGCTGTCCAGGTCGCCGATGTAGTGAAACAGCCGCCCGCGCGCTTGAGGATGCGGTACAACGCGTGGTAGTACACGCCGGAGTACAAATCCCCGGCAAGCTGGATGGTCGGCGGGTCGTGGATGATGCAGGAGAACGATCTGTCGGCGAAGGTCTCGATCAATTCGGCGCTGTCGCCCAGGAAGCGCTGCTCGATGCGCGGGTTGGCGAACACCTGCGCGACCAGGGGTTCTGGCGGGCGATTTCGACCACCGCTGGGTTTGCCGCTCAATCGTCACGACGTGATTTGACGTGCGCGCGCGCCTGACCGCCGGCCCAAGCCCATCGACGTATCGAGCACCTCGCCCTGCCGGGCGCGCGGCTTTGATCTTGCTGAGCGTGTCGCGGTGCGGGTCGGTATTCTTGATGCGGTGCATCGGAAACCCGGCGATCAGCAGCGTGGGCGCGCCGGAAGTCGGCATGAGCGAACAGTGCCGGTTGGTCGTCTGCGAGAACACCTGAATCTTGCGGATTTCGCCCGCTTCGAGGGCAAAGCAGCTTGTCTCGGCATCGAAGATGCGCGCGGCGTCATCCCAGGTGAGGCGCTCGCCGCCGGGAAATATCACGCCCGCGTCGTCGAGCGCGACTTCGACGGTCGTCAAGCCGAGATCGGGGGAAACAGAAGCAGTCGACTGCGCGCCGCGCAGCCGAAGGAGCGGCTTAATCTGATAACGCGAGAGAACGATCACTGCGTCAGCACGCGCGCATTCTCGTTCGCCCAGTAGACTGTCACGCGCTGCCCCGGCTTGAAAATCGTCTCGAAGCGCGTGCCAAAGTTCTGCTCGCGGACGACGACATCCACCTGCTCGCCAACGCGCACGATGTAGCGTGTATCCGTGCCGATGTAATTGGCGAAAAAGACCACGCCTGGGATCGCGGTCTTATGCGTCTCGTGCTCGATTGTGCCGGGGGCGTCCGCGAGTGAGCCGCCTTCGGGGATGAGCGTGACCTTCCGGGCGGACGGCGACGGTGACATCGCTTGATTTTCAGATCACTTTGATCCGGCGTGGCTTCGATCAACGTATTATCGTCGATGCGAACCTGCGCGATCTTCCCGACGACGGACTCGACTTTGCCGGGGATGAAGTTGGTCTCGCCGATGAAGTCGGCGACGAAGCGCGAGTGCGGCGTCTCGTAGATTTCTTCCGGTCTCCCCACTTGCAGCGCCTTGCCGTGATCCATGACGGCGATGCGGTCGCACATGGTCAGGGCTTCTTCCTGGTCGTGGGTGACGTAGACGAAGGTGATGCCGAGGTCGTCCTGCATGGTCATCAGTTCGTACTGCATCGCCTTGCGCAGCTTGAGGTCGAGCGCGCCGAGCGGCTCGTCCAGCAGCAGCACGGCGGGGCGCTTGACCAGCGCGCGCGCCAGAGCGACGCGCTGCTGCTGCCCGCCGGAAAGCTGGCGCGGCTTGCGGTCGAACTGGGTCAGGCGCACCATCTCCAGCGACTGCACCGCCCGCTCGCGCGCCTGTTCGCGCGGGACGCCTTCCATCTCCAGCCCGAACATGACGTTTTGCAGCACCGTCATGTGCGGAAAGAGGGCGTAGTCCTGAAACACGGTGTTGACCGGGCGATGAAACGGCGGGACGCCCTGCACCGGCTGACCGCGAATGATGATCTCGCCGGAAGTCGGCTCCTCGAACCCGGCGATCATGCGCAGGGTGGTCGTCTTGCCGCAGCCACTGGGACCGAGCAGGGCGAAAAATCTGCCCCCCAGATTTGCAGCGAGACATCATCGACCGCGCGGACGGTCACTTCGCCGCTGCGCGCCGGGAATTCCTTGATGACGTTCTTGAGTTCGATGCCGACCTGTGCCATACGCTCACCTTCGACCAGGCGTAGGCGCAGCGCGCTGCGCCCCTACCATGTAGAGTCTTCGTGATGAACGGCGCTACCGCCCCAGCGAAATCTTGATCTCGTCCCAGGCATCGTTGTAGTACTGCTCGGCATCCGGCAGCGGCAGAATGTAGAACAGGTTGTGACGGCTTTCGCCGGCGGGTAGATGATCGGGCTGTCGAGGTATGCGGATCGATCAACCCGGCGTCGATTGCCGCCTGATCTGGGCTGGCGTAGGCGGTGTAGTTGTTGATGTCCGTGCCGACCTGCGGGTCGAGAATGTAGTTGACGGAAAACCTCGCGAGCGGCTTGTTGGGCGCGCCCGTCGGGATGGCGAGGTTATCGACCCAGATGTTGCCGCCCTCTTCGGGAAGCGCGAACTTGATATTGTCACAGCCGCAGTCCGCCGCCACCTGGTAAATGTCGCCCATATACTCGACGGTGATGTCCCACGTCGCCGCGCCTGTTGCGCCTGACCGTCGTCGCCCGCGATGGAGACGACGTTGCCGCCGTTGTTGATCAGGAAGTCGCGCGCTTCGCTGACCTGATCTGGATCGGACGTATTCGGGTCGTAGCCGAGGATTTTGCAGGGCGATGCCGATCATCGCGCGCGGGTCGTCCAGCCACGCGACCGGACCGTTATAGCCAAAGACCTGATCCCAACTGGTGATTTCGCCGCCGACCTTGTCGATACAGTCGAAGCGACGCCAATCGTGCCCCACCGATAAGGCACGCTGTAGAGTTGCCGGGGTCGTAGCTGGGGTTCTTGAGGTCTTCGCTGACGTTGGCGAAATTAGGATGCGCTCGCCATGTCCAGCGGCTCCAGCAAGCCGAGGTTAATCATGGTGGCGACCATGCGGTTGGTTTGCACGACGATGTCGTAGCCAGTTGCTGCTGCGCAGACGTTAGCAGCGCTTCTTTGTTGTTGTAGGTGCCGTAAACAATCGACACGCCGTACGCTGCCTCAAAATCCGGGATGGTAAGCGCGTCAGCGATATAAGTCGTCCAGTTGAAGACGTTCAGCGTCTGCCCCTGGAATCCATCGGGGCACGTCCAGGGTTCCATCGCCGTCGCTTCGGGCGTAGCGTCTTGCGCGTAGACCGGGAAAGCCAGCACCAGGATACCAATCAACAAGATCAACTTACGCATCGTTCCTCCCATTCGTCCCTGTTAAGCTCGCCAAAAACCGCGCGGATGTTATAGATCATTTCGCGCACTAACGTCAATGATTAAGCAGCAGCAGTCGCATTACGCCCCTGCATCGCAATCGAGATGCCGATCAGCACGGTCGAAACCAGTAATCAGCGTCGAAATCGCGTTGATTTCGGGCGTGACCGTCAGTTTGAGTGAATCCGTAAACGAACACCGGCAGCGTGGTCGTGCCGGGACCCGCGTTGAAGAACGTGATCACAAAATCGTCGAGCGAGAGCGTGAACGCCAGCAGCCTCAGAGAGAATACCGGGAACGATCAACGTGAAGGCGGATGCGCCAGAAGGTGCGCCACTGTTCGCGCCCAGGTCGCGCGCCGCTTCCTCGTAGCGCGGGTTCATATCGGCGAGGCGAGCGCGCACGACAATCGCCACGTAGGAGATGTTAAAGGCGACGTGCCCGATGATGATCGTGCCGAAACCGGGCAGCGCCTGAATCCCCGCCGTGCGCTGGGCGAAATCGAACACCACGCTGAAGAAGATCAGTAGTGAAATCGCCTGGGTGATTTCGGGGATGACGACCGGCAGAAACAGCAGGTTGTCGATGATGTTCTTGCCGGGATAGTTGCCGCGCACCAGACTGAGCGCGACCATCGTGCCAATTGTCGTGGCGATGGTCGTCGCCACAAACGCGACCAGCAGGCTGTTGCCGAGCGAAGAGAGCATCAGCGCGGTCGAGAAGCGCGGATCACCTCCGACAAGATTGTTAAAGATGTTGTGATACCACTGGAACGTGAACCCATGCCACTGCGCGACCGAGCGCGAGTCGTTGAACGAGAAGATCACCAGCAGCAGGATCGGCGCCCACAGAAAGAAATAGCCAAACACCGGCTCGATCCACAGCCCGACTTTGCCGAGCCGCCGCACGAACATGTCGCGGCGAATCTTGCTATGGTCGATACGGATTGCGGCACGCGCGGCGTGGGATGGAACGGTGGTGTTCGCCATGATTTACCCCCGATTCCCCAGGCGCGAGTAGACCAGCAGCCCAATCATGACCAAGCCCATCATCACCACCGAAGCCGCCGAGCCGAGGGGCCAGTTGCCGCTCCCTTTAAACTGCTGGTTGATGAGGTTGCCGATCATGATGCCCTGCGTGCCGCCGAGCAGGTCGGGCGTGATGAACGCGCCAATTGATGGGATGAACACCAGAATACACCCGGCGACCACCCCCGGCAGCGTCAGCGGGAACACGACGCGCAGGAAGGCGCGCAGGTCATTCGCGCCGAGGTCGTGCGCCGCCTCGACCAGCCGGAAGTCGAAGCGCTCGACCGACGTGAAGATCGGCAGAATCATGAACGGCAGCTCGCCGTAGATCAAGCCGACCAGCACGGCGAACTGGGTGTTGAGCAGTTGCAGCGGCTCGCTGATCAGGTGCAGGTTCATCAGCGTCTCGTTGATCGTGCCTTCCGTGCCAAGCAGCACGCGCCAGGCATAGGTGCGCACGAGGAAGTTCGTCCAGAACGGCAGAATGACCAGAAAGAGAGCGAAGTTCTGCGCGCCCTTACTCTTGCGCGTGCTGATGAAAAATGCCAGCGGATAGCCAGCTATCAGACACACGCCGGTCGTCAGCAGCGCGATGATGATCGACCGCCAGAAAAGCGGGAAGTAGATCGGACCGAAGATGCGCTGGTAGTGTTCGAGCGTGAGCGGCAGCACAATCGTCCCGTTGGGACCGCGCGTCATGAAGCTGACGAGCAGCACAATCGCCAGCGGCAGCAGAAAGAATAGCACGAGCCAGAGAACGGCGGGCAGCGCCAGCAGCCTGCCGCGCGAACGCTCTCTGGGCGAATGGCTCGCCGACTGGCTGAAATCCAAACTGAATGCCATTAGTCCCCCGTATGCCGTTGTAACCGCTTATTCAGGAGTGCATGGACTATTATAACCAGTTTTCATGTGGGGTAGTAAGAATTGCCCGTTCGCGGAAATTGAGGGAAAGATTAACCGCCAGGAGTGGTTTCACGAAGTAGGGGCACGACATGTCGTGCCCCTAAATTACCTGCCACGAAGACATAATCGCCAACCATCTAACCATGTAAGAGCCGCAGCATACACTTCTCTTGGCGGTTCAAGCCCTTATTCTACTCGATTGTGTCGGGCGGCTTCGGTTGGTCACGTCGTAGACGACGCGGTTGACGCCGCGCACCTCGTTGACAATGCGGCTGCTGGCGCGGGCGAGCACCTGCAAGGCAGGCGCGCCCAGTCTGCCGTCATGAAGTCGTCGGTCGTCACGGCGCGCAGGGCGATCACTTCCTCATAGGTACGGGCGTCGCCCATCACGCCGACGCTCTTGACCGGCAGCAGCACGGCAAACGCCTGCGCCGTTCCATTGCGGAGCATCCCTTCCCGCTCCAGCTCCTCGCGGAAGATGGCATCCGCGCCGCGCAGCGTTTCCAGCCGCTCCCAGGTGATTTCACCCAGGCAGCGCACCGCCAAGCCGGGACCGGGGAACGGCTGCCGCCAGACAATCGCGTCCGGCAAGCCGAGATTCGTGCCGACGGCGCGCACCTCGTCCTTGAACAGATCGCGCAGCGGCTCGACCAGTTCGAACTGGAGATCGTGCGGCAGCCCGCCGACGTTGTGATGGCTCTTGATCACGTGGCTTTTCTTGCTGCTGGCGGCGCTTTCGATCACGTCGGGGTAAATCGTGCCCTGCGCCAGAAAGCGCACGCCGTCGGCGGCGAGCTGGCGCGCCTGCGTCGCAAACGTGCGGATGAACAGCCTGCCGATGCGCTTGCGCTTGAGTTCCGGCTCGGTGACGCCGTTGAGCGCTTCGAGGAAGTCCTCGGTCGCGTCGACGGCGATCAGGTTCATGCGCTGCTCATCGCGGAAAACGCGCACCACCTGGTCGGCTTCGTCGCGGCGCAGCAGCCCGGTGTTGACGAACACCGACACCAGTTGATCGCCGATAGCGCGGTGGAGCAGCGCGCCCGCCACCGCCGAATCGACGCCGCCGCTGAGCGCGAGCAGCACGCGCTCGTGCCCGACGCGCTCGCGCAGGGAGCGGATCGAATCTTCGATGAATGCCAGCGCCGACCATTTCGCCTCGCAGTGGCAGATGTCGTAGACGAAGTTGCGCAAAATCTGCGCACCCTGCGGCGTGTGCTTGACCTCCGGGTGGAACTGGACGCCGTACAGGTTGCGATCCAAATCGCCCATCGCCGCCAACGGCGAGTTCACCGAGCGCGCCAGCGGCACGAAGCCGTCCGGCGGGCGCTCGATGCGGTCGCCATGCGACATCCACACGTCGATCTGGTCGGGAATGCCGCGAAACAGCGGGTTGCTGCCGTGCGTGTGCGTGATCTGCGCGAAGCCGAATTCCTTCTGCTGCGATCCGGCGACTACGCCCCGGAGCGCGTGCGTGATCGCCTGCATCCCATAGCAGATGCCCAGCACCGGCAGCCCGCTTTCGAGGATGTAGTCGGGCATTTGCGGTGCGTCGTCCTCGTAGATGCTGTTCGGTCCGCCGGAGAGGATGTAGCCCTGTGGCTGATGTACGTTCACCTTATCGGCGTTGGCGTCGCACGGGAACACCTCAGCATAGACGCCCTGCTCGCGCACGCGCCGGGCGATCAACTGGGTGTACTGCGAGCCGAAGTCGAGGATGGCGATACCGCCGCTGCGCAGATCGGAGGACGGAGTGGTGGTGAGGACTGAGGACTGGGGTTCAGATTG
Organism: Anaerolineae bacterium; assembly: GCA_046328655.1. Classification (GTDB taxonomy): domain Bacteria; phylum Chloroflexota; class Anaerolineae; order Aggregatilineales; family Phototrophicaceae; genus Flexifilum. Next base: position 50,602 of record JAXLWE010000033.1, on the reverse strand, counting down.
CATCACGTCGTCTCCTGTTGACGAATGAAGGGACGAGGACGGACAGATATGGGCTTCCGGCGCATCGTTCTAAGCGTAGGGGCGTTCAATTGAACGCCCCTACGGTGCATTGATCAAAACCTGTGAGATACAGCCCGGCGCATCGGCATTACTCCGCGAAGATGATCTTGCCGTCGTCCATATTGGTGATCACGGCGAGCGCTTCGATAGGCATAGTATAGCCCTTTTCGCGCATGTAGCTGCGCCCGCCCTCAAAGGTCTTTTCGACCACCACGCCGACGCCGACCACCCGCGACTGCGCCCCCTCGACGATGCGCACCAGCGCGCGCAGCGTCTTGCCCGTCGCCAGAAAGTCGTCGATGATCAGCACGTCCTGATTGGGCGGCATGAACTCCGCCGACACCAGCAGATTGACCTCGACGCCTTTGGTGTGGCTGGGCGCGGTTTCGAGCAGCACCGGACCGAACATGGTGATCGGCTTGGTCTTGCGGGCATAGACGACCGGCACGCCGAGCGCCGCCGCCGTCATGAGCGCAGGCGCGATGCCGGAGATTTCCGCCGTGAGGATGCGGTCGATCTTCATCCCCTCGAAACGCTCCGCCAGCTCCTCGCCCATCTCCTGCATCAGATCAGGGTAAATCTGGTGGTTGAGAATACTGTCAATCTTGAGAATCCCGCTGCCCAGGTTGCGCCCCTCGGCAAGAATACGCTGTTTCAGGGCTTCCATCTAGGTGCTCACCTCCGTATGTGCGCCTGCCTCTTCATATACCTCGGCGAAATACATCTGGAACGCGGTCGATGGGAAGCGGCGGACAAGCTCGCCGCCCGCCTCCTGCCCCGCCGGGGACTTCAGCGCCTGATCCAGCTCGGCGTAATCGTCGAAATAAACCTCCAGCGAACGATAGAGGTCGGTCGCGCCGAGCGGGCTGCCGAGGACGCTGTTGACCTGCCGCCGCTTGACGAGCGGCATGGTTTCGATCAGCATGAGAAAGTGATTGTAGCTGTTCTCGAACTGATCGAGGTCGTCCGGCTTGTGAAACAGGATGACGAATTTGACCATCGGGCATTCCAGAGCGTGAAGAGAAAACCGGGCTTGTCGCCCGGCTTTCCATTGTAACCTCGTCAGCAAATGTTGGCGAAACGCGAGCCAATCATTCCCGCACCTGCTCAGCGCTCGCCGGAGCGATTGCCGCGCAGCAGCAGCCCGATGACCACGCCGATGATGAAGATCAGCGCCATCGTCTGCATCGGGTTGTTCTTGGCGGTGCGCACGGCGTCCTCGCCGATGTCGCTGTAGGAATTACGCTTGAGATAGCCCGCCGCCTTCTCGAAGCCCGTCGCCACGTCGTCGAGGCGCTCTTGCACCTCTTCGCCAGCGCCCGCCTCGCGCGATTCCTTGCGCAGCGTCTTGGCGGCTTCGTACAGCGTCTTGACCATGTCCGACTTCACGTTGTCGGCGTGATGATGCAGCTCACGCCCCAGCTCGGCGACCGTCTTGGTCGCGTCTTCGGCAACCTGTTCCGCCTTGTCGTTCAGCGTGTCGTTATCCTTGGCAACCATCCCACCTGCTCCTGAATCCTGCCGGTGCACAGGATTATACGCCATATGATGACCGTCTCCAACGATCTGCCAGCACGACCTGATCTTCCGTACAGGCGGTGATCTCATCACGTGGATGAAGAATTATTCCGAGCAAGATCCGATAATGTGAATATGTTCACGAACGCGAATCACGAGCCGCCCGAATGGGCGAAAAGGAAGGCTGAGATGAACATGCTGCACGCCGAATACGCGGCGGAGATCGAAGCGCCACCGGACATAATCTACGGGATTTTTGCCGACTATCGTAACTCGCACCCGGCGATTCTGCCGAAGCCATATTTCGGCGACCTCACCGTCGAACAGGGCGGCGTGGGCGCGGGAACCGTCGTCAGCGGCGCGGTGCGCGTCTACGGGACGAGCTATCCCTTCCATCTGGTCGTCACCGAGCCGGAGCCGGGGCGGGTGCTGGTCGAAACCGACACCGAGACCCAGCAGGTGACAAAGTTCATCCTTGAGCCGCTATGCGGCGCACGCGCGTGACCATCGCCAGCGATTTCGGCTAGCGCCGGGTTCGCCGGGTTCATGGAGCGCCTGGTCAAGCCGGGCGTGACCCGGCGACCTTTACAAAGCCGAGCTGGAGCAGCTCACCCGCTACGTGGCGGCGATGCCAACGACCGCGCCAGCGTTCGATTCCTGACTCATTTCGCTGCGGGCAAAACCTCCGGTTTGCTCTTTAGCCTCCCCTCTCCATGTTGTGGAGAGGATTGAGGAGTGAGGTTTGCAAACACCGTCGGGCGGGCGTTGATTGCTGCGCTGCCGAACCCGGCTATAATCCGGCGCATGACACGACAACAGAAGCAGTCTCCTTCGCGGCGCAGCCTGGTGATCGCGGCTGCTGTGATCGTGCTGGCGGGCGCGGCGCTGCTGGCGCTCGATCTGGCGAATTACGGGCTGGCGTGGCGCACGATGTGGTCGCTGACGGGCGAGTAAAGCGGCGCCGCTGGCGCAGATCTGCGGCATGGTCGAATGGTTGGGCAACGCGACGCGCGCGCAGCCGGACACCGCGCCGGACGTGGCGATCCAGCACGCGGGCGTCAACCCCTATGGCATCAACACGTTTCTGGAGCAGGAAGTCGAACCCGCCAAGCGCAAAGGTGCAATGATCGCCGAGGCGGGCTTCCACTGGCTCCGGCAGGAAATCCCTGGCAGGGATATCGAAATCCACGCGCGGGGCGACTATCGACCGGCGCAACGACCCGGCGGGCGTCGACGCCTGGGCGAAATACGATCAGATCGTCGATCTGGCGGAGCAGTACGGGCTGGAAATTCAGGCGCGCATCGACAAGCCGCCGGACTGGTCGCGCAGCTACGAGGACGCGACCGGCTTTGCGCCGCCGGATAACTGGGACGACTACATCGCCTTCGTGACGACCTTCGCCGAGCGCTATCAGGGGCGTATCCATCACTACCAAATCTGGAACGAGCCGAACATCTACCCGGAATGGGCGAGAACCGTCGACCTCGAAGGCTACAGCCGGTGGTTTTGTGCCGGGCGTATGGCGCGCCTGAAGGCGGTCGACCCAACCAACGTCGTGATCAGCGCGGCGCCGTCGCCGACCATCTCACTGACGGCGCGATCTAACGAGTTCATCTTTTTGCAGCGCATGTACGACGCCGGAGCGAAGGACTGCTTCGACGCATGTCGGCGCAGGGCTACGGCTTCTTCAGCGGTCCGACCGACCAGCGCCTGCGCCCGCTGACGCTGACCTTCGCCCGCCCGATCTACGTGCGCGACGTGATGGTCGCTGAATACGACGCCGCCAAGCCGATCTGGATCAGCGAGGCGGCGAATCCGGTCGACGCGCCGGACGTACTGGACATGCCGAACCGGCTGATGTTCGGCGGAGTCACGCAAGAGCAGGCGGTGGCGAGCGCGCTGCCGCTGGCATACCAGCGCGCGCAGGAGGAGATGCCCTGGGTCGGCGTGAATAACCATTGGTTCTTCAAGCGCGCCGACGATGCTGACAAAAATCAGCCGTATTACTATTTCCGCATGGTCGAGCCGGATTTCACACCGCTGCCGGTCTACGACAGCATGAAGCAGTACATCGCCAGCCAGACGCCGACGCTGTACGCAGGCGTGCATCAGGGCGACGACTGGGCGATCCAGCGCGACGACGACGCCGAGGTCGTGAGCGCATCCGGCGCGCAGCGCCCGACAACGCGCTGCGCACCACGACCGCCCGCTTCACGTTTCACGGGACATACGCGCGCATCCGCTGGATCGGCGGGCTGAGCGACACGCTGCGCATCCGAATTGACGGCGCGGACTGGGGCACGTCGCAGGCGCTCAATCTGCCGATCCTGTCGCGCATCACCGACGCAGGCGACTTGACGGAGGTGACGATCCACGATCTGATGGCGGCGGAGACGCACACGGTCGAACTGGATGACCGACGACGGCTTCCTGCTCGACAGCGTGACGGTGTACGACCGCAGCGTCGAGCATTACGCGCCGATCCGCAATGGGCGGCGCTCGGCGCGCTAGTGCGGCTGGGCATCCTGTGGGCGGCGTGGAAAAGGGATAAGACCGACCTCACCCCCGCAACCTTCGGTTGCTTCCCTCCACGACGTGGAGAGGGGTGTCGAGCGCAGCGAGGCGGGGTGAGGTTGGTATGCTGCGCCTCCGCGACAAAGCCCTCCCTCTCCTGATACTGACAGCCGTGCTGCTGGTGGCGGCGGGGCTGCGATTCCACCTGCTCGGCGCGCAGTCGCTGTGGAACGACGAGGGCAGCAGCTACGTACAGGCGCTGCGCCCGTTCGCGGAGATCGCCGCCAACGCCGGGCGCGACATCCACCCGCCGGGCTATTACTGGCTGCTGGCGGGCTGGCGGCTGCTGACCGGGACGAGCGAGTTCGCGCTGCGGTCGCTCTCGGCGCTGGCAAGCGTGCTGAGCATCGCCTTCGCCGCTGCGCTCGGCAGGCGGCTGTATGGCTGGGCGGCGGGCATCACGGCGGCGATTTTGATCGCTCTGAACACGTTCGCATCTACTACGCGCAGGAAGCGCGCATGTACGCGCTGCTGGCGCTGTGGGCGGCGGCGAGCTTGGGCACTGGCGGGGCTGTTGCAGCGGAAAATGCGCTGGGCGCTGGCGCTGGGGCTGTTCAACGCGGCGGGCTTGTGGACGGTACGCCTTCCCGTTCGTGATGCTGGCGCAGGGCGTAGTCGCATTGGTGTGGGTGGTGACAAACCTCAGCTCGTCCCCTTCCACGCCGCTTCGCTAACAGTGGAGAGGGGGAATGGAGCAGAGCGAGACGGGGGTGAGGTCTCGCGCACTTTGCTGCTCTACGTCGCCGCGAACGTGCTGGCGATCCTGCAGTTGCACCTGCCCTGGCTGCCGACCGCCCTACACCAGATCACGACGTGGCCCAACACTGGGGACACGACGCCGTTCGCGGAAGCCGTCAATACGGTGTTGGCGTGGCTGACCTACGGCAGCACCGTCTCGAACGTGCCGCTGGCGATCCCGGCGCTGCTGCTGCTGTTCGGGCTGCTGATCGTGGCGCGGCGGACGCTGTGGCAGGTGGTGATCCGGTGGCGTGGGTAGTCGTGCCGGTCGGGGTGTTCCTGGCGCTCGGCTTGTTCCGGCTGGATAACGTCAAGCTGCTGCTCCCGGCGCAGATCGGCATGGCGCTGTGGATCGGGCGCGGGGTGTGGGTGCTGTGGCATCTGCGCCTGAAATACGGGCGGCGGCGCGACTTCGCGGCGTGGCTGGCGCAGAGCACGCCGCGCTGGGCGGCACTGCTGAGCGTCGTGATGGCGGCGGCAGCGGCGTGACGGCGTTCTCAGCTGCTGTACGACGACCCGGCATACCAGCGCGCCGACTACCGGGGCATCGTCCAGACGATTGAAGCGACGCTGCGCGACGACGACGCGATCATCCTCGACGCGCCAAATCAGGAGGAAGTGTTCCGCTATTACTATCGCGGCGGCGCGCCGGTTCACACGCTGCCGGAGGGGCTGGGCGGCGACGACGACGCCACCCGCGCCCGCGTCGAGCAGATCATCGCGCAGCACAGGCGAGCGTTCGCCGTGTTCTGGGGCGAAACCGAGCGCGACCCGCAGCGGGTGGTCGAGACGACGTCGACAGCGGCGCGTTCGAGCCGGACGAGCGCTGGTTCGGCGACGTGCGGCCGGGCGCGCTACGCCAGCGCCGGTCGCGCCGCAGATCACGCAGAGCGGCGCGCGCTTCGGCGGATCTGTTCGAGCTGGTGGACGAGGCCTGAGCAGCGAGACCGTCCAGCGGGCGACGCGCTGCAAGTCCGGCTCGACTGGCGCACCGATGCTCCGCTGACGACGCGCTACAAGGTGTTTCTACAACTGCTGGACGCCAACGGGACTCTGGCGGCACAGCGCGACAGCGAGCCGGGCGGCGGCTTGGCGCTGACGACGACCTGGACGCCCGGCGATACCGTCGGCGACGCCCATGCCCTGCTGCTCGACGTGCCGCCGGGCGAATATACGCTGATCGTCGGGCTGTACGATGTGGACGATCCCAATGCGCGGCTGGCGGTTGGCGATGGTGACTATCTGACGCTGGCGACGATCACGGTCAGCGGTTAATCGGCTGCTCACCTCACGCGATATACTATTCGCATATAACGACACAGGTTGAACAGGAGCCAATCATGACGATTCTCGTGACCGGAGCCGCCGGGTTCGTCGGCAACAACGCGGTGCGGCGGCTGGTAGCGGCGGGCAAGCCGGTGCGCGCGATGGTGCGCAGCGCCGACAAGGGGCAGCAGCGGCTGGGCGATCTCGGCAGCCAGATCGAGATCATGGTGGGCGATGTAGGCGACCGCGCCGGGCTGAAGCGGCTGATGGACGGCGCTACCGCCATCGTGCATACGGTGGCGATCCCGATGGAGCGCGGCAGGGCGACCTATGAGAATGTGAATTATCAGGGCACGATCAACGTGGTCGATGCCGCGCGCGATGCCGGGGTCGAGCGCTTCGTCCACATGGCGCAGAACGGCTCCGACCCGCAGCATTTCTCGCGCTTTTTACGGAGCAAGGGGCGCGCGCAGCAGTACGTCATGCAGTCCGGGCTGAAGTGGACGGTTCTGCGTCCATCGGTAATTTATGGTCCGCAGGACGAGTTTTTCAACGCCTTCGCCCGGCTCGTCCGGCTGACACCGCTGGTCTTTCCGCTAGTCGGGGGCGGCACGGCGCTGTTCCAGCCGGTGTCGATCTACGACGTGGTCGATGTGATCGCGCGGTCGCTGGACGACGACGCCACCATCGGCAAGGAATACAAGCTCGGCGGTCCCGAAGTGCTGACGCTGGGCGAGATCGAGAAGCGCGTCCTCGCTGCCATGAACGCCAGCCGCATCCTGATCAACGCGCCAGCCGGGCTGCTGCGCCCGGCGGTGTGGGTAATGGAAAAGGTACTGCCGGGCACGCCGGTCAACCTGACGCTGCTGGAACTGCTCAAAGAGCCGAACACAGTCGCGGACAATGCGCTCGTCAGCGAGTTCAACTTGCAGCCGCGCCCGTTCGCGGGGGAAAATATCGCTTATTTGAAGGATGCGACGGCGGGGGCAGCGCTCAGGCGCTTCTTCACTGGCGCGACCGTCACCTGAGGGGGATATTATGCTCAAGCGCCGCCTGTTGATCATCCTGTGCCTGCTGAGCACGGGCGCGGTTCTCGTCTCCCAGGCACAGGACGACCAGCCGCTCACGCAGCCGACCATCGACGCTGCCGTCGGCACGCTGCTGGCGCAGACCGCGCAAGCGCCGACGCAGATCGCCGCTACACAGACGATTCAGGCGGCGCTCGAAGCGGCGCTGACGGCGACCGCTCAGCCGTCCGCGACCACGCTATCTACGCCGGAAGTCATCGACGTATCGAGCCTACAGGTCACGGGCACAACCGATATCGATCTGCTGGCGGGACCCGCCCGCCAGGCAGCCTATCTCGCGCCCAGCGGCGAAGTGTTCGCGCATCTGGGCGAAGCGGTATGCCTCTACGCGGGTGATGCCGAGCAAAGCTGCGTCGAGCTGCCGGAAGAACTCAGGTCGCTGGACAGCGAATCGGTGCGCTGGTCGCCGGACAGCCGCTATCTGACATTTCATGAGAATTTCTTCCAGCTTCTCATGGATCCCGACATCTGGGTATGGGATACGCAAACGGGCGAGCTGCGCGACATCACCAACGACAAACAGGATCGCCTGAGCCTCTCGAATGACACCTGGAAAAACATCGACGTATTGCCGGACTGGCTGCCGGATGGTCGTATCCTGTTTCTGCGCTACAACCGCATCAACGGCGAGCACCAGCCGCCCGACATCTACACGATCCAGCCGGATGGCAGCGAGCTGACCAAGCTCGGCACGATCCAGACAAGCGACCCGGTCTCGATATACGGGCTGAGCACCGTCGAAGAGCGGCTGGTCTACAACGACGCGCCCGCCGGAGACTCGGATTATCGCGGCATCTGGGTGAGCAATCTGGACGGCTCGGACGCGCAGCAGATCGTGGCAATCGACAGAGAGACGCTGCAAGTGAGCGGCGTCGAAGCATCCGCCGATGGTCGCTACGCGCTGCTGTTCACCCCGCCGACAGATTTTAGGCGCCGCCAGCCGGAAGATAGCCTGGTCAAGATTCTCGATATTGAGAACCGGCAAATCCTGCTCGTCGACCCGGATCAATTCGTCGTCGGCGCAGCGTGGTCGCCGGACGGCTCGGCGCTGGCGTATCTGGTCAACGACCGGGAAAGCTCCGATGACAACGGTCTGTACATTACTGGCACGCCCGGCGAAGCGGGGCGGTTGCTGCTCGAGGGCGACTACAACACGCCGAACCTGGGGCGCTGGCAGTCGCTGACGTGGGGCGCGAACAACACGATCCTGCTGTCGCGCTCGCCCTCTGGGGGCATCGTGCTGGTGCAGCTCGGCAGCTAGCGCAGTGACAGCACCCCTCGTACTCATCGTATCCTCATTGGCAGCGGCTGGGGGGTTGCTGTACAATGCGGCTCGTTTGCTGGACAGGTGAGTATTGGGTTGATGAAAGCCTTTATCCTGTTGATTGCCGCTCTGCTGATCACCGTTAGCAGCGCCTACGCGCAGGAGTCCATGCCAAGCGCGGACGTTCATCCCTACGTCGCTTCCACACCGCTGCCACCGAGCGCGCGCCTGACCGGGCTGCGCCCGGTGTACCAGCAGTTCAACCGCTGTTCGGCGGCGGCGCTGACGATCCACCTGTCGTATTTCGGCTGGCAGGGGACGTACAGCGACACGATCCGCGCGCTGAACCCCAACGCCGAAGATGTCGCCGTGCGCCTGGACGAGATGGTCGATTTCGCCGCCCAGCAGGGCTTGAGTGGTCTCTACCGCAACGGCGGCACGCTCGACCTGCTGCGGGCGCTGGTGGCCGGCGGCTTCCCCGTGCTGATGGAGAACGTATACTACGACGGACCGAACGCCTTCAACGACTGGATGTCGCACAACCGGGTGGTCATGGGCTACGACGACGCCAAGCAGGAAATCTACGTGTTCGATTCGCTGCTCGGCAACGGACCTGACGACACCGGACGCCCGATCCCGTATGCCGACATCGACAGCCGCTGGCGACCCTTCAACCGCGATTTCATGGTGCTGTACCGCCCGGAGGATGAGGCGAAAGTCGAGTCGATCGTGGGCGATTACTGGGACGCGACTTACGCCAACGAGGTCGCGCTCCAGCTTTCGCAGCAGGAACTGGATGGCGGCAATAGCGACTCGTTCACGCTGTTCAACATGGGATCGTCGCTGGTCGATCTGGGGCGGTATGCCGAAGCTGCCGACGCCTTCGACCGGGCGCGCGGCATCGGCTTGCCCTTCCGCATGATGTGGTATCAGTATGGACCATTTGAGGCATACTATCACGAGCAGCGCTACGACGACATGCTGACGCTGGCGCGCGACGTGATCGCCACAACGCCGGGCGTCGAGGAAAGCTACTATTACGCCGGGCTAGCCTACGAAGCCGAAGGCGATCTCCAGCGGGCGAAGTCGAATTTCGAGGTAGCGGCATGGCGCAACCCCGATTTCACGCTGGCGAAGCAGGCTCTCACGCGCGTCGGGGGGTAGATTACGTGCCCACCGTGCTGCGCATAGGCGGTTATCGCTTTTTCTTCTACTCGAACGAAAACGCCGAGCCAGCACACATTCACGTGCGTTCAGCCGATGGAGAAGCAAAGTTCTGGCTTAGTCCGGTCAAACCGGCATGGAATCAAGGTTACAATGAGCGTGAGCGGCGACAGATAGAACATCATATCGCCGACAATCTGGACATCCTCATTAAAGCGTGGGTAGAGTTTTTTGAGGAAGAACATGACGAATGACGATGTCACTCCCAACGATTGGAATCGCCCGGTGAGCGTTGAATTCAGCGAAAACATGCTGCGCGTCTCGCTGGCAGATGGGCGGGAAATCGCCACGCCTCTGAGCTGGTATCCACGCCTGATGAACGCAACTTCGGAACAGCGCCTCGCTTACGAGCTTTCGCCTGCGGGAATTCACTGGGATGAACTGGATGAAGATTTATCCGTCGCCGGGATGCTGCAAGGGATTCATCCCGGCGCTCGAAAGGTGAAAGCATAACGGAGCAATGACGCTGATCCGGTTTTCCAGCGCCCTGATTATCCTGCTGTTCGGCGGTTTCGTGCCGTCGCAGCAGCCCACCGAAGCACCCACCCCCGGCTTGACGGTCGATGACGTGCAGATCGTGAGCGGCATCGGCGATTTCGGTCAGCCGGTGGTCGAAGCCGTCGGCATGGTCGTCAATTCCAGCCCCGACGCCTACGCCAGCATCAGTCTGAGCGCCGCTGCGTTCGATTCGCAGGACAGCGCGATTGGCGAAGGCATCGGCGTGCTGGTCAACGCCTGCGGTGTCGGTCTGCTGCCGGATTTCGTTTTGCAGCCGCAGATGACGCAGATGTTCAGCGTGCCGCTCGAACTGACCGAGGCGGACAGCACCGTCGAGCGCGTCGAGATCAGTGTGCAGGGGGACAGCGTGCCGCCGACCGAAGTCGCACCATTGGCGGACGGCATCCTGCGCGTCACCAGCGACGAGACGGTCAACGTCGAGTGGATCGATGATAACAGCTTACGCTACTCGACGGGCTGCGAAACCGACCTGTTCACCGAGTGGACGTGGTACAGCTACGACACGGCAGCCGAAACCCGAACCCGGATCACGCCGCCGCACGCCGGTGACGCCAACGAGACGATGCGGGAGCGGCTTGAGCTTTCGGACGACGCGACCTTCGCCCATTCGATGATGCGCTTCGCCCCGGACGGCGACCGCGTCGTCTACCAGAACGCGCGCAACGATTTCCTGACCGCTTCCATCACCGGGACATTCCGGCGCGGCTTGTACAACTCCCTCAACAGCCGCAGCCTGAAGGGGATCTACTGGCAGCCGGAGGAGCGCTTCATCGCCTACTACTTCGGCGCGTATGGCGACCCGGTGTACTACTTCGTCGCCGACGCCGAAGCGCGCGTAATCAGCCCGGCGCTCGACCGCAATCCACCGTCGGTGATCGCGCCGGGGCTTTCGCGCGACGGGCGGCGCGTGGTCGTCGCCGGGACGTTCGAGGACGTGACCGGCTATTACCTGTACGTCGTCACCAACGGCTTCTTCGAGCTTCAGTTCGAAGCCGAGCCGCCCGGCAACAACTTCCCGCGCCGATCCCGCTGGCGAACCCCGAATCCGATCTGATCGACCGGATTTACGTCGCCTTGCCGGTCAATGGCGAGCCGCGCCTGCACAAGCTTCAACCGCGACGAGGGACAGCTTCACGACCTCGCGCCGCTGCCGCTCAAGCTCGCCGACGACGAGCGCGCCTGGTGGTGGCTGTCGCCCGACGAAAGCCAGATCGCGCTGGCGGCGGACGGCGTCAACGGCGGCTTGTGGCTGATCGACCTGACGGAGCTGCCCGACTGCACCGGATAAGCGCCGCTCTGCAACTTCAGCGCCAATTCGCGCGTACAATAGAAAGTACCGCGACCCCCAACGGCTGAACGGGTGCTTATGAACAACTATTCCTGGCTCGACGCGCTAACGGACGGCAAAGTATTCCGCAGTTGGCTGGCGCTGTTCGCCAATTTCTGGTTCGGGCTGGTGTATTTCATCTATATCGTCGGCGGGTTCGCGCTGGCGCTCAGCCTGTCGTTCGTGCTGATCGGGATTCCGCTGCTGCTGTTCATGCTGGCGACCACGCGCACGCTGGCGCTGGTGGATCGGCGCATCATGGCGGAAATCCTCGACGTGGACGCGCCGCCGGACTTCGACGACGTGGACACGCGCGGCGCGAATCTGGGCGAGCGGCTGGGGATGTACCTCGGCAGTTGGGCGACGTGGCGCAGCGCGCTTTACCTGCTGGCGAAATTCCCGCTCGGCATCGTGTCGTTCACGATCTCGTGGGTGATCCTGCTGCCGCTGGCAATCGAGGTGCTGCTGCTCGCGCCGCTGACCATCGACCTGCACCTGCTCAGCGTCCGGCTGACGCGCTGGTCGGCGATGGCGCTGTACCGGATCAACAACTGGCTGCTGCCCTCCGGCAAAGCCAAGCGCGCCAGCCGCCTCGAACTCGTGGAAGAGGACATCGAAGCCGAGCCGCGCTACTACATCGACTCCGAAGGCGAGATCGCCGTCAGCAAGCGCGGGCGGTAAAAAGCCATCGAACCGCCAAGACGCCAAGTGCGCCAAGTATGATAGTATTGTTTCTTCTTGGCGATCTTGGCGTCTTGGCGGTTCATCATCCCACCAAAATCCATCTCCAAATCCGAACTGCTCGCGCTGCTGGCGATCCTCGCGCTGGCGGCGGCGCTGCGCTTCGCCTACCCCGGCGTCAACTCGTTCGCGGGCGACGAAGCGCACATCAGCCTGGACGCGCTGCGCATGGCGCGCGGTGGCGAGGTCGTCATGGCGGGGCAGCCATCGTCGGTCGACATCCCGTTCTTCCCGGCGAGCGTGTGGCTGTTCGCCCTGCCCTATGCCGCCTCACCCGATCCGCTGGCGGCGACGTGGTTCGTCAGCCTGATCGGGGGCCTGTTGGCGGTGGCGGGCGTGGGGCTGGCGCGGCGCTGGGGCGCGTGGGCGGGCTGATCGCCGGGCTGTATATGGCGGCATCGCTGTATGCCGTGTTGTATGGGCGGAGCATCTGGCAGCCGAATCTGCCTGCCGCTGGCGCTGGTGTGGGCGACTGCCGGGTATCTCGGCGCGGCGCGTGACGACCGCCTCGGCAGAATCGGCGTCGGCGCGAACGTTTTTCTGGGGCTGTTCGTGGTGCAGGTGCATTTCGCGGCGGACTTGCGCTCGTCCCGGCGACGGCGTACCTCCACTCGTGCGCTTCAAGTGGTGGCGGCGGCTCGTCCCGGCGCTGGTCGGCGCGGGCTGGCGCTGGCGGCGACGATCCCTTACATCTATTACGTGACGGTGGTCGACCTGGCGATCCTGAGCCGCTACGGACAGTGATCGGCGGCGGGACGGCGGCAATCGACCTGCAAGGCGTCGACAACCTGCTGCGGCTGGCGCTCGGCTGGGACTGGGCGTTCCTGGGCATGGGTGATGCGGATACGGTCAGCCGGGGTCTGGCAACGGTCGTCGCGGCGGGCGCGGTGGTGGGGATGGGATTGATTGCGTGCGTGTGCAATACCTCACCCCGTGTGACCGCAAACCTTCGGTTTGCCTGGTCACCCACCCCTCTCCACGTCGTGGAGAGGGGAAGGCGAGCGAAGCGAGACGGGGGTGAGGTCACGTATCCTCCCCGGAACTGGCGCTGCCGTGGCTGGTGATTTCGCCGCTGGCGTTCGGCGCATGGCGATGTGGTGCGCTGATCATCAACTGGTCGCGCACCGCGCTGGCGCTGCTGGCGGGCGCGAGAGAGCCTGCTGTTCTCGGCATCCGCGTGGCGGGCGGTCGCGCTGCTGATGATCGCGCTGGCGCGTGGTCGGCGCAATTATGACGCCGACGTATTGTCGTGGCTGGCCGCCACCAACAGCGCCTGTCAAGACCGCGCAATCGCGGCAACGCCGAAGCAGCCAGTTGATGGCCTGGTGCTGTTCGCTGCATCGGCGATTTATCCATGCCGGCGGCGGCGGCGGTGTTCAAGACGCTGCTGTGGATGCGCGACTACCGCATCCTCAACGGCGATAATTTGCTGATCCTGCCGCCCTATCCGGCGACGCTGCTGGCAACGCTCGCGCTGTTTCAGGTATGCTGGAAGAAATCGAGGCGGCGGGGCTGGCGCGCGACGTGCAGACTTATCCGCGCCGCGAAGGAGCGCAGCCGTTCGTGGCGACGCGCTACGACGGCGCGAGCGAGCCGCAGGGCTTCACGCTGATCGAGCCGATCCCGTTCGATGACGGCACGACGCTGCTCGGCTGGCGGGCGCGGCGAGTTCGGGAAGCGGTTATGCGTCTCGACGCTGTGGCGGGCTGACGCCGACGCCGCGCTGGGGACGTACCAGCAGTTCCACTCACCTGCGGATGCCGAAAGCGATGTGAGCGCAGAACCGCTGGCGATCTCGGACGTGTCGCTGTCGCGCGGGACGTGGCGCGTCGGCGACCGGGTGATCGTGATGGCGGATTTCTTCGACATCGCGCCGGGGACGGCGAACCTGACGGTGGACATCGGGCATTACACGCTGCCCGACCTGGCGCGCGTCGCCCGCAGCGACGCCGGCGAGACGCTGGTGCGGCTGGGCGCGTTCAGCGCACCTTAGCGACCTCTATACGAACTGCACAATTTCACCACTATCCGATTTGTGCAATCTATGCTATGGTGGGAGTCGATTTCCACAGACTAAGCGGATAGAGGTGGTTCATGCGTCAGGATTGCTGGCAAATCTGGACGGATCGCGGCTGCTTGATCAATCCTGACCCGGTGGTGCGGCTGCGCGACGCCCTCGACGGCTTCCCGATCCCGGCGTCGGCGCTGGCGCACGCCGAAACGCTCGCCGCCGAGCTGCCCGACCTGCTGGAGACGCGGCGCGTCCGGCGGGCGCTGGAAGAACTGCCGGTGGTCGACCTGTGGGCGCTGCACTCGGTGCTGGACGAGGTCGATTCCCGCGTCGTCGAGCGGCTGATGCAGATGTACTCGTACTTCGCCAGCGCGTTCGTGTACGCCACCCACGAAGAAGCCGCGCACCGGATTCCGGCGGGGGTCGCCGTGCCGCTGGTGCAGCTTGCCGACATGGTCGAGCGCCCGCCGATCCTGTCGTATTCCAGCTACGTGCTGGGCAACTGGGAGCGCATCGACCCGAACGGCGCGATCACGGTCGACAACACGCGGCTGGTGCAGCAGTTTTTGGGCAACAAGGATGAATCATGGTTCATCCGCATCCACGTGGACATCGAAGCCCGCGCCGCCGACGCGCTGATCAACATCCAGAAGGCGACGGACGCCGCCGGGCGCGACGACGCCGAGACGCTCGAAACAGCGCTGACGGCGGTGATCTACAGCCTGCGCCGGATGGTCGCCACCTTCCACCGGATGCCGGAAGGCTGCGATTCGGACGTGTACTATTTCAACGTGCGCCCGTACATCTTCGGCTTCAACAACGTGGTCTACGAGGGCACGTTCGGCGGGCAGCCGCAGAGCTTTCGCGGGCAGACCGGGGCGCAAAGCTCGATTGTCCCGGTGATGGTGGCGGCGCTCGGCTTGCAGCACGAGACGACCGGCTTGACCCAGCACCTTGAAATCATGAAAAACTACATGCCCAAGCCGCACCGCGACTTCATCGCCCAAATGGGCACGTCGGTCATCCGCGACGCCGTGCTGCGCCACCGCACCAACCGCTCGCTGGCGGAAATCTACAACGAATGTCTGCGGCAGGTGCTGGAATTCCGCCGCCTGCACTTCCACTACGCGACCACCTACATCGCCGAAAAAGTGCAGAATCCGCTCGGCACGGGCGGGACGGTGTTCATGGACTGGCTGAACCAGTTGATCCGCGAAACCGAACAGCATATGGTGTGAAAAGGCGGGCGAGGCGATGCCTCACCCCTACGAAATCCCTCGCAAGCCCCGTTGCGCACGTAGTTTACAGATATTTTGCATTTGTCTCATTCTGGCTTCAGCAAGCGGCTGTACCGTACTACCTGAATCAAACGAAGGAAATCGACTGATTTCCGGGATGTATTCGGTAGAAGGGAAAGCCAATCAATGAACACCAAATTACGGAATCTGTCTATTCTCGCCGTCGTGCTCGTGATGAGCGCGGTGGTCTTGAGCGCCGTCTCGGCGCAGCAGGACGCGACCAGCACCGAGGAACCGGCTGCCGCCAGCACGGCTGAGGCGACCATGCCCGAACCGGCGGCGCAGCACCCGTTCCTGGGGGTCTCGCTTCAGGACACCGACAACGGCGTGACCGTCGCCGAAGTGCTGGACGGCTCGGCAGCGGCGGATGCCGGTTTCCAGGCGGGTGACGTCATCACCGCCATCAACGGCACGTCTATCGCCACCGTCGAAGACGCCAAGACCGCAATCGCGGCGCTGAGCGTCGGCGACGCGGTCACGGTTGACGTGACGCGCGGCAGCGATACCATGACGTTGACGGCGACGCTCGGCGCGCAAACGCCGGAGCAGATGATGCAGTCGACTCGCCCCGGTCGTGGCAACGGTCGTGACAACCTCGGCATGAACATGGGGCGTGCGCTCGGTCTGAGCTACGATGCCACCAGCCAGACGTGGACGATCACCCAGCTTTCCGAGGACAGCCCGCTGTACACCGCCGGACTGCGCGAAGGTGACGTGATCACGGCGATTGACGGCGAAGCGGTCGACCCGGCGAGCCTGTTCCAGCACCTGCAATCGCTGAGCAGCGACGCGACCGTGACGGTCACGGTGGAGCGCGACGGCGCTTCGCAGGATATTCAGGTCAGCGTCAGCGACCTGAGCGATCTGGTCGGCATGGGCGTGATGCGCTTCGGCATGGATGAGATGCCGCACAACTTCTCGCAGCAGATGCCGATGTTCAGCTACGGCAACGGTCGGCTGGGCGTTACCTTCCAGACGATTGACGCGCAGGTCGCCCAGGCGAACAACCTGAGCGTGACCGAAGGCGCGCTGATCACCGAAGTCGCCGACAGCTCGCCCGCCGCCGACGCCGGATTGCTGGTCAACGACGTGATCACCGCCGTCAACAACGAAGCGGTGGACGAAGAACACACCCTGCGCGACCGGCTGATCGCTTACGAGCCGGGCGACACCATCACCCTGTCGGTGCTGCGCGACGGCGCTTCGCAGGATATTCAGGTGACGCTGGGGCAGCCGATGATGTCCGACATGTCGGACATGTTCCAGAACTTCCTACCCTTCCGGGGTGGGAACGGCGGCTTCCCGTTCGATAACACGCCCGCTCAGGAGGCGACGCCGGAAGTCGTGCCCAACGCCTAAATTCGCAAGCAGCTCGCTCCCGCGAGATACATCCCCCAGGAGTCGTCAGGGACGGTCGTCGTCCCTGACGATTTTATTTTCCGATGCGGGGATAGCTCATTGCTGCTGGACGGGCGCATACTACCCTCCCCTTCGTCTCTTAGGGGGCGACACCTGTAGGAAATGAGCTAAGCCGCTGAGGTATGCTGCCTGTAGGGGCACGACATGTCGTGCCCTGGGCGAGACAATGCATCGCCCCTACATATCCCCATCTTCGCCCCGCCCCGCCGTACCGCCGTCTTGAAGCCGATTTTCGTTAGGGCTATAATTCCGCAGCGTTGTCTGAACGTATTCGAGGCATTATTCAAGAAAGAAGCCTGTATGACTGTCAAAGAAGCGCTGCTGGAACGGATCAACCGGCGTGAAGCCAAAGTCGGCATTGTCGGCTTGGGCTACGTCGGGCTGCCGCTGGCGGTCGAGTTCGCCGAAGTCGGCTTTTCGGTGATCGGCGTCGACCTGAGCGCGTGGAAAGTCCAGCAACTGAATCGGGGCGAAAGCTACATCGCCGACATCCCTACCGAGCGCCTGAAGCCGCTGGTCGAAAGCGGCAAGCTGTGCGCCAGCACCTCGTATGAAGATTTGCGCACGGCAGATTCGGTCAGCATCTGCGTGCCGACGCCGCTGCTCAAGACTAAAGACCCCGACATGTCCTACGTGGTCGATTCCGTCAACGCGATTGCCGAAATCTGCCACGAGGGAATGCTGATCATCCTGGAAAGCACCACCTACCCCGGCACGACCAACGAGATCATCCTGCCCAAATTGCAGGAAGTCGGCTTCACGCCGGGCGAAAACGTGTTCGTCGCCTTCTCGCCGGAACGTATCGACCCCGGCAACGCCCGCTACGGCGTGCGCAACACGCCCAAAGTGATCGGCGGGGTGACGCCCGACTGCGTCGAGGTGACGCAGGCGCTGTACGGCGCAGCCATCAACGAGGTCGTGCCGGTATCGTCGCCCACCGCCGCCGAGATGGTCAAGCTGCTGGAGAACACCTTCCGCGCCGTCAACATCGGTCTGGTCAACGAAATGGCGGTCATGTGCGACAAGCTCGGCGTGGACGTGTGGGAAGTGATCCGCGCGGCGTCGAGCAAGCCGTTCGGCTTCATGCCGTTTTATCCCGGTCCCGGATTGGGCGGTCACTGTATCCCGATTGACCCGCTGTACCTGAGCTGGAAGCTCAAGACGCTGAACTACACCGCCCGCTTCATCGAACTCGCCAGCGAGATCAACACATCGATGCCGGAATACGTGGTCGAAAAGGTGACGGCAGCGCTCAACGACGAGAGCAAAGCCGTGCGCGGCTCGAAGGTCGTGGTGCTGGGCGTCGCCTACAAGCGCGACATCGACGACGTGCGCGAAAGCCCGGCGCTGGACGTGATCGGGCTGCTGGAAAAGCGCGGCGCGAAGGTCGTGTTCCACGATCCTTACGTGCCGAAGGTGCGGCTGGAAAACGACGCCATCATGGAGCGCAGCGACTACAGCGCCGCGCTGCTGGAAAGCGCCGACTGCGTGGTGATCGTGACCGACCACACAGCATACGACTGGCAGCATGTTCTGGATCATAGTAGGCTGGTGGTGGATACGCGCCACGCCACCGCGCCGCGTCAGGGACTCGCCCGCGTAGTCCCGCTTTAATTCGCCGCCGATAGCACAGGATGACGCTGTATGGAGATGCCTTACAACCTGCAAGCACTCCCGCCGGAGGCAATTGACATTCTGCGCTACTTCGCCACGCTCGACGCCGATTCGGCGCACGCCGACGAGATCGTCGACGGGGCGGGCTTGAGCGACCGGGGCTTCGGCAAAGGCATCCGGCGGCTGGTCACCAAGAATTATCTGATCATGAGCGGCGATCAGGTCTACCGCCTGACTGATCAGGGGCGGCGCGTGGTCGAGGAGGTCAAATCCTACGGAAGCGACCTGACGGGCACGCCCGCCAGCGGCGGCGACGCGCGCTTCCTGCGGCGGCATCTGGTGGTGGTCGCGCCGAACGCGCTCACCGCCGGGAAGCCGACTGAGATCGCGCTGGGCTTCGCCGAAGCGGACGAGGACGAATACCTGACCGAACCCGCCAACCTGCTGATGCGGCTGGCGGTCGTCAATGGCGAGCCGCGCCGCCCGCTCGAAACGCAGCTCAAGCTCACCAACCGGCACATGCAGCAGTCGTTCCAGATCACCGCCGGGAATTTCACCGCCGTGCGTCTGCGCGTCGAAGTCTGCCAGTACCGCGAGGACGGCGATGACTACGACTTTTGCGGTGGTTTGTACGTCGATCTGCCGGTGACGACCGACGCCATGAGCGCTGCCACCACCGCGTATGGCAGCGAGGTGATCCTCAAGGAAGAATAGCGCGTGGGATGAATGTCGACTGGTTTTACGAGCAGGTGATCGAGGGCGCGGCGCAGCCGCCGGACGTGCGTCACGCCCTCTACTGCGAGCTGCACACCGCTGTGCTGGATCGCTACCTGACCGTGCTCGACAGCATCACACCAGCCGACGCCCTTCAACCCGTCAATCAGGGCGACGACCAGTGCACGCTCGGTCAACTTATCGGGCACATCGGCGAGTGGGATCGCTACGCCATCCTCTCGGCGGGCGATATTCTGGCGGGACTCCGGCATCCGCGCGCGGTCACGAGCATCGAAAACTACGTCGAGCCGGACGGGACGGTGCTGACATTCGCCAGCGTCGACGATTTCAACGCTTTTCAGGCGGAGAAACAGGCGTCGTGGTCGTGGGAGCAGCTTCACGACCTGGCGCGCGACTCGGCGCAGGCGCTCCACGCGCTGTTCGCCGACGAGTGGCTGCTGAACGCGCAGCGCCTCGAACAAACCCTGCCCTGGCAGAAACGCCTGCACAACGGAGTCCTGCTCGAAAACATCACGATGGGCTGGACGCTGTGGCTGCTCCAGCTTGAGCACATGGGCGCGGAGCACGCCGCCGAGCTTCGCCTGTACGACGACAGGTCGCAGACAACCATCTAGATTTTGGGCAGACACGCAGATCTGCCCCTACAAGAACTCCCCGGCAGATTTGCATTGGTAGCCTACGAGCCGCCAACAAAGCAATTTTGTGAAATACCGCGCGCCAATGCGATGGTATGATTCTTCAGGTCGACACGCGACACCGGACAAACACGATAGCTCGTAGAGAACGATGAACCAGAACGACTGGACTCAGCTGTGGCATCATCGGGAATTGAACGTGAGCTGCCTGCAGGCGTATCACGCCGTGCACGCTTACCCGCGCCACAGCCACGATTACTACGTCGTCGCGGTGGTGGACAGCGGCGTGCAGTCTTTCACCCTCGAAGGCAGGCGCTACTTCACGCCGGTCGACGGGCTGATCCTGCTGAATCCCGGCGAGATGCACACTGGCGAGCCTGTCGACGAACACGGATTCGTCTACCGGGCGTTCTACCCGACGATTGAGCACATGCAGCTTGTCTCCGCCGAAATCGGCGGGCGTGGGTTGCAGCCGCCGACGTTCACCGTGCCGCGCGCCGACGATGCCCAGATGAGCCGCTGGATTCGCTCACTGTTCGCCGCCTTTCGCGGCAATCTGCACCCACTCGAAGCCGAATCGCGCTTCCTGCTGACGCTCGCCGAGTTGATCAAGCGCTTCGGCGGGCTGAAATCGACCGAGCATATGCCCGGCAGCGAGCCGGACGCGGTTCAGAAGGTGCGCGATTACATCGACGAGAACTACGCGCAGCCGATCTCGCTGTCGCAGCTTGCCGATCACGTGCATTTCAGCCGCTACTACCTGCTGCACATCTTCCGCGAGGCGACAGGGATGCCGCCGCACGTCTATCTGGAAAGCGTGCGCGTGCGCCACGCCCAGCGGCTGCTCGCCGAAGGTCAGCCGCTGGCGCAGGTCGCCTACGACGTGGGTTTCGGCAGCCAGAGCCACTTCACGCAGCGCTTTAAGCAGATCATCGGCGTCACGCCCGGCATATATGCCCGGCAGGTCGCCAGATAACGCGCCCCACAACCTTTCGCAGTCCGAAAAACCGAGGAAACAGCAGCCATGTCAACCGATCTCGTCGCGGCGTTGAGCTTTATTGTCATTTCGGTGTTCACGCCGGGTCCGAACAACATTTCCAGCGCGGCGATGAGCGTGCTGCACGGCTACCGGCGCACGCTCAACTACATCTTCGGCATGTCGGGCGGCTTCCTGATCGTGATCACGATCTGCGGCGTGCTGTCGGCAGTCATGCTCAACCTGCTGCCCGCGCTCGAATCGGTGCCGCGCTATGTCGGCGCGGCATACATGCTGTACCTGGCATACGGAATCCTGAAAGCGAGCTACACGTTTGACGCAGAGACGGTCAAGCCGATGGGGTTCACGCAGGGACTCCTGCTGCAATTTCTGAATCCCAAGCTGATCGTGTTCGGGCTGACGCTGTTCTCGACGTTCTTCGCCGGGTTCGCCGCCCTGCCCCTGCAACTGCTGATCGCCGTGATCGGGCTGACGCTGGCGTCGTTCGTGTCAACGTCGCTGTGGGCGCTGTTCGGGACGATCATCAAGCAGTACCTGCGCAGCCCACGCGCCAAGCTGGTATTGAATATCTGTCTGTGCCTGCTGCTGGTGTTCAGCGCGCTCGAACTGGCGCGGATTGTGTGACTAATTCCCCAATAGATTGCGTAGGGGCGAGGCATGAAGGTGTCTAAAGACCCCCTCACCCCGGACGCTGCTCGTCCTGCCCCTCTCCCACGTAAACGGGGCGAGGGACGGCGTTCCCCCTTCTCCCACACAAGCGGGGAGAAGGGGATAGCAACCGAAGGTTGCTGGGGATGAGGGGTCAAACAACCTTTTTGAGCGCCCTCATTGAACGCCCCGACGAAAACTCGGTTCAATTCGAGCTAGTCCCGCTCGTCTTTCGGGGGCAGCCAGCCGAACGGGGCGTCCTCGTCCTGCGGATAGAACAGATGGCGCTGCTCGACCTGAAACTCGCGCTCGGAGATGCCGCGCCGCAATTCCCGGCTGGAATTGCGCCTGCGCAGGTCGCGGGCATAGAAGATGGCGTTCTGCTGGCGCGGCTCGATGGCGATACGGGCGACTCCCCGCGCGATTACGTCGACCGGCAGCGGGGCGACGCGCCGGAACCACAGCCACGACAGCGGCGGGATCGACCCCAGCAGGCTCATCAGCCCGTAGAATGGACTGCGGCGCACGCCGCGCATGTAGGCAATCGGGGCGCGGATGATGGTCGCGCGCAGACCGACGCGCGGGATATAGGCTTCGGCTTCGCGCTTGGCGGCGATGTACTGGCGGCTCACCCACGGCGCGCGCACGCTGCTCATCAGCACCATGTGGGGCACGCCGCTGCTGACGCACATGTTGGCGACGTTGCGCGCCGACACGAAATTCAGCCACTGGAAGGTCAAGCCCTGCGCGGGATCAGCGGTCAGGCTGCCGACGGTGTGGATCACGCTGTTATGCCCGCGTGCTCGCCCTTTCAGGCTGGCGGGGTCCCATACGTCGGCGGTGTACCAGCGGGCGCGCTGCGCCATCGCTCCGAGCTTGTCTTCGGCGTCCGGGCGAACCAGCAGCGTCACGTCGACTCCTTCGGACAGCAGCGCGGCGGCAATAGTGTCGCCCAGAAATGTCCCACCGCCCGTGACGAGCACCCGTTGTTTTGCGATCATGCGCCCCTCTGACTCTACGCGCCCATTGTAGTCATCGTTGACAAAAAGTGGGAGTACCGGAACCGTAATCGACCGATTATTCGCGCGCGCCGACCGCAAGGCAAAAGTAAATGTTGTGCAAACCGCTTAAATTGTGGATAATAATAGATCATAAATGCGGCGCATCTTAAGTTTGAACGACGCCACAACCGTCATGATGACGGTCGACAAGCTGGAATTAACCCGTCCATTGGACGATATGGATGTTGTGCCAAGTGAAAAAAACGGTCAGGCTCGCGCTTATGCCAGCCTTTTTCTGTGCTTCACCTTCATTAACCGGGTAACTCATTCACGGGCGTAATCTAGGGCGCAACCTCTTATTCCAGCCGTGGTCTCGTTCGCAGCGATCACGGTATTTTTATTTGGTGAGAGTGGATGGGTGTCATCACGGCAATCGAGGTACAGAAGCGGAACAAGAAGCGCGTCAGTATTTTCATCGACGACGCTTACGCTTTCAGCCTCAGCCTGGACGAAGCAGCGCGGCTGCATAAGGGTCAGACGCTCAGCGATGCTGAAATCGAAGCGCTGACCAGCGAAGCCGCCGTGACGGTCGCCACCGACAGCGCTGCGCGCTTTCTGGCGATTCGCCCGCGCAGCGCGCGCGAAGTGCGCGACAACCTCACCCGCAAGGGCACTCCACCTGCTGTGATCGACGCGGCGCTCGAACGGCTGACGATGTTCGGCTACATCGACGACCGCGCATTTGCCGATCTCTGGGTACGCGACCGGATGACGTTCAAGCCGACCAGCCCCAGAGCGCTGCGTTATGAACTGCGGCAGAAAGGCGTCAGCAGCGAGGTGATCGATGCCGCGCTTGCCGACCTCGATGCCGAAGATGCGGCGTACCGCGCCGCAGAATCCCAGATGCGCCGCCTGCGCGGGGCGCAGCGCCACGATTTTCAGACGAAAATCAGCGCGCATTTACAGCGTCGCGGCTTCTCATACGCCGTCGCGCGCTCAACCATTCGGCGTCTGATGCAGGAAATTGACGCCGGAGACCCGGAGTTCTTTGCGGGTGATGAAGATGACAATGACCTGATGGAAGAATAGGAAGGAGGAAGCGGATGGTTTCCCGCAAGGGGAAAGACCCGCGCTAAGCTACATGGAATGGGTGATTGCCCTGATAATTGGTCTTATCGTGGGCGCGGTCGTGGCATATTTTGGGCTGAACTACTACCAGAACGCACAGGGTAGAAACCGCCGTGAGATGGCGGAACAGGAAGCCCGCAGGATCGTCGACCAAGCCAGCGATCAAGCACAAACTTCGATCCGCGAAGCGGATGAGAAATCCAAGAAGATGCTAGAGGAAGCGGATGAAATGACGGTTCGCCGCCGCCGCGAACTTGACCGCGAGGACGAACGCCTGCAACGGCGTCGTGAAGACTTGGACAAGCGTTTTGAGCGCATGGAACAGCGCGAGCAAAACCTGAACAAGCGTCAGAGCCGTCTCGACAAACAGCAGGCGGATTTGCAGAAGCTGGAAGAGGATCGCGCCGCCGAGCTTCAGCGCATCGCGCAGATGACGGTGGACGAAGCCAAGACCGAGCTGATGGCGCTGGCGGAGACCGAAGCCCGCAACGACATGGCGCGCATCATCCGGCAGGTGGAAGCCGAAGCCAACGAAGAAGCCGAAGCGCGCGCCCGTGAGGTGATCTCGCTGGCGGTGCAGCGGCTGGCGTCGGAGCACGTCAGCGAAATCGCGGTGAGCGTCGTACCGCTCCCCAGCGACGAGATGAAGGGTCGCATCATTGGGCGCAACGGGCGCAACATCCGCGCCTTCGAACTGGCGACCGGCGTCGACGTGGTGGTCGACGATACGCCCGAAGCCGTCACCATCAGCAGCTTCGACCCGGTGCGGCGTGAAGTCGCCAAGCGGGCGCTGGCGAAGCTGGTGGTCGATGGTCGCATCCACCCGGCGCGCATCGAAAAGCTGGTCGAGGACGCTCGCACGGAAGTCGAGCAGGTCATCCGGCAGGAGGGCGAGCGCGCCGCCTACGAGACCGGCATCCCCGGTCTGCATCCCGAAATCCTCAAGCTGCTGGGGCGGCTCAAGTTCCGCACCAGCTACGGGCAGAACCAGCACTCGCACGCCATCGAGACTTCGCACATCGCCGGGATGATCGCCGCCGAGCTGGGCGCGGACGTTCAGCTTGCCAAGACGGGCGGCTTGCTGCACGACCTCGGCAAAGCGATTGACCACGAAGTGGAAGGCACGCACGCGATGATCGGGGCGGAATTCGCCAAGCGCTACGGTGTTAACGCCAAGGTCGTCAACTGCATCGCCAGCCATCACCACGAGGTCGAGCAGGAATGCGTCGAAGCCTACATTGTCGAGGCGGCCGACGCGATTTCCGGCGCTCGCCCCGGCGCTCGGCGCGAAAGCCTGGAAACGTACATCCGGCGCGTCAAGACGCTGGAGGAGATCGCCAACAGCTTCGACGGCGTTGAGCAGAGCTACGCGCTGCAGGCGGGGCGTGAAGTGCGCATCATCGTGCGCCCGGAAAACGTGGACGATCTGGCGGCGCTGCGTCTGTCACGCGACATCGCCAAGAAGATCGAGGAGACGATGCAGTATCCCGGTCAGATCGAGCGTGCAGGTCATCCGCGAGACGCGCGCCGTCGAGTACGCGCTAGTCCGGGTAAATCCACTGTAGGGGCGGGTTCAGGGACTCGCCCCTACCTGTTCTCCCACCTAAATCCTCTAGAGCCTGTTATGCACTATGTGCCATCAGACCGATAAACTGAGCGAGCATGAGGAGAGCGAAAGCAAGCAATGAAGCCCAGCCAGCGTTTCGGGCAAGCGCGCTCATAATCCTGGAAGCAAAACGGCGAAAGCGGGTCAGCCGCGAAGCTCCGCTCAACCACCAACGGCGCGGGCAGCAAGACAAAGCTACGTTTGGCGTGTCGGGCAGCTTCGAATTCACCTCCAGACGAATGCCATACTGCGCTGTTTTTCTTGCTGGAGCCGGTCATCCCCTGGTGTAACCCTGATCGACAAACGCGATTTCCACCGACCTGCCCGTCGTCACCTGAATGTCCTGAGCCAGACGCTCGACCTGATCGCGGTCTCGTTCACGCCAGCAGCCGTCACGTGCAGCGCCAGCAAATGCCCTGCTGTGTCCACCGCCAGATGGACTTTGCCGCCTTTCGGTGTTTCGCCTCATCGTAGCCTGCACGAGCACCACTTTCAGGGCTGGATTGCAACGTGCGGCTGTCCAGAT
Organism: Anaerolineae bacterium; assembly: GCA_046328655.1. Lineage (GTDB taxonomy): Bacteria > Chloroflexota > Anaerolineae > Aggregatilineales > Phototrophicaceae > Flexifilum. Next base: position 24,664 of record JAXLWE010000033.1, on the reverse strand, counting down.
GGTTGCCGACGGTTGCCCCTGCCGTCCCTCCGCCAGACGCAGCACCACGCGCAAGTCATCGACGATGCCTGAAAGACACCGGCTTTCAGCCAGCGCTGCGTTTGCTGATAAACGTATACTGCGGCGGCAGGTCGTTGGGCATCATCCGCTATTCGGCACCTGAACGCATGATCCAACGCAAGCCATTGAAGATTCTCTGGCGGATGTTCGTTGCGGCGCATCTGCTTTCATCAAGGTTGCAAATAGGGGGCGACAAACGCCCATTCATCATCGCTCACATCGCCAGGGCGTCGTTCATCCCCCATTTTACTGACACATCCTTCAAAAGTGCATAACAGGCTCTAGCGAGTCGTCACCCGCTCGACGATCATGTCGATGAAATGCCGTTGAATGGCGATTTATGATGCGGTTCGAGCTGGTGCATCATGTCGCTGCTGTCGAAAACGCTGACCGCCCGTTCGATCTTGCTGTCCACAATCAGGGCGATCAGCATCCCGGTCACCGAAATGCCCCGGTGAAACGGCTCAAGCTCGCCAAACTGGCCTGAATGGGTTCCGGTAAACGTACTGTACCGCTACCTGATTTCTTCTGCGAGGATGTTATCAACGACGAAGTGAATATTGGGAAAAGCGGTTCGAAACAGCGTCACGCGCCGCTTTAAACCGTCGCGTCCGTGTGTTTCACCATGTTACGTACGGACCTTCGGTCTGCACTGGCGCGTCGAGTACGTATTGATCTCCAGATCGGGTCGATCACATCAAGATCGCCCTGATTCAGAACTTCATCGAAGTGCCGACGCAAAATTGCTTTGTTTTCTTCCAGCATCATCGCTCCCCCAAACGCATAGACAGTAGACAGATACCATCACCACCGAACAAGCCGCTCTCGCGAATGTAAAAGTATGGAAGCCAGCCCTGCGCATAGGTCCATAGCAAAAATCGGGGGGGATCTGCGTAAATCCCCTGATTGCGATATTGAAATGGAGACGACCAGCGCCCCTTACGAGCTGGCCTCCGCCGTTGCCATCGGTTCGGGCGTGGCGTCGAGCCGATCAGATTGCCGGTGAGCGGATCGACGCCGGTATCAATCGTGCCATCGATCAATCCCTGCAGAATGTCCGACTGGCCTCAACTTCGTCCGGCACGTCAGAGTCGTGAAGCGGGCGAGAAGCCGATACCGCCGTTGTTAACGCTCAGGACGTAGAGGCCGTCTTCAGGCAGCGCTTCGCCGTTGACCAGCATCTCGACTAAGGCCGCGAACACCCACATCGACGCGCTTCAGCGCGCTGGTGATGAGGTATTCCGAGCCAGGAAACCAGCGCCGCCGAAGGTCGTTATACTCGTCCACGTCCACGCCGATCACCATAACGTCCTGCTGCGCCGCGCGCGTGATACGCCGGAGCCGGTGGGGACCACCAGCGCCGAAGACCACGTCTGCGCCCTCACCGATTGCCTGCCGGCAGCCGCCGCGCCACGATCCGGCGTACTGAAGCTGTCGATGTAGACGCCCAGCGTCTTGATATCCGGGTTGATGGACTTCGCACCCTGTTCGTAGCCGTTACGATACTCTGACCACGGGCGGGATGAATACCGTACACCGGTAATCGTGCCTGACTTGCTCATTAACGCCGCCATCGCACCCACCAGATAGCCCGCCTGATTCTCGCGAACTGAATGCCGACCAGGTTTGGCAGCGGATCCGGGAAGAACTGGTCCACGCCGATGAACATAACATTGGGGTTCGCCCTCGCGGCATGGGTCGCATCACCGATCAGGAAACCGACGGTGATCAGCAATGTCGTTTTCTTCGCTGAGGCAGGTACTCGATATTGGTGGCGTAGTCGGTCGTCGCCTGGGTTTCTGATGTACGTTGTATCCAGCCTGACCCGTCGGCAGCGCGCAACATGCCTTCGTAGTCGGACTGATTAAACGTGCCGTCGTTGATCTTACCCACGTCGGTGACGAGGCAGACTTTTTCAATTGACATGTCCTGCAGTCACGGCCAGCGGAACGACTGCCAAAGCAGCAGAACAGCAACGCTCATTACCGTGCGCAGCTTGCGAGCCATATCGAGCAATTTGCCGCCTGATGGAATGTAAAACCATTTCGCCAGAGCGATATTACCGCATTTCATAAACAAAGAAAATCATTCTGGTAGAGAAACCGTTCGAAATGCTGGCAGAACTGCACAAAGATAGCGCTGGTTTCACCTGCGGCAGTCCCGTACCCCGCAAGGAGCCACGGATTTCGCCACTGGCGGCGTCTTGCCTGAGCGAGTAGGGGCGACCTGTAAAGTCACCCCTACTTCATCACCCGGCACTATTTCACCCGCAGCGCGACCAGCACGCGCACATCGAACAGGTTGTCGCCGAGATAGCTCGACTGCACGCCCAACTGGCTGACCGGACGCACCGCCGACCACCAATCGTCGGCAGGAACGTGTTGTAGTAGGCGTTGACATCGACATAGAAGTAATAATCTGGTCGTCGCCGCCCAGTTCTTCCAGCGATCCTGCGCCGTCAGGCGATTGTCGCCCCGGCGCGCGTCGAGCGCCAACTGCGCCGCCGACCCCGTGCCGATCACCAGCAGGTTGTCGACCGCGCCGACGCGCAGCAGCGGCTCGCCCGTATCCGGCGCGCGCAGCGTGCGGAAGCTCTGATCGTCAATCTGTTCGCTGTCCTCAAGCGGGGCGACGAACATCTCCAGCAGCTTGTCGGCGTTGTCCTGCACCACTGACTGGGCAGCTTCCGGACTGTCGGTCTGCACAACCAGCAGTACGTCGAACGGCGTGTTGAGGACGGGAACGGGATTGTTCGGCGCAGGCAGCGCCAGCGAATAGCCGCCGTCAAGCTGACCCAGCACGTCATTCTGCACGTCCACCATCGGTTCGACCGCGTCCAGAAATCCGAGACCGCCGACTGTGTACGTCGTCGGCAGTCGGCAGCGGCAGCACGCCCGTCCCCCTGTGAGGGATCTCATCGGGAAAGCCCCCAGCGCCTCGCCCGCGAAGTTGAGCAGCGGGAACTGAATAGAGCGCGTCGGTCGCGCCGCTCGCGTCCGTGCCGCCTGACGATCGCGGTACTGCGCGGATCAGGTCGAGGACGGCGGGCCGAACGCCGCGTCGGAGTTTTCGGGCGCGTCGACGGTGTGCAGGATGACGTTCGCCCGCAGGTTGAGCGCACGCTGTCGTACTGCACGCCAATGCCCACGCCGTCGAGCGCGCCGCTGAGCAGCAGCCGCTCCGGCGTCCGGTCGGCGTGCAGGCCGTCGAGCGACTGGTTGACCGCCGCCAGCAGTGGATCGGCGGAATCGCTGCCGCTCATCAGCACGCTGAGCGCCCGCGCGGCGGCGTCATGCGCCAGATACGCATAGATCAGCGGATTATCGCCGCTCGCCGCCGCGCTCACCCGCTGGTAAACCGGATCGGCGGTGGCGGGATTGCGCGCTGCCGGTCATGGTGTCGATTGCCGAGGATCAAACTTACCGAGCCGACCAGCGCCGCGAACGCGAAGGCGAACGCGGTCTTGTCGCCCAGGTAGATATTCATGCCCGGCATTGCCGTGGGGAAATCCCGCGCCCGAATGGTCGAGCTGAGGGCGCTCGCCGCCTCCGGGAGCCGTAATCCTTCACCGGGAAGATCATCAGCGTGTCGCTCGCACCAGCGTCGAACTGCGCGCCCAGGTTGCGGTAGCTGATGATCATCTCCCTGGGTTGCGGGTAGCACGTTCTGCGTGAACGACGCCAACTTCGGTATCGAAGCTGGGTCGAAACGGGAAGAACGTGTCGTAATCCAGCGAATCGGGGTACTGGAAGCGTGCCGGTTGCAGCACCGACGCCACGAACAGCCTGACGTTGAGATTGCCGAGCGTCACCTGCGGGTCGGACATATCAATGCGGACGTAGGCGGCGAAGTCGGCGGGTATCCAGGTCGACGGGGGAAGGCGTCTTCGGCAGCCACAGGCAGCGCGAACAGCACGATCGCGGGAGAATCCAGAGATGCGTTTCATGGCGGTAATTCTTCAGTCAGAATACGTGCCCTTATTCTACTCGCAAATCATGAAGGTGTGATGAGGGAGTTCAGAGTTCATCCCCCTTCCACGCAAGCGGGAGACGACACTTTAGCCCATGCAAAATCCGATCTATCCGTTCGTAGGGGCACGACATGTCGTGCCCCTACACACACCTGCTCCAGGCGTTTTCCCTTTATTTCAGTCAGAATAAGTGCCCCTATTCTACTCGCAAATCATGAAGGCGCGATGAGGAGTTCACACCTCACCCCGTCTCGCTGCGCTCGACTCCCCTCTCCACGCTGTGGAGAGGGGAAGGACAAATGAAGGTTGCACGGGGTGGGGTTGAGGCACGCCGAGGCAGCAAAAAGGGGACGCGAGCGTCCCCCTGAAATCCGTAAAAAATGCTGCGCCCGTCAGTCGAGCGAGATATGCAGGCGCTGATTGCCGCCGTCCAGATCGACCAGCGTGCCCTGCGCGCCGCCGTAGACCTCGCGCAGCAGTTGGAAGATCACCGCCTGCGCTTCCTCGAACGACAGCGCGATTTCCGCCCCTGCCCCATTCGCTTCGACGGCGAAGCGGACGGTGCGCTGGCGCAGCTCGTCGAAGTTCACGTCGTCCAGCGGCAGCAGCACGAAGCCGCTTTCGGCGGGGATGGGCACCGCTGCGAAGCGCATCGCCTTGAGCAGCTCGGCAGCTTCCGATGCGCTGATCTTGCCGGATTCGACCAACTGCAAGACTTTCGCACGCGGACTCGAGTCGTTCGGCATCGACGGCTTGAGCGGTCCAGTCTCCATTTTGGCTGGCTCCTCCTCCATGAGCGGCTCGGTGGTGGGCAGACCGTCGCCACCCTCCTGCAAGACGCGCTCGACGCACGAACGGACGACCGCCGGTTCCAGATTGATCTGGCGCATCAGGTAGCGGACGGACTTGTCCTCGCCCTTGATCAGCGCCAGCAGCAGATGTTCCGAGCCGATCCAGTGTTCGCCGCGCTTGCGCGCCACGTCGACCGCACTTTCGAGCAGGCGCTTGGTCTCCGGCGCGAGCGCCAGATTTTTGGCGGGGGTTGGCTCGCCGGGATGCGCGGCGCGCACGACCGGCAGTACCCGGTCATATTCGATGCGCAGTTCGTTGAGGACGCGGCAGGCGACGCTGTCCTGAACGCGCAGCATCCCTAAGAGCAGGTGCGGCGTCTCGATGGTGTTGTTGCGCAGTTTCTCGGCTTCTTCCTGTGCCGCCGCCAGAATTCGCCGCGCGCGTTGCGAAAATCGTTCTACCCGGCTCATCGCTTCCCAACCTTTCCCCTTGTCTCGAATTATACCCACTTTCACACGAATAGCTGGTCTCCCCCCCACTTTTGGGGGCTGCAAATTGTTAGGGTTCGGGTACAATTTGACCAGTATGACTAAATCGGTCAAACAGTCACGGAGGCTTATGGGAGAAAGCAGCCAGCGAGAGCAGCGTATCCTGGATGCGGCGGCGGAACTGATCGAGCATTACGGGTACGACAAGACGACGGTCGACGACATCGCGCGCGAAGCGGGCGTGTCGAAAGGCGCGATCTACCTGCACTTCAAGAGCAAGGAGGCGCTGTTCGAGGCGCTGATCATGCGCGACGCCGATACCATCACTGAGCGCTTTTTCGAGCTGATCGACGCTGACCCAGCGGGCGTGACCCTGTTCACGATTTACCGCTACGCGCTGGTCGTGCTGGACGACGCGCCGCTGCTCAAGGCGATCTACACCAGCGACCGGCGGATTCTGGGCGACTGGGCGCGGCATCTGCGCGACCTGCCCGCTTACGCGCAGGGGATGAATTTCTCGGTCGATTTCATCCGCTACTTTCAGGACGCGGGGCTGCTGCGCCGCGACCTCGACCCGGAAGCAGTGGCGTACCTGCTGCGGGCGCTGCGCTACGGGCTGCTGACGATGGACGACATCACGCCCAAAGGCGAAGCCGCCCCGTCAATCGCGGACATGGGCGAAGCGCTGGCAGAGATGGTCAGCCGGGGGCTGGCTCCGCGCGAGGATGAAGGCGACCCGGCGGCGGGACGGCAGGCGCTCGAACAGCTTCTCGAACGGCAGCGGCAGATTCTACAGAAGAAGTAGACCCGCCTTCGTTACGAGGTTTTGACAGGACATGACATTTGTCTGTTGACAGATATTTAGACAAGTCTAATATATTGATTAGATATTTGAAATTATTCTTGCGAGCTGCACCAAAACAATGTCCTTTTAGACCTATATGATGGGAGGGTGGCATGGAAAACGTCATCCACACGGAACACCTGACGAAAGTGTACACCGGTTCGACCCGCGCGCTCGACAGTCTGAGCCTCGACGTGCAGCGCGGCGAAATCTTCGGCTATCTGGGACCCAACGGCGCGGGTAAGACGACCACCATTCGTCTGCTGCTCGATTTCATCCGTCCGACGACCGGCAGCGCGAAGATTCTGGGCATGGACGCGCGCGGCGACAGCGTCGCCATCAAGCAGCGCATCGGCTACCTGCCCGGCGAGCTGAATTTGTGGGACAAGCAGACGGCGCAGCAGATCATCCAGTTCGTCGGCGCGGCGCGCGGCGGCTACGACCAGCGTTACGTGCGCGAGCTGGCGGAGCGCCTGCAGTTCGACCTGACCAAGAAGGTGCGCAGCTATTCCACCGGCAACAAGCGCAAGCTCGGCTTGATTCTGGCGCTGATGAACAAGCCCGACCTGCTGATTCTGGACGAGCCGTCGACCGGACTCGATCCGCTCATGCAGCAGACGTTCTACCAGTTGATGCAGGACGTGCGTGCCGAAGGTCGCACGGTGTTTCTGTCGTCGCACATCCTCAGCGAAGTGCAGGCGATCTGCGACCGCGTTGCCATCCTGCGCAGCGGCAAGCTGGAAGCCGTGCAGCGCGTCGCCGACCTGACGCACACCGATTTCCGCCACGTGACGCTGCGCTTCCGCGAGCCGGTCGGCGCAGAGATCGTCCGGGGCGTGCCCGGCGTCAGCGGCGTGAGCGCCGACGGCAGGACGCTGCATCTGCAACTGATGGGCGATTTCGATCCGCTGCTGCGGGCGATCAACGGGCAGTACGTCGAAGATATGGAAGTGGTGGAGCCGTCGCTGGAGGAAGTGTTCCTCAAATACTACGGCGCGCAGTCGGCAGTCAACAACCACCAGAAAGCGGAGGTGAAGCAATGAGCGGCGTGGTCTTTATGAATACCCTGTCGCGCAACTGGCGGGCAGGCTTGTACTGGGGGATCGGCATCGCAATGCTGGGCGTCTACGCCATCGTCGTCATCCCGAACGTGGATATGCTCAATCAGTACGCGCAACTGGCGCAGAGTATGCCGCCGCTGCTGCTGCAGGCGTTCGGCATCGAGGACGTATCGGCGATGGCAACGCCGTCAGGCTTTCTCGGTTTCGCCTTCTTCGGCTACGCGCTGCTGATTCTGGCGGCTTACGTCGTAATCGCCGGGCTGAACGTCACCGCCAATGAGGAAGATCGCGGCATCATGGATATCACGCTCAGCCTGCCGATCCCGCGCTGGCGCGTCGTGCTGGAGCGCTTTCTCGCTTACACCGTGCTGATCGTCGGAATCCTCGTGCTGACGTTCGTCAGCATGTGGGGCGCGACGCTGACTACCACCACGCTCGGCTTCGACATCGGGCGGATGGCGGAGGGAATCGTCAACATGCTGCCAAGCACGCTGCTGATGCTGGCGGCGACGGTATTCGCCGGGACGGTGATGCGCAGCCGGGGCGCTGCGGCGGCAGTGGCGACGGCGTTCGTGATCGTCAGCTATTTCATCAACTTCCTCGGCTCTGCCGCCAGCGGATCGGCGGCGGCGTCGCTGCAGGCGATCTCGTTCTTCAACTACTACGGCGGCAGCGACATCATGTCCACCGGGCTGAACTGGGGGAATATCCTGCTGCTGGTCGTGGTGACGGTCGTGCTGGCGGTCGGCAGCCTGTGGTTCTTCGAGCGCCGGGATGTCGGCGTGTAGCAGCCCCGGCTCATCAATCGAATAGTGGGGCGCGGCGAGGCAATCTAAAAAGAATGCATCTGCGCCCCTTCTCCCCCTTTTATCCACAACATCCCTATTCTGAAATCCCTTACTCATGCTGACGGCTTTTCAATCCGTCTGTTATAATTGGAAGCTCGCAAACCTCACGGCGAGATGACTAGATGACGCTTGAACATCTTATCCAGCAAGCAGCCGAACTCATCCGCAGCAGCCAGCACCTGACGGCGCTCACCGGTGCGGGCGTCAGCGCTGAATCGGGCGTGCCCACCTTCCGCGAGGCGCTGACCGGGCTGTGGGAACAGCACGACCCGGCGCAACTGGCGACCCGGCAGGCGTTCGAGCAGGATCCGAAGCTGGTCTGGGATTTTTACGAATACCGCCGCGAGCTGATGCGCCCGGCACAGCCGAACGCGGCACACCGCGCGCTGGCGGCGCTGGAACACCGCTTCCCGGCGATGCAGATCATCACGCAGAACGTCGACGACCTGCACGAGCGCGCCGGAAGCCATCACGTAATCCGCCTGCACGGGCGCATCGAAGCCAATCGCTGCTCCGCCAACTGCCGGGGCAACCCGACGCCGGTCGACGTGAGCCAGTTGGACTGGGATCGCGCCAGCGGACCACCGCGCTGCCCGTACTGCGGCAGCCCGGTGCGCCCGGACGTGGTCTGGTTCGGCGAGGTGCTGCCCGCCGAAGCGCTGGATAAAGCCCACGATGCCGTCGACCAGACCGACGTGATGCTGGTGATCGGCACGTCGGGCGTCGTCCGTCCCGCCGCCGACCTCCCGGCGCTCGCCAAGCGACACGGCGCGAAGATTATCGAGTTCAACCCGGTCGAGAGCGAGATCACCCCGCTCGCCGACCTCTGGCTGCCTGCGCCTTCCGGCGAAACGCTCCCGCGCGTGCTGGCTGCGCTCGGCGACGATGCGTAGAGCCATCACCCTTGCGCTGATCGGCTTCCTGCTGGTCTTTCGCGCCGCCGCGCAGGACGACGCCCGTCAGGTCTTTCTCACATCCGGCAGTCAACTCACGTTCATCGACCTGATGACCGGCGACGCCCACAACGTCGCCGTCACGGGCGACCGCTTCACGCTCGTGAACGGCTCGGTCATGTTCTTCGACCAGGCAAGCCGCCGCGTGATGGTCGCCGACCCTAACGGCAGGCTCAGCCCGCATCCGTTCGTCCAGCCAGGCGAAGGTGTCACCCGCGTCGACTGGAGCGTTTCGCACGACGAGCAGGTGATCGCCTGGACGGAGACGAGCGGCGATCCGTCGGCGCTGACGACGACTACCTGGGTCGCGGGAATCGACGGCGTAAACACGCGCCAGGTATTCACGGACGGTCCCCGCGACGGCATCCGCGCCTACCCGGTCGCCTTCAACTCGGATGAATCGGTGCTGTACATGGATTACCAGCCCAACACCATCGGCGACCTGACCCCATTCCGGCAGTACGCCGGGCTGTTCGCGCTCGACCTGAGCAGCGGCGAGACCAGCGCGCTGCCGGGCGAGCCGGGCTGCTTCTGCGGAGCGGGTATCGGCGCGGATTTCTTCCTGCGCCTGACGCTGGCGGACAGCGGCTTCAGCCTGCGCATCCGCAACCTGCGCAACGCCAGCGAGACGACGCTCCCACCGGTCAACAACTTCACGCAGGGCGGCGACGTGCTGATCGCGCCGGACGGCAAGCGCGCCGTCTACGCGCTGGCGCAGATCAGCAACTTCGGAACCGCGCAACAGTCGGTGCAGACCGTGATCGTGCTGGTCGATCTGCTCACGCTGACGCAGCGCCCGCTCGGTGCGCCAACCGACCGGCTGCTGCGCCCCATCCAGTGGACGGAGGACGACAGCGCCATCCTGTTCACCGACCCCCAGACGCAGACGACCTGGAAGGCGACCGTCAGCGATGGCTCATTCGAGCAGGTCGCCAACGGGCGCTACCTGGGCACGCTGATCGTTGGCTAAGGGTTATAATCGAGCCGTCAAGCCGCCGCATACCTGAAAAATCGTCCTCGTCGGTCGTTAGGAATTTTTTTCGATCTCGATTACGGGAAGATCGTGAAGGGTGTGATAGTATTCACAGTATGATAACTGTAACGGATTTCGAGCGCCGCAAGGCGAAGTACGAGCCGGTCGCTGCTGCCCTGCACGAGATGTTCGGGCGGCTGGAATGGCGTCCCTTCCTGCCGCCGCTGGACGAATTGATCGACTGCGTGCTGAGCCAGAGCACCAACGACAACAACCGCGACCGGGCGTTCGCCGCGCTCAAGCAGGCGTTCCCCACCTGGGAAGACGTGATGAACGCGCCGACCGAAGCCGTGATCGCGGCGATCAAGCCCGCCGGGCTGGCGAACCAGAAAGGTCCGCGCATTCAGGAAATCCTGCGGCGCATCTACGCCGAGCGCGGCGAGCTGAACATCGACTTTCTGGGCGACCTGCCCGTGCCGGAAGCCAAAGCGTGGCTGACGAGCTTTCACGGCGTCGGTCCCAAGACGGCGGCAATCGTGCTGTGCTTCGCCTTCATGCGCCCGGCGTTCCCGGTGGATACGCACATCCACCGCGTCGGGCAGCGCATCGGCTTTCTGCCGCAGGGCATCAGCGCCGACGACGCGCACCCGGTGATGGAAGCGATTGTCCCGCCTGAGGACTACTTCAATTTTCACATCAACCTGATCCGGCTGGGGCGCGAACTGTGCCAGGCGCGCCGCCCACGCTGCGAAGCCTGTCCGCTGACACCGTATTGTGATTATTATCAGAGCACCGTATGACCGACAAAACCCTCATGCAAGTGAACGATAGCGAACTGGGCGGAATGCGCCACAACCTGAATCTGCTGCGGGCGCAGCTCCAGATCGGGCGCGTCGAGGCGAGCTTCCTCGACAAGCAGGTCGGGCGCATGATCGACCTGCTGGAGCGGCTCGAACACGAGCACCGCCAGTTGAAGAAGCAGGAGCGGCTGGAAGCGCTCTACAACGTCAGCCGGCTGCTCGGCTCGTCGCTCGACTTGCAGACGGTGCTGAATCAGGTCATGGATTCGATCATCCAGCTCACCAAAGCCGAGCGCGGCTTCCTGATGCTGCGCAACGACGACGGTCAGGTCGAGGTCAAGGCGGCGCGCAACTTCGACCACCAGACTCTGACCAGCGACAAGTTCCAGTACAGCCGGACGATTGTCAATCAGGTGATGGACACCGGCGAATCGGTCGTGACGACCAACGCGCTGGAAGACCCGCGCTTTTCGGTTCAGGAGAGCATCATCGGTCAGGCGCTGCGCAGCATCATGGCGACGCCGCTGCGCGTGCGCGGCAGGGTGATCGGGGCAATCTACGTCGACAACACCGCCGTAACCGGCTTGTTCGAGGCGGAAGATTTGGCGACGCTCGACGCTTTCGCCGGGCAAGCCGCCATCTCCATCGACAACGCCCGGCTGTACAGCGCCACCGACCAGAAGCTCGCCGAGCGCGTGGAAGAACTGCGCCAGCTACGGCGCATCGACCTCCAGCTTAACGAGACGCTCAATGCCGAGCGGGCGATGGCATACACGCTCGAATGGGCAGCGCGGCTCGCCAGCGCCGACGTGGGCTACTTCGGCTTGATCGACGGCAAGAACATCCCGACGGCGCACAGCTACGGAATCGAGATCGACGACACGCTGCCGATCTTCCTCGAAAAGACCTACCCGCAGGCGATGGAAGTGGTCGAAAGCGGCGAAACCGTCGCCATCAACGACGAGCGCCGTCATTTCGGCGTACTGATCATCCCGGTGCGACGCGAGCAGAAAGTGTTCGCGGTCATCATCCTGCGGCGGCGGGGCGCGTTCAGCGACGAGCAGAAGGAAGTGGTCGAGCGGTTGGTGGCGCGGGCAGCCGTCGCCATCGAAAACGCGCGGCTGTACGCGGCGATGCAAGCCGCCGACCGCGCCAAGAGCGAGTTCGTCGGCATCGTCGCCCACGACCTCAAAGTGCCGATGACCAGCATCCTGGGCTATGCCGACCTGACGCTGATGGACGGCAACCTGCAAGACCAGCAGACCAACTACCTCAACCGCATCCGCGACACGGTCAAGCGCATGGAGATGCTGGTCTCCGACCTGGCGGACATCAGCCGCATCGAGAGCGGGCATTTCTACATGAACGAGACGCGCGTCGACGTGCCGGATGTCGTTCAGGGCTTGCGCGACGCCATCATGACCCAGATCAAGGCGCGCGGGCACACGTTCGTCGAGGAAATCGAACCCGACCTGCCGCCGATGTGGGTCGATTACTACCGCCTGCTGCAAGTGCTGACCAATCTTGCCAGCAATGCCTACAAATATACGCCGGATGGTGGCACAATCACCCTGACGGTGCGCCGCGCCGACGACCGCGTCGAATTCTGCATCAGCGATACCGGCATCGGCATGACGCGCGAGTCGATCAAGAAGCTGGGCACGAAGTTCTGGCGCGCGGAGGACGATTACACCCGCTCGCAGCCGGGGACAGGTCTCGGCTACGCCATCACGATCAATCTGGTCGAGCAGATGGGCGGGCATATTCAGGTCGAAAGCCACGTCGCCAAGGGAAGCAATTTCACATTCTCGGTCGCTGCGGCGAAAGAGTAAGTAATGGGTGTTCACCTGTTCCTGTCTCCACATCTGGACGATGCCGTCCTGAGCTGCGGCGGCGTCATGTGCCAGCTTGTGCGGAGCGGAGAGCGGGTGATTATCGTCACGGCGATGGCGGGCGAGCCGCGTGAGCCGCTGCCGGAAAGCCCGGTCGCGCGCATGATCCGCGTGCGCTGGCGCGGCGGCGACTACCCGTTCCGCGCGCGGCGCGCCGAGGACGCGGCAGCGGCGCAGCAGCTTCGGGCGCAGGTTTATCACCTGCCCTTGACGGAAGCCGCATTTCGCGGCACGCTGAGCGGTGATGGCGACTGGATCGCCCTGTACCCGGATTACGCCAGCCCGTTCGGGACTATCCACGACGGCGACGACGCCCGGCTGTTCCTGTTCCAGACGCGCTTGCCGTTCACGGAGGTCGCCGCGATCTACGCGCCGCTGGGCGCGGACGAGCACGTCGATCACCGGCTGACGCGCGACTGGGCGCTGGTGCTGACTGGAGCGAACGACGCGCCCGCGCTCAAGTTTTACGAGGAATTTCCGCAGGCGAGGCGCAGCGAGGCGATCCCGCAGGCGATGGCGTATTACGGCAGCCAGTTCCCCCCGCTGCAACTGGAGGCGGAGGTTTTTCCGCTGGACGATGCCGACTGCGCCGCCAAGTTCCAGGCGATGAGCCGCTACCAGTCGCACCTGCACGTGCTGTGGAATGACTGGGTGGAAATGGAGCGGCTGTCGCGCGATTATATGCTGAGTATAGGTGACGGAACGCCAGCCGAAAGGCTCTGGCGCGTCGTCCGGTGAAGGAGTCCTTGATGACGCGGGAAACGCTGGCGCAGGCGCAGACTTTACTGAACGAGCTGATCGAAGCGGCGAATACAGGCGCGATCATCCCGGTGCGGCTGCCGGGGCAGCTTGAGGCGATCAGGAAGCTGCTGGACGACGATACCGCCAAGCCGGAAGCCGACGCCAGCGCCACACCGAGCGCCGGTCACGAAGAACTGCTCAAGGAGCAGGCGTATTTCGTCTCGCACGCCGTCCACGAGCTGCGCACGCCGCTGACCAGTATTCGCGGCTACAGCGATATGCTGCGCAGCATGGGCGAACTGAACGACATGCAGAAGCAGTGTGTCGAGACGATCCGCACCAACTCGCGGCGCATGGAAACCCTGCTCACCGACGTGAGCGACACCGCCAAGATCAAGGGCGGCACGCTGCGCACTAACCTCAAGATGGACATGTTCAAGAATATCGCCATGATGGTCGAGAAGCAGGCGCAGCCACTCACCGAAGAACTCGGTCGCAAGCTGACCGTCGACATCCCGCAGGGCTTGCCGATCCTCAACGTCGATGGGGAGCTGCTGGCGAAGGCGATCTACAAGCTGGTCGAAAACGGGCTGCGCTACAGCCCGGAAAACGGCGAAGTCATCGTGCGCGGCAGCGCCGAAGGCAACAGGCTGACCATTACCGTGCAGGACAACGGCATCGGCATGACGCCCGACGACCTCAACCAGCTTGGCACGATCTACTTCCGCTCGGACAACGAAACGGTGCGCGGCTTCAAGGGCAGCGGCTTGGGGATTCCGGTGGCTTATGGGATCATCCACCTGCTCGGCGGTATGATCACAGTTACAAGCGAGCCGGGTAAAGGCACGACGTTCACCATCACGCTGACGGGGATGAGCTGATGCAGGTCGAGCAGGCATTCCGCACGCTGGTTCAACTGAAGGGAGCAGCGCCGCCCACGACCGCCGCCCGGCTGGGCGACGTGATCGCCCTGCTGCGCCAGCTTGAGGAAGAGAACGACACGCTCCACCAGCAGATTTTGGCGGCTCCCCCGCCCGCTCCGCCTGCCCCGCAGGTAGATGACCTGTCGACGGAAGCGTTCGCGGCGCTTAAGCCGTCGCTGCACATCGTGCAGGCGCAGGCAGAAGCGATGCGGGCGGGCAGGCTCGGTCGCATCACCACCGAGCAAGCCGACTGCCTCAAGCTAATCAACGAACACGCCGCCACGACGCTGAGCCTGATCGAATCGCTCGACACGATCCGGCTGGTGCAGCAGGGACTCCTGCACATCGAGCAGTCGGTGTTCAGCCCGCTGGACGTGCTGGCGGAAGTGTGGCAGCGCCACAATCAGGACGCCGAGCAGCGCGAGCATCACATCAACATCCACGCCGACGACCCGATTCCACCGGTGGTGGGCGACCGGCGCTTCATCCTCACAATCCTGTCCGACATGCTCGACAACGCCATCCGCTACACGCCGTTCGGCGGGATGATCCGCGTGCGCGCCGAGACGCTGGGCACGCACGTACTGTTCAGTATCGCCGACAACGGCATTGGGCTGAACAGCGACGACATGCTCCACATCGGCGAACCGTTCTGGCGCGCGCGGCATCAGGCGCTCGTCCGTCAGAACCCCGGCACGGGTCTCCGGCTGCACATCGCCCGGCTGATTCTGGAGCTGCACGGCAGCGATCTGCTGTTCTCCGGCGAGCCGAGCATGGGCAGCACCTTCAGCTTCACGCTGGCGGCGAACTGACGACCGTTACGACGGTCTCGCCGCGTAGTGGCGGTCGGTGAAGGCGCGGGCGAACATGCCGATGCCTGCGCCAAATTCCGCCGGAACGAACAGGATCAGCGCAATCGTCAGGTACTTGGGCAGATAAAGCTGCGTCGCGCTCGTGGCGCTCAGCCACATGCCGCCGCCGAGAAACCACAGCGTCAATACCGCCCACAACCATGCCCGCTTCGGCGCCACGAAGCCGAGCAGCAGCGTAACCAGCGCGATGACCAGCAGGGTCGCCTGGATTTGCCCGGCGCGATAATCCACGTAGCCGATCACAAAGCCGCCCGCCAGAACCAGCAGAATCTTCATCCACGATTTCATGTCCATCTGCCTTTCCAGATGCAACTGCGCAGCGTTCCACACAGTGTCCGCGAGTATTCGCAGCCCCAACGCGAGGCGATTGTGCCAGCCGCCGGTCGCGCGGTCGCAATCGCGCACGATCTGTTCGAGTGCCGGGCTGTATTCGCGGCGGAAGTCGCCGGGATACAGCCGCAGAAGCCAGTGATAAGCCAGAGCCAGTACGCTGCGCTGCCGCTTCATAAATCACCCCGCCATCGACGCTTTGGCTGAACGATGCCGCTCCGCCATCACTATATCCAACTTGGATATATCACTATGATAAAGCATAGGACTGATATGACGGCGCGTCAAGCGTCCGGCGCATGAAACGGCGCAAAATTTACGACATTTGTCACTCGGCAGGCGGGTGATATTGAGGTTTACTTTCACTATGTTCCATGTTATAGTACAGGCGACATACGCTGAAGTGACGCGACACATACTCCCGATGTGACCACCGGGCACAGCAGAAGCTGTGTCTTTCTAATTTATAAGCAAGAGTGGGATGCGCTGAACTTAGGGCGCGTTTTTTCACTAATGAAGGAGCTGTAGGATGGTCAATCAGCCGCAGTATTTAACCGCAGAGGGTCTGAAGAAGCTGGAGGAGCGGCTGAAATTCCTCCAGGACGTTCGCCGCCCGGAAGTGGCGGAGCGTCTGCGCCAGGCTCTTGAAGAAGGCGGAGACTTAAGCGAAAACGCGGAATACGAGGACGCCAAGAACGAGCAGGCGTTCGTCGAAGGCGAAATTCTGCGCCTCGAAGGAATTCTCAGCAGCGCCCAGGTCATCGAAGCGACCGGCAAGAAGGACGTGGTCTCGCTCGGCTCGCGCGTGACAGTCGTCGAAGAAGGCGTCAGCGACAAAGAGGTCTATCACCTCGTCGGCTCGGCGGAAGCCAACCCGGACGAGGGCAAGATTTCCATCGAAAGCCCGCTGGGCAAGGCGCTGCTTGGCGCGAAGGTGGGCGCGAAGGTCAAGGTCAACGCCCCCGCCGGGGAGATCGTGTTCGTCATCAAGTCGATTGCCTGAGACGAACGTCCGTTTGTGACGATCAAGCCCCGACCGGATTCGGATCGGGGCTTTTCTTTACCGGGAAAAGAAGTGCCGACCGCTCAGCAAAAACTGGGCACAGCATAACGCAAGCCGTCGCTTTCAGGAATCTTCTGACCCAGTATTCATCACTCGACACCCAACACTCTTAAGGAACCAGACATGTGGCAGCCCTCGAACCAACTGGAACAGGAGCGCTACGACAAGCTGCGCGCGCTGGAAGCGGCGAACATGCCCGCCTACCCCGCCCGCGTCGAGCGCACGCACACCAACGCCGAAGCGATTGCCGCTTTCCAGACTTACGAAGCCGAGCACCCCGACGTTGATTCCACCGCCGAGACGCCGGTCGAGGTCACGGTCTGCGGGCGGATTCGGCGCGTCAATATCAAGGGCAAAGTCTCGTTCCTGCACATTGAGGACGCGACAGGGCGCCTGCAATTGTTCCTGCGCATCAACGACATGGACGAGGCGGCTTACAACGCCGTCAAGGACAAGCTGATCGACATGGACGACTTCGTGCAGGCGTCCGGTAGGATGATGCGCACCAAGGCGGGCGAGATCAGCGTGCGGGTGAGCGAGTTCAAGCTGCTGAGCAAGTCGCTCAGCCCGCTGCCGGTGATCAAGCAGAAAACGCTCGACGACGGCACAGTAGTCGAGTTCGGCGAATTCAGCGACACCGAGACGCGCTATCGCCAGCGCTACGCCGACCTTGCCGTCAACCGCGACGTGCGTGACACCTTCATCAAGCGCGCCCAGGTGATCCGCTCGCTGCGCCATTTTCTGGATAACGACGGCTTCCTCGAAGTTGAGACGCCGATCCTCCAGCCGGTCTACGGCGGCGCGGCGGCACGCCCGTTCATCACCCACCATAACCAGCTTCATCAGGATTTGTACCTGCGCATCAGCTTCGAGCTGTACCTGAAGCGCCTGCTGGTCGGCGGCTACGACGGCGTGTATGAGATCGGGCGCGACTTCCGCAACGAGGGCGTGAGCTTCAAGCACAACACCGAATTCACCATGCTGGAGTTCTACAAGGCGTACATCGACTACAACGGCGTGATGAAGCTGACCGAGAATATGCTCGCCTACACCGCCGAGCAGGTGACCGGCAGCACCAAAGTGCGCTATCTGGATGATGAGATCGACTTCGCGCCGCCCTGGAAGCGCCTGACCATGCGCGAGGCGATCAAGCGCGAGACGCGCATCGACTACATGCAGTACCCGACTGCGCCTGCGCTCGAAGCGGCGATCCGCACGCTGGGCGACGACATCGCGCCCGGTCAGACATGGGGCAAGCTGGTCGAGCATCTGCTCGGCAAGCACGTCGAGCCGAAGCTGATCGAGCCGACGATCATCTACGACTACCCGCGCGACATCTCGCCGTTCGCCAAGCGTGTCAGCTACGACGACGTGCATGTCGAGCGCTTCGAGTTCTATATCGCGGGCTTCGAGATGGGCAACGCCTTCACCGAGCTGAACGACCCGCGCGATCAGGAAGCGCGCTTCCTCGACATGGCGAAGCTGTACCGCGAGGGCGACGACGACGAGACGCCGCTGGACGAGGATTACCTGCGGGCGATGCGCTACGGGATGCCGCCCAACGGCGGCTTCGGCATGGGCGTCGACCGCCTGACTATGCTGCTGACCGACCAGCGCACGATCCGCGACGTGCTGCTCTACCCGCACCTGAGAGAGCAGAAGTAGTCACGAGGAATCGAACGGGCGACCTGTCGGGTCGCCCGTTTTCGTTCACTATTATACGCGGAACATCAATTACACCGCTGGCTTGTCTTTCGGCTCGTCCGAATCTTCCGGCTCGTCGTTGTCCTCCCAACTGACGATCCAGATGCACGCCCCGGCGACCAGCACCGTCGCCACCACCAGCGCGATCCACTGCCCCGGCAGCAGCCCCACGTCGCGGGCTTCGATCACCAGCAGAATGACCATACCGAGCGCGAGCACGATCCAGGCTGCCAGGCGCGGATGCACCGACGCCCAGTGAACCGGCGGTAGATTTCGCAACGTTTCCATGAGTTCCTCGCTAAATCGGTTTCATCACCCGGTCGGCGCGAAGCTGTTTCATGAACGCCTGCACGTTGTTCTCAGAGATCATTTCGTGCGCGGCTTCACGCCATGCCGGGAATTTTACCTCATTTAGCTTGAGGAGTTGATAGCCGCTTTTCACGAACGCCTGGAAGATGTCCGGCGAGGTGGAATTCGGCAGGACGACGAAGCTGACTTCGCTCTGAAGCTCGCGCGATGCATCTTCAATCGCGCTGATCAGTCCGTGGATGATTTCGTTGTAGGGCACATCCGGCGCGACGTACAGCTCGTCGACGCGGGTGATCAGGTTCTCGACCGTCCAGCCGAGCACGGCGATCACCTGCTCGTGCTTGCCATAGGCGAGGTGATAGCTTTTCTGCCCGAACGCCAGCATGATGTCCATGCGCGCGACCTGCTTGCCGGTCACCAGCGAGATGAAGCTGGCAATCGTCTCGGCGTTGCCGGGCATCCCGCGCCGGACGATGATCTCGGTCTTGGGGTCGACCAGACTGCGGTTGGCGTTCAACTGCCCCGTGCCGGGCGGCTGGCGCGGGATCGGCGGCAGGCTGCTCGGCTGCGCCTGCGGCGTCGGCTTCATGTGAAGCTGGGTCGGCGCTTCGCCGATCTTGCGACGGATGTCGTTCCAGGCGACCTGCACCTGCTTCCAGGTCTCCTCGACGTTGCCGTCATTCATGATGATCACGCTGGCGCGGGCGCGCTTATCTGACTGCGGGCGCTGCGCGTAGATGCGCTTGCGAGCCTCGTCCTCGGTCATCTTGCGCTTTTCAACCAGCCGCTTGAGCTGCGACTCCGGCGAAGCGTCGACCACCCAGATCGCGTCGACCATGCCCGCCAGATCGGTTTCCAGCAGCTTAATCGCCTCGATGACGATGACCTGCTGTTTGGAACGCGCGACCAGCGCGTTAACCGCCTGAGTGACGACCGGATGCACAATCGTTTCGAGGACATTCAGGGCGTCGGGCATGGTGAATACGATGCTGCCCAGCCGTGCGCGGTTGATGCGTCCCTCTTCGTCCAGCAGGAACCGCCCGAACATGTCGAGCACCGGCTTGTAAGCGGGCGCACCCGGCATCATCGCCTGATGAGACAAGCCGTCGGCGTCGATGGTGTACGCGCCCAGGTGCTGAAGCATCTGGCGCACCACGCTCTTGCCAACCGCGATATTGCCGGTGAGACCGATGACGTATTTATTTTCCCAACGGCTCACGACCTGACCTCCGACGTGCGTTCTGCTACGACTTTCTGAATGTACGGTTTCATGTAGAGTAACACTAAACGCGGCGAATCAGACCGTCAAAAGATTAAGGTTGCTCATAACGACCGTCAGGCAGCGGCGGCGGAATCGCCGGGCGCTACGGCTCGGCAAATGGCGTGGCGGCGGGTCCCAAATCCTCCAGCGACATACTGTTGTCGCGCAGGGTGCGCAGCGCGGCGGCATCTTCCTCGTCCATCGCCGTCTGCACCAGCTCGTCGAAGGTCTGCACCAGTGCTTCGCCGGAGACGCCGCGCGCATAGTCGGTCACGGCGCGGACGAGACGAGTGGCATACGAATCACCCCGCTCGACCGTATCGGCAGGGACGATCAGCGTGATCGTCGGCGGCGCGTCGAGGGCTTCGCGCCCCAGCGCGTTGAGCAGCTCGACGTACAGCCAGAGCGCGTCACCGCTGCACGCACCCCACACCACGACGCCGGTGTTGGGGGTACTGCGGGCGACGTTCTGATCGTTGATACCCTCCGGGAGCAGGCTGGCGTTCAAGCCGGAGGTTTGCAGCAGGCTGACCAGCGACGTACCCGGCGTCCCCGTGCAGTTGACGAACGGCGCGACCGTGACATCTGCCCGCGCCGCCGCTACTGCTTCGGTGGCGTCGAACGCGGAGGCATCGGTGTTGATCTGAGTTGCGTTGGGTGGAACGCTGTTGACATTGCTGGTGGACGGCACGCTGGCGTTGTTCCTGCCGATCATGACCACGACGAAAAAGACCAGCAGGATCGCCGCCGACGCCGACGCAAAGCGCAGCAGCGCCGCGCTGGTCGCGCGGCTGCGCCTGCCGACGACCGCCTGCGCTTCGGCGGGCTGCGTCTGGAAATCGTCCATCAGCGCGACCGGGCTGGCTTCAGCCGTGATCAGCATATCATCGAGCGTTTCGTCGCTCAGGTCGAGGTCGTCAAGCTCCGGCAGAGACAGCGGGGCGGCTGCGCCACCGCGCAGCGCTTCTCCGGCAGGCGGCAGCGCTCCGGTCGAGTTCAGATTCCAGGCGGGCACAGCCGCCGTCACCCGCTCGACAAGCTGGGTCGACACCGAAATCTGGGCGATGATCTTCATCTCGTAGATCAGGTCGACAAAGACACGGGTGCGCCCGCTGGTCTTGCCGCCCGGCTTCGGCTCCAGTGTGAAAATCACGGTGCGCGAGTCGGTCTCCGCCGGGATTTCCACATCGGCGTGGTCGCCGGGGGCGATGATGTTGAAGTCGCCGCAGATGACGCGCAGTTCCGCCGGGGCGGGCAAGCGCCGCCCGGTCTGCGAGTCGACCGGGAAGCGGATCGGGAACGTGGTCGCGCGGGCGTCGCCCTTCTGGATCACGTCGCCGGACGGGACGGCAGCGGGCAGTTCGCCGCGCAGCCCCAGCGAATCCGGCAGCGAGATTTTCACCCAGACTTCGGTGTCGCTGGCAGCCTGCGTCTCGGCGGGCATGGCGGCTTCCAGGCGGCGCGAGTCGGTCTCGTCGACGCCGGAGCCGCCGAGGTCGCCCTGTTGAGCTTGACGCGCCCGCTCTGCGGCACGGCTTCCAGCTTGGCCTTGCGCCCAGGTATTCGACCATGCGTTCCAGGCGTCGCCCGACCCCTCGCGCATGTCTTCGTACTGGATG
This sequence comes from Anaerolineae bacterium, assembly GCA_046328655.1. Lineage (GTDB taxonomy): Bacteria > Chloroflexota > Anaerolineae > Aggregatilineales > Phototrophicaceae > Flexifilum. The sequence goes on along the minus strand of JAXLWE010000033.1, from coordinate 3,161 downwards.
TTGGCGAGATTCCACCACACATCGCCTTTGTACAGGATCGGGAAGATCGGCTTGTTCAGCCGCTCCGCCAGCATCAGCTCACGGGCGACCCACTGCGACGATTTCGCTTCCGGCGAGAGGATGATCATGAAGATGGTGCAGCCGGTGATGTTGGATTCGAGCGTTTCCGCCCAGTGCTGGCTGGTGGACAGGCGAATCTCGTCCATCCAGACCTCGAAGCCCGCGCCCTGAAGCTGCGCGCGCAAGTGCCGGGCGAAGTCGATATTGTGCTTGCTGTAGCTGATGAATATCTGCGCCATTTTTCCCCCAATCGTTTGCATTTTATCACCATTTGCATCACGGGGCGAACGGGAGGGCTGTCATCGGCGAATCGTGACTGCCGCCCCGTGACTCAGGCGGGCAAACGTGCTACGGTCAGGGTGAGGAGGTGGCGTATGTTCAAGAATCCGTTTCAGAACATCGAGCCGGTCGAGACAGTCACTCTCTTAGCGCTGGGGATAATCCTGCTGCTCACGCTGGAGCCGGTCAGCCAGATGCAGCTCGTTTTCGCAGCGATCCTCGCCGGGGTGCTGTTCATCTTCGTCGGCAGCAGCGTGTGGGGGCGGCGGCACGACCACCGCTAGACGGTCAGCGGCTCCTCGACGACGGTCGACACAGCCACGCGCGCCGGACGATCCGCCGGGAGCAGGAACGCCAGCAAGCCAGTGATCACGCCGACGACGGCGACGACCTGAAAGGCGAAGTCCAGCCCGAAGCGGTCGGCGAGCGCGCCGATCACCAGCACGCCGAGCGCGCCCGTGCCGAAGATGAAGCCGAGCGCCGCGCCAGATGCCAGCCCCTTGCCGGTCGGCATCAGTTTCTGCGTCAGCGCCACGATGATGCTGTGCGAGCCGCCGCTGAACGCGCCCACCGCCAGCGCCAGCGCGAAGCTGATCACGCCGTCGCTGATCGTCAGCCCAAAGACCGCCGGAGCCGCCAGCAGCATACTCGCTACGATCAGCAGGCGGCTGCCGAAGCGGTCGCCAAACTGCCCAAAGATCACGCCCATCAGCGCCCCACCCAGCCAGTACATGCTCGTCACCAGCCCGTATTCGGCGGCAGACCAGCCGCGAAGCTGAAACAGGCGTGGCAGAAACGAGACCAAGCCGGGATTGATCAGCCCGCGCAGCAGGATCACGACCGCCAGCACCAGCAGCGGCGCGAGATTGATCAAGCGGCGTGATGCGCCCGCGCTGGCGGGATGCCCGTGCAAGGCGCGGTGCGCGGCAGCGCCGGGGATCACCAGCGACATCAGCGCCACGCCGGGGATGGCGACCAAGCCGAGCAGAAACAGCGGCGCGACCGAGCCGTTTTCGACCAGCCGCCCGCTGAAGGTCGGACCGAGCGCAGCCGTGAACAGGGCGTTGCGCGACGCGGTCTGGTCGAGCAGGAAACCGGCCAGCACCGGACCGACCGCGCCGCCAAGCTGCCCCATGAAAAAGAACAGCGACAGGTTGGTCATGCGCCCGGTCTCGGCGTGCGCGGCGTGCATCGCGCCGACCGGGTGAAACGCCCCGCTGCCGAGCGCCGCCAGCACCAGCGGGATGACCATCAGCGCATACGAGTGGGTCACGGTCGCAGCCAGCAGCGCCAGCAGGATCATGAACACCGTCCACGCGACGCCGCCCGCGCCGAGCCAGCGCCCGCCAGTTCGGTCGGCGATCCAGCCGCACAACGGCTGGCTGATGGCGCTGGTCAACTGGTAGCCGCTGAGCGCGAAGCCGATTTCGGTATTGGTCATCGAGAGCAGGTGCCCGCTCAGGAAGGCGAGGATCACCGCGACGGCAGCGCTGAACATGTCGACGGTGAAATGCCCCAGCGAGACTGACCAGAACAGCCGGGTGCGCGGTAAGGGAATGCCCATTACAACTCCAACGCGGGGGCGCAGATGGCTCTGCGCCCTTGCGAAACGGCTTGTCGCTTCGCCATGCACTGCTGCTAACGCTATAGGGGTTTGACAGCCGTGTCAATGGCGGGTGGACTGATGCGGCTTCAGCCCGCCGCGCCCGTCATGATGCTGCGCAGGAAGATCGCCACCATCAGCGCGAACGCCCAGATATAGCTGCCCATCGCCGGGCGTTTCTTCGCCGTCGTCTCGACGAAGATGAAGAATGGCAGCGACAGCAGCGCGCCCACGCCGTAGATCAGGTGGACATCCTCGTGCGGTCGCCCGCCCGACAGATACATGGTCAAGCCGATGACGAACTCGACGCCGATGAAGGCGGTGACGGCATACGCGCCGCGTCGAAACCATTGAGTTACGTCGCCGTGCCGGATCAACCCGATGGTGATCGCCGTCACCAGCATGACCAGCCCGATGACGATCCCGGCGCGGCTGAGCCAGTAATGCGCCGTGTGCAGCAGCGGATAAAGCTGATCCATCAATGCCCCGCAGTCCCGCCAGCGGCGGCGCGGTGCGAGGTCGTCCGGGCGTCGTCGGGCGAATTGGCGGTCTGCAAATAGCCGACGAAGATCAGGATCACGCCGAGCATGATGCCGATATAGTTGAACTGGGTCAGGTTCAGGCGCACCAGCGAGCCGCCGAGAGCCGGGAGCAGCCCGCCCGCCGCGATCAGCCAGTTGCCGACCATGCGACTGCGCAGCACCTGCTTGCGCCGGAACAGCACCGCCGAATAGATCGCGCCGCCGACCAGCTCAATCGTGCCCCACACGTTCATGACCGGCACGAAGGCGCGCACGCCGCCCTTCTGAAGTACGTCGCTGGTGATGGCGGTCATGTCGAGACCCGGCTGCCATGCCGCGCCATTGGTCGGCGTGAGCAGCAGCGCCCAGGGCAGCGTCATCACGCAGACCAGCAGCAGCGCCATCTCGATGTTGCGGGCGATATTGCCGCGCCGCACCAGCAGGTAGACCGTCCCCTGCCCCAGCCAGGGCGCGGTCGCCAGCGCGCCGCACCAGTACCAGAGCATGAACACCGGCGAACTCCACACGAAGCACAGAATGACCTGGCTGAGCGACCCCAGGCAGTACAGCGCCAGCCCGATGCCCCAGGCGCGCAGGTGCGGGCGCTGCTTGCCTTCCTTGACGGCGTGACGCCAGCGCGTCAGCACCATCACAGCGAAAATGCCGCTGATTACGGTTGTGATCAGCGACAGGATCAA
>JAXLWE010000032.1:0-65025 GCA_046328655.1 Anaerolineae bacterium | reverse complement strand
GGCGGCGCGGGCACGACCGCCGCCGGGCTGCGCGCGGGCAAGCCGACGATGGTCATCCCCCACCTGGGCGACCAGCCCTACTGGGCGCGGCGCGTTTACGAGTTAGGCGTCGGCGTCAAGCCGGTGACGCGCCATACGCTGACGGTCGATAGGCTGGCGGCGGGGATTCACGGGCTGGTCACGGATGCGCGGCAGCGCAACAGCGCCGCCCGGCTAGGCGAGCAGATCCGCGCCGAACAAGGCATCGAGAACGCGGTCGAATGGATTAATCAGTTAGCAGGCAGACCGAGAAGTTAACCGTGCGGCGGCTTGCCCTGCCACACCGCTTGCAATGGTCGGTAGTCGAGCAGAATAATCCCTTCCCGCTCGATGATCGCGCGCGCTTCCGGCGAAGTCACAAACTCAAAATCCGCCTGTCGTATCGCCCAGAGTGCCGGGTCGACGGCTTGCGCCTCCTCGTTGCCGAGCGCGGGATGCACCGCCCACTCGCTGAGTCCGGCGGGAAGCTCGCGCAGGAGTTGGGCATACCGTGCCGATTTGCCGTCTGTGGGCAGCGACATGCTGTCCAGCATCATGTAATCGCTGGCGGGCAAGCCCAGATTCCGCACCTGCTCGATATATGACTGCCCGATGACGCGCATCGCCAGCCCGTATTCGCGCGCCAGGCGCAGCATCAGATCGAATATATCCGTCCGAGCGCCGAAACGCAGGGCGTGCCAGTCGAGATGCGTCGGCTTCAGCCCGGCAGCCAGCACCGCGTCGATCTGCGCCCTGAACTCGACTTCCAGTTCGTCAAGCTTCGCCCGCGCCAGCAATTCGCCCATGCGGTCAAACAGGTAGAAAGCGCCCGTCTCGTCGACCAGCGTCGGCACTTTTTCGCCGCAGGTGACCGGTCGCCAGTTCCAGTGGGCGTAATCACGAATGATGGTCAGGTGAACGGCGAAGGGAATATCAGGATTCTGCTTCAATAGCTGTATGGCGTGCAGCGCCAGCGGGCACGGAACCATCAGGCTCGTCGAACGGACGACACCCTGCTGGAGCGCGCGCAGAATCGCGGCGTTGATCGCGTGGTACATGCCAAAATCGTCGGCGTTGATGATCAGCAGGCGCGCGTCGTCCGGGTAGCCCAGCATCCGGTTGGTCTGACTGAAGGTCATGATGATTTACGCTTGCGGATTGCTGGCGAGCATCAATCGTCGCCTTCGAGCGGCGCTTTGAAGTCGTAGATGCCGTCGCGGATCGCCCAGCGCAGCCCGTCGCGCAGGCAGGTGATGGTATCGCCGCGCCGGACGAGGTCGCCGCCGCATTCCGGGCAGGCGAACAGCACGTCGCGCCCAAGATTATTCGGCGTGCTGCCGACGGCGACGCTGCGCACGAACACGCTCGGCGTGACCAGCAGCCCGCTTGACTGGAACAAACCGTCAAGCTGCGCCAGCAGGTCAACCGACACGTTTTCCTTCAACTGCTCGACGCGGAACAGCGAGACCGGCAGCCGCATCTGAATGGCGAAGCCCGCCCGCACCAGCTCGCGGCGGATATATTCGGGGTGAAAGTCGAAATTCAGCTCGACGAACTCGACGGGCGCGAGTTCGTAGGGATTCCAGTCCTGCCGCTTGAGCAGGTAGCGCGCCATCGCCTTGAGGTTGCGCTTGTTGGCGTGCTCCAGGATGAACACGCCGTTGGGCACGAGCGCGCGGCGCACCTGCGCCAGCACCGAGTCGACGTGCGCCATGTGGTGGATGACGCGCACCATCGTCACCGCGTCGAACACGCCGGGGTGAAACGGCAGATGGTAAGCGTCGGCGGCGACGTAGACGTAGCGCGCCGAGCGCCCCAGATGCTCCTGCGCGTACTGCAGCTGCGACAGCGAATAATCGAGCAGGACGACCTGCCCGAAAGCGTCGTACTCGTTGGTCAGGCGACCGAAGCCCGCGCCGACTTCCAGCATCCGCCGCCCGCCGAGCGGCAGCAGGCGCTCCAGCGCCATGCGCTCGACCCGATCCTCATAGTCGCGCCCGCGACTCTCCCAGAACTCGGTGCGGTAATTCGAGCCTTCGTAATCACAAATGGGTGGACGCGATTCCGGTTGCGACATCTCGAACTCGGACAAACTCTTTAGGTGAAATCAGTAACAACAGTATCGCGCATTAGTTGCGCGCTGAACAGACGCCAGTCCAAACTCTCAACAGAAATTTATCATTCAAACCTTGCGCCGTCCATGCGCGCGAACTAAAAAATAGGCGTCCCGCCTTCGACGGAACGCCCCTGTGCCCTATCGATTCCGCCGGATTGCCCGTTATCCGCCGGGTGCAGGTGTCGGCAGGATGCCGAGATCGTTAGGTGCGGCGGAAATACCCATGTCGATGTCCGAGGCGGCGTAATCGGCATACGAGCCGTCGTAGCTGTAGCGCGGGATGTCGGGCGGGAGCCCTTCTTCGGCGCGGGTGTTGACCGCCGCCGGACCGCCCTGCTGGTAGATGTCCGGGCGAAGCTGCTCATCCAGCGACGGGATGCCGCCCTCGACCACCAGCCCGGTCTCCACCGGGCGGTTCTCTGGTGCGACCGGCTCGTGAGCATAGCGATAGCCATAGCCCGCCGTGCGCGAAAAGCCAAACCAGGGATCGCGCGAGTAGTCGTTTTCCGCGAGCAGATCGACGCCGCGCCCGGCGAACAGGTCACCGACCATCTGTCCGGCTTCGCCGAAGTTGTCGGGCAGGTTGTAGAGCGCGCGCGCCAGCGGCTCGAAAATCACCCGCAGGTTGTTGAGCGGGTCATGTAGCTGCGTCTGGCTGAGCGGGATGACGGCGCGCACGTCGAGCGCCACGTCGAGCTGCTGGTCGACGGGAACGGTCAGGTTGAGCTGGACGGGCAGTTCCAGCCCGGCGGGCAATTGCAGGTACACCTGGGCATTGTTCAACTGCCCGACGCCGGGCAGGTTGATGGTCGCGCCGACGGCGAGCGGCACAGGCTGCGTCAGGGTGACGACGGTCGTCTGGTTGAGCGGCAGATCGAACTTCACCGGGATGGTGTCGCGCACCGGAATCGTCCAGTCAATCGTCGCCTCGTCCAGCCCGACGAAGCTGCTGTGCAGCCCGGCGACCAGCGGCGTCACGACGTTGTTCTTGATGTCGAAGATGAACAACACCAGCGCCAGCACGACCAGCACCAGCAGCAGATTGACCACGAACGAGAACACGATCATGAAGTTCTTAAAGACTCTGCCAGATGCCCTGAGCGCGCGCATATTCGGTTCCTCGGCTGTACTCGCTTAGGGACACTATACACCCGCGATTCGCCCAGCGCGAACAAAGGAACGGCAGGGTTTGCCCGGCAATTTGGGGGGGAATTGTGTAGGGGCGAACCTGTGTGTTCGCCCCTATAATTTACGACTACACGGGCAGACATCGGTCTGCCCCTACAAATCACGTCCGGGGTTGTTTTACAGTCCGGCTTCCCGGCGCAGCAGGTCGGCTTTGTCGGTTTTCTCCCACGACACATCCAGATCGTCGCGCCCGAAGTGCCCGTAGGCTGCCACCTGTTTGTAGATCGGGCGGCGCAGATTCAGGTCGCGGATGATCGCCGCCGGGCGCATGTCAAAGTGCTTGCAAATCAGCGCCTCGATCTGGTCATCGGGCAGCGCGCCCGTGCCGAAGGTCTCGACTGCCAGCGAAGTCGGCTGCGCGACGCCGATGGCATGGAAACCTGAAGCTCGAAGCGCGTCGCCAGCCCCGCCGCCACGACGTTCTTGGCGATATAGCGCGCCATGTACGCGGCGCTGCGGTCGACCTTCGTCGGGTCTTTGCCGGAGAACGCGCCGCCGCCGTGCCGGGCGACGCCGCCGTAGGTGTCGACGATGATCTTGCGCCCGGTCAGCCCGGCGTCGCCGAGCGGACCGCCGGTGACGAAGCGCCCGGTCGGGTTGACGAAGATGCGCGTATTCTCGTCCAGATACTCCGCAGGCACGACCCGTTTGATCACCTGATCGATGATGGTGCGGCGAATCGTCTCGTTGTCGACATCCGGCGAGTGCTGGGTCGAAATGACGACCGTATCGACGCGCTTCGGCTTGCCGTAAGCGTATTCGACCGTCACCTGGCTCTTGGCGTCCGGGCGCAGCCACGTGATTTCGCCCGCCTTGCGCGCTTCGGCGAGGCGGCGGGTCAGCTTGTGCGCCAGCGAGATCGTCAGCGGCATCAGCTCCGGCGTCTCGTTGCAGGCAAAGCCGATCATCATGCCCTGGTCGCCCGCGCCCTGCGCCTCGATCTGCGCATCGGTCATGTGCCCTTCGCGTTCTTCGAGCGCGTGATCGACACCCTGCGCGATGTCGCTCGACTGTTCCTTGATCGACACCATCACGCCGCAGGTCTCGCTGTCGAAGCCGTATTTGCCGCGCGTATAGCCGATGCCCTGCACGGTTTCGCGGACGATCTTCTCGATGTCGACGTAGGTATTCGTGGTGATCTCGCCAAAGACAAAGACGATGCCGGTAGTGGTGGCGCTCTCGCAGGCGACGCGGGCGTTGGGGTCGGCGGCGATGATCGCGTCGAGCACCGCGTCGGATACCTGGTCGCACATCTTGTCAGGATGTCCTTCGGACACCGATTCGGACGTGAAGAAGTAGCTCGGCGACGACATGAAAGTCGTGCTGGCGAGTTCCGGGCGTAGCTGTGTCATTCCTTCGATTCCTCCATGAAAACAAAAACACCTCTCCGGCAGGAGAGGCGTTGGGGTTCAGGCTTCACCGCTCATCTGCCAGAGTTTACACTCTGTCGGAATTGGCACCGTCCCGGCGCTCCGGGGGTTGCCGCGGTTTCACAGGGCCGAACCCTCCACCGCTCTTGATGAGTATGCAATTGGTGTCCAAGGCTGCAATCACGCCACCGGACTAAACGTTACTATATCACTGACGATCCCCAGAAGCAAGTGGCGTCCGCCTCAAGAAACGGAATGTGCAGGGGCAGACCCGTGTGCCTGCCCAGCCGCAGTTGGTGATTATCCGGGCGAACACGCAGGTTCGCCCCTACAATAATCGTCATAAACATGCGCCACTTACATCACCGCCGCACGCTGATCGTCAGCAGGTAGCTGCCCGCCCCGCCGTAGGAATCGGTCACGTCGATCTGATACTGCCCGCTTTCGGTGACGGAGAAATCGGCGATCTGGGCGTCGTAGTCGGCGGCGGCGAATATCGGCGCGTCGTGATCGTCGTTCTCGGCGAGCGCATCACCGCCGGGCGCAAGCAGCGTGATCAGCGGGTCGAATTCGAGCGACAGGCGGCGCGCGGTGACCGTGACCGTATCCCCGGCTTGCAGATCGACCGCATACGAATTACTCGCACCTTCGTCCAGCGACCTGACGTACAGAATCTGGGTCGTCCGTCGCCGGGCGGCTGAGGCTCAGGCAGCGGCATGGCGAACACGGTGACGACCGCCGCGTCGTCGGGCGCGGCAACGGTCTGCGGCTGGTTCTGGTCGCGCAGAGTCGCGTCGAACGCGGCGGTGACGGTGAACGGCGCATCGGCGTACCCGGCTGCCGACGGATCGATCTGCATGTCCAGATGGACGGCGACCCGGTGCAGCAGGTGATCGTCCAATCCGACGTAAGCGTCGACGGACAGCGTTGCCGGGTTCACCGCCTGATTATTCGCGCGCAGCATGTCGGCGACTTCGTCGCGGGTGTGGATGATCAGATCGGATCCCTGCGCCTGACCGAAGGCGACGATGCCGTCGGCGAAGGCAGCGCTGTCGAACAGGCGTGCAGGTCGGCGCTCATCTCAAAGTGGGCGGTGTCGCCTTCGTCATCCACTCGCTGCACAGTCACGAATGGAGAGGGATCGGCGCTACCAATGGTCGCCAGCAGGTCGTCCAGCCCGTCGATGCCGAGAACATCCCACGCCGCCAGCCGCGCCGGATCGACCGCCAACCCGGTGTATTCGCCGATGCGGTCGGCAAGCGCGCCGGACGCATTTTCGAGCACCTGCCAGCCGTCGGGCAGCTTCAGATACAGCGAATCCCCCACCCAGCGAAGCTCAGTATCGAGCGGGATCGTCTGCGCCGTTCCGAGCGTCAACTGCCCGGCAATCGAGGCGCCAACGGCGGGCGCGGCGCGATCCACGATGCCCGATCCGCTGAAATCAGCGGCGAAGGCGAGCGTGTCGAGATCGTCAGCATAATGGGCGGTGTAGTCGAAGGCGAAGCTGTCGAGCGAGGCTGCTCCGGCGGCGAGCAGCAGCGCGTCGGCGGCGGTCAAGCCGGGATCACCCTGCCCCAGCACGGGCACGGCGATCAGCAGCACGATCCCCAGCAGCGCGAACACGATCCGGTTCATGAACGACCTCGCAGGCAATCTGTAATTGGCACGTCGGTAACGATGACCCTATTGTAGCGCCTGTTGCACGCCAACAGGATAGGTGCGCGGGACGAGTCAGCGGCTGGCTTTCCCGGCGATCCAGTTGAGCAAACCCAGACTGCAAACCAAGTATGGGAAAACGCCGTAGAGCGTGTCCGTGACCGAATGCGAGCTGCGGTCGACGGCGACGAACACCTGCACGCAGAAAAGCAGCGCCAGCACGATCAGCACGACGCCCTGCCACGATACTGGGCGATAAATCCATCCCCACGATTTGAACCAGGCTGTGCGCATGATGCCCCTCCCTACTCGGCTCACTTGACTATAAGAAACGGAGCGTCAGCCGTCAAGCACATGCGTGCTTGTCAGGATTGCGTAGGGCGCGTCGACGCCGTTCTGTACGACTTGCCAGTTGATGGTGGTTCGGCTGCTGCGTTATCATCTCCCGGCGGGAGACCAAGAGGCGATAATCATGCAGGAAAGCGATCTGACCAGCGCGCTGAGCGCCGACATTCGGATGCTCGGCGGACTACTCGGCGTCGTCATCCGCGAGCAGCACGGCGAAGAAGCGTTCCAGCTTGTCGAGCAGGTGCGCGCCGAAGCCAAAGACCGGCGCAAGGGCGACGCCGACGCCGAGGAAGCGCTGCGCGCGACCATCGACCAGCTTAATGTCGAGTCGCTCAACGTGCTGACCAAAGCCTTCAGCAATTATTTCCAGTTGATCAATATCGCCGAGGATCAGCAGCGCATCCGGGTGCTGCGCAGCCGCGAAGCCAAAGGCGGGCTGTCGGAGTCCATCGCCAGCGCCATCGCCAGCCTTCGGGCGGCGGGCGTCGACGCCGGGCATATGCGCAGCCTGCTCGATCATCTGCGCGTGCGGCTGGTGATGACCGCGCATCCATCGGAAGCCAAGCGCAAAGAGGTGCTGATCAAGCTGCGCCAGATCGCCCGCATGATCGCCTGGAAAGATGGTCAGCGGCTGCTGCCCCGCGAGCAGCGCGAACTCGAAACCAGCGTATGCGAGGAAATCGAGGAACTGTGGCAGACGCGCCCGACGCGCGCCTCGCGCCCGAAAGTCGAGGACGAGGTCGACTTCGGCTTGTATTTCATCACCTCGGTGATCATGGACGTGATCCTCGACATCTACGACGAGCTGCGCTTCACGCTCGAACAGCATTACCCGGACGGCGACTGGTCGCAGCTTCCGCCGATCCTGCAATTCGCCTCGTGGATCGGCGGCGACCGCGACGGCAACCCCAACGTGACCGCCGACGTGACGCTCGACTCGCTGCGAACGCTGCGCCAGGCGGCGCGTCAGGTGTACCTGAGCGAGATCACCTTTCTGAGCGAACATCTCACCCAGTCGACCTCCGAGATCGACGTGTCGACCGAGCTGATCCAGCGGGTGCAGAGCAGCATCGTGCCCGACGAATCGCCCGACGAGTTGTACCGGTTGATGATGGGCGCGATCCGCGACAGGCTCGCCCGCGACGAATACGTCACGCATTACGACCTGCTCGACGATCTGCTCGTCGTGCAGGACAGCCTGAAGGCGAATCACGGTGCATTTGTCGCCAGCGGGACGCTCCGGCGGCTGATCGAAAAAGTGCGGCTGTTCGGGCTGCACCTCGTCCCGCTCGACATCCGCGAGGACGCGCGCCTGCATCGCTCGACGCTCGCCGAGCTGCTGCATTATTACGGGCAGGTCGACAATTACGCGGCGCTCTCGGAGGAAGCGAAACAGGCGCTGCTGACGCGCGAGATCACCAACCCGCGCCCGTTCTTCCCTATCGAGCCGCTGTTCTCGGAGACCACCAACCGCGTGATTGCGACCTGGCGCATGATCGCGCGGGCGCACCGGCAGTACGGCAGCGTGGTGATCGACAGCGTGATCGCCAGCATGAGCGCCGCGCCAAGCGACACCCTGACGATGCTGCTGTTCGCCCGCGAGGTCGGCGTGCAGGATTCAGTCGATCTGGTGCCGCTGTTCGAGACGATTGACGACCTGCGCGGCGCGGCGGCGATCATGGAAGTGCTGTTCGCCAACCCGGAATACCATAAGCATCTCGAAAAGCGTGGGATGCGCCAGCAGATCATGCTCGGCTACTCCGACAGCAACAAGGACGGCGGCTACTTCTCGTCCAACTGGAATCTGTACACGGCGCAGCAGGCGCTCGCCGACGTGTGCGTCCAGCACGGCGTCAAGCTGGAGCTGTTTCACGGGCGCGGCGGCAGCATCGGGCGCGGCGGCGGTCCGACCAACCGGGCGATCCTGTCGCAGCCGTCGAACGCCTTTCAGGGACCGATCAAGATCACCGAGCAGGGCGAAGTGATCGCCTACCGCTACGGCAACGAGGAAATCGCCCGGCGCCATCTCAACCAGGTGATGAACGCCGTGCTGATGGCGCTGGGCGCGCCCTCGAAGGTCGAGGTACGCCCGGAATGGCGCGAGGCGATGACGCGCCTGTCCGACACCAGCGAGACGACCTACCGCAGCTTCGTCTACGAGACACCGGGCTTCCTCGATTACTGGTATCAGGCGACGCCGATCAACGAGCTGGCGCGCCTGCCCATCGGCAGCCGCCCGGCGAAGCGCAGCAAAGGCGGCTTCGAATCGATCCGCGCCATCCCCTGGATGTTCTCGTGGATGCAGAGCCGGGCGATCATCCCAAGCTGGTACGGCGTCGGCACGGCGCTGGAATCGTTCTGCGCCGATGGCGACGGTCTCGACCTGCTGCGTCAGATGTACCGCGAGTGGCAGTTCTTCAATGCGCTGATCGAAAACGTGGAGCTGGACATCGCCAAAGCGGACATGGCAATCGCCGGGCTGTACGCCGGGCTGGTCGCCGACCCGCACGTCCGCGACCAGATTTACACGCAGATGCATGACGAGCACGCCCGCGCCAGCCGCCAGATTTGCGCGATCATGGGGCAGAAAGAGCTGCTGGAGCACACGCCGGTGATGCAGCTTTCGATTGAGCGGCGCAACCCGTATGTCGACCCGCTCAACTACATTCAGGTGTCGCTGCTGCAACGGCTGCGCCCGCTGCCGCCCGGCACGGACGAGCATGACGCCCTGCTCGACGCGGTGCTGGCGAGCGTCAACGGCATCGCCGCCGGGATGAAAACGACGGGGTAATCCTGCGCAAGCACAACCGAACGCCTTCATTGGGGCGGGGGTACATCTGCATGTACGCCCGCCCCTTTTTGCCCCATTCCTGCGACTCATTAGACAGTATGAAAGCACCCCGCCCGGCGAAATGGTGCTAGGATTCAGAGCGTCGATATTGTGAAAACTGAGGTGACCATCGTGAGACGACAGTCTGTTGTTGTGATCAGTCTATTGCTTACCCTGCTCCTCGTCGGGGCACGCCAGGAACTGGCGCGGGCGCAGGATACGACCGAAGAAGCGCCCGCGCAGTCGACTGCGCTCAGCTACGGCACGCCCGTGCAGGGCACGATCAGCGGCGTGAAATTTCAGGAGGACTGGACGCTCAGCACCGCGTCGGCGGATCGGCTGATGGTGCGGGTCGTGCGCACCGACGGCAACCTGATCCCGGATGTCTACATCCTCGACGCCAATGGCGGGAACATCGCCCAGAGCTATGGCTCGGATTACACCTACGCCGCCGCGCAGATCGACGACTTCACGCTGCCCGCCGCCGGGACGTACACCGTCCGGGTGACGCGCTATAATGGCGAGACCGGCGAGACGAAAGGCAGCTACTCGCTGGAAGTCACCCCGCTAGGCACGGCGGAGGACAACCCCAACAATCAGTTCGTAATTGGTGAAGCGCAGTACGACACACCCGTCGACGGCGAAATCACCGCGACCCACTGGCGACACCTGTACACGCTCAACGCGCAGGCGGCGGACGCCATTGACATCAGCATCCGGCGCACGGGCGGCACGCTCGCGCCGGTCGTACAGGTGCTGGACGCCAACAATCTGTCGATCAGCACCGCCTACAATCAGGATACGTTTGCCGATACCGGGCGCGTGTCGCTGCCCGCTGCCGGACAGTACACGATTGCGGTCAGCCGGGATGGCGACCAGACCGGGGTCACGCTGGGCACATACGAGCTGACCGTGACGCTGGTCGGCGCGGGCGAAGGCAGCCCGCTGCTGGAAGGCACGCAGGGAACCGTCACCTACGATCAGCTGCTCTCCGGCAGCATCACCAGCGACCAGTGGTATCAGGACTGGGATCTGACGACTAACGCCGGGGATACGATCACGTTGAGCGTGCAGCGCAGCGACGGCGACCTGCGACCGGAGGTGATCCTGCTCGGCGGCAGCGGTCAGGAGATCAATCATGGCTACGTCGAGCGCACGGGCGACGCCGCCAGCATCGACCGCTATCAGCTCGCCGGGGCAGGCAGGTACATCGTGCGCGTCAGCCGCGAGCAGGGGCAGACCGGCGCAACCAGCGGCGCATACGCCCTGACGGTCACCGTGGATGGCACAGGCGTGGACAGCCCCGCGCTCGCCGAGCCGGTCGGTGAAGTCACGCTCGGCACTCCGGTCGAGGGGGAAATTACCGGCGCGAAGTGGCAGAACGTGTGGACCCTTCAACAGCGAGGCGGGCGGCAGCATCAACGTGACGGTTGAGCGCACCGACGGCACGCTGTCGCCGCTGATCTACATCCGGGATGCGAACGGGCAGCAGTTGACCAGCGCCTACCCACCCGCCACGCGCGACCGCGCCGAGATCACGAATTACAGCATCCCCGGAACGGGAGCGTACCAGATCGTCGTCAGCCGCGAAAGCGATCAGGGCGGCTACACGACCGGCGGCTACCGGCTGACGGTGAGCGCTGGACAGTAGTTCATCTCTGCCGAAGGACACCCAGCATACGGGTGTCCTTCAGCCCTCTGGTTCATCAGTAAAATAACACTTGTAATTTATTCAAGTCGTGGTATCATTAAGTTGTTTATTACGTCAACAACCAGCAGCAGTCGACGGGTGGCTCGAAGTACCGTCGCCGAGGCAGTTGCGCCAGGCGAACACGCTCGGACAGGAGACGTTTGCGTGCAATACTCACGCGAGTATAATGTCCCCTTAATATAGCCCGTCGTTTCTGTTTTATGGAGAGCCGTCTCTCCGGGAGAGCAATTCGACAACCTTCGTCCTGTCAATTGAATAGCGCTGAGTTGTAGCATGACACACGAAAGCCGTATGAGGCGCACGCCCCAGCAGGCACGGGGTCAGCGCCGAGTAGCCCAAATCCTCGATGCAGCAGCCGAGGTCTTCGCCGAAATCGGTTACGAAGCAGCTACAACTAACGCCATCGCAATACGAGCAAACACTTCTATTGGCTCGCTCTACCAGTTTTTCCCCAATAAGCACGCCATTCTCGACGCTCTCGCACGCCGTTATGAATCACAGCTCACTCAATTGCTCGACATCATGTTCAGCGGTGACGACGCGCCGCTTCAGGACGCGCTCGAAGCCCTGATCGACCGGATCGCCGAGTTTTACCTGGCGCATCCGGCATTTCAGGCGATGTTCAGCGCATCGCGGGATTCGGGCGCGCTGAGCAGCATCGCCGACTCGATGTGCACGCTGATCATAGTGCGGGTGAGCGACCGCTTCATGACTGAAGTCGACGCGCTCGATCCTGCCGACGCCGAGCTGTATGCGACGATTGTGGTTTACACAATGCGCGGGCTGATTCCGCTGGGGGTGTCGAGCGGCGACGTACGCCAACAGCAGGTCATCGCCCACCTCAAGCGGACGATAAATGCCTATCTGCGCTCGCTGGAAGCGTTCCGCGATCAGGAATTTTCGCCGGGCGACTGACGCGCAACGCAAAAGCGGCGAGGTTTCCCCCGCCGCTTCGCAGCACATCGTTCATCACTCTACAGGAAATGCCTAGACCATCTCCGACGCGGCAGGCGCGACTGCTTCTGCGACAGTCGTGCCGAGCGTGCGCCGGAGGAACTCCTTCACCGCTTCGACCGAGACGGCGACGCCCACGCCGGGGCTGTTCATCAGCGTGTTGACGCCGATCAGCCGACCATGCGCATCGACCAGTGGTCCGCCGGAATTGCCGGGGCGCAGGTGCAGGTCGGCGACGACCCAATCCTGGCTGGCAAGTGGCAGTTCGGGAAGCTGGCGACCGACGCCGATCAGGACGCCCTCGGTTACGGCGTTAGCGACGCCCCAGGGATGCCCCAGCGCCATCACCCACTGCCCCGGATGCATCCGCCGCGCGCTGCCCAGTTCGATGGTCGGCAGGTCGCTGGCTTCGACCGCCAGCGCCGCCAGATCGTGCTGCTCGTCGCGCGCCAGCAGCTTGGCATCGAGGACGCGCCCGTCGGAGAGCGCCACCTTGAGCGGTCCCTGATGGACGACGTGTGCGTTAGTCACGATCAAGCCTTCTGCGTGCCAGATCGTGCCCGCACCCGCCCCGCGCGATTCGTCGCGCACCTGAACCACGCTGGCGCACACCCGGTCGCACACCTCGGCGAGCGCCGCGTTCAACTGCTCCAATACGCCCGCCACGCTATTCGCGCTCCCCAATCATGACCTGTAGCTCCTGCACCTGCCCGCCGCGCACGACGCGCACGGGCACCGTCGTGCCGACACGGTCGCCGCCGAGCGCCGCCAGCAGGTCGTCCATGTGACGCACCGCCTCGCCGCCCATCGCCACGATCACGTCGCCGAGGAGCAAGCCGCCGCTGGCTGCCGGGCTGTCCGGCTCGACCGCCGCCAGCATCAGCCCGGTCTCCTGCCCCGCGCTGCTGGCGATGTTATCCGGCAGACGGACGGGCTGCGCGCTGACGCCCAGGTAGCCGCGCTTGACGCGCCCGTGCTTCGCCAGCGTGTCGGCGACGCGCCCGATGGTCGCCGCCGGGAGCGTGACACTCACGCCGCGCGCCAGCGCCGAGCTGTTCATGCCGATCATCGCGCCGCCCGCGCTCACCAGCGGTCCGCCGGAGAAGCCGGGGTACATGACCACATCGGTTTGCACGTAGGTATCGATGCGACCGCCCGCGTGGGTGCGCCACTCGCTGTCGAGCGCGCTGATCACGCCGAGCGTCGCCTGCACGTCAGCATCCGGGCGACCGAGCGCCAGCACCAGATGCCCCACCTTGACCGCGCCGATCTCCATCCAGCTTGCCGGAGTTAAGCCGCTGGTTTCGGCGCGCAGCACGGCGATGTCGGTCGTCGGGTCACGCCCGACCACCGCCGCCGCGACCTTCTCGCCATTGGGCAGCCCGATACGGACGCCTTCGTCGCGCTCCAGTACGTGGTGCGCGGTGACGATCAAGCCGTCCGCCGACCAGACAATGCCGCTGGCGGACTGCCGCCGCCGCCCTTCGACCCGGACGATGCTCTTGCCAGCGGATTCGACCGCCGCCGCCAGATCGTCCGACAGGCTCTGCAATACATCAGCCATAGATTTTCCCTTTCCGTGTCCCCACTCTGCTCCACCGCGACTCGCGCGGTATGCTCTCATTAGACAACAAACGAGGCGGTGAAATCACCGCCCCTTGTGTGAGGATGCATCCTGATAAAACGGATAGGTGCGCGAACGGCTTACAGTTCTTTGCGCCAGATATAGCCGTGATAGACCTCGGTGAAGCCGACCGCTTCGTACAGGAAATTCGACGCCATGCCGTCGCCGGTATCCACGTAGGCGTCGGTCGCGCCGAGCGCCCGCGCCCGGTGCATCCCCTCAATCATGAGGACGCGCGCCAGCCCCTTGCGCTGGTGATCCGGGTGGGTGCAGACCGGCTCGAAGATACAGCGGCGGTTCGCCTCGTCGTAGGTGACGCCGACGTGCGCCGCCAGCGAGCCGTCCGGCGCTTCGGCGACGAAATTCAGGTCGTGCCGGAACGACGGCGAGTGCGTTTCGAAATGCCAGTATTCCGCGCCGGTGTGGATGCTGCGCCTGAATGCCGCGTTGAGCAGCACCGCCATGCGCTCGCACTCGGCGTAGTCGTCGGGGCGCGTCGTCCGCAAGCTATAGCCGGGCGCGATTTCAGCCGGCGGCAGCGCGCGATTGCCGAATCGCTGCCGCCGCGTCACGCCGCCGTATGGCAATTGCACGTAACCGCGCTGCTCCAGCAGGCGCTGGCGCTGCGCGTCGTAGTCGAACACGAAAACCTCGACCTGCCGCCGTCCGTCGCGCTCGACCGCGAGCGCCTGTTCGCCCCACGCCAGCATCGCGGCTTCAAGCTCGCGGTAGTCGGGGTGGACTTCCAGAAACAGCGTGCCTTCGTCTTCGGGGTGCGCGACGGCGACCAGCGTTCCATCCCCCGCTTCCCACAGATGCACCAGCCGCGCCAGTTCAGCCGCGTCCAGCGAGTCGGCGCGGTGACAGTTCCAGCCGTCCCAGCGCCGAATCTCCCAGTTGAAGCCTGTCGGCGTGATCGGATAGGTGCTCAGCAGAAAGCGCCGCACGCGCTGGCAATCGTGCTCTGCCTGATAGGGTCTCGACGTAGTTTCGGATACCGCTTCTGCCGTAGTCATGACAGCCCCCTTCGCAGCAGAATAGTCGCTTAATGATTCTACAAGGGGTTATGAAGGTTCACAACGGACAGATGTCACCCGAATGGCGTGCCGGATCGCCTTACAGGGCGATCAAGCCGAGGCGGGTGGCGCGGACGACGGCTTCGGTGCGGCTCTGCGCGCCGAGCTTGGTGAGGATGGCGTTGACGTGAAATTTGACGGTGTGCTCGCTGATGCCGAGCTTCCCGGCGATGGTCTTATTGGGCAGCCCCTCGGCGATCAGGTTGATGACTTGCAGCTCGCGCGGCGTGAGCGCGTCGACCAGCGGGTCAGTCGCGCGATCCGAGCTGGCGAGCGGCGAGTCGGCGCGCAGCGAATCGGCGACGGCGGGCGTCAGCACGACCAAGCCCTGCCCCAGCGCCTGAAGCGCCGCCGTCAGCATGTCGGCACGCGCATCCTGCAGCAGCAAGCCGCGCACCCCCGCGCCGATCAGCGCGGCGGAGGCTTCGAGGGCGGTCGCTTCGTCGGCGACCAGCGCCAGCACTCCAGCGTCGGTCACGTCGCCGAGGCGGTCGAGCGTTTGCAGCGGCTCCCAGCCCATATCCCAGATCAGCGCATCGGGGCGGTACACGTCGAGCGCGTCAGCAAGCTCGGCTTCGCCCGCCGTCTGCCCGACGAGGTTGAGTCCGGGCGCGCCGTCCAGCAGCGCGGTCAGCCCGGCGCGCGCCAGCGGGTTGCTGGCGACCACGAGCACGCGCAGGTCGTCGGTTAATGAGGGCATCGATCATCCAGTGTCATCGGCAGCATGTCTCCATTATGACCGCCAAGCGTTAGAGGCGCATCAGCACGGCAACATAAGTAACGCCGAGGATACGCTGATGTAGGGGCGAAGCAATGCTTCGCCCGGAACAAACCCAACGTAAAAAAGCTATAAATTGGCAGACCCTCATGGCGATGAAATGCCGACTCCTTGTATAGTGAACGTAGACACTGTTAACAAGGAGACATGGATGAAGCGCTACGGCATCTTACTGGGCGTCTGTTTTGTGTTTCTCCTGCTGCCAGGGCTGGCACAGGCGCAGCTCCCGCCCGGCATGAGCGTGACCTGCGATAACGGCTCGAATTTCGACAACGGCGTGGAAGTCAGCATCAGCCAACTGCGAACGGGCTTCAGCTACCGCGCGACCGCCATCGGCATCAACGGCTTCGACCCGGTGCTGGCGGTGCTGGATAGTCAGACGGGCAACGGGCTGTGCAACGACGATGACAGCGACGCTTTCGGGTATGCCGCCAGCCTGCCGACGACCGGCAGCGTCCCGGCGTCCAGCCTCAGCGCACAGATCGACTTCACGCCGCCCAACACGGGCAACTTCGCCGACGTGTCGCTGGTGGTCGGCGGCTACGGCAACCAGAGCGGCGAGTTTGTGCTGATTCTGGAAGGCATGGGCGTCACGTCCGGCGACGGCGCGGGCGACCCGTTCAGCATCAACATCACGCCGGGCATGGTCGCGTCGGGCGTGCCGCTGACGGTCTACATGATCGCGCGCACCGAGGACCTGGACGCCTATATGTACCGGGCGGACGGCAGCCTGAACGCCATCACCGACAGCCAGGGCAATGTGATCGGCTGCGACGACTCCGGGAACGCCAGCCTGTGCTCCGGCACGTCGACCGACCTGTCCAATTCGTCGCTGACGCTGTCCGACGGCTCGCTGGGCGGCTGGGAATACGACGCCATGCTCAGCCTGCCGATCAGTGGGATGACGCTCAACCAGGACCCGGCGCTGAATTACATGACGTTCGTGATGTCGTCATCGCCGCAGCAAGCGACCACCGGGCAGTACGTACTGGCGTTCCACATCGGCATGGTAGACAGCACTTCGAATGGCTCCAACGGCTCGGATAATTCGGGCTTCTCCGGCGGCGGCGAATCGGGCGGCAACGAGACCGTCCCGACGCAGGTTCCGCAGAACAGCAAGGGCGGCTCGGCGCAGGGCGTGAGCGTGACCTGCAACGACGGCACGACCTTCGACAACGGCGTGGAGATCATCGTCAATCAGGTGCGCAGCGGCTTCACTACACCGCGACCTTATCGGCATCAACGGCTTCGACCCGGTGCTGGCGGTGCTGGATAGCCAGACGGGCGACGGGCTGTGCAGCGACGATGACAGCGGCGCGGAATCATACTCTGCCAGCCTGCCGACGACGGGAGCGTCCCTCGTCAATCTCAGCGCGCGCAGATCGACTTCAACCAGACCAGCGGCAACGCCTTCGCCAATATCTCGCTGGTGGTCGGCGGCTACGGCAGTCAGGGCGGCGAATTCGTGCTGATTCTGGAAGGCATGGGCGCGACCACCGAGGACAATGCCGGTGACGTGTACGACGTGAATATCACGCCCGGCATGGTCAATTCGGGCGTGCCGCTGACGATCTACATGATCGCCAACACCAACGACCTCGACCCGTACATCGTCCAGACCGACGAGAGCCTGAATGTCGTTCAGGATCGCAGCAACAACGCCATCGCCTGCGACGACGCCGGCAACAGCAACCTGTGCTGGGGCAGCTCGACCGATCTGTCGCAGTCGTCGGTGACGCTCAAGGGCGTGCTGCCGGGCGGTCCTTACGACGCGATGCTCAGCCTCGACCTGACCGGGACGCAGCTCAGCAGCGATATGTCGCAGAATTACGCGACCTTCGTGATGGCGACCTCGCCGGAGAACACCACCGAAGGACCCTACACGCTGGTGTTCCACATCGGGCAGGCAGGGTAAGCATACATTTCGAAGTGCACAGCCGTGCGCCCATCCCTACCCCATTTGACATCTCATCAATTCACCCGAATATCAGTCGCCAGCACCGCCGCGTCGCTTCCGTCGGCGAGCGGGACTTGCCGCGCAGTCGCCGGATCGTACAGCGCGACGATCGGCGACGCCGTGCCGGGCGCTGCCGTGTCGTTGAACGCCAGCGCGCGCGTCGACGATATGCTCGCCGCACCCGCCAGCCGTCGTCGGACGGTCGCCCTGGCTGGCCATACCGGCTATGCCGGGCGCTGCATCGCTCTGCGCGATGACGACGCCCGCCGGGTTGATCAACTGGACGGTGGCGGTGTAGGCGATGCTGGTCGGCTGAGCCGCTGCACACCAGCGTGATCTGCGGCGGATTGTCGCGGCTGAAGGGCGGCTCGCTCAGCGTATAGCCGACCAGATCGCCGACGCCGGGGAATTCCTCATCGAGCGATTCGGCGGCGGGCGGCTCGGTCAGCAGCGGCAGCGCCTCGACGCGATAGCGCGCCAGTACTGCCCAACCGCCGAGGCGCAGCGTCGCCGTGCCGCTCGCCGCGTCGGGCGGGATGCGGATCGCGCGCCAGTCGAGCCGACCTTGCCGTGCTGGAGCAGGCGCGACAGCAGTAATCCGCCACGCCCCGGCGTCGTCGGATAGCTCAAGCCGGCAGCGCGCCCTCCACCTCGCCACAGCGCGACCCGGATTTCGTCGCCGTTGGACACGGCGGCGGTGTCGAGCGGCAGGTTATGCGCCAAAGCAGCGTCAAATCGGGGGAGACGGCTGACCGCGTTAGGCAGATCGCTCGCCCGGCTGACCTGCGCCCAGTCCGCGCCGGGGAGCGCCATCCAGGTCGCCAGCAACGAGGTCGCGCCCGGCGACCAGTCCCGCATCCGGCGGCGGGTTGTAGCCCGACGGATTCGCCGTCTCATCGTAGATGCGCAGGAAAACGCGGTACGTGCCCGGCGGCGCGCGCCATATGGCAGGCGCAGCAGCGGGTATGCCGTCAGCGTATCGCCAGGGCGAGCGCGGCGCTGGTGCGCTGGCTGGCGGTCGCGAAAATGGCGTCGGCGCTGGCGACCTCCCCAGCCAGATCGTTCTGGACGATCAGCCGGGCTTTCAGGTCGGCGTCGGTGTCGCCATAACAGCGTGATCTGTACCGGCAGGCAGACGGCGCGGTCGGCGCTGGACGCTTCAAACCCCCTGACCGCGTCGGCGCGCGCGCGGCCAGTTTGGCATGCCGTCGGCGAAGGTATAATCGTGACGGTACGAGCGCCGGGATTTTCAGCGACGGGCGACGGTAGACGAGTGTGGTCATGCCGTAAGTGGTGTAGGACTGCGGGTCGTCGGTCATGCCGCCACCGAGCAGGCAGCCCATCATACCGCGATAATCCGCGCGCTGCGTGTACCACACGTTCAGAGCGACGTCGCCGGAAGTCGGCAGCAGCAGCACGGCGTCGAGGTCTGCGCCTTCCGGCAGCGTGATCCACGCGCCCGCACCCCCAGCCGATCCCAGTAGTAGGCGAGATCGTAGCCAGTCGGCATATGACCAGGCAACGATCACACTGTCGTCGGCGGTCAGATGCCAGCGTAGTACTGCACCATCCCGCGAACGTCGTCGTGCTGATAGACCGGATCGCCCGCCGCGATCGGTCGAAGGCGAACAGCAGCAGGAATGGGGTGATAGCGTATAGCGCAGCAGCAGGCGCTTCACGTTCGCCAGCCCGACGGCAGCCGCCGCCACAGCAGCAGCGGCACAATCATGACCAGATAGCGCCCGTCGAGGTCGTTGCCGAGCGCGATCAGCCCGGCGACCACAGCCCCGCCGTCAGGATGACGA
Source organism: Anaerolineae bacterium (assembly GCA_046328655.1). Lineage (GTDB taxonomy): Bacteria > Chloroflexota > Anaerolineae > Aggregatilineales > Phototrophicaceae > Flexifilum. Next base: position 45,594 of record JAXLWE010000032.1, on the reverse strand, counting down.
CGTGCGCCAGCAGCCACAGCGCGCGGCGCCGGATCGACATAACAGCGCGACGATCAAGACGATGACCAACATGAGGACGACGGCGGGCAGCCCCTTTCAACGCCAGCGCCCAGGGCGCGACCCACAGCCCCTGCCAGATGTCGCCCCAGCAGCGGCAGCCGATCTGCGGGGCGGAGGTGATCCGCTGTTGGCGGCACAGCAGCGGGTAGCGGGTGACGAAATACGGCAGCCACAGCCCGCCGACGCCGATCTGCCCGGCGATCCACAGCCGCCAGTCGGGTTTGCGCCGCGCCCGCAAAGCCCGCACCAGCAGCGTCACGGCGTTGAGCCAGATCGCGGCGACGGGTCCGGTAATGGGCGTAGAGCACGCGGCGCCAGTTCCGCCAGCCACAGCCCGACCCAGGCGGCGCGCGTCGGCTGGTGAGAATCCGCTGCCACGCCAGCGCGCAAATCAGGATCAGCAGCGCCAGCAGCGTATACATACGCGCTTCCTGCGCCGCCCACCACAGCGGAGCCGATGCCGCCGCCAGCAGCGCCGCGTAGACTCCCGCGCGCTCCCCGGCGAGGCGGCGCGCCAGTTGGTAGACCAGCGGGATCGCCAGCACGCCGAGCAGCAGCGAAAGATAGCGCAGCGCCAGCTCGCTCGTGCCGAAGCCGCGCGCCGCCAGATTGATCAGCACGTAATACAGCGGGGGATTGGTCGCGTCGGCGCGCCAGGCGTCGATCGGCGTCGGCTGAGCAGCGGCGTAAGCCGACCAGCCTTCGTCGAACCAGATGCTCTGCGCCTGGATGCCCCACAGACGCACGGCGGTCGCCAGCAGCAGGATCAGGACGAGCGGGGCAAATCGTAGTTTGCGCATGGGCAGAATTTAGCCCAGCGACCGTGCAGCGTCAACAACCTTACTTGCATCGGGGCTTTTTAAGGCATTACAATGATAAAGGACTAATAACTAGGGGGCAATCTCAGAGACTTACATGAGCGATCAAGAGAAGCAGCCGCCGCAGGAAGCACCGGAACCAGACGCCAACGCCTCGGCTGAGCCAACGACGAAGCCGGTGCAAGCCTCACCCACATCCCAACCCGCTGCGCAAACCGAACCTGAGCCTGCCGAGATCGGGAGACAAACCCTGTTCGTCAATACCGGGCGCGCTACCGGGTTGACCTGTCCCAAGTGCGGGCACGTCAACCGCCCCGGCGTGCTGGTCTGCGAAAACTGCGGCACGCTGATGGTGAACGAGGAACAGGTCACGGGAACCAAGCGCTTCGAAAGCGACAAGCAGGAACCCGACGCTGACCCCAAGCGCAACACGTCCATCGAAACGACCGAGATGCTCAGCGTGGCGATGAGCACGGCGGGCACGGGTACGTTCAGCGAGGGCATGGTGCTGCGCCTCGAAGTCGAGGGCGCGCCGACGCCGATCCTGCTCTCGCCCAAATACGAAACCTCCATCGGGCGGCGCGACCCGGCGACGGGCACGCAGCCGGATGTCGACCTCAGCGCCTATTCCGGCTACCGTCTCGGCGTCAGCCGCAAACACGCAGTCATCCGCCTCAACCAAACCCAGCTCGAAATCTTCGACCTCGGCAGCAGCAACGGCACGTCGGTCAACGGCGCGCGCCTAACCGCGCACCAGCCGCACCCGCTGCGCGACGGCGACGAGATCATGCTGGGGAAAATGATGATTCGGGTGCTGTTTCAGGCGCGCAACCGCCGGAAGTAAATTGGGCGCGCGCCTCGCGCGTCAGGAGCCGAGCACCTGCTCGACTTCGGCGGCTGCCTTGCGGGTGGCAAACAGGACATGGCTGAGGCGGGCATTTTTCTCGACCAGCACCGCCAGCGACGCTCGCCCCGCGGGATACACGACCATCACGCCTTCTTCGCCTTCCATCAGCAGGCGCTGTAGCTCGCCCTGCGCCAGCCGACCGAGCGTGCGCTCCGCCAGCCCGATCAGTGTGGCGGACATGGCGGCGACCTGCGGGCTGCTGGTCGGGTTCTCGTGCGGGTTTTCCTCGTTGCCGGGCGGAAACGCGGCGACCAGTAATCCGTCAATATTCACGATTACCGATGCCTTCACGCCATCGACCGCGACGTGCAGCGTCTTGAGAATACGCTCCAGGATTTCGCTGCGATATTCCTGAACCATAAGCAGAGGACTCTTTTCGCATCACAAGCAGGCGAGCGCGTTCAATCAGAAGTATAGCCCACAAAATCGGCGCGCTCCACAAAAGTTGCCTGCTGTACCGGCAAAGTATGAAAAGTGTAAAGCTGCGACTCCCGCATGATCCGGCGGATTCACGAGCGGCGCGCGTCCTCGTCGGCGAACGTCGCCAGCAGGTAGCGGTCGGCTTCCGAAAGCTGTGCCTTGAGCAGCAGATCGGGGCGATAGCGCCAGGTGCGGCGCAAGCCGTCGACGTGCCGCCAGCGCTCGATCTCGGCGTGATTGCCGTCCTGAAGCGGCTGCGGCACCGTCAGCCCACGAAACTCGACCGGGCGGGTGTAGTGCGCGCCTTCGAGAAAGCCCTCGGCATGGCTTTCGCGCGCCGCCCCGCCCTCCGCGCCCAGCACACCGGGGATGTGGCGCACGACCGCATCGACGATCACCATCGCCGGAAGCTCGCCGCCCGTCAGGACGTAATCGCCGATGCTGATCTCGTCGGTGACGACCAACTGGCGCACGCGCTCGTCGATGCCCTCGTAATGCCCGCACAGGATCACGAAGCGGTCGAGCGCCGCCAGCTCGACGGCGACGGCGTGCGAGAACAGCCGCCCGCCCGGCGACATCAGGATCACGGGCGCGGGTTCTGCCTGCGCCAGCACCCCCTCGACAGCGCTCACCGTCACGTCGGCGCGCAGGATCATGCCGCCGCCGCCGCCGTAGGGCGTGTCGTCGACGGTGCGGTGGCGGTCGGTGGTGTAGTCGCGGATGTCGTGCAGCCGCAGGTCGAGCAGCCCGCGATCGCGCGCCTTCCAGAGCATACTCTCGGTCATCGGTCCGTCGAACATCGACGGAAATAGAGTCAATATGTCGATCCGCATCCGTTTACCCTCCGCGCGGATATTGTAGCTTGCGCGGCAGCCGCATCAACCGGATAATTCGATGCGATTGCAGCGGAGGCGGTAACACGATGACCGAGCCGACTTACACCATCTGGATCAAAACGGGCGACGAGCCGCTGGGCGGCACGGATTCGAACGTGTACGTGATGCTTTCCGGCGCGGACGGGCAAACCGACTGGATATTCCTGCCGCCGCGCGACGCCTTCGCCTTCGAGGAAGGCGGTATCGACAAATTCATGCTGGACGCGCCCGATGTGGGCGACCTGACGCGCTGCTGCGTCGGTCACGACAACAGCGCCGACCCCGGCTGGTTCGTGGAGGACGTGCGCGTGCGGCATAATGCGAGTGGAAAAGAATGGACCTTCAGGTTTCACCAGTGGCTAGGCGAAGAAGAAGCAGGACGACTCGCGGTATGCGTTGGCTCAGCCTGATCCTCATCCTCGCGCTGTGCGCGTGTAATCTCGTCGCCGGGCAGCCCGCGACCCCGACTCCCGCCGTCCCGACCATCGCCTTCCAGTTCCCGACCAACAACGTCGCGGTCGTGGAGGGCACGGACTTGCAGATTCAACTGCTGGCACAGGACACCGTCGGCGTGGCGCGCATCGAGCTGCTGGTCGATGGCATCCAGCACCAGAATGCCAACCCGGTCGACGGTGAAGCCGTCCCCGTCTTTACAGTGGACATGAACTGGCTGGCGGAAGGCGTCGGCTTGCACGCGCTTCAGGCGACCGCCTACCGTCTCGACGGCACGTCCAGCCGCCCGACGATGATCAACGTCAACGTCACGTCGGCGACCCCCATGCAAACGCCCGCGCCGGGTTGATAACCGTGATCCGGTGGATGGTCGCGTCGTCCACGCCGCGTGACCGCAGCGCCGGGATGAAATCGTCGACCAGCGCAGTGTAGCCGCGTATGCCGTTCGGCTGCGGCTGACCGTCCGCCTGCCCCGGATCGTACCAGCCCGCGTCGTGCGAGAGCAGCAGGTTATCCACGTACCCCGCCTCGATCAACGCCAGCACGGATCTCGAGCAGCGCCGCCTGCGGATGCCACGATTCGGCGCCAACCGCGTCGAATTCCAGCCAGACGCCGCGCCGCGCTGCCTCGACGTGCTGCGCGGTATCCGGCTCGGTGTGGGCGTGCACCCAGATGAAGCGGCTGAGATCGTGCCCGGCGTCCTCAAGGATGGCGAATTCGCGCAGCGCCGCCGCCCCGCCGATGGTGTGACTGGGCGACCACCGCGCCCGTCCGTCGGCTGGCGAGCGCCGCCGCGCGCAGATTGCGGGCTTCGCGGCGCGGGTCCGTCGTCGCTGAGCGCGACCTTGATGAACCGGCGCGGCTGTCGGTGCCGTCCATGCCTTCGAGCAGGTCGCGGACGAACAGGTCGGCGAGCGCCTCGGCACTCATGTTGAGCAAATCCGGCGGGATGAAGCCCTGCTTGTAGACCCCGGTCGGGGCGATGATGTGGATCGGTGTGATGTCGGCGAGGCGGCGCAGCACGGCGACGTTGCGCCCGACACCCAGCCCGGTACACTCCGCCAGCGCGGTCACGCCGCGCGCCTGCGCCGCTTCGAGATATGGGCGCATGACCTCCACCACCTGATCAGGATTGCCCTTCCCATAACCGATTGTCAGCGGACCGCGCAGGTCGGTGAACAGATGCTCGTGCGGCAGAAACAAGCCGAGCGAATCGACCGGAACTGCGCCTTTCACTGTCTGGATGACTTGATCGCTCACGGGAATCCCCCCATTCGCTCCCCGATAACAGAAGTTTTAACCTGATCGCCGCGCGGACGCCAGCAACAATGTCGAGTGTACAGCATGGATGGCTTGACCGGAGCGCGGCGCGTGTGGACAATCGTCGGCAGGCGCGCGGGATGCAGTGGAACGGAGATGGTCATGGCGCTGTTGCTGGGTATCGACATCGGGACATCGAGCGTCAAGGCGATCCTGTTCGACAGCGAGGCGGGCGAAGTCAAAGCCGTCGCCCAGCAGGAATACCCGATCCACAAGCCCGCGCCCGACCGCGCCGAGCAGGACCCGGACGACTGGTGGAAGGCGTCGGTAGCGGTGGTGCGCCGGGTGATCGCCCAGAGCGGTCAGCGCGACGTGAGCGCCATCGGGCTGTGCGGGCAGATGCACGGCACGATCATGCTCGACGCGAAAGACCAGCCGATCCACCCGGCGATTGTGTGGCCCGACCAGCGCAGCGCCGCCGAATGTGTCGAGCTGGTGCGGGTGTTCGGCGCGCGCCGCTATGCATCCATCGCCGGGACGCTGCCCGCGACCGGCTTCATGGCTCCGACGCTGCTCTGGCTGCGCCACCACGACCCGGCGCTGCTGGATCGCGTACATCGGGTGATGCTGCCGAAGGATTACGTCCGGCTGAAGCTGACCGCGATCATCGCCAGCGACCCGAGCGACGCCGCCGCCACCGGGCTGTTCGACATCAGCGCGAAGAAGTGGTCGTCCACGATCATCAACGGCATGGGGCTGCCGGGCGGCATCTTCCCGGCGCTGCGCGAGTCGCAGGCGGTGGCGGGTGAATTGACCGAAGCGGCAGCGGGCATCCTCGGACTGAATCGCGGGATTCCGGTGGTATGCGGCTGCGCCGACCAGCCCGCCCAGACCCTCGGCAGCGGCATGGTGTCGCCGGGCAAGGCGGCGGTCAGCATCGCCAGCGGCGGCACGGTCGTCACGCCGCTGCGCCCCGAAAACGCCGCGCAAATCCCGACCGACCCGCGCCTGCACGTGTTCAATCACGCCGCTCCGGGCATGTGGTACGTGCTGGGCGCGATCCTGTCCGCCGGGCTGTCGCTGCGCTGGCTGCGCGGCGTGATGGACATGGACGATCTGGGCAACGTGGCATACGAGCGCTTCAGCGCTGCCGCCGAGACGGTCGCGCCGGGCGCGGAGGGGCTGATCTTCCTGCCGTACCTCACCGGCGAGCGCACGCCGCACATGGACGCGCAGGCGCGCGGCGGGTTCATCGGGCTGACCGCCTATCACGAACAGGGGCATCTCGCCCGCGCGGTGATGGAAGGCGTCGCCTTCGCGCTGCGCCAGGCGCTGGAAATCAGCGTCGAGCTTGCAGGCACGGTCGGGACGGTGATCGCGGCGGGCGGCGGCACGGAGAGCGCCGTCTGGCGGCAGATTCTGGCGGACGTGCTGGGGCTGCCGCTGCAAAAGAGCCTGCTGAGCGATCCAGCGCCCATCGGCGCGGCGCTGCTGGCGGGGATCGGCACGGGCATATACCGCGATTTCGAGGAAGCCGAGGCGGTCACGGCGCGCTACGGCTTGGCGACCGAGCCGGTCGCCGGACGGCGGGCGCTGTACGACGCGCTCTACGAGGAATTCAAGGCGCTGTATCCCCGGCTGCGCGACGATTTCCACACGCTGGGGGATTTGACGAAATGAAACGCTTATCGTGATGCCAGGCAGCGTAGGGGCACAGCGCGCTGTGCCCCTACCATCTCAGCACTCATCGCTCAGCACGTGCGAAACTATGTTTCGCCCAGTACTGTGCTTTGTACCGCTGCCCCGTCCAGTAGATGCAGTCCTCAAGCTCGGCGTCGTCGCAGCGCATGATGTCTTGCAGCAGGCTGCGCATACTCTGGACGTTCTGCATCAACTGGTTCAGCTCCTGCAATTTGCGCTCGATCAGCTCGTGCCAGCGCGCGGCGGGCGCGGCATTCGTCAGCACGTCGTCGAACAGACGCCAGCTCCGCCAGCGTGAAGCCCGCCTGCTGCGCCGTGCGGATGATTTCGAGGCGCTGCAAGACAGCGGAATCGTAGCGGCGGCGACCGCTGACGCGCTTCGGCGCAGGCAGCAGCCCGATGCTCTCGTAATAGCGCAGGGTCGAGGTGCGCACGCCGACGCGCCGGGCAACCTCGCTGATGGTCATGTCACGATTCGCGCTTGATTCCGCCATCGAAACCGCCTCTTGACTTCAAGTCCGCTTGAACTGGTACAGTACGGCACAGCCGTTCGATCATTGGAGACAGCGTATCATGGTTCACGCGACTTTTGAAGTGACCGCCGCCAATTTCCGCGATCAGGTGCTGGCGTCGAAGCTGCCGGTGCTGGTCGAATTCACGGCGGAGTGGTGCCCGCCGTGCAAGATGCTCGCGCCGACGCTGCACGCGCTCGCCGACAGCTATGTCGACCGGATGCGCGTCGGGCTGCTCGACGCCGACGAGCACCCACAGTTCGTCCAGCAGTACGGCGTGATGGGCTTGCCAACGCTGATCCTGTTCCAGAACGGCGAGCCAGCGCTGCGGATGGTCGGCTTCCAGCCGCGCGAGCGGATCGAGGCGCAGCTTTTGCGACATCTGCAAACGGAAAATACCTGAAAGGATCCAACGCAAAGGCGCAAAGGATGAAAGACGCAAAGTTCTTGTCCCTTTTTTGCGTCTTTGCGTTAAGCAGTTATTTTCTATCCGACGCGGCTGCCGGAGGCGGCGTCGAAGAACAGCAGCGCGTCCGGATCGGGCTGGCAGCGGAGCGTGTCGCCGGGGTGATAGGTCGGCTCCAGCGGCAGGGTCAGCTTCCAGCGTTCGCGCCCGGCTTCCAGCTCGACGATCTGATGGCGCTCGGCGAAATACGGGATAGCTTCGCTGACGATGCCGGGCACGCCGTCGTCGGTCAGCCGGAACGCCTCCGAGCGCACGCCGATGATCACGCGGGTTTCGTCGGCGATGTCGTGGCGAACCGCGAATGGACCGAAGTTGACTCCGCACCAGTGGTGATCGCGGACGCGCCCTTCGAACAGATTGATGGTCGGCACGCCGATGAAGGTCGCCACGAACAGGTTGCGCGGGTTGTCGTAGAGCGTGTGATAGTCGCCAATCTGCTCGATTTTGCCGGTGCGCATGACGGCGATGCGGTGCGCCAGCGAAACCGCCTCGTGCTGGTCGTGGGTGACGTACACCGACGTGACCGGGAATTCGTGCAGCAGCCGCTTGAGTTCGATGCGCGCGTTGGTGCGCAGCTTGGCGTCCAGGCTGGAAAACGGCTCGTCGAACAGGAACACGCGCGGGTCGCGGGTGAGCGCGAGCGATGGCGACGCGCTGACGCTCGCCGCCGGAAAGCTGCGACGGACGGCGATCCATCAGCTTCTCCAGACCAATCCCCGGTGATCTCCGAAATGCGGGCGACGCGCGTCGGGACTTCATCCTGACGGTTGCGCAGCCACATGAAGAAGCCAACCGTACGCTCGGCTTCCCAGTGGGGCATGAGCGCGCCTTCCTGAAACACCATGCCGATGCCGCGATCCTGCAGCGGAATATCGTCCAGCGACACGTTGTCATACAGCACCGTCCCGCTGTCGGGGCTGATCAATCCGGCGATCAGCCGCAGCAGCGTGGACTTGCCGCAGCCGGACGGTCCCAGAATCGCCACGACTTCCCCACTGACGAACTTAATCGCCACGTCGTCGACGGCGGCGACCCTGCGCAGCCGCTCGCCAGCCAACTGATCGAAATGTTTGCTGACATGGTTCAACGTGATCGCCGTCACGACGCACCCCCTCGTGCCTTGTCAATTATGACAATTCCGGCACGTTTGCGATAATTTCGACACATAACAACGTATAATAGGAGTTCGGTAGACTTGATAAATGGATCGATAACATACCCATGCTCACCACCGACCCCGACAAATCCGCGTGCGAGCATATTTTTCACGACAGCGGTATCCACGAGTTCATCATCCCGGATTCAAGCCTTGAAGCCGCCTACAACTACCTCGAACTGATCGAACCGATTTACGCCGCACGCAGCACCGACAGCCCGCCCCTGCTGGTGATCATCAACAGCACCGGCGAAGCGCTGCCGCTGGCATACGATCTGCTGCGGCGCACCAAAGCCCTGCTGGACAAGTACCCCAATATCGGCAAGACCTACACCTCGATCATCACCAACGACAAAGTCGCCGCCCGGCTGGCGGATATGTTCATCCGCATGGTGCGCTACCCCGGCGTGATCGTCCACTTCTATGAGCAGGCTCAGCGCGCCGACGCGGTCGAGTGGCTGCTGAAGCAGCGCTAGCCGCGCAGTATCTTCTACCAGTCCATCCCCCTTACCGGACACTTGCGAAGCGTGACGATCCGCACTAGGATTACGCCGTCCGAACGGGAAGGATGTCACTATGAAGTATATCGACTTACGGAGCGACACGGTATCGCATCCCACACCGGAGATGCGCGAAGCGATGGCAAACGCCGAAGTCGGCGACGACGTTTACGGCGACGACCCGACGATCAACCGCCTTCAGGACGACGCGGCGGAGATGTTCGGCAAGGAGGGGGCGCTGTTCGTCGCCAGCGGCACGATGGGCAACCTGACTTCGGTGCTAACCCACTGCCAGCGCGGCGACGAGATGATCCTCGGCAAGCAGACGCACATGTTTATGATGGAAGCTGGCAGCGCGGCGGCTTACGGCGGCATCCAGCCGAACACGCTCCCGGTGCAGCGCGACGGCACGCTCGAACTCGACGCAATTCGCGGGGCGATTCGCGGCGAGAATGTCCACTTCCCGACTACCCGGCTGATCTGTCTGGAGAACACGCAGGGGAGCGTCGGCGGCATCCCGGTCAGCAAAGAATACATCAGTCAGGTGGGGGCGATTGCCCGCGACCACGACCTGAAGCTGCACATCGACGGCGCGCGGATTTTCAACGCGGCGACGGCGCTCGGCACGACCGTCAAAGACCTGTGCGCCGACGCCGACAGCGTGCAGTTCTGCTTCTCGAAGGGGCTGTGCGCGCCGGTCGGCTCGATGGTCGTCGGCTCGCGCGCGTTCATCGAGCGGGCGCACCGCATTCGCAAGAGCCTCGGCGGGGGGATGCGGCAGGCGGGTATTCTGGCAGCCGCGTGCCTGATTTCGCTGCACACCATGAGCAAGCGGCTTCAGGAAGATCACGACAACGCTCGCGCGCTCGCCGAAGGGCTGGCGGCGCTGCCCTATTTCCAGATCGACCTCGATCTGGTGCAGACCAACATGATCATCTGCTCGCTGAGCGCGGAATCGCCGCTGAGCGCCGAGGAAATCGCCCAACGGCTGTTCGACGATTATGGTATCCTGACGCGCCCAAGCGGCACATATGGCTTCCGCTTCGTGACGCACTACTGGATCAAGCGCGAGCACGTCGACCTGATGCTGGAAGCGCTGCGCACGATCTTCGCCAGCGCGCCCTCGCACGCCCATTCGGCAGCGGATTGACACCCTATGTACGATGAATACGGCGACCCCATCGAACCCGTTGAGCCTATCGAGCCGGAACTGACCGACTCGGACGACGAGGACGACGACGAACACGAGCCGGTGCGGTATCGCGGCACGGGCAGTGACCCGATGTTCGGCTACCTGATCGCGCTGGCGCTCAGCTTCGGCTTGCTGCCGCTCATCCCGGACAACGCCGACATGCGCTATACGCTGACGTGGGGGCTGCTGGCGCTGATGGGCGTGCTGGCGTGGCTGTTCGGCACGACCACGCGCATCGGGCGCGAAAAAGTCGAGGATGTGGTGTGGGGCGCGGTGCTCGGCTTGCTGATCTCCGCGCCGCTGCTGCTGGTCGGCGGCGAAGTGCTGACGCGCACCGTGCACCTGATGTTCCAGACGGGGAGCGGCGACGCGGTGCGTGCCCTGCCGCCGGGCGCGGCGCTGGCGTATCTGCTGTTCGTGATGCCGCTCGCCGAGACGCTGTTCTTTCGCGGCTACATGCAGCAGAACCGCTCGGTGTGGTTGGTGGGCATCCTCGGCGGCGTATGGTCGCTGTTTCTGTTCGCGCCGATGCTGGAAATCGGGGCTTACCCGCTGGTCGCGGTGATCATCGCCATCCTGCTGGTAGTGATCAACCTGATCTACAGCTACGTCCGCGAGCGCAACGGTCTGGCTGCGGCGTGGGTGTGCCAGATCGTGATCAACTTCGTGCTGCTGTTTCTGGCATACCTGAATCCGTAGGGCTACCGCGCCCGGCAATGTCGTCGTACAATACGCCCAGCAAACAGGGATCAATCATGCCGGAAATCTACCTGATCGCCGGGCTGGGCAACCCCGGCGCGCGCTACGCAAATACACGCCATAACGTCGGCTGGCGGGTCGTCGACAAGCTGGCGGAGCGGCACGGGCTGAAGTTCGACAAGACCGAGCATCACGCCCAGACCGCCAGCGGGACGATGCTGGGCAAGCGCGTCCTGCTCGCCAAGCCAATGACCTACATGAACCTGAGCGGCGACGCGATCCAGCCGCTGGTCAGCTTCTACAAGATTCCGCTCGACCACGTGCTGGTCGTCGCCGACGACATCGACATCCCGCTGGGGACGCTGCGGCTGCGCAAATCGGGCAGCTCCGGCGGGCAGAACGGGCTGAAGCACATCCTCCAGCGGCTGGGCACGCAGGAGATCGCGCGGGCGCGCTTCGGCGTCGGGCGTCCGCCGGGACGCCGCGAAGCTGCCGATCACGTCCTCGCGCCGTTCAAGGGCGACGAGGAAATCCTGGCGATGGAAGTGACCGACCGGGCTGTGCAGGCGGTCGAAACGTGGCTGACCGACGGCATCGACATGGCGATGACGCGCTACAACGGCTCGGTCGAGGATAAAGAGAAAGACAAGCCAGTCAAAGAGACGCCGAAAGACTAGGTCATCCGTCACACTCCGCCCGTTATCCCGCATTGAATCCAGAGCACGTCCTATCGCCTGTTTCCCCTGCGAAGCGTTATAATAACCGAAACGAATAAACGGACACTCCTCCCCATGCAGCTTTCCGGCTTGATCGACCTGCTCCGCGAAGCGCCGATTTATCGCGCTTTGCTCGACTCGGTACGCACCTCTAACAACGCGACCGCGCTCGGCGTCATGCGGGCGGCGCGCCCGTTCGTGGCGGCGGCGCTGGCGCGCGACTGGGATGCGCCGGTCGTGTACGTGACCACGCGCATCGACCGCGCCTACAATGTCTCCGAGCAGCTTCCGGTGTGGCTGGGCGACGCCGACGGCATCTACCGCTTCGGCGAACCCGCGCCGGTCTTTTACGAGCGCGCGCCATGGGGCGAACCTGCCGTGCGCAGCCGCATCGAGACGCTGGCGGCGCTCACTCCACCCGGCGACGTGCCGCTCGACCCGCTGCCGTTCGTGGTCACGTCGGCGCGCGCGCTGATGCAGCGGACGCTGCCCGTCAACCAGTTCCGCAAAGCGTCGATCCTGCTCAGGCTGGGCGACCGCTGGCAGATCGACAAGCTGCTGGAGCGCTGGGTGCGGCTGGGCTACGAGCCGGTGTCGATGGTGATCGAGCCGGGGACGTTCAGTCGGCGCGGCGGCATCCTCGACATTTACCCGGTCGCGGCGGATCGCCCGATGCGCATCGAATTCTTCGACGACGAGATCGACAGCCTGCGCCCGTTCGATCCGTCGACGCAGCGCTCGACCGAGCGTGCGCAGCAGGTGGTGGTCAACCCGGCGCACGAAGCCCTGCCGGAGCATACGCCGCCGCTCGCCGCCGCGCTGGGCGCGTGGTTCGAGGGGCTGCCCGCCACCGACGAGGACATCACCAGCCCGCAGGCAGATTACCAGCCGCTCTCGACCGGCATCGCCTTCCCGTTCATCGAACACTACCTGCCCTACCTGTATCCGAACCCGGTCAGCCTGCTGGATTACGCGCCCGACAACGCGCTGATCGTGGTTGAGGACGGCGGCGAGCTGCGCGATACGGTCGCGGAGATTGAGGAACACGCCGCCCGGACGCGCGACGAGAAGATCGCGGCGGGCGTGCTGGCGGCGGATCATCCCGTGCCGTACATCGGCTGGGAAACGCTCAGCGAGGCGATGGCGAGCCACTGCGTCATCTACCTCGGTCATGGTCATGCCGATCTGAGTGACGAGGCAAGCGAAGCCGAAGACGGCAGCTTTCGCAGCTTGATCGCGCCGGAGATGCGCTTCGGCGGGCAGTTGAAGGGCTTGCTGACGCACCTGCGCAAGCTGCGTAACGACGGCGACCGCGTGGTAACTGTGACGATGCAGGCGGCGCGCCTGACCGAACTGTGGCAGGAGCAGGATTCATCGTTCGTCGCCAACGTGGACACAATTGCCGAGCCGCCCGCGCCCGGCTCGGTCACTTTCGTCGAGGGGGCGCTACAGGAAGGCTGGCGGCTGCGGGTCGACGGCGAGACGCATGTTTTCACCGACGCCGAAATCTTCGGCTGGAGCCGACCGGAGCCGCGCCGCCGCAAGCCGATCAAGCGGGCGCGCACGCCCGAAGGCGCGTATGCCGACCTTCAGGAAGGCGATTACGTCGTCCACGTCGATTACGGCGTGGGCAGGTTCGCCGGGATGCGCCGCCGCACCATCGAGAGCACCCAGCGTGAATACCTGATGATCGAGTACGCCGGGACGGACACGCTGTTCGTGCCGATCCATCAGGCGGATCGGCTGTCGCGCTACGTCGGTCCCGACGACCGCCCGCCGACGCTGAGCAAGCTCGGTCAGCCGGACTGGATTCGTATCAAGAGCCGGGCGAAGAAAGCGGTCGAGGAAGAAGCCCGCGAGCTGCTCGACCTGTACGCGAGGCGCGCCGCCGCGCCGGGAACCGCCTTCAGCGCAGATACACCCTGGCAGCACGAGCTGGAAGCGTCGTTCCCGTATGTCGAGACCGAAGATCAGGTGCGGGCGGTCAATGACGTGAAGCACGACATGGAGCAGCCGCACCCGATGGACCGGCTGATCTGCGGCGACGTGGGCTACGGCAAGACCGAGGTCGCGCTGCGGGCGGCGTTCAAAGCCGTCAACGACAGCAAGCAGGTCGCCTTCCTCGTGCCGACGACGATTCTGGCGCAGCAGCATTACGAGACCTTCAGCCAGCGGCTTGCGCCCTTCCCGATGAAGGTCGAGGCGCTGTCGCGCTTCCGCACCAAGGAGCAGCAGAGCCGCATCCTGAGGCAGTTGGCGGCGGGCGAGATCGACATCATCATCGGCACGCACCGCCTGCTGCAAAATGACGTGAAAATCCCCAACCTCGCGCTGGTGATCATCGACGAGGAGCAGCGCTTCGGCGTCAAGCACAAGGATTATTTCAAAGGCTTGCGGGCGCAGGTCGACGTGCTGACTCTGACCGCCACGCCGATCCCGCGCACGCTGTACATGGGCTTGACCGGCGTGCGCGACATCAGCATGATCCAGACCGCGCCCGAAGATCGGCTGCCGGTGGTGACGCACGTCGGCGCGTTCGATGATCGCCTCGTCCGTCAGGCGGTGATCCGCGAGATGGAGCGCGGCGGGCAGGTATTCGTCGTCCACAACCGGGTGCAGAGCATCGAGATCATCCGCGAGCGGCTGGCGCGGATCGTGCCCGAAGCGCGAATGGTGGTCGCGCACGGGCAAATGGACGAGCGACTGCTGGAAAGCGTGATGGAGCGCTTCGGCAACGGCGAATACGACATCCTCGTCTCGACCTCGATCATCGAAAGCGGGCTGGACATCCCCAACGCCAACACGCTGATCGTCGACCGCGCCGACTGGTTCGGCTTGGCGCAGTTGTACCAGCTCCGCGGGCGCGTGGGGCGCAGCGCGCAGCAGGCATATGCCTACTTCTTCCATCCCCCGGCGACGCGGCTGACCGAGGACGCCCGCTCGCGGCTGGAGACGCTGGCGGAGTACACCGACCTCGGCAGCGGCTTCCAGATCGCCATGCGCGACCTGGAACTGCGCGGCGCGGGCGACATCCTGAGCACGCGGCAGACCGGGCACGTCGCGGCAATCGGCTTGCACCTGTACACGCAGATGCTGGCGAAAGCGGTGCGCGATTTGAAAGGCGCAGGCGCGCCGAAAGACCTGCCGCCGACCATCAGCGAAAGCAGCGTGCTGATCGATCTGCCGCTGCCCGCCTACCTGCCGACCGACTGGATACCGGAGATCGCGCTGCGGCTGCAAATCTACCGGCGCATCGGCGGGCTGAACACGGTCGATGAGGTCACCGCCATGCGCGACGAGCTGCGCGACCGCTTCGGCAACGACCGGAATGGTCGCCTGCCCGCCGCCGTCGACGGGCTGCTGTACCAGATGCACGTCAAACTGCTGGCGCAGGATGCCAACGCCAGCGCCATCCTGCACCACGACCGGATCGCCGAGGTGCGCCTGCCCTATCTGGTGGAGCTGGATCGCCCCGGCTTGGAGCGCGACCTCGGCAGCGGCGTGCGCGTGACGCGGACGGCGGTTGAGGTGCCGATGGTTGAGGGCTGGCAGCCACGCCTGCTTGACGTGCTGATCTACCTGGCGCGCAACGTCAAACTGGCGGTGGGGATATAGCGATATAATCGGGTGAGATGAACGGAGTGGGCGATGGCTGTGGAAAAAACAAAGCAGTACACGGTCGAGGATTTTGAGCGTTATATCGCGCTGCCCGAAAATTCGGATCGGCTCTTTGAACTCATCAACGGGGAGATTGTGGAAAAAGTGCCGACAGAACTGCACGGGTTAATTCAAGTGAACATCGCAACCGAACTGCGGAACTACACAAAGCCTCGTACTCTCGGACGTGTGACAGCCGAGCCGCGCCACCAGACTCCCGATGACCGCTACAATTCGCGCCTGCCAGATATTGCCTTCACGAGCAAAGAACGCGCGCTTCCACTGGTGACCAAAGGTGCAGTCCAGCAAATGCCCGATCTTGCCGTCGAGATCAAGTCGCCGGACGACAGCCTGCGAAAGATGCGTGAGAAGGCAGCCTACTGTCTTGCCAACGGTACGCGGCTGGTATGGCTGGTGCTGCCGGAAAAGCGTCTGGTCGAAATCTACCGCGCCAACGACGAAATTGATGTACTGACCGAGAATGACAGCCTCGATGGCGAAGATGTTCTCCCCGGCTTCACCCTGCCCGTCCACGACATTTTCGCGGAATAGCCATTCTAGTTACCAATCCAGCAATCGACTAACCCCTTCGCTGCGCACGCGCTATAATCAGCGCGAAAATGCTTAGCGTAGCTAAGGAGTTTGCGATGCAACCCATGCAGATCGTTTCCGAAGTCCTCAACGCGATTGACGCGCACGACTTGCGGAAAGCCTCCGCCCGAACGGCGGAAAACCTCGTCGTCATCGACCGGGCTTTGCCTGCCACGCTCGACAAGGCGGCGTTTTTCTCGCAGATGGACGCGATTCTGAAGGCGTTCCCTGACTGGAAATACGACCTCGAATCGCTCGAAGCCGACGGCAAGCACGTCGTGGTGAACGTCACCGCGCTCGCCACCAACACCGCGCCGCTCAAGCTGCCGGGACTGCCCGCGTTCCCGGCGACCGGCAAGCACGTCAGCGTGCCGGATCGCTTCGTGTTCACGGTGGAAAACGACCGGGTGACCGAGCTGAAAATCGATTCGCCGCCCAACGGCGGCGCGTCGGCGATGCTGGCGCAGTTGGGCATCCAGATACCGCGCAGCGCCTCGTAGTCGAACACGCTGGCACCACGCCTAAATCGGAGGCGGCTCCGGGATGATCCGGCTCAAGCCGCCTTCCGGTGGCTTGACGACGAAGGCAATCGTCCCACCGGTCGCGGCGACCAACTGATCGAGCGTGATCGGGAAGATGGCGTTATGCGCGCCGCCCGCCGCGTAAAGCTGGTCGAAGCGGCGCAGCGTGCTGTCGATATAGGTCGGCACGCGCTGGCGATGTCCGAACGGCGGGACGCTGCCCGGCTCGTACCCCCAGATTTCGACCAACTGCTCGGCGTTCGCCGCCTTGACCTTCTTGCGACCGACGTTGTACATCTCCGCCAGCCGACGGTCGTCGACTTTCTGATCGCCGCTGGTCAGGACGATCACCGGCTGGTTGTCGACCACAAAACAGATGCTCTTGACGATTTGCCCCAGCTCACAGCCGATATTGTCGGCGGCTTGCTGTGAAGTCGCGGTGGTGTTTTCGAAGAAGCGGATTTTGATGCCGAGGTTGAGCCTGTCAAGCGCGTTCTGAACGTCATCCGGGGTCAGCGGCTGCATTTTGGGTATACTCCTTGTCGAAGGTGGGGGAAGGATACCGTAAGATGCGCGCGCAAATCAACCAGACCACGCTGGAACTGGTGCACGGAGACATCACCCGGCAGGATGTGGACGCCATCGTCAACGCGGCGAACAATTCGCTGCTCGGCGGCGGCGGCGTAGACGGCGCGATTCATCGGGCGGCGGGACCCGACCTGCTGCGGGAGACGCGCCAGCTCGACGGCTGCGATACTGGGGACGCCAAGATCACCGGGGTTTACAAATTAAAAGCGCGGCACGTCATTCACACCGTCGGTCCGGTCTACAGGACTGACGATCCTCACGTGCCGCGCCTGCTTCAAAGCGCATATCAACGCAGTCTGGAAGTCGCCGAGGCGAATGGCGTGCGGTCGATTGCCTTCCCCGCCATCAGCACCGGCGTCTACGGCTATCCACTGGCGGAAGCCACGCCGATTGCCATCAACACGGTCTGCGATTTCGCCGCCGCGCACGATGCGATTACGCTGGTGCGCTTCGTCCTGTTCGACGCCGGAGCGCTGGATGCTTATGGACGCGCACTCCGCACGCTGGCGGCGCAGCGGCGCGATCTTCAACTCATCTGAATCAGCAAGCGCCGATCAGTGTTTGCCGTTGTGGTTGCGGGATTTCGCTTCGCTCGTCTTCTCGGCGTTGTAATCCGGCTCAAGCGACTGCATCGCCGACAGCACATTCAGGAACGTATCGAACTCCTCCGCGTCGAACAACTGCCGGACTTCGAGATCGAGGTCCTTCGCTGTCGCCATGACTTCCTTGCGGTGCTGCTCGGCAAGATCGGTCAGGTAAATGTGGACGGCGCGCCGGTCAGTCGGATCAGGACGGCGCTCGATATAGCCCTTCTGCTGGAGCTTGTCGAGGTTGGGCGTGAAGGAAGTCGCCGCCCGCCCCACCGCGCGCGCCAGCTCGCTGGCGTGCTGCCCGTCACGCTCGTAAAGTGCGCGGAGGATATACCATTCGATGATGGTCAATCCCAGGGGTTGAATCGCCCGGTTGAAAAGTTGATCGAGGTTCCGCAGAGCGATGTCGAGATTGCACCAAACCGATCCATTAAACCGGAGTTGGGTTTGCACCATATTACTCATGTGGTGATGTCTTTCTTTCTACCAGTCGACAATTGTAACACATCGTATAAAGGACTTTTCAGAGAAAACCATTAGGAAACGGTGATAATCATGTCCAGCGTTCCCAGACGAACCTCGTTATAGGGTTCCAGGGCATAGGGACGGTCAGGCGATAACCGCCTGCCGTTGAGATACGTCCCATTTGCCGAATACAGGTCGATCAGGTGCGGCATCCCCTCGTAATGGACGAGTGCCGCATGACGCCGCGAGACGCCTTTGTCGCGCGAGTCATAGTCCGAGAGATCGATATCTGGCATATAGTGCAGCGCTTCATCGGCGCGCCCGATAACGTATCCCTCGTCGAGCGGGGCATCCAAGAGGAACCCCACACTTTCGTTTTCCGCCAGACGAATATGACATTTCATGGCGCTCTGGCTGTCCACTGGTACCGCCGTCTTAACAGTTCTTTCGGCACAAAATACTGTTAAGGGTCTTATGAAAACTAATACGCAGTAACATTATTTTAAACTATTTTCGAAAAGGATGCTACCAATTTCTGATTAATGTTTGCTGAGTTTACATGTCCGTTTAGACGGCGATTTGAACAAGGTCGCCGATAGTCTCGTGCTGTGCGTCGAATACCGGAAGCCGCGCACCGTCGACCGGCGAATACAGACCGATGCGAAGCGCACGTCCCGCGTCGAGCGCGGGAAGGTCATAGATGTCAATCACATATTCGCCGGGGAGCCACAGCATGGTCGGGTAATTGTCGGACTGCGGCATGGAGTCGCGCTGGGTGAGCGGGACACCATCCTCGCCGACGAGATGGACGAACACCTTATAATCTGTAGGTATATTATCCAACGAGCGCCAGACAATTTCAAGTGATAATGTGTCCTGTTCCCGGCGCAGCGTATAACCATACAGCATGATTTGGTCGCCAAAATTTACGTTCATCAGGGATGCGACAGGTGGCGGCTCGAACTGGCGCGGCAGCCCGGCGACCGCGATCTGCCCCAGGTCGACCGACTGATCCACCTGCAGCGTAAGCGTGTAATCCCCGGCGGGCTGCTCGCGCGGGATCGTCCAGCGCACGTGGTCGGCGAGGATTTCGCCCTCCGCCCACTGATCGGCGGGATAGCGGTCGTCGACCGGCTCGCCCGACCACAGGACGGTCTCACCGTCCGTCCCGCGCAGCAGCGCTCGCAGCGTGAACGGCGCTCGCGTCGATGCCTGCGCCTGCCAGTCGAGCGCCAGCGCAAGCGTCTCGCCGGGGCGGATCGAGGCGGGCAGCCCGCTCCAGCCGAGCAGCACAACGCCGGACGCGATCTCGGTCGGCTGGCGAACGTCCATCGGTATGGAAGCCGGATCGGGGAACGATGCCGGGCGCGTCACCGCGAGCGTCCCGATTTCCGCCCAGACCGCGCCCTGTGCGCCATCCTCCCCCTATAGGGGATGTACTGATCGCTGGCGCGCCCGACCCAGGCGATGCGCACGCGGTACTCGCCGGGCGGCGTCGCGGGAGGCATGGCAACGGTCATGCGCTGGATGAGGGTATCGCCCGCGCGCCATTCGTCGGTCCCCGCCATGTAAACGTCGCCGCGATAGATGGCGCTGCCGTGCCGATCCTCAAGCTGGATCAGCGGCGTGAAATCGGCGAAGGGCGGCGGCGCGTCGATGCGCCACGCCATGCTGAAAGTATCGCTGCTCCCCGCCGGGATCGCCGGGGCATCGTAGCCGACGAGGGTCAAATACTCGTTCTGCGCCGAAAATGCCGCCGGATCGACCGGGAGCGGCGCATCGCCGGAGACGCGGAATGCCTGAAACGCGGGTTGATCGTCCGGGGCGAGCGGCAGCCCGGCAATCGCGCCGGGAGCGAGCCACGCCGCCCAGTCCGCGGGGGCGGCGCGCTGTGCGGGAAGATGTACAGCCCGGTCGTGCCGGGTGGCGGGACGAACAGGCTGTCGGTTCCCAACCAGGTGATCGGTGGGACTGGCTCGATCATAACAGTCGGATGCCCCTTGTCGCGGGCGGCGAGGTAGACGGGCGTGTCGGCGACGTGCTGATCGACCAGCCAGCGCGCCGCCAGCGACAGATCGGCATCGGTTTCGTAGAACAGCGCCGCGTCGCCGCCCAGCGGAAATACAGGTCGCCGACGAGATACCCGCCGACAAACAGGGTCAGGACGATGACAATTGTCAGGATGCGCCGCTGGCGGTTTAAACCGCCAGCTACAGAAATACCGAGCGACCCACTAAAGGGGCGGCTCCTGCCAGGTTGGTTGGCGACCCCTTTAGTGGGCGGCAAAGGCGTCGCCGCCGAGGGTTCAAACCCTCGGCGGAACCGCGCCAGACCAACCTCAAGCCACCCCAGCGCCCACTCCGCCCCGACGGCGACCAGCACGAAAATCAGCGGAACCATGCCGAGCGAGCGCAGGTGATTGGGCGGCAGCCCACCGACCGAGATCACGCTCGGAATCACCATGAGCGGCGACAGCAGCGCCAGCAGATATGCCGCACGCTCGACGGCGCGGCGGCGGCGCGTCAGGCGATAGGCGGCGACGGCGATGCCGATCAGCAGCAGCGCGCCTTCGGGGAGCGTGAAATACGGTCGCCCGGCGACGTTGTAGCGAAAATAAGGGTCGCCCGCGATGAAGAACAGCTTTAGGTGAAGCACGATGCTCTGCGCCAGCGTCACTGACTGGTCGGGCTGGGTGACTTCCGCCAGCCGCCCCCAGAACACGTCCGGGCGCTGAAAAGCGTAGATCGCCATCGGCGCGGCGGTGATCGCCAGCGCGCCGAAGAAAACCGCGCCTTGCCCCAGCCGCCGACGCCAGTTCGCGCGGTCGAACCACAGCAGCGCCGCACCGCCGATCAGCAGCCAGAACGGGAACAGCCGCGACGAGTTGTAGGTGTAGACCACGCCGCCCGCCAAAATCCCCGCGACCAGCAATTGTAGGGGCGCACGGCGTTTCGCCCGCAGCCCGCGCCACAAGACCAGCAGCGCCAGCGCCTGCATCATCGGCAGCGCCGACGAGCGGAACGCCTGCCGCGACAGCCAGATCATCGGGAACGAAATCGTCATCAGCACGCCGACCGCCAGCCCGACGACTACGCCTCGCCGCCCACCGAACATGGCGCGACCGAGCGCTATCGACGCGGCAATCGTGATCAGATTGCAGAACACGCTCAGAACGCGCAGGCTGAAAATGCCGTCGTGGACGAACGCCAGCAGCGGCGCGCTGAGGTAGTAAAACAGGACTTCGCGCCCCTGATAGGCTTCGACCATCGGGAAGAAGCGCGCCCCGCCGAAGGCGATGCTGCGGGCGATCAGCAGCTCGGCGGCTTCGTCGTAATGCGGTCCGGGGGGGTAGCTGGCAAGCTGCCAGATGCGCAGCAGCGCGGCGACCAGCAGAGTCAGCGTCGCCAGCGCGAGGACGTGTTTGCGAGTCATGGCGCAGAAGCGTACCGCGTCCCGATCCAATGATCAACACCTGCTTTTGCGAACCGTTTCACGATGGGTCATAATCTGGCGAAATCCATCTGGCACGACCACGCTTGCATCTTCGCAGGGGCGGGTGTGTATACCCCGCCCCTACCCATGCGCAGCGGTCGCAAAGAACAAGAGGAGGTCTTCATTGGATCTGTTTGAGTATCAGGGCAAACAGTATTTTGCCCGATTCGGCATTCCCGTGCCGTCGGGGAAAGCCGCCGATACGGTCGACGCAGCGGTCGCCGCCGCTGACGAGATCGGCTACCCGGTCGTGATCAAGGCGCAGGTGCAGGTCGGCGGGCGCGGCAAGGCGGGCGGCATTCAGATCGCCAACAACGCCGACGAAGCTCGCCAGCACGCGACCAACATCCTGGGCATGAACATCAAGGGACACGTCGTCCGGCGCGTGTGGGTCGAAAGCGCATCCAATATCGCCGAAGAATACTACGTCTCGTTCACGCTCGACCGCAGCGCCAAACAGTACCTGGGCATGATCTCGGCGAAGGGCGGCATCGACATCGAGCAGGTCGCCAGAGAGCAGCCGGAGGCGCTGCACACGATCCACGTCGACCCGGCGAAGGATTTGAGTCCGAGCCAGGCGCGCAGCTTCGTCGAAAGCGCCCACCTGAACCCGGCAGCCGTCGATCAGGCGGTAGCGCTGGTCGAGAAGCTGTACACCTGCTTCGTGGAAGGCGACGCCGATCTGGTCGAAATCAACCCCCTGATCCTGTCCAAAGATGGGCGGGTGTACGCGCTGGACGCGAAAGTCAGCCTGGACGACAGCGCCGCGTACCGTCATCCCGAATGGGCGGATTTCGAGATGGTCGAGGCGATTGACGAGCGCGAGCGGCTGGCGAAGGAAAAAGGCTTGCAGTACATCGGTCTGGACGGCACGGTTGGCATCATCGCCAACGGCGCGGGACTGGCGATGAGCACGCTCGACACGGTTAAGCAGGTGGGCGGCAGCGCCGCCAACTTCCTCGACATCGGCGGCGGCGCGAATGCCGAAGTCGTGACCAACGCCCTGACCGTGATCAACACCGACCACAACGTCAAGGCGATCCTGATCAACATCTTCGGCGGCATCACGCGCGGCGACGAGGTGGCGCGCGGCATCGCCGAGGCGCTGAAGGAGGTCGAGCTGCACGCGCCGCTGGTGATCCGCATCGACGGGACGAACTCCGCCGAAGGGCGCGCCATCCTCAAACAATACGAATCCGACCGCGTGATCAGCGCGACGACGATGCTGGAAGCAGCGCAAAAAGCGGTTGCGCTGGCAGGAGGGAAGTAACGATGGCGATTTTCGCCGACGAAAACAGCCGGGTAGTCGTACAGGGCTTGACCGGATCGCAGGGGCGCTTCTACGGCTTGCGCAACCGTGACTACGGCACAAAGGTGGTCGCAGGGACGAACCCCAAGAAAGCTGGGACGGACGTGGAAGGCATCCCGATCTACGCATCGGTCAGGGACGCCGTCGAGCAGGCGGGCGCGAATACCTCGTTCATCATCGTGCCCGCGCCGGTCGCCGCCGCCGCGATCCTCGAATCAGCGGAAGCGGGCGTTCCGTTCGTCGTGTGCGTGACCGAGCACATCCCCATGCACGAGCAGGCGCGCGTGTACAACATCCTGAAGGAACAGTACCCGAATACGCGGCTGCTGGGACCCAACTGCGCGGGCATCCTCAGCCCCGGCAAATGCAACATCGGTTTCAACCCGGCGGAAGTGTCGATGCCCGGTCACGTCGGGATCGTCAGCCGCTCCGGGACGCTGGCGTACCAGTCGATCTACGAGCTGACCCAGAAAGGCATCGGGCAATCGACGGCGGTCGGGATCGGCGGCGACCCGGTGCCGGGGACGAGCTTCATCGACTGCCTGCAAGCTTTCCAGGCAGACCCCGAAACCCTCGCCGTGACGATGATCGGCGAGATCGGTGGGACGCAGGAAGAAGAAGCCGCCGAATTCATCCGCCGCGAGATGACCAAGCCGGTCGTTGCCTACATCGCGGGCGTGACCGCCCCGGCGGGCAAGAAGATGGGGCACGCGGGCGCGATTGTCTCCGGCAACCGGGGGACGGCGCAGGCGAAGA
The DNA here is from genome assembly GCA_046328655.1 of Anaerolineae bacterium. GTDB lineage: Bacteria > Chloroflexota > Anaerolineae > Aggregatilineales > Phototrophicaceae > Flexifilum. The sequence continues at coordinate 21,889 of JAXLWE010000032.1, read as the reverse complement.
TCGAGGCGCTCAGGAGCGCCGGGGCGCGCGTCGCCCAGAACCCGACACAGCTCGGCGACCTGATGGCAGAGGCGCTGGCAGCGGCGCGGTAGCCCCCTGAACCAGATACCTGTGTTGGGGCGCACGGCTGTGCGCCCTTAAGACGTGAATAATTGCTGAATCAAAAGCGGCGAGTCCAGCTGGACTCGCCGCTTGCATTTACTGCGTCGGCGTCACTGCTTGCTGTCGCCCGCCTTGACCGGAATCTGGCGCGGCTGGGCGTTCTCCGCCTTCGGCAGCGTCAGGGTGAGCGTGCCGTCGTGATAGGTCGCCTCCGCCTTGTCCAGATTGATGTTCTGCGGCAGACGGACGCGGCGGCTGTACTGCCCGCTGCGGCGCTCCTTGATCAGCCAGCGCTCGCCGTCCTTCTTCTCGGTCGTCTCTTCGGGGATGTTCGCCTCGATCAACAGATAGTCGCCGTCCTGACGCACGTTGATGTTCTCGGACTTGACGCCCGGCAGATCGGTCGTCAGAACGTACTGGTGATCGTCCTCATGCACGTCCAGCGCCATCCAGTTACCCTGCTGCGATACGTCCGCGAAGAATGGACGCCAGTCAAGCGAGAAAGGACGCCAATCGTCGAAGAAGCGGTCGAACGTGCTCTGCATGTTCGCCATTTCACGGAACGGATTCCAACGAGTGATTTCATTAGCCATGATATTCCTCCTGACAAGTCTCTCAGAAGTCATTCTGGCTTTACTGTAGCGCGGTGACATAAGAGCAGTTTTGGAACAGGATATGAACTTCGTAAGAAATCAGCCGCGCCCGGCGCGACGCACGAAGCGGGCTTCGAAGCTCTTGGTCGGCAGCCGGTGATCGGCGTCCTCGTGGTCGGCGGGGGCGATGCTCAGCAGGACTTTGCCCTGCGGCTCGTCGAGGTAATAGACCAGATACTCGGCGTCAATACGGAGCGGGAGGCGCGGCGCGAGCCGCTGCCGGAACTCGACCGGCTCGTCGGCTTTGGTGTAAAAGACCTGCGGCTTGCGGAAGCCCCACGCCTGCACCCCGGCATACAGTCGGGCAAAATGCACCGGCGCGCGGGCGTAGCGGTAGGCGCGCACCAGCACCGGACCGATCACGAGCGCGATCAGCAGCGGGATGATCACCCACCAGAAGCGCAGCAGCGCCACCAGCCGGGGACCGAACGCCGCCAGCCCCATGCCGCCGAGCAAAATCAGCACCACCAGCGGCTGGGCGATCAAATCGCCCCACTGCTCCGGCGTCAGGCGACCGTCGCGGTTGACGATGAGACGCTCGCGCATACCCGGAGTCACGGGGTCACGCTTGGGTTTCTCCACCACAAAAATCCTCTAGCAGAAGCACATTATAAACCACCGGGGCGACAGGTTCGCCAGAAAATTTATCTTCTTTCGAGATGTCACATCCGGCAGTCAGGCGGCGAAATCTTGGTCAGTCGCTCGCCAGCGCGGGCTGCTCCGGCTGGGGCGCGCGGCGGACTTGCAGCAGCATGACGCTGACGACGATCACCGCGCCGCCGAGCCACTGGATCGGCAGCATGACCTCGCCGAGAAAGATCAGCGCCAGCAGCGCCGTGAGCACCGGCTCGAAGGTGGCGACAATGGCGGCGCGGGTCGAGCCGAGCTTCTGAATCCCGGCATTGAGTCCGAACACGGGCATGACCGTGCTGATCAGCGTGAGGGCGAGCAGGTACAGCCACGCCGTGCCCTGCGGGATGCTCAGCCCATGCAGCAGCGCCAGCCCGGACAACACGACCAGCGCCCCGGTGACCGTCCACGCGCCCGCGCGCACCATGTCCGGGTAGCCGCGCAGCAGGCGGCTGCTGGCGATGATGTAAACGGCGACAACCAGCGCGTCGCACAGCGCCCACAAGATGCCGGGCAGATTGTTCCCGCTGAAGCCCGCGCTGAAATCCGGCGCGGTGAGAACAACGCCGACCAGCGTCAAGCCAAGCGCGATCCACGCCTGAAGTGACAGCCGCTCGCCCAGCACCACCTCGATCAGAGCGACGAGCGCCGGATACGAATAGAACAGCACCGAGAACGTCCCGGCGGGGATGTATTGCAGCCCGAAAAACGCCGCCAGCGCCGCGATTCCGAGCAGCGTGCCCATCGCCATCACACGCACGCGCGGCAGCGTCCTGGCGGCGCTCAGCAGCGGACGCCGCCCACGCGCGAGGACGATCAGCCAGTAGGTCGGCACGGTGAGGAAGAAGCGCCAGAAGGCGATGTCGATGGGCGCGACGCCCCGCGCATACAGGTTCTTGGTGAATACGGGTAAAAACGAGTAGCCGATGACCGAAAGCGCGATCAGGAAGATACCGTCACGCTGGTTATGCTGCATAGTCGTGCCATTCCGGGTGCGACCGAACGCGGCAATCGTATCATGGCGGGACAGACGTGGATAGGGACGGATTCAGGGGCGACAAAACGAAAGGGCAGGTCTGCTTGCTCTATAAGCCGAGACCTGCCCCACCACGAGAACCCATCGGGTGTATTGTCGTTTAGTGAATGATGCCCGCCAGGAACGACACGCGGTCGCTCAGCGATGTGATCAGGAATGGCGCGATGCCGATCAGCAGCGTCCCAGCAAAGCCAATGTAGGTCGCCCAGGTGACGTAAGGCGTCGCCCCAACTGCCGGGTCGCCTGCGTCGTCGGACAGGTACATGTTGACAATCACGCGCACATAGTAGAACGCGCTCACGACGCTGGTCAGCACGCCGATCACTGCCAGCACGGTCAGCCCGCCGTTGAGCGCCGCCCAGAATACGAACCATTTGCCGATAAAGCCGCCCGTGAGCGGGATTCCGGTCAGGCTGAGCATGAAGAATGCCATCATCGCCGCCAGCCCCGGTCGGCTCTTGCCCAGCCCCTTGAAGCTGTCGAGGGTGGTTCCGCTGCCGTCATCCTTTTCGATGGCGATCACGACCGCGAACGCGCCCAGGTTGGTGAACATGTAGGCGATCAGGTACAGAAGCGCTGCGCGCGCCGCCTGATCGGCGATGCCGGGCGTGCCCGCCGCTGCCACCGCGATCAGGATGTAGCCCGCGTGCGCGATGGACGAATACGCCAGCAGGCGCTTGATGTTGGTCTGCGAGATGGCGACGAAATTTCCCAGGATGAGGGTCGCCGCCGCGATCAGCTCCAGCACGTTCTGCCACGCCGCGACCGACTGCTGTCCGACCATCAGCGCGGGCATCGCCACCAGCAGGATGCGCAGCAGAGCTGCGAAGCCGCCGACCTTCGCCGCCACGCTCATGAAGGCGGTGACAGGCGTCGGCGCGCCTTCGTACACGTCCGGCGTCCACATGTGGAACGGGACGACCGCCACCTTGAAGCCCAGCCCGACCAGCACCAAGCCGGAGCCAAGCAGCAGGAGCAGAGTCGACTGCCCGCCCTGCCCGGCGATAGCGGTGTTGATCGCCGCGAACACCTGCGGCAGATTGGTCGTGCCGGTCGCGCCGTAGATCAGCGCCGCGCCATACACGAAGAAAGCGCTCGAAAACGCGCCGAGGATGAAATACTTCATGCCGCTTTCTTCAGACTTCAGGTTGGGCGCGCGGAACGCCGCCAGCACGTACAGCGGGATGCTGAGCAGCTCCAGCGAGACGAACACGGCGATCAGGTCGTTCGAGTTCGCCATGAACATGCCGCCGACGGTCGTGAACAGCAGCAGGATGTAATACTCGCCGCGCTCGATGCCGGCGCGCTTGACGTAGTCGATGCTCACCAGGACGCTGATGATCGCCGCGAGCAGGATGACGATGTTCAGGAACGCGCTGAACGGGTCAGCGACGAACATGCCCATGAAGGCTTCCTGATGCTCGTTGTAGACCAGCAGGGTGATGACCAACGCGACCACCAGCCCAGCGATAGCAAGCCAGGCGGTCACTTCCTTGCGCTTGACGAACAGGTCGACCAGCAGCAGGATGATCGCGCCCAGCGCCAGAGTGATGCCCGGCAGCGCTACTCCTAAGTTCAGATCGGCAAAGCTGGGAGTCATCGAGTGATCCTTACGGTGCTACGTTCTGAACGACGGTCGGGACGTACTGCCCCACCTGCGCCACCAACTGGTTGACGCTGGCATTCATAGTGTCGAAGAAGGGCGCGGGCTGCAAGCCGATCAGGAAGATGGCGATGATGATCGGGATCAGCACGGCGATTTCCGTCCAGTGCAGCGGCTCCAGATGCTTGTTCTCTTCCTTGTCCAGCTCGCCCATAAAGACTTTCTGGAACATGTAGAGCAGGTAAATCGCCGCCAGAATGACGCCGAGCGTGGCGAACATGGCGTAGAAGAAGCCGAGCACAGTGCTGCCGAACGTCCCAAGCAGGATGGTGAATTCGCCGATGAAGCCGTTCAAGCCGGGCAAGCCCATGCTGCTGAGCGTGATGACCAGCGCCAGCCCGCCGAGCAGCGGCAGCGCCTTCCAGATGCCGCCGTAAGCGTCCATCGCTTTCGTGTGGCGGCGCTCGTACAGCATACCGACGACAAGGAACAAGCCGCCGGTGCTGATACCGTGATTGACCATCTGCAAAATGCCGCCCTGGATGCCCTGCGACGTGAGGGCGAAGATGCCGAGGACGACGAAACCGAGGTGGCTGACCGAAGAATACGCGACCAGCTGCTTCACGTCGGTCTGGGCGTAGCTGACCCACGCGCCGTAGATGATGCCGATGACCGCCAGCACGGCGATGATCGGCGCCCATTCGACGCTCGCCTGCGGGAACAGCGGCAGGCAGAAGCGCACGATGCCATACGTACCCATCTTCAGCAGAACGCCCGCCAGAATGACCGAGCCAGCCGTCGGCGCCTGAACGTGCGCGTCCGGCAGCCAGCTATGCAGCGGCCACAGCGGGACTTTGATGGCAAAAGCGATCAGGAAGCCGAGGAACAGCAATCCCTGAGTGCTGAACAATCCGTCGAACGGGAAGACAATCGCGCCGCTCTGCACCCCGGCGATGATGTCCGGGACGGAGAACGTGCCCGCCACGCTGCCGACGTACAGAACCGCCAGCAGCATGAGGATCGAGCCTGCCATCGTGTACAGGAAGAACTTGACGGCGGCGTAAACGCGCTGCTCCGCGCCCCAGATGCCGATCAGGAAGTACATCGGCACGAGCGTGACTTCCCAGAAGATGTAAAAGACGACCAAATCCTGCGCGATGAACACACCGATCATCGCCCATTCGAGCAGGAGCATGAACAGGAAGTACAGCTTGACGCGCCCGCGCTCGTGCAAGACGTGCGCGCGGAACGACGACAGAATCGCCAGAGGCATGATGAACGTGGTCAGGATGACCAGCAGCAGGCTTAAGCCGTCGACGCCGACGAAGAAGCTGATGCCGTACTGTTCGAGCCACGCCCAACGGGTGACGAACTGCAAGCCCGGCTGCGCCCCGTCGTAGCCCACCCACAGCAGGAGCGACGCGACGAATGTGATAATGCTGGTGATCAGCGCCGTCCACTTGATGGTTTCCGCCTGCTCCTCGCGCTGGAACAGCAGGATCAGGAAGAAGCCAACCAGCGGCAGCATCAGCACCAGCGTGGCGAGCGAAATGCCGGTATTTTCCATCTTGATGTACTCCCCGGTTTAGCTGCCGCCGTTCAGAAGCGGAAGCAGCAACACAATAATCACCACCACGACGCCGACGACAAAGGTGATCGCGTAGGTCGGAACATAGCCCGTCTGGACGCGACGCAGGCGACCACTGATCCAGCGCGCCGCCCATCCGAAGCCATTGACAATGCCATCGATGATACCGAGATCGATGGGCTGCGCCAGCAGCGTGCCAATCGCGTTGAATCCCTTCCACAACACGGTGTTGTGGAAATAATCGTGCCAGAACGCCCAGTCGACGGTATCCGCCAGGAATTTCGAGGTCTTATTGAACGGATTCTCGAACAGGCGGTAGTAGGTCTGATCCCAGTACATGCGGGCGTTGGCGAAGGCAAACACCTGCCCGGTCTCCGGTCGCATCTCCAGCGGGTCGCGCTTGTGCTCGACAACCGCTTTGTTGTGCCCGTAGACCCGCCCGGCGAGGATAATCGCGCCGACGGCAATCGCCAGCGCGCCCAGCGCGATCAGCAACTGGAAGTCGGCGGGGTGCGCGTGCAGGACGGTGTGCCCCAGCCAGTCGGTGAAGCGGTGCGCGCCGAAGATGTTATCCAGCCCCAGCACGTTGGCGGGCGTGTTGATGAAGCCGATGAAAATGCTGAAGAAGCCAAGCACGATCAGCGGGATGGTCATGGTCGCGGTGCTCTCGTGTGCATGATCCGCCGCTTCGGCGCGCGGGTCGCCGTGAAAAACCATGACGACCTGCCGCCACATGTAGAACGCGGTGAAGCCCGCTGCCAGAAGCAAGCCCGCCAGCGCGATGTAGCCCCAGAACTTGTTCTCGACCAGCCCCGCCAGCCACGATTCGGCGAGGATTTCGTCCTTCGACCAGAAGCCCGCGAACGGGATGATGCCGGACAGCGCCAGCGTCCCGATCACGTATGTCCAGTAGGTGATGGGCATCCGCTGGCGCAGACCGCCCATGTTGCGCATGTCCTGCGGGTCGAATTCTTCTTCATGCTCGTCGCCGTGCCCGCCATGCCCGTGATGCTGCGCGTCGTGATGACCGTGCTCCACCCCGTGAATGACCGAGCCGCTGCCGAGGAACAACAGCGCCTTGAAGAAGGCGTGCGTCACCAGATGGAAGATCGCCGCGCCATAGGCTCCGACGCCGACCGCCGCCACCATGAACCCCAACTGGCTGACGGTGCTGTACGCCAGCACGCGCTTGATGTCCCACTGCCCCAGCGCGATGTAGCCCGCCACCAGCGCCGTCGACACGCCGATCAGGGTGACGATCAGCGACGCGACCGGCGAAGCGAAGTAAAAGACGTTGCAGCGCACCATCAGGTACACGCCCGCCGTGACCATCGTCGCGGCGTGGATCAGGGCGCTGACGGGCGTTGGACCCGCCATCGCGTCCGGCAGCCAGACGAACAGCGGTATCTGGGCGGACTTTCCGGTCACACCCAGCAGCATGAACAGCGTGATAATCGTGATGACCGTGCCGATGGGCAGCGTGAACGCGCCGAAGGTGATCTGGCGATCTTCTTCGATGAAGCGCTGCGCCTGCCCGAAGATGCCAAGCTGCTCGGTCGCAATGTGGGTGTTGTCGGTGTAGACAATCCCGGCGGTTTCGGCAGCGCCGTGTTCGCCTTCAGCCGTCGTTGCTTCGACAGCCGCGTGCTCGCCCTCAGCGGGTGCGGCGGCTTCGGTCTCGCCGCTCTTGTCGGCGAGCGTTTCGACCTGCTCGGCTTCGTGAACGACGGCGATCTCACCCGGCTTGTAGAAATCGACGGTGTGGAACGTCCAGAAGGTCAGGAAGATCGCCATCAGGACGCCGAAGTCGCCGACGCGGTTGAGGATCATGGCTTTCTTGGCGGCGTTGCTGTTGCGCCAGCCGACGCCGTGCGCCCGGTCGAACCAGAAGCCGATCAGGAGGAAGGAGCACAAGCCCACGCCTTCCCAGCCGACGAACATCATCAGCAGGTTGTTGCCCGTGACCAGCACGAGCATGAACGCCAGGAACATGTTCAGGTAGGCGAAGAAGCGCGGGAAGCGCTCGTCGCCGTGCATGTAGCCGACGGCGTACAGGTGGATCAGTGACCCCACGCCAGTGACGACCAGCATCATCGTGACGCTGAGCGTATCGACGCGCATCTGCCAGGGGATTTCGACGCCGGGCAGACGTATCCAGCTAGTGAGCAGCGGCGGGTTGATGACCGCCGCCTCGTAGCCGCTGCCGTTCAGATAGGCATACAGCAGCACCGCGACCCCGAAGGCGAGCGTCGAGGCGGTGACGGCGATGATCGCCACGCCCTTTTCGCCCAGCCGCGCGCCCCAGAAATAATTGAGGATCGCCCCCAGGGCGGGTATCAGGACAATGAGCGGCACGAGTTGTGGATAATGTTCCATAAGGTATCCTCAGGGACGGAGGACTAAGCGCGGTAGACTGAGCTTTTACTCAGCACCCGGCACTCAGCACTCGGTACTGACCTCACCCTTCCATCTGGTGCAGTTCGGCGATATTGATGCTGTGTTTGCTTCGGAAAATGGCGACGATCAGCGCCAGCCCGACCGCGACTTCGGCGGCGGCGACGGTGATCACGAAAAAGACGAACAACTGTCCGCCCTCCTGCCCCCAGTGGCGCGCGAACGCCACCAACGCCAGATTCGCCGCGTTCAGCATTAATTCGACCGACATGAAAACCAAAATGGCGTTGCGCTTCAGCAGCACGCCCATTGCGCCAAGCCCGAACAGTACCATGCTCAGCATGACGTAACTTTCAGTTGCAACCTGCATCGTTCGCTCCTCCGTCGCTGAGCCGCGCGTCAATCACCGGCAGGTTCCTGCAGTTCAGGTACGGCTTCGCTGCCGGTGACCTCGTGCCCCACCTGCGACGCGATCACGTTCACCAGCGGGCGGCTGACGCGGCGGCGACCAGTCGCCTTGCGCGTCGTCCCCTGGCGGTGCGTCAGCACAATCGCGCCGACCATCGCCGCCAGCAGCAGCACCGCCAGAAGCTGGAAGACCAGCATGTAATTCGTGAACAGTTCAAGACCGATGGCGCGCGGTCCGCCAAACGCCGGAGCCGCCTCGACCACCACCGGGAACACGATGGGCAGCAGCACGCCGCCCGCCGCGCCCTGGAACGTGCGCTCCAGCGACACGACAATCAGGCTGCTGGTGTCGGACGTGAACGAGTAGTCGTCCAGACGCGCCAGCTCGTCGTTGGGGTTCGCCGGGTCCAGGAATGACCACGTGACCACGCCCTCCGGCTCGATCAGCACGTTGGAGCGCTGCCCGGCGTCCAGCTCGTTGACGATCACGCGGGTGTCGGTGGCGACGAACTCGGAGCCGGGGTCAACCACCTGAACCGGGGTCGCGCCAGCGTTGAACACGGTCACGCGCTGGCTGTCCGCCTGATCGAGCGTGCTGTTGTCGTCCGGGATCACGCTCAGGCTGAGTTCGGAGCCGTAGCTGACGAGCGTCTGCTCGCTGCCGCGCTCCAGCACCGTCGTCGTCGTCACCGGGTCGCCGTTCTGCGGCTCGACGCGAATGGTATGCTCGCCCGGCGTCAGTTCGGCGTAGTCGGTCGCCTCACGGAAGGACACATCCGAGGCGATCAACTGGTCATCAGCATAGACGTTCACCGCCCCGGCGTCCGGCGCGGCGTTGACGACGCGAAGCTGCGGCGCGGGACCGGCGTCGGCTTGCAGACCGAAGTCGACCTGATTGAGCGAGATGCCGACGATCAGCAGCAGGACGACGACCAGCGCCGCCGCCAGCAGCGTATAGCCGCGAAAGCGGGATGCTTCGGGGACAGCTTCGGCAACATGCAGTGTCTCCGCGCCCAGCAGCATGATCACGAATAAGAACAGCACCATGATCGCGCCAGCGTAGACCGTAATCTGGATCATGGCGAGGAAGGGCGCGTTCAGCAGCAGGAACAGGAACGCGATGCAGCCCATCGTCACGATCAGAAACAGCGCGCTGTGAACCGCGTTATCGCTCATCAGCATGAATATGGCGGCGACCACCGCCAATCCGCCGACAACGAAGAACCAGGCTAACTCGGTCATTTTTAATCCCTACATGGGCGGCTGGAACTTGTGCAGTTTAACACAAGCAGCGCCACACTTCAAACTTTCTGATGAACGTTTTCTCGCGTAAGGGCGCAGCGTGCTGCGCCCCTACAGAACGTCATTCTCGTCGCAAAAAAAGCACCTCGGATGAGGTGCTGACCCGGCTTTACTTCGGGTTCTCCATGTCCGGGATCGAGCGGTTGAACTTGCCCGCCTCGACCGTCTGCGGCGTGTCCTTGCCGCCCGACGGCACGCCATCGATCAGCATGTCCTTGGTGAAGATCGAGTCGTCGCGGTCGGTGAAGCTCAGGCGGAACTCGTGCCCAAGCTGGATCGCCTGCGTCGGGCAGGCATCCTCGCAGTAGCCGCAGAAAATGCAGCGGAGCATGTTGATCTCGTAGGTCTTGGCGTAGCGCTCGCCGGGGCTAAAGCGCTGCTCATCGGTGTTCTCCGCCGCCTCGACCCAGATCGCGTCCGCAGGGCAGGCTGCCGCGCACAGGGCACAGCCGATGCATTTTTCCAGCCCGTTATCGTAGCGGCGCAGGTGATGACGACCCTTGTAGCGGTCTTTGAACTCGCGCACCTGCTCCGGGTATTGAATCGTGACTGGCTCTTCCAGCACGTGCTTGAAGGTTGTCGCAAATCCACGCAGAACGTTCATCCAATACTCCTCGAATCAACCCCCGCCCGCCGGTTTCGCCGTGTCGGACTTGTTATCGTCAGGTGCAAGCTGCGCCAGCCGATCCAGCGCGCTGAGCGTGAAATCCCACAGCGCGAACGGAACCGCCAGCAGTCCGCCGACGATCTGCAAGCCGAAGTAGCCCAAGCCGCGCCGCTCGCCGGTGATGATCGGATCGTCGGCGAGGTCTTCGTCGGCTTCCTCGCGGTCAAGCTCGCCGCTGCGCTGCAGCACGACCACGCCGCCCACGACCACGACCACGAAGAAGATGCCCGCCGCAATCCCGTAGGCAATCGGCGACTGGAACGCATCGCCGACCATAATCGCAACCGCCGACCACATCACGGCGACCAGCGCCAGCGGCAGCATGATTTTCCAGCCGAACTGCATCAGGCGGTCGTAACGGATGCGCGGCAGCGTCGCGCGGATCCAGATCATGAAGATCAGGAACAGGACGACCTTGCCGATCAGCACGACCGGACCGAGGAACGGCACGTGGTCGACCAGACCGAAGCCATCGTTGTAGCCGCCGAGGTACAGTGACGCCACGATCACGCTGATGGCGATCATGCCCAGGTACTCCGCCATCATGAACAGGGCGAATTTCATGCCGCTGTACTCGGTCATGTAGCCCTGCGTCAGTTCCTGCTCAGCTTCCGGCAGGTCGAAGGGCGAGCGGCTGATTTCCGCCAGCAGCGCGATGAATAAGATCGCGGCGGAGAGCGGGTTCTGGAAGATGAACCACTGGTAGATGTACGTCTGGTTGTGGATGATGTCGCCGAGGCTCATGCTGCCGACGATCAGGATCGGCACCGCCATCGTCAAGCCGAGGCTCAACTCGTAGCTGAGCATCTGCGCCGTCGCGCGCAAGCCGCCGAGCATCGAATACTTGTTGTTGCTCGCCCACCCTGCCAGCACGACGCCATACGTGCCGATGCTGGTGATCGCCAGCAGCCAGAGGATGCCGACGTTCGGGTTGGAAAGACCGAGCGGCACGTTGTACCAGTAACCGTCGAACCAGGGGATGAGCAGATTGGGACCGAGCGGGATGACCGCCAGCACGATCAGCGCGGGAACCGCCTTCAGGATCGGAGCAGCGCGGTAAATCCATACATCGGCGCCGCTCGGCTGGATGTCTTCCTTGAAGATGAGCTTAATGCCATCCGCCAGCGGTTGGAGCAGCCCATACGGACCGACGCGGTTGGGACCGCTGCGCTGCTGGAACCAGGCGATGAACTTGCGCTCCAGCAGGGTCGTGTAGGCGAAACCCGTCAGGATGATGACAAAGAACAGCAGCGCAAAGATGATCGGGTGGACGATGCCGCAGCCGCGCCCGTCGGGACCATAACACTGGACGACCATCGACTGGTCAACGCGACCGGGGTCGAATAACCAGGTGAGAATGACTGTTCCGAGATCGATCAGGAACGCCCACAGCGCGCCGGCAATCGAGAAAATGGCGAAACCGGCGAAGAACAGCGCCAGCAGCGCGACGATGATGCGCGCCCAGTCGTGGACGAGCGGGACGAGCGCCAGCGCGCCCAGCACGACGACCGTCGCCGCCAGCAGTCCTTCGACCACCGGCGTGATGTCAAAGACGATGCCCAGCACCGAGAGCAGCGTGACCACGCCCAGCACGAGCGCGATCCCGGCGAGGAAGCGCTGCCAGCGGTGGCTCGCGGGCTGATCAGCGTCCAGATGCCCGCCAGCGCCGACACCCGCCGCCGCGCCGACCCACCAGGGACCCAGAACGGGCGACTCGCCGGTGACCAGCAGGACGGGGATCAGCAGCAGCACCGTGACGACGCCGCCCGCGACCATCAGGGTCGCCAGGTTGATGAAGGGGCGCATCCGCTCGGAGTTCTGCGTTTCCGAAGCCATAACCCTAGACCTTTCTCACTTCACCGGGCGCAGGGGCAAGCGGCGCGGCAGCGTCAGCCAGGTGACGCGGCAGCAGTACCGCTTCCTGCGGGCGCGGCACCGTTCACGTGGGCGCGCGCCTGCACCGCAATTTCGCGCCGACGCTCACTTTTACGCTGTCGCCATCGGCGATCTTGAGCTTCTTGGCGTCGGCTGCGTTGATCTCGACGTAGGGCGCGGACGTGCGCGCCGCCATCATCGCCTCGACGCTGGGGAGAAACGTGCTCTCCCGGTTGTAGAGGCGCACCGTTGGCACATCAGATTGCCCTTGCCCATTTTCGGGGCGGCAGGCTGCTTGACTTCGCCCGCCTGAACCGTGCCGTGCCGCCGTCGGCTTCGGTGGCGATTTGCACGCCGATGCCGCCGGTATTCTTGTACGCTGTCCCGCCGTAGTACAGGTCTTGACCGCCTACATCGGGGAACTGCGGCGGAACCTTCGCCAGTTCCGCGTAGCGCGTTTCGGCAAATGCCACCACGTTCTGGCTGATTTCGAGCATGACCGCCGCTGCCGAGGCTTTGGCGCGTCCCTGACCGAGCAGCTCACCTACGCGGCTGAGAATCCGCTACGCCGGGAGTGCCGAACCCATCGACCCTGAGCGGTGTAGAAGCGCTGCACGCGCCGCTCGCCGTTGGTGAACGTGCCGTCACGCTCGGCGAAGCTCTGGATCGGCAGGGCGACTTCGCCTTCGCCGTCAGTTCGTCGGGGAACAGGCTGAGCGCGATCACGGTGTCGACCTTGTCGAGCCATTCGGCGGCGTTGGGGTCGTCGGCGAAAACATCCGCCTGCGCCACGATCAGGACGTTAGGCGGAGCCTGCATGATGTCCTTCTGGACGCTCGGGGCCAGCCGAGATAGTGCAGCCCCATGCCATTCGCGCCGGGCAGAGTCGCCATCAAGCCGTTGTTGGGCTTGCTGACGTGCCCGCTGCTGATCAGCAGATTGGCGGCTGCCTGCATGAGCGCGCGGCTGCCGTCGAAGGTCAAGCCTTCCGCGCCCGCAACGACGACCAGATCTGCTGCGCCGGTCAACTTGCCGACGATGTCGGCATTCGCCGCGTCGCCCAGCGCTGCCGCCGCCTGCCCTGCTTCGTAGCGAATAGTCGCGCTGGCGAAATCGTCCATGCGCGTGTGACGGGAATTCGCCACGACCACGAAAGCGCCGCGATCAGCGCGCTCTTGATGCGCAGCCGCCAGACGGGGGCTTCTTCTTCGAGATCGCTGGCGATCACCAGCACGGCGTCGCCGCTCTTGAGATCGCTCAGGTTCGTGCCCGCGCCGACGCCGACCTGCGCCAGCAGCCTGGATGCCGCCGTGCGTGGGGGCCATGCGCCCTTTACGCCCTTCGCCGACCAGCTTGCGCAGCGCCCACAGGTCTTCGTTGGACATCTGCGAGCCGGTGATCGCGGCGACTTCGCCACCGCCTTGAGCGCATCGGCGACCGCTCAGCGCGTCAGCCCACGAAGCGGGCGCGCCATTGACCAGCGGCTGCATCAGACGCTCGTCGCTGCGGGTGAAGTGATGCCCGAAGCGCCCCTTGTCGCAAATCCAGATTTCGTTGACCTGCTCGTTCTGGCGCGGCATCACGCGCTTGATCATGGCGCGACCGTCGAAATCGCGGTCGAGGCGGGTGCTGAGCGTGATGTTGCAGCCGACCGGGCAGTGGGGGCAGATGCTCGGCACGTTAGTCAGTTCCCAGGGGCGCGCGCCAAAGCGGAAATCTTCGGTCGTCAGCGCACCGACCGGGCAGATGTCGGTCGTGTTGCCGGAGAAGTAGGTGTCGAAGCCGGGGTCGCTCATGGTGACGATCTGGAGCGAGCGACCGCGCTCGTGGAAGCCGAGCACCGGGTCGCCGACGATCTCGTCCTGGAAGCGGACGCAGCGCGCGCACTGGATGCAGCGCTCTTCGTCGAGGAAGATCAGGTCGCCCAGCGGCACGTGCTTGTCGAGGTGCATCTTGTCGTCGAAGACCATGCGGCTGACGCCGGGTCCATATTCGAGTGTCTGGTTTTGCAGCGGGCACTCGCCGCCCTTGTCGCAGATCGGGCAGTCGAGCGGGTGGCTGGTGAGCAGGAACTCGATCACGTTCTTGCGCGCGTCGGCGACCGGCTTCGTCCCGGTGCGGATGACCAGCCCGTCGCTGACGGTAGTCGTGCAGGCGGTTTGCAGCTTGGGCATCCAGCGAATCTGCGGGTTGCCCTTGTCGTCCAGCATGACTTCGTTGGTGGCGCGGTCGCGCTGGACGTTGCCCATCTCGACCAGACACATGCGGCACATGCCGACCGGCTTCATTTTGGGATGGTAGCAGAATACCGGGATGTCGTTGCCAAGCTGTTTGGCGGCATCGACCAGATTAGCTCCCTTTGGAACGTCATACGCTTGATCGTCAATGTAAATCTTGACCGTATCCGCCATTCAATCCTCCAAAAAGACCGCGCGCTGGCGCGTTCTTCACCGTGTGCATGTTCCATAGAGGCACAACACAGCGCGCCCCCATAAGTTCAACGTCTATCCACGTAATCGGTGTCAGCATTATAACGCGCGGCGCGGCGCAGTGCATCTCGCAACCCCGCCAGCGCGCGATCCTGCATCGCCTGAGCGACAATCCCCCAATCCTCGGTTTCGACCTGCGCCGCCGCCAGCCGAAGCGCGTGCCGGAAGTCGGAAATCGCCCCCAGCGTATCGCCCTGACGCAGCAGAAGCTCGCCGCGCAGCACGTAGTTGGCGGCGACATCGGGATACGCCGCAATCGTCCAGTTCAGATTATGCCAGCGCTCCATGCGGGAAAACGACCGCCGGATGCGCGTCCACAACGACGGCGATGACGCAACGGTAGCCTGCTCACCGGAATAATCGTCGTCGTGGAGCAAGGTCAGTCTCCGGCAGAAGCGGCGGCGGCTCCGCGCCGGGCAGCGCCGCGCGCCGGGGCAGCTTTGGGCGGGGCAGCGGCGGGTTCAGCCGCTGGCGCCGCGAGATGCGCCTTGAAGTCGTCCGGGAAATTCCTGATCGTCTCGATGATCGGGTTCGCCGCGAAGTCGCCCAACGCGCACAGCGTCGCGCCCTGCATGTTTTTGGCGATGTTGTTGACCAGATCGATGTCGGACTCTTTGCCCTCGCCCTTCATGATGCGGTCGAGCACCTTGTCGAGCCAGTACGTACCCTCGCGGCAGGGCGTGCATTTGCCGCAGCTTTCGTGCTTGAAGAACTTGGTGCATTTCGACGCGACCCAGGTGATGTCGACCGTCTCGTCCATAACGATGACCGACGCCGAGCCGAGGATCGTGCCTATCTTCGCCATATCCTCGTAGCTCAGCTTGGTGTCCAGCACTTCGTCGGTGGCGCGCACGATGGGACCGGAGCCGCCGGACGGCAAAATCGCCTTGATCGCCTTGCCGTCGGGGATGCCGCCACCGTGCTCGAAGATCAGTTCACGGAAGGTCGTGCCGAGCGGCAATTCGTAGTTGCCGGGCTTGTTGACGTGCCCGCTCAGGCAGAACACCTTCGTGCCGCTGCTCTGCTCGGTGCCGATCTTCTTGAATTCCGCCGCGCCGTTGTTGATGATCCAGGGCACGTTGGTCAGCGTCTCGACGTTGTTGATGACCGTCGGCTCGCCGTACAGACCGCCGCCCTTGTTCGCCGGGAACGGCGGGCGCACGCGCGGCTGCCCCATCTTGCCTTCGAGGCTTTCGAGCAGCGCGCTTTCCTCGCCGCAGATGTACGCGCCCGCGCCGAGGTGGGTATACAACCCGCACGACCAGTTCGTGCCGCCGACGTTCTCGCCCGCCCAGCCGTGCTCGTAGGCTTCGGCGATGCGCTTGTCCAGCTCGTGCGCCACGTCCCAGAACTCGCCGCGCAGGTAGATGTAGACGGCGGTCGCCTGGATCGCCCAGGCGCAGATCATCGCGCCCTCGATCAACTGGTGCGGGTTGTTTTCGAGAATCTGGCGGTCTTTGAACGTCCCGGTCTCGCTCTCGTCGGCGTTGACGGTCACGTACTTGACCGGCTCACTCTGCGGGATGAAGCTCCACTTGACGCCCGCCGGGAAGCCCGCGCCGCCGCGCCCGCGCAGGTTCGACGCCTTGACTTCGTCGATGACGGCTTTGGGATCCATCGACAGGGCTTTCTTCAGCCCCTCGTAGCCGCCGTTCTGGACGTAGACATCATATTCGCGGATGTCCGGGACATCTTTTTCGCGGTAGATGATATTGAGCGATGCCATCAGCACTTTTCCTGCATGAACCAGTCCACAGTACTGAGTACTGAGTGCAGAGCACCAAGCACCGAGAAAACTCAGCACTCAGTACTCGGCACTCAGCACTATTCTTTTGCCGCTTCGGCGCGCCACTGCTCGATCAGCGCCTTCATCTTTTCCATGTCGAGATTTTCGTGATAATGAAAATTGCATTGCAGCATCGGCGCTTTGTCACAGGCGGCGAGGCACATCACGTGCTCGACGGTGAACATGCCGTCGTCGGTCGTGCCGCCCTCCTCGACGCCGAGGTATTCCTTCAACTGCTTGTGGAACTCGTCCGAGCCGCGCAGCGCGCAGGCGAGGTCGGTGCAGACCTGAAGCCAGTATTTCCCCTTCGGCTTCTCCGAGTACATGGTGTAGAACCCGGCGATGGACGTGACCTGCGTCGGATCCATCTCGCAAATCTCGGCGACTTCGACGATGGACTCCGGCGTCACCCAGCCGTATTCCTCCTGGGCGAGGTAGAGCACCGGCATGACCGCCGAGCGCTTGTCTGGGTATTTGGCGAACGCCTGCTGGATTCGGTCTGCGTATTTCTCTGCGAGCATAACGGTGTCCTGTATGTATGCTGTAGGGGCACGACATGTCGTGCCCCTGCGATGTTATCTCAACTAGCGGTCGCTGTCGCCCAGCACGATGTCCACGCTGCCGATGATGGCGACCAGATCGGCGATCAGGTGTCCCTGCGAAAGCTTGCCGAGCGCGCCGATGTGCATGAACGACGGCGTCTTGAAATGCACGCGGCGCGGCTTGGTGCCGCCCGTGCCGTGCAGATAACAGCCGATCTCTCCGCGCGGGCTTTCAATCGCCGCGTAGACTTCTTCGTCGGGGGCGGAATAGCCTTCCGTCCACAGCTTGAAGTGATGGATGACGGCTTCCATGCTCTGCCCCAGCTCGGCGCGGGGCGGCGGCACGTACTTGCGGTCGTTCGAGCGGAAAGCGCCGCCCGGCAGGTTCTTGATCACCTGACGGATGATCTTAACGCTTTCGCGCATTTCCAGCACGCGCACGTAGAAGCGGTCATACACGTCGCCGTGATCGCCGAGCGGCACGTTGAATTCGTACTGCTGGTAGCCGCTGTAGGGCATCGACTTGCGAATGTCCCAGTTGACGCCGCTCCCGCGCAGGCTCGGACCGCTCATCCCCATCGCAATCGCTTCTTCGGGCTCGACCACGCCGATACCCTGCGTGCGGTCAATCCAGATCGGATTGCTGGTCAGCAGCGCTTCGTAGTCATCGACTTTCGCCGGGAAATAGTCGAGGAATTTCTCGAGCGACGGCAGGAAATCGGGCGTGAGGTCGCGCCACACACCGCCGGGACGGATGTAGCTGGACATCATGCGCTGCCCGGAAAGCATCTCGAACATGAGGATGAACTCACGCTCGCGCATACAGTACAGAAAGACGCTCATCGCGCCCAAATCCATCGCGTGCGTGCCCAGCCAGACCAGATGGCCAAGCTGGATGCGCGTCGTCAGCGCAGATCACGCGGATCGCCTGCGCGCGCGCCGGCACGTCGAGTCCGGTCAGCTTTTCGACCGCCATGCTGAACACGGCGTTGTTGGACATCGGCGAAAGATAATCCATCCGGTCGGTCAGCGTGACGGCTTTTTCATACGTCTTGGATTCGATAGTCTTTTCAATGCCGGTGTGCAGGTAGCCCACGTCCGGCGGTAGGCAGGTGACGATCTCCTCGCTGTCGAGTTCGAGCAGGTAACCGGCAGCACGCCGTGCGTGCTGGGATGATGCGGACCCAGGTTGAGCAGCGGTCTCGCCGGTGATGGCGCGGTCGGAGACCAAGCCGCGCAGCTCATCGACACTGCCCTGCCAGGGTTCAGGCGCCTGCTGCGCTTCTGGTGCAGGTGTCAATACCATGATTTACACCTTACTCTTTCGCGTATGGTTTGTACTTGTTGATCTCGTCCTTGTTGAACGAGAACATGACGGTTTCGTAGCCCAGCGGGTAATCGCGGCGCAGCGGATGTCCCTCCCAATCGTCCGGGAGCAGCACGCGGCGCAGGTCGGGATGCCCGACGAACTCGATGCCCATCAGGTCGTAACTTTCGCGCTCCAGGAAATTCGCCGCTTGCCAGACAACCGTGAGCGTCGGGATGGTTGGGTCATCTTCCGGCAGAAAGGCTTTGACGCGCAGGCGGCGGTTGTAGAGCAGCGAATACAGGTGGTAGCACACGCCGAAACGACCGGAGCGGTCGTAGTCCGGGTAGTAATCCACCACGCTGATGTCGGACAGGTAGCTGTAGATCAGCCCTTTTGGCATCGCGCAGAAAGCGGGCGACGGTGACGATGTCGGCGGGCTTGACGATCAGTGTCGTCTCGTCGCGGAACTGATGCACGTCGAGCAGCGAATCCGGCAGCGCCTCCTTCACGGCGGCGACAGGATCAAGGGCGGCTGGGATTTGCATGGCTAATTCTTCCCCGTCGTGATGGTTTCGAGCACGCGCTCGCCGCGCACCTTCTCGTGCAGGGTGAGGATGCCGTGAATAAGCTGTTCCGGGCGCGGCGGACACCCGGCGACGTAAACGTCGACCGGGACGATTTCGTCCACCCCCTGAACGATGGCGTAGTTATTGTACACGCCGCCGCACGAGGCGCAGTCGCCCATCGACAGCACCCACTTGGGCGACGCCATCTGATCATACAACTGGCGGATGACCGGAGCCATCTTGCGGGTGACGCGCCCGGCGACGATGATCAGGTCGCTCTGGCGCGGGCTAGCGCGGTTCAGCTCCATGCCGAAGCGCGACAGGTCGTAATTGGATGCCTGCGTGCTCATCATCTCGATGGCGCAGCACGCCAGACCGAACAGGAGGGGCCACATCGCGCCGGTGCGCGACCAGTTGACCGCCTCGTCAAGCGTCGTCGTGACAACGCCGAGGTTGCCTAACTTCGACGAGACTATTCCCATTCCAACGCTCCCACTTTCCACTCGTAAATCAAGCCAATCGTCAGAATGATGATGAAAACGCCCATCGTCACAAACGCATATAAACCCATCCCCCGGAAGATGACCGCCCAGGGGAGGAAGAAGATCACTTCGATGTCGAACAGGATGAAGATGACGGCGACGAGGTAAAAGCGCACCGGGTAGCGGCGGTTCGCCGGTCCGATGGGCTTCATGCCGCTCTCATAGGGCGCGGTCTTGCGCGCGGTCGGTCGCCAGGGACCGAACAGCCGCGAGATCACCAGGATCAGCGCGGTCACGAGCAGGGAGACAATCAGGAGCGCGCCTATCGGAGCAAATTGATTGAAGGCAGGTGACATGAGGTTCAACCCTGGCTGAAAACCGTTTGTTCATTTTGGATCAAATAAAGTAAACACAGATTAACATAACGGCAAAGGGGTGTCAAGGAATTCCAAACCGTTCCACGAGGCGGTTTCAGACGGCTGGCGGAGGAAATAAAAAGGCAGGGATGCGGCATCGCCGCACCCCTGCCCCGGAGCCGAAATTCAGGCTCTCGCAGTTAGGTTAATAGCTGCCGGAGTCGAACTGCGTGGGCGGGTCGCCGGACAGGGCATCGTACTTGCCGTGCGGGCAGCCGCCGAAGGCGAAGTAATACGCCTTGCCATCCGGGAACGCGCTGACGAGCAGCATCCGACCATCAGGCGCGGTCGTCATCGACCAGCCTGCCCCGCTTCCGGTCGCGCCGTTTTCCAGCGTGAACAGGGGCTGACCATGCACGTCGAAGCCGCTGACGGTCGAGCCGTCGCAGTACAGGATGACCGGCGCAGCCTGCTGCCCGTTGATACGACCGTCCGCCAGCATCGGGTTGCCGCCACCAGTGGTGATGTTCAGAGTATATTCCCCGGTTGCGCTGCCGAAGCCATCGACGCGGAAGATATAGCTTCCGGTCACCGGCGCGCCAAATGACAGCGTCGAGTTATGGAAGCCGCCGCAGGACTGCGAGCCACCGTCATCGTCGTAAACGTCGGCGTTGGAGGTGCTCGACGGATCGCTGCCGGGGAAATACACGCTCAGGATCGAATCGAGGGTATTATTCGGCGGGTCTGCGCAGTACACAGTCGCACTGACAACCTCGCCCGCGATCAGGTCGATGCTGTACAGGTCGTACTGAGCGCCAGAGGCGATATTGCCGGAGAACGAGTAACCTGCCGCCGAAACGGCTGTCACGCCCACCAGCATCACGATACACAACAACAAAAGCCAGGTACGTTTCGGAACTACGCTCATTATGATAATCCTCCTTGAAATTGAACGCTGCTGCGCTTGATTTCACGTGCTATATAAAAGTATGTCGTCAAAATGTGAATCAAAGGGTTGAGGAGCTTAATATTCAGCCGATGCGGTAGCCGGTCTTTTGCAGCGAAAAGGCGCGCTCGTGCAGGTCGAGGATGTCCTGCACGACGAGATCGCGGTTCTGGGCGTGCTGGTAGACGTTTTCGGGTCCGGTGCTGAAGAAGTAGTGCGACCCGGCGACGACGCGGGTGTTGGACGCCGGAAATTCCAGCCCGCTGAGCATATCCATCATCGGCAGCAAGCCGACGAGCGGGTCGCGGTGACCGAGCGTCACGCGGAAGGTATCCCAGCGGCGCGGAATCTCGCGGTTGTTGAGCAGCCCCATCGCCATGAAGGTCGCCGCCGTCGTGCCGCGCGCCGTGTGCTGGTACTGGTCGGCGTGAATCTGGCGGACGTAGGGCGTCGCGCCGATGGTCAGCGCGTCGAGCACCTGCGGCTTGATCGCCCGCTCGACGATCTCGAAGATGTGGATGCGGTTGACCAGCCCGATGCCGATGCCGAGCGTCGTGTAGAAGATGCGCTTGACCTCATCCTCCAGCAGCAGCGCCGGGGCGAGCGCCAGCCGCGTCTCTTCGCCAATACGCCAGTTGATCGGGTTGAGGTAGAACAGCGCCGCGCCGCCCATGCTGTGCCCGACGAAGTTGACGACTTTCAGGTCGGATTCACCCGGCTGGCGGCGAAGCCTGAGGATGTCGATCAGCGCTTCGATCACGCGCATGGCGGCGGGCGGGCTGCACGCATCGATTGAGGGCGTCTCAACGAACGGCGACTCGCCGAAGCCGTTATGGTCGAAGGCGATGGCGACCAGGCGCGGGTCGGCGGTCACGACCATGCCGGGGATGCTCTCCCAGATGGCGTGATTGCCCGTCCAGCCGTGCATGAACACGGCGTAGCCCTGCGCCCCGGCGATATAATCGACCAGCGCGGCGTCGGACGTATCGGAGTCCGCCCAGGTCATCTGCCAGACGAGATCGACCAGCCCGGCATCCATAAGCAGACCGCGCCCCTCGTCGGCGGGCAGCAAGCCCCGGTTGACCAGATCGCTGAGGCGATAGAAGGCGGTTTGTGTGCCGGGCACATCGCCCGCATCACGCCGGGAATAGCCGC
>JAXLWE010000031.1:0-66405 GCA_046328655.1 Anaerolineae bacterium | reverse complement strand
CGGTCTGCTCCCGAATGGCGCGGATGTCTTTCAGCGACAGCTCGCGCGCCAGCACCACCCGGCTCACGCCGAAGCGCTGGGCAAGCGTCACGCCTTCGGCGCTGGTGATGCTCATCTGCGTGCTGCCGTGAACGTCCACTTGGGGCGCGATCTGTTGTACAAGCTGCGCCATGCCCACGTCCTGCACGATCAGCGCATCGGCTCCGGCTGCGGCGATCTGCTCGATGGCTTTGACGGCTTCGCGCAGCTCGTGGTCGAAGATCAGCGTGTTGAACGTAATGTAGCCCTTGACGCCCCGGCTGTGCAGCGTGCGCATCACGTCCGGCAGTTCAGCCAGTGTAAAGCCGACCTTGGCGCGGGCGGTGAAGTGCTTGAGTCCGAAGTAGACGGCATCCGCGCCCGCCTCAATCGCGGCGTTTAGCTGCGGAAAGTATCCGGCAGGACTCATAATTTCCGGCTTGATGTGCATCATCCAATAATCGCGGGTCTATAACGAATGGGCGGTGTGTTCATTGGCATTATCGCACAGGAACCGGGATTCTTGAAGTCGATCCCGCAGTTGAAACCGAGCAGCGCGCTGTCGTAAGCCGCGTTGACGATTGCCCCATTGCTGCCGGGTAGAGAGCATCTTTGATCGTCCGGTAATCATTCTACCGGGCGTTCGACCGTCGTGCGGCAACAAAAAAGCGCCCCTGATCGTTCAGAAGCGCTTTTAATCTCTGCGTGCCTGGGGGGATTCGAACCCTCGGCCCTCTGCTCCGTAGGCAGATGCTCTATCCACTGAGCTACAGGCACGGATAACCGTTATGGTAGCACAACGGTGGGGGAGGGTCAAGACTCGGTTAATCCTCCGCGCCCGGCGGCAGCCGTGACCATCCGCTGCCCGCATCCGGCGGAAAATCGACCACGCGCAGCACCGCGTCAAGGTTGAGCGCCCCATACAGATGCGGGAAGCGCTCGCCGCCCGGCGGCATGTCGGCGGGCGTCTCATAACGAAGCTCAGCCTTCAGCCGCGCAGGGTCGACTACCAGCAGCACCAGGTCACCCTGCCCGCTGTACAGCGCGTTCGCCACCCTCACGACCTGCTCCGCCCCGGAAAAATGGATGAACCCGACCTGCGCCAGCGACTCGGCGCGATACGCGCCGTCGCGCTGCGCCTGCTGCCATGCCGTCCGCGCTGTCATGTGAAAGATCAACGTCACGTGCCTGCCTCCAGTTTCACCGTCGATAAATCGACCCACGCGGTGGTATCGTCCAGCCTGATCTGCGCCCAGCCACCCCATGCAGCGTCGATGATGAATTCGCACTCGACCGCGCGGGCAATCGTCTGGATCGGGTCGTTGTTCACCCGCGATGGCACGGTGCGCAGCTCGAAGCCGCCGCCAAGCGGTGTGGCGCTGCCCCGCACCCAGCGCGAGTCGTCGGGCGCGGCGAGCGCCGGAAAGCGGCTGGCGGGATCGTCGGCGGTTGGCAGCGGCGTGGCGGTGGCATCGGGCACGAGTGTCGAGAATGGCTGCGTCGGGCGACCGTAATACTCGGCGCGCCACTGCATATCCTCGTACTGCTGCTGCGCGCGGACGACGATCCCGCCGACGATCACCACCGCGACCCCCAGCCCGACTATCGCCAGCAGCACGATAACCATCATCAGCGCGGGATGCTTCTCTCGCCCGCCGCGCCCCGACGGCAGCGGTGGCGGCAGCGAAGCTGAGCGCTGGCGGCGCGTAAAGCGGGCTTTCGGCGCTGTCCGCCCCGCCGCGACGCGGCGCTGGTCAATCGGCGCGCGTTTCCAGCGCGACTTGGTCGTGCCCATCTCAGCCTACGCGCGCCTCATCCACGAACACCGGGCGCGCGGCTGACCGACTCCGCGTGAATGAGTCCAGCCATTAACTCTCCGAGCGTAACCATTCCGCCTCGATGGTGATCACGCTGGTGCAAGCCATCAGCGGGTTGGTATCGTAGGTCGTCGTCATCCGGGTCGGCGACAGCACTTCAAGCGAGAAGTCATTGAACTCGTAAAGCCCCGGATGGACGCGGACACCCGCGCCGAGGTTGATGTCGGGGTTGTAGGTCGAAACGCTGCTGCCGTCGATTGAAACCGACACGTCGAACAGTTGGATGCCGCCCTTGACCGACATCGACCCGCACTGCGGCCCTTCGACGCTGGCATAGGTGTAGGGCGGCGGGTAGGTGAATTTCCACACGCCGCTCAGGGGCGTGACCAGCGCCGCCTGAATTGTGGTCGCGTTCGCTGCTGGCGCGGGAGCGACCGGGCGCTGCCCGTAATTCCCGGCGAGCCTCGCCTGCCCCGCGTCGTCATACGGGATCGGCTGCTCCGGCGCGGCGCTCGCCTGCCCGGATGCATCCAGCGCGACGTTCACCAGCGCCCCGGCGACGCTGCTGGTCGTCGTCCCCTGTGCCCCGACCGACACCACGCCTTCCAGAACGTTGACCGTCAGGCGGTCGCCGCTGTTTTGCAGGAAGATGGTCGCGGTGTGGAATTCGAGGTCGACGCCGTTGACCTCCATCCGTGCCAGATTATCGCCGGATTGCAGCACCACGCCCGCGCACGGCGACCCGGACGCGAACGAGAAGCCCTGCATTGGCATGAATTCCGGGTACTGCGGAACCGGCTCGTCGCTGGACACGACCGGCAGCAGGTTGAGATCGTAATCGCTGTGCAGCAGGCTGCGGTTGATCCACGCCGACTGCTCCGGCTGATCGGGAAGCTGGATGCGCACCCACGTGCCGTTGCGCGACAGCCCGGTCGCGTTCAGAATGGTGGCGTTTTCCAGTTGAGCGATGGGGTCGCCGCTGCGAACGGGACGGGGACGGACGTTGGCTTTGCCCGCTCCCAGCGACACCTCGACCGGGATACGCGGCGGCAGCGACGCCGGCGACGTTTGCACAATCGGCTGCACCTGAAGCGCTCCGATGAAGGCGATATTCACGAAGCGCTGGGCGTCCACGTCGGGATAGTTCGCCTGCGTGCGCCCCAGCGCGACCGTATCGACGCTGAAGCCCTGCATCCCGTCGAACGAAGCGATCTGACCGTCGCGGCACAGGTCGCCGCGCTGCATCGCCGAGCAGCTCGCCGCCAGCGCCTCAAGCGGCACGGCAGCCGCGTCGCAGGTTTGGGCGCTCACCGCCGATACGCCGATCAGGACGACGAGCAGCGACGCGGCGAGCGATTTCCATCTCACGAGACGCTAACCCCCTTCCTTATCATACGGGATACCGTCAGCTTTGGGCGCGACCGCCTTGCCGACCAGCCCCGCCAGCACCACAATCGTGACCACGTAGGGAACCATCTGCAGGAACTGCGGCGGGATCGGCACGCCGAGAAACTGGAAGCGCTGACCGAGCGCATCCGAGAAGCCGAACAGCAGCCCGCCGCCGAGCGCGCCCAGCGGCGTGTACTTGCCGAAGATCATCGCCGCCAGCGCAATGAAGCCGCGCCCGCTGGTCATGTTGTCGTCGAAGCTGCCGGTCGTCTCCAGCGAGAACCACGCGCCCGCCAGCCCGGCGATCAGCCCGCCGATCAGCACGTTGATCCAGCGGGTGCGGTTGACGTTGATGCCGAGCGTGTCGGCGGCGTGCGGGTTCTCGCCCACCGCGCGCGTCCGCAGCCCCCAGCGCGTGTAGAACAGGACGACGTGCGTCACGATCAGCAGGATGAACATGGCGTAGAAGACCGGACGCCCCTTGAACAGCACATCGCCGACGACCGGGACATCGGACAGCACCGGGACATTGAACGCCCGCAGGGTTTCGCGCCCCGCTTCCGACGACAGCAGCACTTCGCGGCGCACGAACGAAGTCAGCCCGACGGCGAGGATGTTGATCACCGTCCCGCTGACGACCTGATCCGTCTTGAAGGTGATCGACAGCCAGCCGTGCAGCAGCGCCATCGCCCCGCCGGAGAGGATCGACACGATCACGCCAATCAACTGCGCCTGCGGCGTGCCCATCGTCGGCGCGAGCAGCGTCAGGACGACGAAGCCGAAGCACGCCCCGGTAAGCATCATGCCCTCGATGGCGATGTTGACCACGCCGGCGCGCTCGCACCAGATGCCCGCCAGCGCGCCCAGCACAATCGGTGTCGCCAGCCGCATACTCACCTGAAGCATGACGGTCACGTTGGTGCTGTTGCCCGCCGCCGCGATAATCAGCACGGTCGGGATCACCAGCAGCCCGTTGACGAACAGCCATACCCAGCGCACCCGGCTCAGGTTCTCGCCGGGCAGCAGCCCGACGATCCCGCCGAGTACGTACAGCACGCCGACGATCAAGGCGTAGCCGAGCGTCGGGACGTGCCACTCCGGCAGCCCCGTCCCGAACGTCAGTCGGGTGGTGACATCCCCGGCAATCGACTGCGACCCGCCAACCAGCAGCCATGCGCCGAGCAGGATGAACAGGATCGAGAAAACAATCGTGCGCGTGATGTGGATGTTTTCGCGCCACGAAGTTCGCGTTACGGTCGTGTCAAACGTCGGTGATGTCGTCGCCATAACCCCTCAAAGTCTCTCAGAGAAAGTCACCATTTTTGAGCACGCAGATTTTCCACTTGACCGAAATGCTCATCTTGAGTAATCAGAATGCCATCATATTGAAGCGCTAAAGCCGCAATCCAAATGTCATTTTCAGGAATTGGTCGCCCCTTACTCCGTAGCGCAAATTTGATTTGTCCATAAGCGTCGCCCGTACTGGCATCGCAATGCAGAATCACGCGATTCTCGGCAAACTCTGCAACGATCTTGCGGTTTACTTCGGGGCGACTTGGCTTGTAAGCCCCATAATACAGTTCGCCAATCACAATCGCTGGAATGAAAATATCCGTTTCACGTTCCAGCAAATGCCGAAGTTGGGGATTCTCCTGCTGCAAGGCAATCACAGCATTGGTATCCAGCAGCAGCCTACTCCCAGCCACCCCAATCTATCCTCTCGCAGTCATCCTCAATCGCACGCTGCATTTCGTCCAAATCCTGTTCACCGAACATGCCAGCGGACGCGATCAGGTGCTTGCCGCTTTCGCCATGAAGCTGTGGAGCGTTTGCCAGCAGGCGTGCATAGTTCAGCAGGCGCTGCTGCCGGTCGTCATCAAGCTTGTTCGCCTGTTCGAGCAGTTCTCGCTCATAAATCTGATCTGTCACGCACGCATCCTTCCATGCTCGGCACTCATCGCTGTCTTTCCTAGCTCCCCCAGCCCTTGGAGAAGGTCGAGACGGTCTTTTCCGAAGGCTGCGGCACGCGCCAGATGTAGCGGATGATCGCGTCGGCGGCAATGAACATGATGATCAGCGCCTGAATGATTTTCACCAGGTCAATCGAGATGTCGGCGCGCACCTGCATCAACCCCGCGCCCGCCAGCAGCGACCCCCACAGCAGCCCCGCCACGATCATGTTGCGCGGGTTGGTGCGCGCCAGCAGCGCGACGGCAATCGCGTCGAAGCCCAGCCCGGAGAAGAAGGCGGGCTGCATGTTGAACTGCACCCCGGCGATCTCAATCGTGCCCGCCAAGCCCGCCAGCGCGCCGCTCAGCGCCATCGCCAGGATCATGTTGCGCTTGACGCTCATCCCGGCGTAGCGCGCCGCGTCCGGGTTCGCGCCGACCGTGCGCAGCTCGAAGCCGAGCGTCGTCCGGTTCAGGAACCAGTCGGTGAACCACACCGTCAGCACCATGATGATCAGCCCGATGTGCAGCCGACCACCCATCCCTACCCACGCGAGGAACAGCCCGCCGACCGCCGTCAGCACGCCGTACACGACCGGGCGGATGGCGAAGCGCCAGTCCTGCTGCAGGCGTTCGCGGCGCCTGTACAGTCCGAGCGCCAGCACGACAATCCCCGCCACGATGAACCCCCACGACGGGATCGAGGCGAAGGTCGGCACGCGCGCCGAGTCAACCAGGTAAGGCGTGCGCGGCGACGTTGCGGTGGTATCGAGCAGAATCACCGGATTGGTCGACTTGATCAGCCAGTCGACCAGCAGCACGGCGACGTAATTCAGCATAATGGTGGTGATGACCTCGTGCGCCCCGGTGAAGGCTTTGAGCGCGCCGGGGAGCGCCCCCCACAACGCGCCGCCGAGGATGCCGACGACGATTACCAGCGGCAGATGGATGATCAGCGGCAGGTCGGCGAAGATCGGCGAGAAGCCGATCCATACCGCGACGATACCGCCCGCATAAAGCTGCCCCTCCGCGCCGATGTTGAACAGTCCGGCTTTGAAGCCGAGCGCTACCGCCAGCCCGGCGATGACGAACGGGATGGCGCGGACGAGCATGTTTTCCAGGTTCGACGGGAAGAACAGCAGCGCCGAGCCGCCCATCCGTAGATACACGGCGTCGGGGCGGTCGTCGGCAGGATCGTCCGGCGTGTTGTTATTGTTGTTGATGATGCCGGTCAGGCTGTTGTTCAGGTCGATCAGCAGGCGGCTGCCGGGGCGGCTCACCACCAGATTGTTCGCCAGCGCCGGGTCGAGTTCGGTGTTGATCGCCGTCATCACGTCGTCGTTGGTGAGCAGCCCGGCGCTGTACAGGGCGCGCACCGTCTCGATTTGCGCCGCCAGCGTGGTCGGATTCACGATCCCGGCAGCGTCAAGCTGCTGGACCGACCCGGCTGCCGAGCGCGCTGTCCCGACGCCCCCGTTGAGCGTCGCGATATCCACGATGTCCTGCGCTTCCGGCGCGAGCGTGCCGTCCGCCGTGACCGGCTCGATGCCCACACCGCGCAGCACGTCGAGCCGCTCGACCAGCCGTTGCAGGCGGACGATGCCGTACTGGTCGACCAGCTTCATATCCGCCAGCAGGTCGGCGGCGGCGTACTGCTCGACAGCCGGGATTTGCGCCGCCAGCTCCGAAAGCTGATCCGGCGAAATTTCGGACTGCGCCGCCACTTGCTCCGCCAGATCGCTCACGTCGGAGCGATTCATCTCCGACAGCGCCGCGATCAGCGGGCGCATCGCTTCAAGCTGGCTGATGCCAATCGCCGCCATATCCGGCAGACTGTCGGCGATTGCCTCGATGTCGTCGTCGGAAAGGTCGCCGAGCTTGCCCAGTACCTCACCATACTCGCGCGATTTGTCCGCGCCGATGGTCGCCACGTCGGACGCCGCCCGCGAAACCGCCCGCAGCCCGGCGCGCGTCAGCGGCTCGGTCGCCTGCGACGACTGCGCCAGCGCCAGGAATTGGTCGAGGTCGGCGCGCGACACGCGCCCGTTGACCACCACGCCGAGCGAGCCTTCGATCAGCGCGCTGTACGCCGTCCCGGCGATGTTGATCCCGGCTGACGCTGCCCTCGCCGCCCGTCAGGATCATGAACGGGACGGTGATCAGCAGCGCTGTCAGCACCGCCAACAGCGGAACCAGCGACGGCGAAATCCGCTGCCAGGCGCGTGCAATCGACGTTCCCCTGCGTGCCGAGGGTTCGCGTACCGATTCAGCCATTGGTCATCCCTTCCGGTCGAACGCCCGCCATCAGCAAGCCGCATACGTTGCGGGTCGCGCTTTCAATCGGCATCGTGTCCATGATCTTTCCGCCGAACATGACCACCACCCGGTCAGACAGCGACAGGATTTCATCCAGCTCTGCCGAGATCAGCAGCACCGCCGCGCCCGCGTCGCGCTGGCGCACGATCTGCTTGTGGATGTACTCAATCGAGCCAACGTCCAACCCGCGTCGGCTGCGCGGCGATCAGCAGGCGGTTATGGCGCGAAAACTCGCGCGCGATGATCACCTTCTGCTGGTTGCCGCCCGACAGCTTGCTGATCGGCACATATACGTTCGGCGTGCGGATGTCGTACTGCTTGACCAGCGCCTCGGCGGTCTGCGCGACTTCGCGCTCGTTGGCGACGATGCCGGCGGAGAACGGTTCGACGTAGTAAGTCTGCAAAACCAGATTGTCTTTCACCGGGAACGATGCTACCATGCCGTTCTTCTGCCGGTCTTCCGGCACGTGCGCAACCCCGGTTTCGGTGATGCGGCGCGGCGAGGCGTGCGTCACGTCAACGCCGTTGATCACCACCTGCCCGCCGAGGATCACGCGCAGCCCGGTGATCGCTTCGACCAACTCGGTCTGCCCGTTGCCCTGCACCCCGGCGATCCCGACGATCTCGCCCGCGTGGACTTCCAGCGACAGCCCTTTGACCGCCTGCAAATCGCGGTCGTCGTTGACGATCAGGTCGCGGATCACCAGCACCGATTCGGCGGGCTTGGATTTGTCCTTTTCGACTTCGAGCAGCACTTCGCGCCCGACCATCATCTCGGCGAGCATTTCTTCCGTCGCCCGGGCGGGGTCGGCGTGACCAACGACACGCCCCATGCGCAGCACGGCGATCTCGACGCAGATTTCCAGCACTTCTTTCAACTTGTGGCTGATGAAGATGATGCTCACGCCGCGCTGGAGCAGCGAATTCATGATGCGGAACAAGCCCTCGGTTTCCTGCGGCGTCAGCACCGCCGTCGGCTCGTCCAGGATCAGGATGTCGGCTTTGCGGTACAGCGCTTTGATGATCTCGACGCGCTGCTGCACGCCCACCGGCAAATCCTGCACCAGTGCGTCCGGGTCGACATCCAGCCCGTACTGTTCGGAGATTTCCATGATGCGCTTGCGCGCAATGCGGCGGTCGAGAAACGGTCCGCGCGTCGCCTCGTCGCCCAGCATGATGTTCTCGGTCACGGTCAGCACGGGTACGAGCTGGAAATGCTGATGCACCATGCCGATGCCGAGTCGAATGGCGTCGTTCGGGTCGTGGATCGTCACGGGCGTGCCGTTGACGAGGATTTCGCCTTCATCCGGCTGGTACAACCCGTAGATGATGTTCATCAGCGTGCTTTTGCCCGCGCCGTTCTCGCCCAGCAAGCCCAGCACCGAGCCTTTTCGCAGTTGCAGGCTGATATGGTCGTTCGCCAGCACGCCGGGGAATCGTTTGGTCAGCCCTCTCACTTCCAGTACGACCGGATCTTCAGCCATAATGACTCCCCTGAAAAATAACGACTGTTGGCGAACAGTATAACGTTGAAACGGGGGAATGGGAAAAGAGGGAATGTTAAGACAGAACCGTCACCCCGTCGCCTGAGTCAGCGTCACGGCGAAATCCCCGG
Source organism: Anaerolineae bacterium (assembly GCA_046328655.1). Lineage (GTDB taxonomy): Bacteria > Chloroflexota > Anaerolineae > Aggregatilineales > Phototrophicaceae > Flexifilum. The sequence goes on along the minus strand of JAXLWE010000031.1, from coordinate 57,301 downwards.
TCGTGTTGGGGTCGCCATCCGTGCCACCGTAGCGCGTCGCCACCAGGTAATAGACGCCCGTATCCGGTGCAGTAAACGAGTCGATGCGGGCGTTCTGCCCGTCGCCGCTGTCGTCGTCGCTGCTCAGCGGGCGCTGGTCGGATGCCAGCACCACCATCCGCGGGTCGAGGTTGCCGCTGGCGCGATCCATCGTGATCGTCAGCACGTCGCCCGCCCGCGCGATGAAAGCGTACACCACCTGCGGCGTAGTGCTGGTGATCGCGCCGGTGACGGTCGTGCCGACCTCGATGCGCGGCAAATCCTGCGGGATGTTCTGGAAGGCGTTGCCGCTCACGTCCAGTTGAATCTGATAGGGACCGATGGTCGTGCCTTCGGCGCGCTCGTAGCGCGTGGCGACCACCGTGTACGTGCCGTCCACCGGCAGCACGTACTGGTTGATCAGCGCGTTCTGCCCGCCGCCGCCGTCGTCGTCACTGATGATCTCGCGCCGCGATGGGTCGAGCAGCGCCAGAAATGAATCAAGCTCGCCCAGCGTGCGGCTCATGCGGATCGTGATCACGTCGTCCTTCCTGCCCTCGAACTGGTAGAACTGTACGTCGCGGCTCTCGGTGATCTCGCCCTGCGCCGGGATGCCCGGCAGCAGCGGCAGCGCGAAGTCGACGCTTCTGCCCAAGCCGCTCTCCGCCCCGGCGCTCAGCGTCAGCACGAACGATCCTTTGCTGCGCCCCGCCGCCTGCCCGAAGCGCGACGCGATGATTGCGTACACGCCCGCGTCGCGGATCACGAAGCCGTTGATGGCGGCGTCGAGCGTGCCGGGGTTGTCGTCGTTGTCGGCGATGATCTGCGCCTGACTGTTGACCAGCAGCAGCGCCGGGTCAAGGTCGCCGGACGCACGCTGCATCCGCATACTGATGATGTCGCCGCGCGCGGCGCGAAAGGTGTAGTACACCTGCGGCTGGGCGTCGGTGATGGTGTTGTAGACCGAATCCCCGTAGCGTAGCGCGCTGCCCGACGCCGAGCTGACGCCGATGCGGTCGACCGCCAGCGTGTACGAGCCGGAAGTCGTGCCCAGCAGATAGCCGAAGCGCGCCACCACCAGCGAATACTGGTCGTTGCGCGGGATGTGCAGCGCTTCCAGATGCAGATCGCGGCTGTCGCGCCCTTCGAGCATGGCGTCGTCGCTCAGCGCCAGCACCGAGCCGTCGCTGCCGATCACCGTCAGCATCGGGTCGAGGTCGCCGGAGGTCACGCTCAGGTCGATGGCGATCACGTCGCCGCGCAGCCCGTCGAGCGTGTACACGAGGCGCGGGTTGGCGTCGTTCAGCGTGCCGGTGACCGGGACGCCGTAGCCGAATTCCTGCGCCCGCGCCGGGGCAGGTACGAGCGAAAGAAAGAGGATTGCGAACAGGAAAACGGTTGGTTTCACCAGAGATGTTGATCCGTAGGGGCACGACATGTCGTGCCCCTGTTACAAAGCATGTCTTGGATATTCGCATCCATTATAAACACAGCGAGGCAGGTTAGAAACCCGCCCCGGCGTTTTTGATTCGATTGTAATGGGGGTGGCGCGGCTTAGTGCTCGCCGTTGATCGCCGCCTGAAGCTCCTCAAGCTGCGGCGCGAGCTTCTTCCTGCCCGCTTTTTCAGCGTACACCCGCTCGCCGGTGACCAGTTGGCGCAGGCGATACGGGTCGGTGCGCGAGGTCATGTCCAGGCTCATCGGCGTCAGCGACACCAGCCCTTCGTGCAGGACGACGTACACGTCCGAGTCCGGCTCGGCTTGCGCTGGGTCGTAATTGAAGCGGTAGCCCATCCGCCCCACGTCCGAAAGCGCGACGCGCTCCGGGCGCGTGGGCCAGTACACGCGGCGGCGCGACAGGCGCGTGACTTTCCAGGGCGTCTCCGGCGCCGCATCCAGCGGCACGTCGAGCTTGAACACGTCCACGTCATCGGGCGTGTCGTTCTCGATCAGCCACATGCCGAACTTGCGGGCGAAATACGCCGCCGCGCTGAAGTCCACGTCGCTGGAATAGGTCAGGTGCAGGTCGCGCGGGGTCTGCTGCGACACCGCCAGCGCCGGGATACCGAGGCTTGCCGCCTCCAGCGCCGCGCCGACCGTGCCGGAAATTGTCACGCCGTTGCCGCAGTTCTCGCCGTAATTGATGCCCGAAACCACCAGCGACGGCAGCCGATCCGCTAGCTCGATCACGCCGTGCTGCACCGACTGCGCCGGTGTGCCGTCTACCGCGTAGACGGTGTTCATCTCGCCGTTAATCAGACGCCGGTCTTCACGGATGCGTCCTTCGCTGGCGACCGGCATACTGCGCGCCATGCCGCTCTGCTGCTCGCGCGGGGCGACGACCAGCACGTCGCCAACGTCGTAAAATGCTTCGACCACCGCCCATAAGCCGGGGGAAGCAATACCGTCGTCGTTGGTGAATAGGATCAGAGGTCGTTCGTTGTTCATTGTGCTCCTGTCATTAGTTTAAGAATTACAAACTCATCATAAATGCAAATGGAATCGAATTCAAGCGGTTGGAGCTAAAGGTTAATCTTCTTGATAATCCGTTAACGCAGGAGAATCGAGAAGGGGCAGCGATGATCCGCTGCCCCCGACGGAGTACGTGAAACGTGGCGCTCAGCCGCCCGACCCGGGCTGCGGGGTGGCGGTCGGCACTTCGCTCGGCGTGAAGATGTCGGACGAGTCCGGCACTTCCGGCGCGACGAAATCCGGGTTCGCGGCAATGCTCTCGAAATCGAACAGGAACGGACTGTTCGACGGAACCAGCGCCAGCCGGATGTTGTCCCCCAGCGTCTGGATGTACTGGTACTGGATCAACGTTGGGTTCGCGGCGATCTGCTCGCTCACCAGCCGCAGCGCTTCGGCTTCGGCGCGCGCCTGCAAAATCGTCGCCTGTGCCGCACCTTCCGCGCGAGTAATGGCAGCGTCTCGCTCGCCCTGCGCCTGGGCGCGGAGCTGGTCGGCTTCCCGCTCCCGCTGCTGGACGACGATCTGCGCCTGCTGCGCTGCCTGATCCGCCGCGTTCTTATTCTCGATAGCCTGCGTGAACTGCTCCGAGAACTGCAAGCCGCGCACGTTGACGGCATTCAGATTGAATCCCTCTTGTGCCAGCTTTATTGCCATCTGGTCATTGATTTGCTGCTGCATGGCAGTCCGCCCTTGCCCGTAAATTGCATCGGCGCGGAAGGTTGCTACCACGTCACGCACGACTGTCCGTGCGGTCGAGCGGATGTAAACGCTGTAACCCGCCACATCCGGGTCAGTTCGGGGCCAGCGCTGATAAACCTGATTCGCTTTCGCCGGGTCGATGCTGTAGAAAATTGTCACGTCGAGGCTCACAGTTTGTCCATCAACCGTTGTCGCGTCGACGGCGTCATCACCTCGACTTGCCCCTCATCAGGGGTGGCTGACATCGTGTATTCCTGCTGATTGAGCGGGAGGAATGTCACCTGCTGAATCACTGGAACAACTATGTGCGTACCCGCGGTTCTTGGCGACTCAAGCTGTCCGGTTAATGTGTTGAAAACGACTGCGATCTCGGTTGGCTGGACGATCAGGATACCCTGGCTGACCAGACTGAACAGAATACCAACGACGATGCCGACCGCCGCCAGAATACCACCACTGCGGATCGGACGACCCTGCGACGACGCCATGACGACCAGCGCGATTCCGCCGAGGAATAGCAGAAACCCCAGCAGGGAGAATATGCCTAATATCGAACTAACGCCCATGAGATGCTCCAATCTTTCATGACGGAATGAGCGAACCGAGTATAACATAGCACACCGGATTAGTAATGGATGCCCATAAATTGGGGGCTTTGTATTTTCCGGGCTTTGTGTCTAAAATACACTAAATCGGTGGAGAGACCACTTGCCCGAATCGACCCTTGCTCTGCCCTTTGCCACCGTGCCGATTTTCAGTCTGGCGCTGGCGCTGGGGATCGCGCTTGGCATCGGCGTCGGCATCTGGCGGATGACGCAGCGCCCTGGCGCCGTCGTCGATGCCTGTCTGGGCGCGCTCGCGGGCGGTATCGTCGGCGCGCGAGCCGGTCACGTCCTGCTCAACGGATCGTACTTCGCCGATAATCTGAGCGAGGCGCTCCGTCCGAATGCGGGCGGTCTCGACTGGCACGGCGCGCTGCTCGGCGGGCTGGTCGGGCTGGCGCTGGTCGCCCGCTGGCGTCGCCTGTCCCTGCGCGACCTGCTCGACGCGCTCACCCCGACGCTGCCGCTGCTGGCGTTCGCCGGGTGGCTCGGCTGCTGGGCGGGGGTCTGCGGCTACGGCGCGGAAGTCGATACATTGGCACGCTATCCCGCGCTCGCAGCCGCTGAAACCCGTGACGTGTACGGGATCGTCGCGCCGCGCTACAACACGCAGGTTTTCGGCATGGCGCTCGCGCTGCTGATCCTGAGCGCCGTGCTGATTCGGCGCTGCTGGCTGAAATACCGCCGCTTCTGGCTGCTGCTGGCGCTGCTGAGCCTTGGGATGTTCGGCATCGGCTTCTTTCGCGGCGATTCCGCGCAGGTGGTCGCCGGGCTGCGGGCGGATCAGTGGCTGGATGCTGGGACATTAGTAATTAGTCTTTGGTTTTTAGCTAGAACAAAGCGAGCATAAGCGTGCAGGATTTCAAGAAGCTGCAAGTTTGGGTAAGGGCACATACAGTGGCGCTAGCCGTCTATAAGGCGACTGCCGAATTTCCAAAAGATGAGCTTTACGGCTTGACCAATCAGATGCGCCGGGCTGCGGTTTCCATTCCTGCAAACATCGCTGAAGGCTGTGGACGTTCCAGCAACGCCGAACTCTTGCGCTTTTTACACATCTCGATGGGTTCTGCCAGCGAGGTTGAATACTATCTTATCCTCGCCCACGACCTTCAATTTCTGGACGAAACGCTTTATACCCGGCTTGAACAAGACCTACTGGAAACCAAACGGATGTTGAACCGCTTCATCCAAAAACTAAAAACCAATAACCAATGACTAGCAGCGGATAACCAAGGAGTCTCCATGCGTCTCACCGTCGGCTTAGCGCAAATCTATCCCAAGATTGGCGATGTCAAAGCGAATCTTCAGAAACACCTCGAATATGTCGAGCGCGCCGTCGACGCGGGCGTCGACCTGCTCGTATTTCCCGAACTCTCCCTGACCGGATATCAGGTGCAGGATTTGGTGCCGGAAGTCGCCATCAAATCCGACGCCGACGACCCGACCTTCGCCACCCTGCTCGACGCCAGCAAGAAACTCGACCTCGTGTTCGGCTTCGTCCACGAGGACGAGCGCCAGCGCTTCTACATCGCCAGCGCCTATCTCTCCGGCGGCGAAGTCGTCCACGTCCATCACAAACTCTATCTGCCGACCTACGGCATGTTCGACGAAGCGCGCTACTTCGATCAGGGCGAGCACGCCCGCGCCTTCGACACGCGCTTCGGGCGCGTCGGCATGTTGATCTGCGAGGATTTCTGGCACATGTCGCCCGCCTATCTGCTCTGGCTCGACGGCGCTGACCTGATGGTGTTCATCAGTTCCAGCCCCAGCCGGGGACTCGACGAAGGCGACCGGCTGTCCGGCACGCGCTGGGTCGAGCTGGTCAATCAGGCATACGGCAGCATGTTCACCAACTACGTCGTCCACTGCAACCGCGTGGGCTACGAGGACGGCAAGAATTTCTGGGGCGGCTCGTCGGTGGTCGACCCGAACGGCGAATTTCTGCTGCACGGCACGTATTTCGACGAAACTCTGCTCACCCAGACGATTGACCTGAACCAGCTTCACCGCACCCGCAGCCGCCTGCCGCTCCTGCGCGACGAGCGCCCGACGCTGGTGCAGCGCGAACTCGCCCGTATCCTGACGGAGAATCCCTCGTGACGACCGTTGCCAAACCCGACCTTTCCGAGCGCCTGCGTATCAACCCCGGCATCGCCCGCCGGATGCTGACCGGTTTCGTCAAGGACGAGATCGCCAAGACTGGCATGAGCCGCGCCGTCATCGGCTTGAGCGGCGGCATCGACTCGGCGGTATCGGCGTATCTTTCGGCGGAAGCGCTTGGCGCGCAGAACGTCCTCGCCGTGCGAATGCCCTACCGCACCTCGTCCGCCGACAGCATCGAGGACGCCGACCGCGTGATCGAGGCGCTCGGCTTAGCCAGCCTGACCGTGCCCATCACCGAGATGGCAGACCCGCTGATCGAGCGCTTCCCGGACATGAGCAACACGCGGCGGGGCAACATCATGGCACGGCTGCGCATGACCATCCTCTACGATCAGTCGGTCGCGTGGGGCGGCTTGGTCATGGGAACCAGCAACAAGACCGAAATCCTGCTCGGCTACTCGACCATCTACGGCGACAGCGGCGTCGCCTTGCAGCCGATTGGCGACCTGTATAAGACGCAGATTCGCCAGCTTGCCGCCGCGCTTGGCGTGCCCGAATCGGTGCGCACCAAAGCACCCTCCGCCGACCTGTGGGCGGGGCAGACCGACGAGGGCGAGCTGGGCTTCACCTACGCCGATGTCGATCAAGTGCTGTTCCTGCTGGTGGACGAGCGCTATACGGTTGCCGAAGTCGTAGACGAGGGCTTCGCCCGCCCGTTCGTCGAGGACGTGTGGCGGCGCGTCAAGATCAACCACTACAAGCGCACCATGCCCAACATCGCCAAAGTCAGCCGTCGCACCATCGGGCACGACTTCCTGTACCTGAGGGATTTTACGTAACCTCACCCCGCTTCGCTGCGTTCAGCTTCCCCTCTCCACGTTGTGGAGAGGGGATTGAGGGGTGAGGTCAGTGTGACGAATTGGATGTATCGTCATCGTCGTCCAGATGAAACGAGTGCAGCAGGCGGTGGGCAATCGGCGCGACGACCAGCCCCAGGCTGACCAGGAAGACGATCCCCGAAAACAGCGCGTAAAACGACGCGAACAGCTTGCCCGCGTCCGTTTGCAACGGGTTGACCGGACCCATGCCCCCAAGAATCATCGCCGAGTTCAGGATCGCGTCGATCCACGACATATTTTCGAGCAGCTTGTAGCCGAAAATCCCGATCAGCCACGAAATCGCAATCAGCAGCGCGGCGCCGGCGGCATACCGACCCACGCGCCGATAAAACATCGGTCGAGGGAGGAGCGGTTCATCTCGCTGCTCGAAGCCGTTAAACATGTCGAACATGGCGGACTCTATTCCTGCGGCAGATGTTCCCGCACCAGCGCATCGAGCGTTGTTTCGTCCAGCTTATTAAACACCAGATCGTCGGGGTAGATCACGAGGTTCGGTCCGGCACCGCACATGTTCAGGCAGCGCGCCGTCTCCAGCTTGAGGTTTGCGCCGCGCGCGTTCGCCTCGGCGACGCACGGCTGAAGCTGTCTGTAGAGCTTATCCGCCCGTCGGCTCATGCTGCAGAATTCACCCATGCACAGGACGATCCGCTTGCGGCGGGGCGGCGCGTTTTCCATCATCAAATCACTATCCGCAGTCGATGCCGCAGGGGCACGTGCTGGCTTTGCAAGCCCGGCGGTGTGCCCCTACGAAACAACCGTCATCAGGATACCGGTGTCGCCACGAAGTCGATTTCCAGCCGCACCGCTTCGTCCACGTCGGCGACGCCCGGCACGTTGGGGATCGTCAGTCCGTAGTCGCCGCGCTGCACAGTCGCCGTCGCCGTGCCCTCGATGCGCGTCTCCGAGACTGGCGTCACCGTCACGTCGAACGTCACCGGGTTGGTGATGTCGCGGATCGTCAGGTCGCCCGTGACCTGGAATTCGAACGCTTCGCCCATCGTCACCGAGGCGGGCAGCCCGTCCAGCGATGTCGGCTTGAACGAGATGAATTCGAACTGATCCTGCGCCGACTGAAGAATAGCACTTCGAATAGCGCGATTACGCATCTCATTATCGGTGGACAGGTCACGTGCGTCGATGCGGATTTCCCCTACCTGCGAATTCTGCGGGTTGGCGAAATCGACTCCGATTTGCCCAGCGATTAAGCTGGTTGTCCCCCTGACCTCGTTGGGCGAGCCGCGCAGCATCTCGTTCAGGATGAAGCGCACTTCCGAATCGTCCGCCACGATGCCGAAGACCGTCAGATCGCTGGCGCTCGCGGCGCTCTCCGGGGTGGCAGCAGCGGCGGCTTCGGTCGCCGCGCTCTCGGCAGTACTTTCTGCGGTTGCAGCAGCGGGCGACTCGGTCGATGCCGCGCTGGCGGCTTCGGGTGTTGCCTCGGTCGTCGGCTGGCGCGTCGCCAGCTCAAGCGTGGGCGCGACCAGCGTCGCGCTCGGTGTCGCCGAGCCGCCGCTGACCCAGATGTAGACCAAGCCGATCAGGACGACTACCAGTACGACCACGATGCCCGCGACGATCAGTCGCGCTGTACGGGACATGAACAACCCTTTTCTCTCTTGCTGCATCCCAGGACTCCGATCATAAAGGTAAAGGAAATCACCCGCAAGATTGCGCATTACTCACGGAATGTTAAGCCATCCCTATCAGCTTGAAACGAGCGGACGGCTGCCGACAGATTTTGATTTTTGCTTAGGAAACCATGAGACCGCTGATTACCCGACTCAGGGAGAGGATGCGCTGGTCGTCAGGTCACTTCCGAATAGATCGGCGATGCGCGCCGGGGGAATGCCACCGGGTTGATAGCGCGCTTCCGGCTGATAGGCGGGGATTGATCTGCCCACATACGGCGCGAGATCGTCGATCACGCTGCACGAGCCGTCGTAGCGCACAAAGATCAACTGATCGTAGGGTTGGTCGAATTGAAACGTCCGCCAGCTCTCAATCACCAGCCCCGTATCGTTGAAACGGCAGCGTGCCGCCTCGTCGCTGCCGAATTCGCCTGGCAGACACAATTCGGCTTCGAGCGAACAGTCATCGTAGAGCGTCGGCAGCATGTATTCCAGATAGTGCGGACCATGAATCAGGTTTGCGAGCGCCCCATCCGGCGTCTCGTCCACTACGACGATCCCGCTGCCCGGCTCAGGAGACGGCAATGCTCGTGCAAGCTCGGTCAGCGCCGCCTGCTGCCGCTCCGATTCGTCGTAATAGCTCCGGTGCTGGTCAAGCAGGCGCAGCATCCCGACGCCCGCAAAGACACCCACGAGCGCCGCGAAGATCAGCGGACGCCGCGCCCCCCACCAGAGGACAGCCGCCAGCGCCACCGCCGCGCCAACCGAGGAAAAGTAGAACGTGCGCAGCGTTTCGTCCCGCAGCGATGTGGGCAGATAGAGCGCCACGCCCAGACCGATCACCGCCAGCCCACCGACCGCCAGCTTGAGCGTAAGACGTGGCTCAGAATCGAAGCGGGCGCGCCGCAGGAGCGCGCCGCACACCGCGAACGCGATCACCCCTGCCAGCGCCCCCAGCAGCAGATGCTCGGCGGGAGATACCCCGGCGCTGTCTAGCCAGCCACCGACGAAATGCCGCCCGTAGATGTTAAACAGACTGGTGATGATGGCGGCAACCGTCGGACTCTCGATCAGGCTGCCCTGATACTGGAGCGCGCGCGGAAAGCTCAGCACGATAAAGGCATACCAGAGCGCGTACAGGAACGGAACGGCATACCACAGCAGCGCATAGCGGATCAGCCGCCGTCGAGTCCCCCGCCGCACGAGCAGGAGCACCAGCGGCGTGAACACGATCAGCGGATAGACGCTCTCGTAAATCCCAACGCAGCCCAACTGGACGAATCCCATGCCGAGCAGCGCCAGCATCCACCCGCGCTCCCACGCCACCAGCAGCAGATAAAGCGCCAGCAGGTAGCACACCAGCGCGAACTGAATCGTCATCGCGCCCAGGTAAAATATACCGGTATCGGCGGGCATCAGGATGCTCAGGACGGCGGCAGCGAACGCCAGTGGCGTAGCGGCGTGCAGGCGGCGCAGGATGGCATAACACAGGTAGCCTTTCGCCACCAGCAACAGCGCCAGAAACAGGTTGATCGCGGAAAAGTGCCCCGGATTCAGGTTGTAAGCGAGGATAAACGGCACGGGGGTGAACAGGCGCGTCGCCGACGTATGCGACATCGCATCCCCTTCGTCGACCTGTTGGAATAATATCCAGTCATCCCCCGTGAAGCCTACGTTCAAGCCGAACGGCAGCCACAGGATCGCCACGAGGACTGCCAGCGCCGCCGCGACGATGATCCCGGTCGGGATCGAGCGGACGCGGTCGGAAATTAATGTTGGTTGGAGCGCGGTCATCGCCTTCGATTCAGAATCAAAAAAGGCGCAAAGCAATATCTTGATAATACCCGCTTTGCGCCTTTCTTATGAATTGAGGTTCAGTCGCCTGACGCTGCGACCGCCGTTTCGTCCGCCTGATCCAGCGGTTGGAGCAGATGCTCGCGCTCGCCCAGCCAGTTGATCGCCATCAGCGCCGCCGAGCAGCCCTGTCCCGCCGCCGTTATCGCCTGACGGAACACGTCGTCGTGAATCTCGCCGCCCGCGAACACGCCTTCGACGTTGGTGCGCATCCGGCTGTCGACAATCGCGTAGCCCTGCGGGTCGGTCTGGAGCTGGTCGCCGAAGACCGCGCTGTTCGGGTCGTAGCCGATGAAGATGAACACGCCGTCAATCGGTCGGTCCTCGACCGCCCCGGTCTGGACGTTGCGCAGCACGGCGCTCGTCACCGCCACCCCATCGCCCTTGACTTCGTCGACGATGGCGTTGTACTCGAAGTGGATGCGCGGGTTGCTGAAGGCGCGCGTCTGCAAGGCGATGCTGGCGCGCAGTTCCTCGCGGCGGTGGACAATCGTCACCGAATTGGCGAACTTGGTCAGGAAGATCGCTTCCTGAAGCGCCGAGTCGCCGCCGCCGACCACGATGATGTTCTTGCCCTTGAAGAACCAGCCGTCGCAGGTGGCGCACCAGCTCACCCCGCGCCCGGTATACTGCGTCTCCCCAGGAATGTTCAGCTTGCGCGGGCTGGCGCCGATGGTGACGATCACCGCGTCGGCGAGATATTCGGTGTTCTGCGTCTTGACGTAAAACGGCGTGCCTTTGGTGAAGTCGACTTCGGTCACCAGATCGTAGTCGAACTCCGCGCCGAAGCGCTCCGCCTGCTGCTGCATCCGTCCGGCGAGTTCCGGTCCGGTGATGCCGTCCGGGAAGCCGGGGAAATTGTCCACGTCATGCGTCGTGGCGATCTGCCCACCAAGCTGGCTGCCGGTCACGACGACGGTGCTCAACTGTGCGCGTGACGTATAGAGCGCGGCGGTTAGCCCCGCTGGACCCGACCCGATCACGACCACTCGTACTCGTTTCATTCAGTTTCTTTTCCTTGCTGTAATATCAGACCGTGGTTTTCGGCAACGACAATCGAAAGAAGTGCCTGGAATTCTTCTCGACAGTCGGGACAACACGACAGGTGCGCTTCGACCGCTGGCAAAAGCTGGCGGATTTCCGCGCCGGTTGCCACCAGTTCGACCAGACAGTTGAACTGTTTGCAGCACTCCTCGCAGTCGAGACCGCCGTCCGTATGCGTGTCAAAAATACAGTTGATAAGTTTGTGCAGATTGTCGTCCACAATCACACCCAATCGTATGCTAATACATGGACGCGCGCATCCCCAACGATCTTACCCGCCCTGAACGACATGTTCGGCGGCGGATTCGACCGCGAATTTCTCCGCGAGCGTCCGAATCTCTGTGCCGATTATATGCCCGATTCGGATCGACGGGCTGCCTGTCTTTCAGCGATCATCCCATCATAGTGTAGTTCGGACAGACTTTCAGGGATAATCGTCCAAGTTCTGCTTCGGACTGTGCCCCGAATTGCAGGAGACGGTATAATCGTCATCGTTGTGATTTCAGTCCTTTCATATCTCCAAAGGATACAAGTTAATGCGTCCACTTAGTTCGCTGGAAAACACACTCATCTATCTCGTACTGGGGATAGCCATCGCGGGTATTCTCTACGCTGGCTTCCTCGTGCGGCAAATTCTGAGCGAGAGCAAAGGCTCTGCGAAGATGCAGCAGGTGTGGGGCTTTATCCGCACAGGCGCGAACGCCTACCTCAGTTCGCAGTTCCGTATCATCGCCGTCCTGATCATCGTGCTGGTCGTGGTGCTGTTCTTCAGCGTCTACGTCGTCAACCCGACGCCGTATGCGATTGAGCACTTCTGCCCGGAAGTCGCGGCTGCGGCGCGCTCGACCATTAACGCCGACACCATCCGCGCCGATGTCGCTTCGCGCAACCCCGACCTGACCGCCGACGAATTGACGCTACAGCAGGAAAACGCGGTCGTCTACGCGGAAGAAGCCGCCATTGTTACGCAGGGTGTCCCCCAGTGTGAAAGCGCCCGCACCAATATCGCCCTCGGTCGCGCCGGAGCGTTCCTGCTCGGTGCAGTCTTCTCGGCGCTGGTCGGCTTCGTCGGCATGAACATGGCGGTGCAGGGCAACGTCCGCGTCGCGGCGGCGGCAGTCGACGAGAAACGCGGCTACGCTGACGCCCTTCGTATCGCCTATCGTTCCGGTACGATCACCGGCATGTTGACCGACGGCTTGGGCTTGCTCGGCGGCACCGCGATCTTCATCATCTTCGGCATCGCCTCCCCTGACGCGCTGCTGGGCTTCGGCTTTGGCGGCACGCTGCTGGCGCTGTTCATGCGCGTCGGCGGCGGCATCTTCACCAAAGCTGCCGACGTGGGCGCTGACCTGGTCGGCAAGGTCGAAGCCGGTCTGCCTGAGGACGACCCGCGCAACGCAGCCGTGATCGCCGACCTCGTCGGTGACAACGTCGGCGACTGCGCTGGTATGGCGGCGGACATTTTCGAAAGCTACGAAGTCACCATCGTCTCCGGCTTGATCCTCGGTCTCGCGCTGGCGACCGTCACCCGCAGCCCGGTCTGGATCGTGTTCCCGCTGGTCGTGCGCGGCATTGGCGTGCTTAGCTCGATCATCAGCACCTACCTGGTCAAGTCGACTTCCGGCAGGGATGCGCTCCACGCCATCACGCGCGGCTTCTACAGCGCCGCAGCGATCAGCATCGTGCTGTTCGGTCTGATGACCCTCGTCTACATGCACGACGAAAACATCAACCAGGGCGGCATCATCTGGCAGCCGTTCGCAGCCGTCGTCGCCGGGATTATCCTCGCCATCGTCATCGACCGCGTGACCGCCTACTTCACGGACGTGGAACACTCCCCGGTTCAGGAGATCGCCCGCAACACCCAGACAGGTCCCGCCACCACCATCCTGAGCGGTCTCTCGAATGGTATGGAAAGCTCGGTCTGGGCGATCATCGTCATCGCTGGCAGCATCCTCGCCAGCGTCATCATCTTCACCCTGTTCCCCATCACCGACGCCAACGGCGTGCAGATCGTGGACAGCTTTACTGCGGTGCTCTACGGCGTGGCGATGACCGGTATCGGCATGTTGACCCTGACCGGCAACAACGTCTCGATGGACGCCTTCGGTACCGATCTCCGACAACGCTCAGGGCGTGGCGGAGCTGGCGGGCGAAAGCGAAGGCTTCGGCGCGGATACGCTCAACCAGCTTGACGCGGTCGGCAACACCACCAAAGCCATCACCAAAGGTATCGCTATCGGCTCGGCGGTGATCGCGGCGGTCGCGCTCTTCGGCTCGTTCCTCACCGATACCCGCGTCGTCCAGCTTGGTCTCGGCGTGCCGCTGCAGGACACATTGTTCGGCACCGGCATCAATATCTCGCAGCCGATTGTGTTCATCGGCATGTTGATCGGTGGCGCGCTGATCTTCCTGTTCAGCAGCCTGCTAATCCGCTCGGTCAACCGCGCCGCCTTCAAGATGATCGCCGTCGTGCGCCGTCAGTTCCGCATCCCCGGCATCATGGAAGGCACGGTCACGCCCGACTACGCCGAGTGCGTCAGCGTCTCGACGCAGGCGGCGCAGCGCGAGCTGCTGCCCATCGGCATCATCGCCGTCCTCACCCCGATTGTCGTCGGCTTCCTGCTCGGCGCTCCGGCGCTGGGCGGCTTCCTGGCGGGCATCATCCTCGCCGGGCAGTTGATGGCAGTCTTTATGGCGAACGCCGGTGGCGCGTGGGATAACGCCAAGAAATACATCGAGGACGGGCACTACGGCGGCAAGCGCTCCGAGCCGCACAAGGCGTCGGTCGTGGGCGACACCGTCGGCGATCCCTTCAAGGATACGGCGGGTCCCGCGCTCAACCCGATGATCAAGGTCGTCAATCTGGTTTCGCTGCTCGCCGCGCCGCTAATCGTCACCGCCGCCGCGCCGCAGACCGATCAGGGCACGCGCACCGCGATCACCATCGTCATGGTCGTCCTGCTGGGCGTCATCCTCTGGGCGATCCGCTGCGCAAGCAGGAAGATACGGAAATGCTTCAGGTGGAAGAAGCGGTCGCCAGCGCTAGCGGCGGCGACTAAGCCCTACTACCTCAACACGAACGTAGGGCGACCAAGCTGAGTCGCCCTTTTGATCCCGCTACGGCTTGCTGATGCGCCTGAATCTCGGTGACATAATTGACGGTGGCTCTCCGTGTGCGGGTCCGCGCAGATAGACATAGCGGATTTCGTCGCCAAACGTATAACTCTGCTCGGCAATCCAGCGCTGCAACAACGGGTAGTGATTCGCCACCGCGTCGTAATCGCCCGTAAAGACGTAACAGGCTGCCATCTCCATGCCGGGAATCTGCGCGGCGCGTAGGTTAAGCCGTTGTCCAGGTGGAAGGTCGCGGCTAGCGCCGGGTCGATGGGCATACAGTACTCTGCGTCGATGTTTTTCCAGATACTCGTTCCCATAGAAACAGCATGATCACGGGATAGCCGGGGAAGGAACGTATTGGGAAATTGGCGCTTTTCAGAGCGCGTCAATCGACTGCCCCACGTCGCCCATCTGAAAGCGGGTCGGCACTATAGCGCGCACGGTTAGCGCGTAGAACGGTTCGACTTTCTTGATCACCACGTCGAGCGTTGGCATCGTTTCCTCCAGTTCAAGCTGTCGTAAGCGAAATTCCGCCTGCCGCAGCCGCATGGTTTCTTCATCGATGCGCTGCTCAAGCTCGGCTCGTTTTAGGCGCAGCATCCCGCGCAGTTGGTCGAGCGGGAGGTCGCTGCTCAGAAGCTCGCGGATCTGGTCGAGCGACAGCCCCATCTCTTTCAGCGCTATGATGCGGTGAATGTCCGCGAGCTGATCCAGCGTGTAGTAGCGGTAGCCCGTGAACGGGTCGATGGAGGCGGGTTGCAGCAGCCCCAGCGTGTCGTATAAACGCAGGGCTTTGATCGTCACCTGACTGATGCGCGAAAAGTCGCCGATCTTGAGCATGATGTCGAATCCTGTGCGACTGATTGCAGGTCGTTGAACAGAGGCGCGCCCTCTCGATCAGCACTGTAGCACCTGCCCCTGGGGGAGAGTCAAGAGGGCAATGTGAAGGATGCTACTGATCCTGAAACAGGTTCAGCACGTAGTCCATCGACAGCCCCTGCGATTCGAGGTGGGACTTCAG
Source organism: Anaerolineae bacterium (assembly GCA_046328655.1). Taxonomy (GTDB): domain Bacteria; phylum Chloroflexota; class Anaerolineae; order Aggregatilineales; family Phototrophicaceae; genus Flexifilum. Next base: position 41,838 of record JAXLWE010000031.1, on the reverse strand, counting down.
CTTGCGCCGGGCGTCGTGCAGCAGCTTGTACAGCGCGTTGCGGTTGGTGTTCATCTGCTCGGCGACCACGTCCAGCGGCACGCCACGCACCGCCACCGCGATCAGCGCCTGCTGCTGCCGCTCGGTCAGCACGTCGTCGAGCGCCTTCTGTATCCGGGTGAGGATTTCCGTCTGCTCGGCGGCGCGCTCCGGCGCGGGCGGCTGCACGCTGGCGACCGGGTTGCCGGTCAGCACCAGCAGGTCGCCGTTAGCGGTCATTTCGTCGAGGCTGAAGTCTTTGTAGCGCGCCCGCCGCAGGTCGCTGATCGCCACCCGCACGGCGATGCGCGTCGCCCAGGTCGTGAACATACTGTCGCCGCGAAAGCTGTCCAGGTTTTCGACCACCCGCAGCGTCGCGTCCTGCGCCAAATCCTCCGACATCTGCGTCAGTTCGTGGTTCGACAGCCCCGAAAGATCGCTGCGTTCCCGGCTGAGGTAGTAGAAAATCCCGCGCTGCAAGCGCACCTGCAAATCTTCGAGCGCGCGGGCTTGCGCCTCCGGCGTGCCTCGCAGATCGGCAAGCCACTCCTCGTTTGTCCGTTCCGTCATCGTCGCGTCCGGGATAGGCAGGATCGCCCTAATGATAGCATGGGGGCTTGTGCTGATGCTAACACCAGATAAACACCAAATTGTGCTGAGTACCGCCTGCTGAGTCAAACAAAAAAGGACTGAGGCGAAAGGACTGATGACTGAATAACAAGCCTTCCTGAAGAGGGAATCTGCTGCAGGGGAGCTGCGTTAGCTCAGTCCTCGCCCCGTAATCCTCAGACCTTGAGCTGTTCCGCTTTCTCGAAGCGCACGTAGATGACCAGATGCCCCAGCCGGACTTCGTCGCCGTCGCGCAGAATACGCGGCTGGTTGGGCACAAGGCGCTGCCCGTTGAGGTATGTGCCGTTGTCGCTGTCCTGGTCGACCAGGCTCAGCGTGTCCGTATCCCGGCGGACAATTGCCGCGTGCCGCCGCGACACGCCTTTTTCGACTCCCTTGCAATCCTTGAGGTCCACCGACGGCGCTTCGCCGGTATCCGGGTCGAGCCGCCCCAGCGTCAGCTTGGTGATCTGCCCGGCGTCGAACGTGAACGTCTTTTCAAACCCGTGCACCTTCAGTACCAGGTTCATGCGCGAGCTGAAGCCAGCCGTCCCCCAGCGCGGGATAGCGTTCTCGTCCTCCGTATCGGTCAGGACGCGGGTGGCGGTCTGTACTTCGCGCGTCAGCGGCAGACCGCAGCGCGGACAGGTCTTTGCTGTGTCACTGATTTGCTTGTAACCACAGTATAAACACTCGGTCACGATGAATCCTCAGGCAGCCCCAATGAATTACTATCTATTCTATCATTTCAACGTAAGTACATTAATGGAGACCTTTATTGTTTAAAAATTCAAACACGAGCGATTCGCGGCAGGTGTGTTATAGTTATCTTAGAAATATTGCGATTCCTCCCACAAACTGCGAATCTGATGGTAGATTTATGTCATGATTGAGCTAGTGTAGTATAATCCGCACGATGAATGCAGCTCTCATTTTCCTCAGATAGCAATTGACGAACCCCACTTCGTTTGCCTGGTTGGAGTGACCTTAGTGTGAGCAACAAACCGTCTGATCCTCAGAACAATAACTCTCCCTTTGCGAACCGCAACGCGCAGCGCATCTGGCTGGTGGTCGGCGTCGTGGTGCTGCTCTTGTTCGTGGTCATCTTCGGGCAGCCCAGCAGTATGCCAAAAGGCAACACCATTTCGCTGGATCGGCTAGCCGAGCAGATCGAACAGGGAAACGTCACCTCGATCACCATTCGCGGCGGGAACGATGTCTTTGTCGAGCTGCGTAACGGCAGCACGGCATATTATTACAAAGAGCGCGAGACCGACATGTTCGCGGCGCTGCAAACCTTCGGCGTCACCTCCGACGAGTTCAGCCAGGTCGAGTTCACCGAGCGCCAGGGCGATAACACCACCGGCTTGCTGTTCCAGTTGCTGGTCGCCGTCGTCCCGACGCTGATCATCGTCTGGCTGCTGTGGCGCATGATGCGCTCGGTGCGTACCGGGCAGGATCAGGCGCTCAGCTTTGGGCGCAGCCGCGCGCGCGTCGTCCGCGATATGGAGCGTCCCCAGGTCACGTTTGCTGACGTAGCGGGCGCAGAAGAAGCCAAGCAGGAGCTGGCGGAAGTCGTCGAGTTCCTGAAGGAGCCGGAGAAGTTCATCCGTCTCGGCGCGCGCATCCCGAAAGGCGTGCTGATGGTCGGTCCTCCGGGGACGGGCAAGACGCTGATGGCGCGCGCCGTCGCCGGTGAGGCGGGTGTGCCCTTCTTCAGCATCTCCGGCTCGGAGTTCGTCGAGATGTTCGTCGGCGTCGGCGCGAGCCGCGTCCGCGACCTGTTCGAGCGCGCCAAAGCCGAAGCCCCGGCGATTGTGTTCGTCGACGAAATCGACGCCGTCGGTCGGCATCGTGGCGCGGGTCTCGGCGGCGGTCACGACGAGCGCGAGCAGACCCTCAACCAGATTCTGGTCGAGATGGACGGCTTCGAGACCGGCACGAACGTGATTGTCGTCGCCGCCACCAACCGCCCGGATATCCTCGACCCGGCGCTGCTGCGTCCCGGTCGCTTCGACCGCAAGGTCGTCATGGATAACCCCGATCTCAAGGGTCGGCAGGACATTCTGAAAGTCCACGCCAAGGGCAAGCCGCTGGCTGCCGACGTGGACATCGAGGCGCTCGCCAAGATCACCCCCGGCTTCTCCGGCGCTGATCTCGAAAACCTGATCAACGAGGCGGCGATTCTGGCGGCGCGCCGCAACAAGAAATCCATCGGCATGAGCGAAATGCAGGAAAGCATGGAGCGCGTGATCATGGGACCGGAGCGCAAGACGCGCGTCATCTCCGACAAGGAGAAGCGCTCGATTGCCTACCACGAAGCCGGTCACGCCATCCTGCGCCACCTGCTGGAGCACGCCTCGCCCGTCCACAAGATCACCATCGTCCCGCGCGGACGCGCCGGCGGCTACGTCATGTCGCTGCCGGAAAACGACGCTTTCCTCCGCTCCCGCGAGGAGTTCGAGGACGAGATCGTCGCCACGATGGGCGGACGCGCAGCCGAGGAGATCATCTTCAACCAGTTCACCACCGGCGCGAGCAACGACTTGCAGCAGGCGACGGCGAGCGCCCGTGCGATGGTCACGCAGTACGGCATGAGCGACGTGCTCGGTCCGCGCGCCTTCGGCAGCGGCAGCGGCTCGCTGTTCCTCGGTCGTGACCTGTACGAGCAGCGCGATTACAGCGAGCAGGCAGCCGAGGAAATCGACAACGAAGTCAAGCGCATCCTGCAAACCGCTTACCAGCGCGCCAAGTCGATGCTGACCGACAACCGCGACAAGCTGGAACAGATCGCGCGCGTGCTGATGGAGCAGGAGACGCTCGACCGCACCAGCTTCGAGGATTTGATGTCGGGGCGCGGCGCGCCCGCCCTCGGCACGACCGCCTTCACCGATTTAGGCGATCCGCAGTAATTGACCACAGCACCTCAGCGAGAGGCGGGAAGTATCCCGCCTCTCTTGATTCCGCGCCCGACTGGGATTGTGACATCTGACACTACTCTGAACAGATACATTCGTCCACAATAAGAGGTGGGCAGGAAAACCCAGGATATGACGCCTGGCTGTTCGGTACTCCATTACACTTAGATTCTTCCGCTGCGGCTGCTTTGGCGCTATCCGAACCAGGGTGGCGCTTTTTGATTCGAAAGGGGATCGATTATGAAAAAATCGACGTTGTTCCTCATAGCGGTTGCCATTCTCTTCTTGCTTATCGTCGGGGACGTTTCGCCGCTCGCAGCTCAGGACGTGGCGACCGATCCAGCCGTGAATAAAGCTCTTCTGACCGAATGGTGGCAGGTGGAAGCCGAACACGACTATACCCATCTGGATGACTTCTTCACGACCGATTTCGTTCGGCACAGCGTCGCCACCAGCGCCGTTATGCCCGACACGCGGATCACCAATCTTGACGAATACGCCCAGTTTCTGGAAAGCACGGCTGCCATGTTCCCGGATTACCACATGACGCCGCAGATGCTCTCCGCGGACGGCGATTACGTGGCGTTTTACAGCACGTTCTCCGGCACATTCGTCCAGAACGGGAATCGCGTCGAAATCCCGATGGTCGGCTTTGCCCGCTTCGAAGGCGGCAAGATCGCCGAATTGTGGGTCGAATGGGACAACCTGACCTGGAACGCGCAGATGACGGCTGAGGCGGTCGAAGCGCCAATTTCGGGTATTGAAGATGTCGTGGGTGTCTGGAATATCGAAATCCAGAGCACGCCGTTCCAGATGAAGCTGCTGCCGGACGGCACGGGCATGATCGTCAACCCGCAGGGCGCAGGGGGCTTGCACGATACAAGCTGCCCGGAATGTGAGGAGCGATTTACCTACATCGTCGAGGATAACCAGCTTCATTTTCTGACCTCGCAGCTTCATCCGAATCTGGGTGACGTGCGCTACGATGTCTTTATGACGAAGCAAGGCGACCATTTGGCTAGCCTGCGTTTCGGGTCGGTAGGCTTTGACAGCATGAACGAACGGAGAATCGCGCTCGACGGACAGACGCTGTTCCCAGCCGCGTCCTAGATATTTCAGAGCCAGCCAGGTTGTAGAGGCAAAGGGCGGGGCGAATATCCTCGCTCTTTTGATTCGTTCCCATATCACTGCCCTCACGACATAAAGCTGTCAACGCATTGATCAGGAGATGGAGGCTGTTATGGCGCGTCTGGAATACATCGGCATGGTCGCCAGGGACATGGCAGCGACCCTGCGCTTCTACCGTTTGCTCGGCATGGGCATCCCCGAAGGCGCGGAGAGCGAGGATCACGTCGAGGCGGCGGGTACGGGCTTCCGCGTCGCGTGGGACACCGAAGCCCTGATCATGAATATCGACCCGGAATGGGTGAAACCGGTCGGGCAGCGTATTGGCATCGGCTTTCTGTGCGCCAGCCCCGCCGAAGTGGACGAGTTGTACCGCCGCGTCACCGAAGCGGGATACGAGGGCTACAAAGCGCCCTGGGATGCTTTCTGGGGGCAGCGCTACGCCGTCGTCACCGACCCCGACGGCAATCACATCGACCTGTTCGCGTCGCTGTAAGCCAGAAGCGGATATGAACGCTCTCGACACGGCGCAATCCATCGCTGACCGGCTGGGTGAAATCGATGGCATCGTCGCCGTCGTGCTGGGTGGCTCGCAGGTGCGTGGGACGGCAGCGCCCAATTCGGACATCGACCTCGGTTTATACTACGACCCGGCACATCCACCGGCGCTGAGCGTCCTGCGCGCGCTGGCACAGGAACTGGACGACCGTCATGCCAACGATCTGGTCACAGATTACGGCGGCTGGGGTCCCTGGATCAACGGCGGCGGCTGGCTCGACATTGACGGACAGCGGGTGGACTGGCTCTACCGGGATTTAGCCCGTGTCGAGCGCGAAATCGCCGAATGTGAGGCGGGGCGCGTGCGCTGCTATTATCAGGCGGGGCATCCGCACGGCTTCTACAATCACATTTATCTGGGCGAGGTGTTTTACTGCCAGCTGCTTTACCAGCGCGATGATACCCTGCGCCGCCTGAAGGCGCGGGCGACTCCGTATCCCCCGCTGCTTCGGCAGGCGTTGATCGATGGGCTGTGGGAAGCCAGCTTTTCGCTCGATAACGCCCACAAACCGGCGGCGCGGGGGGACGTTCCCCATGTCGTCGGCTATCTTTACCGGGCGACGGCGGTCATGGTGCAGGCATTGTTCGCGTTGAACGAGGTCTACTGCATCAACGAGAAGGGCGCGGCGGCGCAGGTCGAAGCGTTTCCAATGCATCCCATCGACTTTTACGCGCGCGTCGCTGCGGTGCTGGCAGCGCCGGGCAGCACGCCAGCCGAGCTTGCACACAGCGTGACGCGGTTTGAGGCGATTATGAGCGACGTTCGGGCGTTGTGCGAGGCATAACATACGGGGAGCGCATCATCTGGCTGCGCTCCCCGCTGACTGATATTCGCTAGCGGTCGTTGCCCAGCCGCACCTGCCCCGCGCCGAAGATGCGCCCGCTCAGGTGGAAGCCGTTGTCCTCCAGCTTCTCCATCACCTTCGGGCGGAAGCCCGTCGGCTCCAGCTTGCCGCCGCCGGTCGTCGCCGGGGCGTTGCCGGTCTGCCCCGGCAGGCGGTACATGAACACGTCCTGCAGCGTGACCGAATCGCCTTCCAAGCCCTGAATTTCGGTGATCTGAGTGATCTTGCGCGAGCCGTCGCGGATGTGGCTGATCTGGACGATCAGGTCAATCGCGCTGATGATCTGCCGCCGGATCACGCCGACCGGCAAATCCATTCCCGACATCAGCACCAGCGTTTCCAGACGAGCGATGCAGTCGCGCGGGTTGTTCGAGTGGATCGTCGTCAGCGAGCCATCGTGCCCCGTATTCATCGCCTGAAGCATGTCGAGCGCTTCGCCGCCGCGACACTCGCCGACGATGATGCGATCCGGGCGCATACGCAGCGCCCCGCGCACCAGATCGCGGATCGACAGCATCCCGGAGACGCCGTCGCCGCCGGGGATCGGCGGGGCGGTCTCCAGCCGGACGACGTGGCGCTGGTGGAGTTGCAGTTCGGCGGCGTCCTCGATGGTCACGATGCGCTCGCCGTCGGCGATGAAGGCGCTCAGCACATTCAGCAGGGTCGTCTTACCGGAACCCGTACCGCCGGAGACCACGACGTTCAGCCGCGACTGCACGCAGGCTTTCAGGAATTCGGCGGCTTCGGTCGAAAGCGTCCCGAAGCCCAGCAGGTCATTGATGTCGAGCCGCTTTTCCGGGAATTTACGGATGGTGATCGTCGTCCCTTGCAGCGCCGACGGCTCGGTCACGATGTGCACGCGCGAGCCGTCTGGCAGGCGGGCGTCGACCATCGGCTGCACGCGATCCAAACGGCGGCTCAGCGGGCGGACGATGCGCTGCGCCGTCCACAACAGGTGATCCTCGTCGTCGAACATGAGGTCAGTCTCGTGCAGCTTGCCGCGCAGCTCGGCGAAAATGACTTTCGGTCCGTTGACCATGATTTCCGAGCAGTTCTTATCGAGCACCAGCGGCTGAATCGCCCCGAAGCCGAGCAGATCGTCCAGCAGCGCAGCGCGCAGCTCGGCGAATTCCAGCGGGTCGAGCCGGAATTCCAGCTTTTCCTCCGCCGCCTTGTCCACTATCGCGCGCAGCCGGTCGCCGATCAGCGCGATCTTCTCCGGGTCGGTGCGATGCCATTGATCGGCTTCATCGGGCGTCTTGAGCAGCTTGGGACGCAGGATTTTGCGCAGATAGGCGATCTTGCCGGGCGTCGCCTGCTTGCGCCCCGTCAGGTAGCTCCCCTCGGCAGCCGGTGTCGGCGTCGCCACCGATGGCGGCGTGGACGACCCGTATTCGATTCCCGCTTCGACGGCGGGCTTACCGGCGGGCTGCTGCTGTTCGTTTAGCTTGCGCTGAAGATAAGACATGGCGTTTCTCGCTGGTGGTTTCCAATATAACCAGTGTATGGGCAATTCCGCAGTTGGATCAATACGGCATATTAATTCTTGAGATTCATCGTATTCTCAGCCGCGCCGAGACAACTGGACAGTTTTCTATGCTATAATAAACTTAATTACGAATGAAATGTATACACTTCGGACTGCCTATGTCTCGGATCAAGCTGATCTTCCATCTGCTGCGCGAAACCTTCAACGAATGGAACGAGGATAAGGCGCCGCGTCTGGCGGCTGCGCTGGCATACTACACGGCATTCTCCATCGCCCCGCTGCTGGTCATCACCGTCTCGATTGCCGGGCTTGCCTTCGGCGAGGATGCCGTTCAGGGGCATCTGCGCTACCAGATACAGGGGCTGGTCGGCGGTCAGGCGGCGGGCGCCATCGAGGAGATGCTCACCAACTTTCACCGCCCCGATACCGGCATCCTCGCCACCGTCATCGGGCTGGTGACGCTGCTGCTGGGCGCAGCCGGGCTGTTCGGGCAGCTGCAGGACGCGCTCGACACCATCTGGGAAGTCGCCCCCAAGCCGGGGCAGGGTATCCTGTCGATCATCCGCCAGCGCTTCATCTCGTTCACGATGGTGCTGGGCATCGGCTTCCTGCTGCTCGTCTCGCTGGTGATCAGCGCCGCCGTCTCCGCCGTCGGCAATTTCGTCAGCGTGCACGTCGCCCCGCCGCAGTTCGCCCTTCAGGTCGTCAACTTCCTGATCTCGTTCGGCATCACCACGCTGTTGTTCGCCGTCATCTACAAAGTCCTGCCGGACGCGCGCATCGCCTGGCGCGACGTGTGGATGGGCGCGGCGGTCACGTCGCTGCTGTTCAACATCGGCAAGCTGCTGATCGGTCTGTATCTCGGCAACAGCACCATCGGCTCAGCGTATGGCGCTGCGGGATCGTTCGTCGTCCTGCTGCTGTGGATCAATTATTCGGCGCAGATTTTGCTGTTCGGCGCGGAATTCACTCAGGTCTACGCTCGCACCTATGGCTCGCGCATCGTGCCCAGCGCCAACGCCGTCAACCTGCGCGAGACCGACCGCATCAAACAGGGGATTCCGCGCACCAAGACGGTGCAGCAGATCGCCGCGCCCAAGCTCGACACGCCCGAAGCCCGCCGTGCGATGGTCGAGCATCAACGCTTCAATCCGGTCGAGGAAGCGCCGCTCGAACCGCACCTCGGCATGGTCGTCCTCGGCATCTGCGCGGCGGTCGCCACCTTCGTGCTGGGGATGCTCGTCAGCGCCGACCAGAAATCCCCACGCTGATTCACAACGCGAACCCCATAGGGGCACGGGAGCGCCGTGCCCGTATCTGTATCTTGGCGTTCTTGCGGTCTCTGTGGTTCAGGCTGTTTGTCAGATGAACGGCACGAGCCGTCTGAGCGCGCGCATCGTCTTGAACGCCGTGATCGTCAGCGGGTCGGTAAACGTCAGCGACGGCGGCGACCCGATCAGCGTATCCACGAAGATCGACTGCGTGCGCACGAAGCGCAGCATTCCCTCCGCGCCGTTGCGCCGCCCCACGCCGCTGTTCTTGACGCCGCCCATCGGCAGCGCGGGCGTGCCGAAGATCATCAGCGGGCGGTTGATCGCCACGTCGCCCGATTCGATGCGCTGGGCAAGCTGCTCGCCGCGCTTCAGGTTGCGGGTATAAATGCTGGCGGACAAGCCGTACTCGCTGTCGTTCGCCAGCCGGATCGCTTCGTCGGCGTCCCGCGCGCGCATGATCGGCACAATCGGACCGAACGTCTCCTCGGTCATCACCTTCATCGTGTGATCGACATCGACCAGGATCGTCGGCTCGAAGAACAGAGCGCCCAAGTCGGGGCGGCGCTTGCCTCCGGCGAGCACCCGCGCGCCCTTCTCCACCGCATCCCGGATGTGCTCCTCGGTGCGCAGCAGCTCGCGCTCATTCGTCATACAGCCCATGCATACCGACAGGTCATCCGACGCACCAAGCGTGAACTCACGGGTCAGCTCGACCACCCGCGTGACGAAGGCGTCGTAAATCCCTGCCTCGGCGTACACCCGCTCGACGCTGACGCAGGCTTGCCCGGCGTTTTCCAGTGCCGAGCGCAGCGTGCCGACCGCCGCTGCGTCCAGGTCGGCGTCGTTCAGGATGATCAGCGGGTCTTTGCCGCCCAGTTCGAGGCTGTAAGGGATCATGCGCTCGGTCGCGCGCTGCGCCACCTTCCGCCCGGTCGCCGTGCTGCCCGTCACCGACACGCAGTCCACGTAATCGACCAGCGCCGCGCCGGTCGTGCCGTCCCCGGTCACGATCTGCACCACGTCGCGCGGGATGCCGACCTTGTGCATCATCTCGACATCGTACAGCGCCGTGTAGGGCGTGATCTCGCTCGGCTTCAGCACGACCGCGTTCCCGGCGATCAGCGCGGGCACGAGATCGCCCAGCGCGTTCAGGTGCGGGTAATTCCAGGGCGTGATGAACCCGACCACGCCGTAGGGGTGATAGTACACGCGCGCCCGCTGGATGACCGGGAACAGCGCCCGCCGCCGCTGCCGCCGCAGAATCTTTGGTCCCTGCTGGGCATAGTGGTTGGTGATACTGTCGAGCGCCGCCACTTCCACAAACGCGCTCGACATGCTCTTGCCCGTCTCGCGCCGGATCACCGCCATCAGGTGATCGCGGTCTTTCCAGACGGCATCCGCCCAGTCGCGCAGCAGCCGCGCCCGCGTATGCACCGGCGTCTGCTCCCAGCCGGGCTGGGCGGCGCGCGCCCGCCTGACCGCCGCCTCGACTTCGGCGCGACTGGTCACCGGCAGCGAGCCGATGATCTCACCCGTGACCGGGTTCTTCACGGCGATCTGCTGTACGTTCACGTCGTTCAGGGGTTCTGCGACTGTCATTTCGACCATCCGCACGCTATAATCGAATGCCTATTCGATTATATGTCAGAATCCGGGGTAAGGGGCGACATGCTGCGCTGCGGCATCGACAGTCTTGAGATCAGCCGGGTCGAGGACGGCATCGCCCGCTTCGGCGAGCGATTCCTCAACCGCTTCTTCACGCCCGGCGAGCGCGGCGACTGTGCCGATAAGCCGCACCGCCTGGCGGCGCGGCTGGCGGGCAAGGAAGCCGTCGCCAAAGCGCTCGGCACGGGCATCGGCGCGGTCGGCTGGCGCGACATCGAGATTCGCGGCGACGAGCGCGGTCGTCCGATGCTGCACCTGCACGGCGAAGCGCTGCGCGTGTCGCTGGCGCTCGGCATCACCCAGTGGGATGTCAGCCTGACCCACACCTACACCACCGCCAGCGCCGTCGCCGTCGCCCTGTAAGACATTTCAGCAAGCAGCATCACAGAACGATCAGCAGCCAAAGAGTTGTGTGGAGTGATGGATGCCGGAACACTCTGCCGCCGACTGGGCGCTCAGGCAGGTGGAAGCGGTACGCGACGACCCCGCCAGACGGCTTGAGCTGCTTGAGCGAACCTATCACGGTCCGACGGGAGAGGCTCCCCATCATCTGCCGTTCCGCCGCGCGGCGATGGCGTTCATGCGCTGGACACGAGCGCGGGGCGTGCTCGCGCCGTCGGTGGGCAGCGCGTGGTGGCGGGCGGTGAACGAGCGCCTGCTGCGCGATGGCTGCGAGGCAGTCGCCCGAAGCGGCGGGCGGGGCGGCGCTCCATCGTCCCCCACGATAGACCTCTGGATGGCTTTTATCGCCGATCCGCGCAGGCATACCTGGTATCGGGCGCACAACGCAACCATCGTTTCTGCCTACTTGGAAAGCCGCCACCTCGCCGAGCAGGAAAACGCGGCGGAGCGCTTCTTTCTGAACGTGGTGCTGCTGCGGGTGCTGTATGCCCACGCGCTGGTGTCCGCACCCCGGCTGGCGCTTGGGCTTCTGTCCGGCATCGCCCCGCTGCTGGGCGATCCTCGGCTGGCATTCACAGGCATCTTCCTGTCCCTCGCGCGCATCGTGCCGGGCAGGTATCCGCTGGAGCGCGACCTGCGCGAATACGTCGCCGAGGAAAATCCGCTTGGTCAGCTACTCGACTACGGGATCATCCAGCCGAGATTGCAGCGCCTGTACGAATGGTCGGCGCAGGAGCTAGGCGAACCGGGCGTGCTCGGCTTGGTGCGGGATGGAATCCCGGTGTACGCCTGGTCTTTCGAGAACCGGGACGTGTGGGAGCCAGCGCGTCCCACGCGCGCCGTCCGCGCCCTGCGCCGCATCCTCCCATCGGCTAACGAACCAACCGAAATTCAGTAGGGGCAGACCTGTGTGTCTGCCCGCCCCCGTAGGGGCACATGGCGATGCGCCCCGAATTCTTACCGCAGCACGCTGTACAGCATTTCTTTCCAGCGCGGGATGTCGATTTCCCAGCAGACCGTCACGTTCGGCTCGCGCCTGACCAGCGGCTGCCACAGGTCGCGGTTGCGCTCGTCGGTCGCCACGCCCAGCGCGTCGACCACCGTCATGCCGCGCGTCAGCTCGCCCTGCACTTCCACGTCGACGTAATGCTGGCTCTTGCGCGTCACCACCGTCGGGTCGAGCGCGACCGCCATCGCCACCGGGTCGCACAGTGCCAGCCCCGGATCGCCCGACTGCTCCTGTCCGGCTTCCAGCGCGCGGCGGTTGCAGTCCATCGCAAACAGCGCCAGCGGCGTCCCGAAGCCGCGAATATGCGTCATCTCGTCCGGCATGATGTTGGCTTCGCGCCGCGCCAGCTCCCAGCCGACCATCTCAATCGCCATGCCGGAGCGGAACACGATCCGCGCCGCTTCCGGGTCGCACCAGATGTTGTACTCCGCCGCCGGGGTCACGTTGCCGGACGTACACGCCGCCCCGCCCATAACCACGCACCGGCTCACCAGCCCGGCGATCTCCGGCGCGCGGCTGAGCGCCAGCGCCACGTTAGTCAGCGGCGCGAGCGTCACCATCTCGATGCCGGGGTTGGCTTTGATCGTGTCGATGATCGCGTCGACGGCGTGTTTGGCTTCCGGTGCGTAACCCGGCGCGACATCCGGCGGGAGATAGTTCATGTTACCCAAGCCATCATTTCCGTGAAACCACTCGGCATGTTCGACTTCCCGGACGAGCGGACGAGAAGCGCCTACGCAAACCGGCGTCCGGCAGCCGCACAATCCGGCTGTGTAGAGCGCGTTGCGCGTCCCCTGCTCGACCGCGACGTTGCCGCTGACCACCGTGATCGCCTCGACTTCCACGTCGTGCCAGCGCAGCGCCATGATCAGCGCAACGGCGTCGTCGGATGCGGTGTCGGTGTCGATGATGAACTTGCGCGGCATAAACTGTTTCTCCTGAAGCAAATGTTGAATGAACCCCAGAGACCGCAAAGATCGCAGAGGATTCTATCCTAATTTCTCTGTGTTCTCTGTGGTCTCTGTGGTGAAGTGGTTCTTTTCTTCCTCTGTCGGCGTCTCCAGCTTCAGCCAGCGCCGGATACGCTTCTGGAACACCAGCGGCACGACACTGAGCACCGCAACGATCCCGTAGATCACCAGGAAATTGCCGCGCTCCTCGGTCAGCGCCGTGCCGAGCAGCGCCGCCACGAACGTCGGGATCACGCCCACGACCGCCGAGATGATCAGGTAGGTGCGGAAGTTGAGCTTCGAGAAGCCGACCGCGTAGCTGATGAAGTCGTAGATCGAGAACAGGAACAGCCGCGCGTAGATCAGCGTTTTCCAGTCGACGATCTGATTGACGAATTTGTCGACGCGCGCCATGCCGTCCGCGCCGACCAGCCGCGTCACCACCGCCCGCCCGAAGCGCCGCGCCAGCCAGAAGTTGATGGTTCCACCGATCAGTTCACCCAGCAGCGTGTACAGCGTGCCGGGGATCAGCCCAAACAGCACGCCCGCGAACAACTGGATCGGACCGCTGCTCAGCGGCGCAATCGTGTACGTCACCGCCTTGACGCCGATGTACACCAGCGGCGCGAACGGACCGGCGTTCTCAATCGCCTGACGAATCCCGTCCGTGCCCAGCCGGTTGATGGCGACCAGCAGCGCCACCGTCACCACCACGAAGCCGATCACGCCCGGCAGCAGCGCCCGCAGCGATTTGGTTTGCTCGGACATCAATTCCCTGTCTGGCTATCCTGACCATTCCGAAGGGCGATCTGTCGATAGACGACCTGCCACGCCGCGCGCTCATCGTTCGGCTCGACCCGCAGTTGATAGCGCCCCGCCGCTGCGACCTCGAACCCCATGCTGCCCGTCCCGCTCGTGATCAGCAGCGTCTCGTCCTCGCCCGCGCCGAGCAGCGCCAGCCGCGTCAGCGCCTCGAACTGGTAGTCTATACGATAGCGTCCCGCCGCCAGTTGCAGCGGCACGCTCGTCTCCGTCCCGCGCCCACTGAGATGACCGGATAGCGGCTCGCGCTCGCCGATGGCGACCACGTTGCCCTGCGCGTCGCGCCACAGTCTGCGCCCCGGCGCGCGCGGCGACAGCGCGTGGTAGGCGGCGACCACCAGCAGGACGATGACCAGGATGCCGATCAGCAGGCTTGCGTAAGACATACTCACTAAAACACCAGCGCCCCGGATCGGGGGCGCTTTTACTCGTTGCTCATCACCTGTTCTTGCTCAGCAGCCGGTACTCAGCGCATGTTCTTGCTCAGTCCTTGTGCTTCACTCAGCACTCAGAACTCGCCACTCAGCACTATTACTGGACTTTCGTCATCGCCTGCGGCGGGAGATCGACGTTCTCCGACCAGTTCCCCGCCAGATCGACCGCCCACAGCGCGAATTCGTAGGTGCTGCCCGGCGTCCCGGTGTACGCCGCCTCTACGTCGGCGGTTTCCTGCCACTTCTGCCAGTCGCCGCCGTCCACGCGCACCCAGACGATGTAGCTGCTGATGCCGCTGTCGTCCTGCCCGCCCCAGTGTACGTCAAACGTCGCCGGGCTGGTCTCCGGCAGCGCCAGCATGTACGGGATCGGCGGCGTGTGGTCGAGCGCCGGGTCGGTCGTCGGCACGAAAGTTGGCTCGGCGGTGGGAGTCGGCGGCACGGCGATCTCCGGCGTCACCGTCGGCACGCCAGCGACGGCGGCGGCTTCCGCCGCGACCACCGGCGTATCGTTTGCGCCCTGCACGCGCACAAGCTGCGGGTCGACCGGCGTCCAGCCCTGCTGCACCGGCTCGACCAGTATGTACGGGTCGCCCGTGATCTGCGACACTTCCGATTCGGTCAGCAGCGGGTATTCCGCCCGCGTCACCGACGGAAGCCCGATCTCGTATTTGCCGTCCTGCGGCGACATCACGTAGCTGACGTTGTTCATGTCGTAAAGCTGCGCCGACCGACCGCTGGCGGGCACTTCCAGCACCACCCGTTCCGGGCTGCGATTCCACATCACGTATGCCCGCTCGACCACCGTGCTCGCGCTGCCCGTCGTCACCGGACCGAACGTCGCCACCCCCTGCGCCGGACTCAGGTCGAACGAGACAATCGTCGCGTGCCCACCCAGGTTGATCACCATGCCGTCCCGAAGCTGGCGGCTGCCGAAAACCTGCGCCATCCGGTACAGCGCGCTCGCCGCCGGGCGCGGCGTGTTCGGCTGCGGACTCTGGCTGAAGCACGGCGAGCTGCGGTCGTTGCGGAACAAGCCGTAGGCGTCCCCCGCCTGATGGCTGTCCGGCGGGAAATCCGTCCCCAGCGGCTGGTTGCCGCAGTCGTCGTAAAGCTGGAAGATGAACACCACCTCCGCGCCCGCCGCCCACGCCTGCGCTGTGCTTTCGATCATGTACAGCGCCTGCTCCTCCATCGTCCCGCGATACATCCGCCCGCTCGGCTGGTTCGCCGTCCACGTCGGACCGGGATAGTCGTCCCACACCGGCACGCCGCTCTCGTTGAGCCACACCGGGCGATCCAGCCCATACGATGCCAGCACCTCTTTCACGTCGGCGATCAGCCGTCCGCTGCGCCGGGCATCGGTGTAGCTGTGGACGGCGACCATGTCGAAGTACCAGTTGTACGCGCCCCGATCCGGGTCCTGCGCGATCAGCGCCAGCGTCCCCGCCAGGTAGTCGCCGGGGATGATGTACGCCAGCCCGCCGAACATCACCCGCGCCAGCGGGTCAGCCTGCCGCACGATCAGGTAGGTCACCTTGAGCAGGCGGGCGTAATCCTGCATCGGCGCGCTCCAGAACTGCGGCAGATCCGGCTCGTTCCACGCCTCCCATACGCGAATGCCCTGATCCGCCCCCCAGCCGCGCTGCGCCGCCAGCGTGCCGCCCGGCTTGTAGCGCATCACCGCCGCGTAGACGAAGCTGGCATAGGGGTTGTTGGGATTGGGCAGCTTGCCGCCGCCAGGCGCGTCCGAGCCGTCGCTGAAGATCGGCTCGGACAAGCCGCGAATCCGCCCGCCGTCGTAGTGCTGACCAGGGATGCCCAGCAGGATCGCATCCGAGCGCAGCCCGTAGCGCAGGTCGTTGCTGACGACCTGGTCGTAGGCGCTCCAGTCGTAGCCGCCCGGCGAAGTCTCGATGCTGTTCCAGTAAAGGGGCCAGCGGTTCCAGCCCACGCCGAGCATCAGCGCATTCAGGTAGCGCTGGTCGGCAATGGGATCGTTCGGCGCGCTGATGTGGTTGATCCCCAGGTTCGGCGCGCGGATAGCCACGTCCTGCGATTGCGCTGGCTCGCCCTGCACGGCGAGCAGCGCGAATACACCGGCGAACAGAGCAATCAGGAAAAAACGCTTCATAAATGTGAGCTGCCGTTGTCTACTGGGAAAGCATCTTATTCCCGTCGTGTGGGCGGGTGCGCCGCCTTCAGGCTGTGCACCCGTCTATTGAAGATAGACACGCTTTCCGGCGGCGAGGTTGCATTCAGCCGCGCTTTAGCTCGCCGGGGTGGATTTGCCCGTGTGAGCAGCGTCCCACATGATCTGGTACTGCTTCGCCCAGTATTCGAACCAGTACTGCGACGACCGCCGCTCGATCAAGATGTGCATCCGGTCGTCGATCAGGTTATTGTGATAGCCAAAGAACTCGACCACCAGCCGCCCGTCCTTGCCGTCCGGGTCGACCACCAGCAGGCTGAAGCCGGGGTTGTACGGCAGCAGGCGGTAATCGACCTTGCCCCATTCGCGCATCTTTTCCAGCGTGAACAGCGACCCCTGAATGTCGTGATCCAGGTTATTGTTCGGGTCGAGCTGCTGCCGCAGGATCGCCATGCTGGCGGTTTCGCCGGGGTCTTGCAGCAGCACCCGAACCTCGCCGCCGCGCTCCACCACTTCGCGCTTGAACGACGCCGATTCGCGCAGCACGTTCACCGCCGAGGGACCGTACACCCACACCACGTGCGCTCCCTGAATGAATTCGCGCAGCGGCGTGTAGCTCTGCCGGTCGAGCAGCACGTTGTCGAGGTCGATTTCCTTCTTCGGCGGCGCGGTCGTGCGGAACAGCAGCACCACCAGCGCCGCCGTCATCACCGAAAGATAGGCGTTGAGATCGACCGCGCCCAGCACGTCGAGCAGGATCAGCGCGATGCCGATGAAACCGACCACGTAGGCATCGACGTTGCGCAGGTTGATGAGGTCGTTAATGACGCGGCGCGCGAAGCGCATGATCGTATTCATAGGCTTAGCCGGTGGGTAGATGCTGCGCGATGGCGGAACACAAATCCTGATTGGTGGCGGCGTACACGTACCACAGCGTTTCGCCGTTCACCTGGAACGATCCAGAGCTGGCGCACGGCTGCGGCGTCTGCGCCTGAGCGCTCATGCCCCGGTTCGCGCCCAGTGCGCATGGCAGGAAGTTGTTCACCAGCCGATCCTGATTGATCACCGCCAGCGCGCCAACCGTCGGAATCTGTCCCTGCGCCAGCGTAGCGATGTCCGGCTGCGCGTAGACCTTCGCCGCCACCGCCCCCACGTTCTGATAGCAGGCGATCATCCCGTCGATCTGGGCGATCATCGCCGCGCCCAGCGGGTTGCCGCTCAGTATCGACGCGCCGCCCGTGATCGTGCTGATCGCGCTGCTGATGGTGGTCGCGTTCGTGCTGAGATACCCCGGCAGGTCGGGCACGAACTGCTGCGCCGACGCCGCGTCACTCGCTGTATCGCCGGTCGTGGGCACAGCCGCCCCGCCGGGAATGCCCAGCCGACTGCACGCCGCAACCAACAGCACAGCGACCAGAAGCGAAATCCTGCGAATCATACGAACTCCTTTCGACACCCCCCATTATAGCGAATGCCGCTCCCCACCGCGCAGCGCCTCACGTGCCGCTGTCGCTGTCTGCCTCCGGCTCGTCCGCCTTGCTGACATCGGTGCGCCAGCTTTGCAGCACGATCAGGATTACGCCGATCACAATCGCATGGTCGGCAAGGTTGCTGACGTTGGAGACGATGCCGGGAATCTGGTAGTGGATGAAGTCGATCACCGCGCCGTGCGTCAGTCGGTCGACGGCGTTGCCCAGCGCCCCCCCGACCACCAGCCCCAGCCCCAGCCGCGTGATGCGGTCGTTCTCCGGGATGCGCGGGAAGAATATCAGCATGATCACCACCACCACGACGGCGACGATCAGGAACAGGTCGCCCGCCTGTGGCAGAAAACCGAACGCCGCGCCGTGGTTTTCGCTGCGCGTAATCTGGAAATAGGGGTACAGCGCCGGGACAAGTTGAACGCTTTCGCCGAGCCGCACGTTCGTCACCACTGCCTGCTTCGTCACCTGATCCGCGACCAGCACCAGCGCGATCACGGTCAACAGAATCAACCATCTGCGTGTGAGAGAATTCATGACGCTCCGTCAAGGCATGAAACGATTTGCTGGTGGAATTGTAGCATAGACCGAATCACGCGACGGCGACGCGCTGCCCCCGCCGCTCGGCGATCAGCCGGGCGTAAATGTCGACCACTTCGTCCATCATCGCGCCCCAGGTCTGAGTCTCGGCGAAGGCGCGCGCCGCCTGTCCCATCTCGGCGATGCGCTCCCGGCTGACGGCGATCTGCCGCACCCCGGCGATCAAGCCGTCGATGTCGCCCGACGCGAAGGTGTAGCCCGTGCGCCCTTCCTCGACCACGTCGCGCACGCCGCCCACCCGCGACGCCACCACCGGCAGCCCGGCAGCCATCGCTTCGACCACCACCAGCCCGAACGTCTCCAGCGCCGAGGGAAACACGAACATATCGGCGCTGGCATATGCCTGCGACAGCGGCTCGCCGGTCATGTAGCCCATGAATTTGGTATTCGTCCCGGCGAACTGCGCTTCCAGCGACTCGCGCGCAGGACCGTTGCCGACAATCGCCAGCCGCGTCCCCGGCACGGCGTCCAGCACCGGCTTCAGGTGATGAAGCTGCTTCTCGCCCGACAGCCGCCCGACGTAGATCAGCAGGGTGTCGTCAGGGTGTCCGTCGGTCAGCGCTGCGCGCATGTCGGCATTCCGAAAGCGCGGGTCGAAGCGCTCCGGGTCGACACCGCGCTTCCACAGTCCGACGCGCTTCACGCCGATGTCGCGCATGTACTGTTCGACCGGGCGCGACGGCGCGAGCGAGTAATCCGCCGCGTTGAACACCACTTTCGTCAGCAAATCCGTCACCGGCTCGATGAATCCCAGGTGGAAATAATGCACCAGCCGCGCTACATCGAGGTGGAACGACGCCAGCGTCGGGATGTCCAGCCGCTTCGCCATCATCATCCCCGGCACGCCGATCAGCACCGGGTGGATGAAGTGGGCGATGTCCGGCTGGAAGGCTTTCAATTCGTGATACGTCGACAGCGTCGGCGGACCGACGCGCAGCTCCGGGTACAGCGGCAGCCGCACGCCCGGCACGCCGATGATCGGTGTGCTGCGGTAGCGCTCGACGCCCATCTTCGGCGCGACGATCACCGTCTCGATGCCGCGCCGCTCCAGATGATCCAGCAGCAGGCAGATGACGGTCACGATCCCGTCGATTTTGGGCAGAAATGTCTCGGTGAAAAACGCGACCCGCATACCCGCTCCGCTGTGGACACCGACTCGATCTTACAACACCGCCGCCCGCCGACGGTACCACGTTGCCGTTTGCCCGTGAACGGTTCAGCCCCTGCCTCGCGGAACTTCTGCCGCAGCAGCACGATGTACACCACGTCGAAGAAGAAGAATCTCAACCCGAATGTGAGGATCAGCAGGCCGCTGGTCTGCGCGTAGAACTGGATCGTCGGGGCAGCCGTGCCGATCCACTTGAAAATGGCGGCAATCGACTGACCGCGCACCCCGTTGCGCTAACCAGCATCCCGATGAACAACACCGACATCATCAGATCCTGCCCGAACGCCGAATAGCGCGCCCCACGCCATCCCGAATTCCAGCGCCGCCACGTACAGCGTGGCGAAGCTCACGACTATCACGATGATGCTCCAGGGCAGAAACCACTTCTGATCGACATTCTTCGGGAATTCGCTCCGCCCGTAGCGCAGATACGTGTACACGATCACCACATCGAACAGACACCAGATCGTATTGACCGCCCGCTGAAGGGTGATGGCATCGCCCTTGTGGAAGACGAAGGCATACAGAAACTCCCATGACAGATTGAACGTCAGCGCGAACAACGGCATCCCGTAGGTTTTGTCCCGGAAGCCGCGAACGATCAGGATGATGTATACCAGAGTCCAGCTAATGCCGCTGATCAGCGTCAGGATGGTGACGAGTGCCGGGTCCATCCGGGAATCTCCTTTTGATACCCGCTCGATGGCGATACCGTCGATTATCGCTCAAAGGCTTTATGCTGCGACAGATCGTTTCGTTTTACAATGGACGCATATCGTTCGTGAACTGAGTCATCATGCCCACCACCTCCGACGTTTGCGTCAAACTCGATGATCGTGTCCGCCTGATGTCCGCCGTCCTCGCGGCGACCAGCTATCCGCAGGACGCGCAGGCGCGCCAGCCGCACGGCACGCACGCGCACGCCCGCGCCACGCGCAAGCACATGAGCGTCTATGCCGACCATCCCGCCGCGCGCACGCTCCAGATGCTGCTCGACGAGGACTCGCCGCTCGAAGCGATCTACATGTTGGCGCTGCTGCTGCGCTTCCCGGACAGGCGAATCGCCAAGCCGCCCGCCTGGATGCCGCCCGATTGGGATTTGCAGCTCAACGATTTCTACGCTGTCAGTGGGCTGGCGGAGTGGTGGCAAAGCGACGCCGCCGACTGGCAGAAATCGCTCGACGACTCGACGCGCGTATTCGAGGACGCGGCGTTCAAGCCATTTCTGCGCCCGTTCCTGGGCGACATCAAAAACCAGCTCGTCTTCATTCCGAACATCTCCTACCCGGCAGATCAGGAATTGGGCTTCCGCCTGCGCAGCGATCTCGTCTGCATCGTCCCGCCGCGCCTCGCCTGGGGCGACAGCCCGCCCTGGCCCTACGACGAAGACCCGGCGCACGTCTACCGCGCCGCGCTGACTCAGTACGGTCGTCTGTTGATCAACACCTACCTGCGCAACCACGCTGCCGAAGTCGCCGCCGCCGAGACGCCGCTCCCGGTCAGCGACCACTTCCGCGCGCTTCATCCCACCTGGGAGGCGCAGTTCGCCAGCGTGCTCGTCGCTGGCATGGTGGCGATCTATCTTGAGGATTACGTCAGCCCGCCGGAAGCCAACGCCTACGTGCTCATGCAGCGCAAGGTGCATGGCTTGGAGATTCTGCCCGGCGTGATCAACGTGCTGCGCCACTACCTGCGCGAGCAGGAAAGCGGGCGCTACCAGACTCTGCTCGACCTGCTGCCGAATTTTTCGCGCCGCCTCAAGGTCGCCAACCGCATCGTCACACTGTAGCAAAACCACCACACCTCACCCTCGCTCCCCTCTCCACGGTGTGAGAGGGAAGGAGCGCGCTAACCGCAGGTTAGCTGCGAAACGGGGTGAGGTCAGCGTGAAACCATTTCTCTAACCCACAATCACCGGCACTTCTGTAGGGGCGCGCACGAAGGACACTGCGCCCTTGCCAACCCCCTTGCCCCTGCAGGCATGCCCCTGCCGGGGGAGCAGGGGCTAATGGGGAAGGACGCGCCGCTTACTGGCGCGGGGTAGGTGAAGGTGATGTCGTCGTCGCTGATGCTGACCCCCGTCAGCCGACCCACCGGCAGATGGTCGGCGATGTACCGCCGCCACGACGCCGACAGATCTGCGTTCACCTGCCGCACGATGTCCGCCGACGCGGGCTGTCCGTTCGCCGTGATCGAAACCACGTCCCAGAACAGCCGCCCGTTGCTGATGCGCGGCGCGATCACGACCGCCACGTCTGCCGACTGCGTGCCGCCGCCGACCGGACGCCAGGTGTACACCGCCGAAATCTCGACCTGCCCGCCGTTCGCCGCCTGAAGATCGACGTACACGTTGCTCAGGTGGCGGTTTGCCGGGTTGTTCACCCAGTACGTCTCGTTGATTTCTTCCTCGGTATAGGTGAGCGTGCCGACGGCGTTGGTGGTGACATCCTGCGCGCCGACCATCGGCAGCGCGGCGACCAGCAGCGCGACGATGCTGAGCAGTACCAGTATTTTCTTCATGCTGTTCCCTCCTGCTGTGGGCATATCGCCCGTTCCCTCGATTTGATGCTCACAGCATAGGCGGGAGTTGTTGCCAGAGTTTACGCGGGTTGTAAGCGGGCTGTAAAAAGAGTGTGATGCGAAGCGTAGTGTAGGGGCGCATCTGTGTGTGCGCCCTGTACTTACCAGTCGTGCAGCGACACTATCATACTTTGATCAGAGCGGGCGAACCGATACAATTGGCGATAGGAGGCGATCATGCAGCGAATTCATGTACGGGATGCACAGACAGAATTATCGCGCCTGGTCGACGCGGCTGTGCGCGGCGAAACGGTGCTGATTGTGGGCGACGATGAGCAGGCGGTTCAGCTTGTACCGGTCGCGCCCGGAAAGCAGGCGCGCCATGCCGGAAGCGCCAGAGGATTGATCCATTTGGCGAATGACTTCGATGAACCGCTGCCCGACTTCGATGAGTACGCTCAATGAGACTGCTGCTCGATACGCACGCCTTTCTGTGGTTCATCAACGATAGCGAGGAATTGAGCCACGAGGCAAGAACAGCTATCGAGGATGGCGAAAATGATCTGTTCCTCAGCTACGCCAGTTTATGGGAAATGGCGATCAAAATCAGCCTCGGCAAGCTGAGTATGCCTGAGCCATTCGATCACTTCATCAACGAACAGATTCAGCTAAACCAGATCAGCCTGCTCAGTTTCACCGTACAGCAGATTGCACCCTTAGCGACACTGCCATTCCATCACCGCGATCCATTTGACCGAATGCTGATAGCGCAAGCGTTGAGCGAAAATTTACCCGTCCTCAGCCGCGATGCAGCCTTCGACGCTTACGGCATTCAACGTTTCTGGTGATCGCCTGAACTGCCCGGCGTCCCAGGCACGTATCCTCGAATCTACCAGTCGTGCAGCGGCGCGCGCTGATTGCGCCAGTTCCATTCCCGGTCGCGCGTGAAGTTGACGAAGCAGTCGCCGAACGCGACGCCCCAGTCGTGGTACGCGCTGATCGCGTCGGTGAACGCCTGCGCCGTCTCGACGCCCGGCGTGTTGAGCAGCGCATCCACCAGCGCCATGTAATTCGTCGGTTTCTCCGGCGCGCGTGCCACCTCGTGCATCAGCCATTTGTGATACGGGTACAGGATGCGGTTGTAGGCGAGCATCAGCCGCCCGCCGAACAGCGCCATCTCGCCCGCCGCGTGCGTCATCAGGTACTTGTCGCCGCGCTTGACCGCTTCCTGCATGAACCAGTTGCCCACCACCACCTGGCTGTAAAACGCCTTCAGCTTGGCATCGCGCTCGGCTTCCGGGTACACCGGGATGCGCCGGATCAGCCCCTCGACCTGTGGATCGCGCGCGAAGGCGACCCACGTGCCCACGAACGCCGCCCGCGCCACCTCGTTGCCGTGATCGGCGATTTCCTCCAGAAACGGCACGTCGATGAATTTGCCGTCGACGTAGCCGCCTTCGTAGTCGCAGAAATCGCGCGTGAAGTACAGGTACTGGTTCTCGGCGGTGCGCCGCGCGAAATCCTCGGCGGAGACCACCAGCAGGATGTCCACGTCGGAGTTCTCCGCCGCCCAGCCTTTGGCGACCGAGCCGCCGATGATCAGCGCGTTGATGCTGGGGTCAGCCTGAAAATGCTCGGTGACCCGTTCGATGGTGCGTTGGTGATGGGGGTACATGCTGCGTTCCTTCGTGCGCGGGATCAATCTCTTCAGTATTACGCGCCGCCGACTCCTGAGTGACGGGCTGCGCATCGTTGATTATCGCACATACCGTAAGGATGGGCATCGTTTTCACGTCTTTAGACTCATTACGCATATTTCACTACACATATCTTTCAACAAGGCGAGAGGCGAACCAGCGATGGCAATTGCAGCTCAACCCGCGCCCCGCGACTCCGGCGGTGCGGTGCTGCTGGCGACGATCCTCGCCTCCAGCATGGCGTTCATCGACAGCAGCGCCCTCGACGTTGCCGTCCCAGCGCTTCAGGCGGATCTCGGCTTGAACGGCTCGCAGCTCTTGTGGGTCGTCAACGCCTACCTGCTCCTGCTCTCGGCGCTGATCCTCGTCGGCGGCGCTCTCGGCGACCGCTACGGGCGCAAGCGCATCTTCATGATCGGCATCGTCCTGTTCTCCGGAGCATCGATGGCGTGCGGGCTGGCGCAGGACGCCAACTTCCTGATCCTCGCCCGCGCCGTGCAGGGCGTCGGTGGCGCGCTCATGGTTCCCGGCAGCCTCGCCATCATCTCGGCATATTTCCCCGACGAACGGCGCGGCACGGCTATCGGAACCTGGTCGACGTTCAGCACCCTGACCACGCTCGGCGGACCGATCATCGGCGGCTGGCTGGCGGGTCATGGCTTGTGGCGGCTGGTCTTTTTCATCAACCTGCCGCTGGCGGCGATTGCGCTCTACACGCTGATCACCCGCGTGCCCGAAAGCCGCGACGAACATGCCCCCGACCGCCTCGATTTCGTCGGCGCGGCGCTGGCGACGCTCGGCTTAGCCGGGCTGACCTACGGCTTCCTGCAAGCCCCGGATTTCGGCTTGAGCGATCCGCGCGTGCTCGGCGCGCTCGTCGTCGGTGTGATCGCGCTCGCCGCCTTCGTGTTCGTCGAATCTCGCAGCGACCATCCGATGATGCCGCTCCGGTTGTTCCGCTCGCGCACCTTCAGCGGCACGAACCTGCTGACCCTGTTCCTCTACGCCGCGCTGCGCGTCGCGCCGTTTTTCCTGATCCTCAATCTGATTCAGGTGCAGGGTTACCCGCCGGAAGTCGCCGGGTTCACCTTCGTCCCCTTCACCATCCTGCTCACGCTGATGTCGCGCTGGGCGGGCGGCTTGATCGACCGTGTCGGCGCGCGCCTGCCGCTGATCGTCGGACCGGCGATTGCCGCGCTCGGCTTCGGGCTGATGACGCTCCCCGGCTTGACCACCGGACCGGACGCCTACTGGACGACGTTCTTCCCGGCTATCGTCGTGCTCGGCATCGGCATGGGCATCACCGTCGCCCCGCTGACGACTGCCGTCATGGGCGCCGCCCCGAAGGAGATGAGCGGCACGGCGTCCGGCATCAATAACGCCGTCGCCCGGACAGCAGGTGTGCTGGCGGTCGCTATCATCGGCGCGCTCGCTATCGGCATCTTCACGAGCAATCTGGAAGCGCGCGCCGCGTCGCTCGACATCCCGGCGGGGAGCATGGACGCCCTGCGCGCGCAGGCGGCGCAGTTCGGCGCTGCCCAGCCGCCCGCCGACCTTTCCGCCGAGCAAGCCGCCGCCGTCTCCGACGCGATCAAGTTGGCGTTCGTGGATACCTTCCGCGTCATCGCCGGGATTGCGACCGCCTTAGGCGCGCTCAGCGCGATCATGGCGGCGCTGCTGGTCGAAGCGCGCCCCGCTGCCGCCCGCCGCCCCTGACAAACAGCAGCGGCGCTCAATTGAACGCCCCTGCTCAGTCCTCAGTCCTGTTCTTCCTCAGCACTCATCGCGCGCTTGCCTCCGGCAAGCCCAGCACTATCTTTACACGTCCAGCAGTAGCGGCACGTTCAGCGTCCACGCCCGGTGCAGCGCGTGGAAGAACGCCTTCAGCGCCGCGACCGTCGCATCGTCGTCCGGCAGAATCGCCATCTGGAACGGGAAGTCGCGGGCAATGTCGTCGGCGCTCAGCGTCCGGTTCATGATCTGCACAATTTGTCCCGCCTCGACCTCGCGCGGGATCGCCCCGAACAGCAGCAGCAGCACCCCGGCGTGCGCGGGCTGGATGTTGCCCAGCAGGAACAGCATTTCGAATACCTGATCCGCCGTCATCACGAACTCGACCAGATCGCGCCCGGCGACCCGCCGCTCCTCGAAATAGGTCGGGTTGGCGCGCAGCGGGCGCACCGGCGCGCCGTCGTAGCCCATCTCCTGCACGCCCTGACGCAGCAGCAGCCACGCGAGCGGCTGGTCGATGCCCGGCAGTTGGTCGAGCAGCCAGCGCTCGCTCGCCGCCGAGATCGGGTAGGCGATGGAGCCGACGCACCCGAACGGCGCTCCGCTGACGTTCGCCGGGCAGCCCGCGCAGTACTGCGCCAGCGGATCAAGCTCGGCGGCGCGGTCGAGCATCTCCTGGACGACGATCACCTGCGTTACTTCCTCGCCCGCCGCGTTCGTCCGTGTGAACTCGAAGCCCATCTCGCTCGGCGGGCGCTGGTCGCCGTTCTCGCGGAACAGCCCGATCACCGCCTGAGCGCGCTCGCGCGCCTTCAGCCGCTCGACGATGCCTTCGGTCGTCAGCGCCTCTTTCGGCACGCAGGCATAGTCGATTACATAGTCAATCGCCATCTATCAAATCCCGAATTGCCCGAAGATAAAAGTAGGGGCGCAGCGTGCTGCGCCCAAATCAGTAGTGAATTATAGCGAAGAAATGCTCAGCAGAGCCGCAGCCGCTCCCACCACGACGGCGCGCGGTAGATGTCGAAGCCGCGCCCGCTCAGCGCTTCGGTCGACCAGATTTCGCCCATCCCCAGCGTGATCGGCGCTGACCAGAAGCGCTCCGGCGTCAGCGAGCAGCCCAGCGGGCTGATCACCTGAATCCCCACGTCGTAGCTGGCGATCTGGTACGAGCTGGAGCGGCTCAGAAGCTGCACCACCCGCACGTTGTCCGGGCGATCCAGCAGCAGCCAGATGTCCCCGAACGGGATCAGCGTCTGGATGCGTATCTGCCGCACGATGTCGTTGCCGATTTGCAGCAAGCCGTCTTTCGCCGCGTTGATCTGCGGCGGCTGGCTGCCGCTCCAGCGCCACGTCACCGTCAGCGACGTCTGGAACACCTGCGCCACCCAGGGACTCGTCTCCAGAATCTGCGTCGCCTGGTCGCGCGTCGTCACGCCGACTTCGATCCCGTTCCAGCAGGCGTGGGCGCATTCCGACGCAGGCAGTATTATCGTGCCCAGGTCGGCGTCGCCGGGCGTCCCGCCGCGTGCGACGCCGATCAGCCCAGCGGCAATCGCCGACAGCATCAGCATCAGCCTGACCAGCACCCCCAGCATGGCAGCACCCGTCCACCCCACGACCCGCCCTCGCGTGCCCGGTCGTCAGCAGCGCGTGGGCAGTTGCTACCAGTGTAATCGAAAAGCGCGCGCTGCGGTGAACGCCATGCGCAATATAAAAAATTCGTTAACTCTTGCCGCTCCATCTTGACAGCACGGAAATACTCAACTAGTATGATTATCAACCATATTGACTATCAATGAATGTGATGAAATCCAATGACATCCGATTGGACACCCTACGTCACGGCTCAAGCCATGCTGGACATTCTCCCCGGCTTCGGTCGGCTGATCGGCTCGCGGATACGCGATTCCGGCGAGGAAGAAGCGACGCTGATGCAGGTCGGCGTGCTGATGCACATGAAAGATCAGCCCATCACCACCAGCGAGCTTGCCAAGCGGCGCAAGGTGAGCCTGCAATCCGCCAGCGTGCTGGTGCAGGCGCTGGTCGAGCGCGGCTGGCTCAGTCGTGAGCCTGATCCGAAGGATCGCCGCCAGTCGCTGCTGCGCGTCACGCCCGAAGGCATGGTAGAGGCACAGGCGCGGCATCAGCAGATGACCGAGTACATCGCCGAAGTCCTCGCCGATCTTACCCCGGAGGAACTCGCGGCGGCATCGGTCTTTATCCCCGCGCTGCGCCGCATTGTTGCCTCCCACTTGACCCCCGATCCGGTTTCCGACAACTAACGCTCGTTCGGTCAGAAAGAGACCCATACTTCCATGTTCCGTATAGCGAAATACCTCAAGCCGTTTCTGCCTGTCATGCTGCTGTCTATCGTCCTGCTGTTCGTCCAGGGTATGGCAGACCT
This sequence comes from Anaerolineae bacterium, assembly GCA_046328655.1. GTDB lineage: Bacteria > Chloroflexota > Anaerolineae > Aggregatilineales > Phototrophicaceae > Flexifilum. The sequence goes on along the minus strand of JAXLWE010000031.1, from coordinate 13,964 downwards.
CTCGCTCCCGGACTACATCGCCAGCATCGTCAACACCGGCATTCAGCAGGGCGGCATCGAAAACGCCGTCCCGCAGGCGGTGCGCCAGAGCGAGATGAATAAGCTCACCCTGTTCATGAGTGCCGACGAGCAGGCGGACGTGCTGGCGCACTACACGCTGGTCGACAGCACCTCGCCTGACTACGACGCTCAACTGGCGAAATATCCGGCGCTGGCGAACGAGCCGGTCTACGTCCTGAACGACACGTCTCAGGAGGACATCGACCGCCTGAACCCCGTGCTCGGCAAGGCGTTTACGGCGGTTTCCGGCATCGAGCAGATCATGGCAGACCCCGCCAAAGCCGCCGAGATTCCGCAGAGCGGCGGCTTCGACCTCTCGTCGCTGCCGGAGGGGACGGACGTGTTCGCCCTGCTCCAGAATATGCCCGCGCTGATCCGCACGCCGCTGCTCAACTCGATCAACCAGCGCTTCGCTGCGCTCGATGACAACATGATCATCCAGTCGGCGGCGCCTGCCATCAAAGCCGAATACGCGGCGCTCGGCATGGACGCCAGCGCGATCCAGAACCAGTACATCCTCAACGTCGGCGGCATCATGCTCATCCTGTCGCTGATCTCCGGCTTCAGCGCGATTGCCGTCGGCTTTCTGGCGTCGCGCGCCGCAGCCGGTATCGCCCGCAACCTCCGCCGCGACGTGTTCCGCAAGGTCGAGAGCTTCTCCAACCACGAGTTCGACAAGTTCTCGCTGTCCTCGCTGATCACGCGCACCACCAACGACGTGACCCAGCTTCAAACCCTGACCGTCATCGTGATCCGCATCGTCTTTTACGCGCCAATTCTGGGCGTGGGCGGCATCCTCAAGGCGACCGGCACCGACTCGTCGATGTGGTGGATCATCGCGCTCGGCGTGATCGCGCTCGTGACGCTGATCGCCGTCCTGTTCAGCGCCGCGCTGCCCAAGTTCAAGATCATCCAGTCGCTGGTGGATCGGCTGAACCTCGTCACGCGCGAAAACCTGTCCGGCATGATGGTCGTCCGCGCCTTCAACACACAGCCGTTCGAGGAGCAGCGCTTCGATAAAGCCAACCAGGACGTGACCAACACCAACCTGTTCGTCACCCGCGTCATGGCGACCATGATGCCCTTGATGATGCTGATCATGAACGGGCTGACCCTGCTGATCATCTGGGTCGGCGCGCATCAGGTGGCGGAATCGCAGATGCAGGTCGGCGACATGATCGCCTTCATGCAGTACGCGCTTCAGGTGGTGTTCGCCTTCCTGATGCTGTCGTTCATCTTCATCCTCGTGCCGCGCGCCGCTGTCTCGGCGGATCGTATCGCCGACGTGCTCGAAACCGACCTGTCGATCCGCGAGCCGCAGAATCCCAGGCGCTTCGCCGAGCCGTTCAAGGGCACGGTCGAGTTCCGCAACGTCTCGTTCCGCTACCCCGGCGCTGAAGCCGACGTGCTGCACGACCTCAGCTTCACGGCGCAGCCGGGGCAGACGACCGCCTTCATCGGCTCGACCGGTTCGGGCAAGTCGACGCTGGTCAACCTTATCCCGCGCTTCTACGACGTGACCAACGGCGCGATTCTGGTCGACGGCACGGACATCCGCGAAGTCACCCAGCACGACCTGCGCGACCGGCTCGGCTACATCCCGCAGAAGGCGAACCTGTTCTCCGGCACGATTGAGTCCAACCTGCGCTACGCCGACGAGAACGCCTCGCTTGAGCTGATGCAGCAGGCGGCTGAGATCGCCCAGGCGAGTGAGTTCATCGACAGCAAGCCGGAAGGCATTGAGAGCGAGATCGCCCAGGGCGGCAGCAACGTCTCCGGCGGGCAGCGCCAGCGCCTGTCGATTGCCCGCGCGCTGGTCAAGCAGGCTCCGATCTACATCTTCGACGACAGCTTCTCGGCGCTCGACTTCAAGACCGACGCCGCGCTGCGCCGGGCGCTGCACGAAAAGACCGCCGACAGCACGCTGCTGATCGTCACGCAGCGCGTCTCGACGGTGAGGAACGCCGAGCAGATTATCGTGCTGGACGAAGGCAAAATCGTCGGCAAAGGCACACATGACGAACTGATGGAAACCTGCGAAGTCTATCGTGAGATCGCGCTGTCGCAGCTAGGCATTGAGGAGTTGGCATCATGATGATGGGTGGCGGAAGACCAGGGCAGCGTCGCGGACCGGGACCGATGGGTCACGGCGGCGGCATCCAGATGCAGGGCGAAAAAGCGCGCGATTTTCGCGGGACGATGTCGAAGCTGATCGCTTACATCGGCGCCTATAAATTCCAGATTGGCATCGTGCTGATATTCGCCATCGCCTCGACCATCTTCACGATTGTCGGACCGAAAGTCCTCGGCTTGGCGACCACCCGGCTGTTCGAGGGCGTGGTCGCCCAGATCGCCGGGACGGGCACAGGCATCGACTTCGAGTACATCGGCAACATCATCCTGATCCTCGTCGGCTTGTACCTGCTGGCGGCGTTGTTCAGCTACATTCAGGGCTGGGTGATGGCGGGGATTTCGCAGAAAGTCACCTACAAGCTGCGCCGGGACATCTCCGAGAAGATCAACAAGCTGCCGCTCAAGTACTTCGACAAGACCAATCAGGGCGAAGTGCTGTCGCGCGTGACCAACGACGTGGACACCATCAGCCAGACGCTCAACCAGAGCCTGTCGCAGATCGTCACGTCGGTCGTCAGCATGATCGGCGTGCTGGTCATGATGCTCTCGATTAGCTGGCAGATGACGCTGGTCGCGCTGATCATGATCCCGCTGTCGTTCGGCATCATCGCGGCGGTGATCGGCAAATCACAGAGGTACTTCAAGGAGCAGCAGGACTATCTCGGTCACGTCAACGGTCACGTCGAGGAGATGTTCGGCGCGCACAACGTCATGAAAGCCTTCAACGGCGAGCAGCAGAGCATCGAGAAGTTCGACCTCTACAACGAGACGCTCTACGACTCCGCCTGGAAGTCGCAATTCCTGTCCGGTCTGCTGTTCCCGATCATGGGTTTCGTCGGCAACCTCGGCTACGTCGGCGTGTCGATCCTCGGCGGCGTGCTGGTCATCAACGGCACGATCACCGTCGGCGACGTGCAGGCGTTCATCCAGTACGTGCGCTCGTTCACCCAGCCGATCAGCCAGATCGCTAACATCTCGAACGTGCTTCAGCAGACCGCCGCCGCCGCCGAGCGCGTGTTCGAGTTCCTCGCCGAATCTGAAGAAGTCACCGAGACGGCGACCCCGATCCGCGAAGCCGTGAGCGCCGGGAACGTCGAGTTCGATCACGTCCGCTTCGGCTACAGCGACGATAAGGTCGTCATCCGCGACTTCTCGGCGTCGGTCAAGCCGGGGCAGAAGATCGCCATCGTCGGACCGACCGGCGCGGGCAAGACGACGATGGTCAAGCTGCTGATGCGCTTCTACGACGTGAACAGCGGCGCCATCCTGATCGACGGTCACAACATTCAGGACTTCACCCGCCACGACCTGCGCAAGATGTTCGGCATGGTCTTGCAGGATGCCTGGCTCTACAGCGGCACGATCATGGAGAACATCCGTTACGGGCGTCTCGACGCCACTGACGACGAGGTGATCGCGGCGGCGCAGGCTGCCCACGTCGATCACTTCGTGCGCACGCTGCCGGACGGCTATAACACGGTGCTGAACGAGGAAGCCTCCAACGTGTCGCAGGGGCAGAAGCAGCTTCTGACGATTGCCCGCGCCATCCTCGCCGACCCGCCCATGCTGATCCTGGACGAAGCGACCAGTTCGGTCGATACCCGCACCGAAGTGCTCATCCAGCAGGCGATGGATAACCTGATGCGCAACCGCACCAGCTTCATCATCGCCCACCGGCTGTCGACCATCCGTAACGCCGACCTGATTCTGGTCATGCGCGACGGCGACATCGTCGAGCAGGGCAGCCACGAACAATTGCTGGCGCAGGGCGGCTTCTATGCCGAGCTCTACAACAGCCAGTTCGAGAATACGGGCGTGGCGGACGCCGCCTGACGCAATCCTTCACCATTCCGTAGGGGCAGACCCGTGTGTCTGAAAGCCCCGCTCTGCTCAACACAAATATGCGCGCCCCCGCGAATGTCGGAAGCGCCTTTTCTTCAGGATGGGCGGTAGAGGACTCGAACTTCTAACCACTCCACGTCAAAGGAGTGCTCTACCAATTGAGCTAACTGCCCGAAGTGTTGACTAGTATACAACAATCGCCCTGCGTTGCAAGAGGTTCCGTCACGCCCGGCGAAATTTCGCAACACAGCCGCCGCGAACAGCTTGATGTTCCTTATGATGTGATATATCTTTGAGAAACAATAATTGAGTGGAGAGCAATATCATGACCAGAAAACTGCTCGTGAAGCGGCTGTTTCTGCTCGTCCTGCTCTTCGCCGCGCTCACCTCGCTGCCGTTCTCGGCCCGCCGCGCCGCTGCCCAGTGTTCCCCGCCCGAATGCTCGCCGGAGCCAACTTACGAGCCACCCCCTTCCGGTGGAGGTGGTGGCGGAGGCGGCTCGTGGACCGGCTACCACGACGGTCGCCTTAATCCTTCGCCCGACGAATACTATTCGATCTGCGCGTCGCAACGACCTGATCGAGGTCTGGGGCGGCAGCCACGCCGCAGTTGATCGCCAATATCCCGATGGTCGACATCCTCGCGCTGGGCGATGTCGGCAGTCTGTCTCCCGGATATGGACTGACTCTCAGCCGAGCCGGAGACGTTGTGGTCATCAGCGGCAGCAATGGCAATAGCGGCTCCCCGGCTCGAAAGTATTCAGCTCGACCGCCTGCGGACCACCAACGCCAACGGTGGCGCGCCACAGCTTCCGCCCCCGCCGCCGACAAACCCGCCGCCAGCCGAGGAAAACCCGCCATCTCCGCCCGGCGCGGACGAAGCTGCATGAGTGACGCGGCATTCTGCCTGCCCGGTGCTCGGTTTGACGGGGAATTCATCGACTGCCTGACCTTCTTCGCGCCTGATAACGCATCGGCGGGCTATTACTACAGCATCGTCTGGGCAATCATAACTTTCTGCTCCGGTGGTTTCGCGCCTTTTGCGCTGGTCGCTGCCGTCCCCGCTTTTCGCCTCCCTTCTGGCGGCGTCGGCGCGGCAGGTAAGCCATCGAATGCGTAGGGGCGCACGGCGTGCCCCCCATCTTGAGCCATTCGGGGAATAAAAAACGGCAGGGGATCAATCCCCCTGCCGTCGTCCTTACCGCTTTTTCAGCGTGATGACAGTCTGTCCGTTTGCACTCGCTCACGCTGTCGATCAGGTCGCCGAGCAGCGTCTTGAGCAGGTCGGCGTTCGCCTGTGGCGGCAGCGCTGCCGCTTCGCGCCCGGCGCGGGCGGCGTCCTCATAGGCGATCCCGCCGATCAGCGCCAGCGCCAGCCCGGTGATCACCGTCATCAGCTCGCTGCGAAACGCCGCGAGTTCCGGCACAGCCGCCACGACGAGATTCAGCGCCAGCGCGCACACGCTCACGATGAACTTGCGGCTTTTCAGCAGCAGGATCAGCGGTGTTATCAGTGGTTGACTCTCGATCAATTACTCCCTCTTTCGATTGATGATCCTTCCAATTCCGGAGCGCACGCGCCCGACGACGCCCACGCCCGCCGCGACGGTCTCCGCCGCGCTTTCGTCCGCTTCCGGCGCTGCCTCAGATGCGCCGGCTGGCGCTTCCGCCACCGACTGCACCGGCTCGGTTTCCAGTTCCTCGTCCGGCGCTTCTTCCCACGCTTCCAGCGCGTCGGACGGGGTGGTTTCTTCCTCCCACTCGTCGCCGTCGATCAGCGTGTCATCCGGTGCGGCTTGCTCCGCGACCGCCATTGCCATCGCCGTGCTGTCGGGCGTCTCGGTCGCTGCCGCGCCATTGGTCGCCGTGCCGTTGCTCGATGTAGTCGTGGTCGTCGGCTTGTTCGGCGCGACATCGAACGCGACTTTGCCGCTCTGCAGCGCTACCCAGCCGTGTACGGCGCCCGTCTCCACGAACACCCAGCCGTTGACCTGCGGCTTGTACAGCGTCACGATGTCGCCCTTGTGCAGGTCGCCGATGTCCGCGCCGATCGTGTCCGGGTAGGCGCGAATGTTGATCCACGTGCCCGGTATCTTGCTCAGCACGTATTGTCCCAGCGGCTGCACCTGCGGCAGTTCCGGCAGTGGGTCGTGCGGGATCGGCGTATCGGTGATGGCGGGCGTGAACACGACCTTGCCGTTTTGCAGCGCCACCCAGCCTTGCACCTCACCCATGCTGATGAACACCCAGTCGCTGACCGTCGGCGAGTACATCGTCACGATGTCGCCCTTCCGCAAATCGCCCACGTCCACGCCCACCGCATCGGGGTAGGTGCGCACGTTCACCCAGTCCGACGGGATTTGCAGCAGCACGTACTGACCGACCGGCTTCACTTCCGGCAAATCCGGCAGGTCGTCCGGCGGGATCGGCGGCTCCGGCGTCGTCGAGACGGCAGTGAACGTGACTTTGCCCTCCTGCCGCCACACCCAGCCTGCCAGCGACCCCATCTCGATGTATACCCAGCCGCTCACTTCCGGCGTGAACAGCGTCACCACGTCGCCCTTATGCAGATCGCCAACGTCCTGCGCGCTCTCATTTGGGTAATCCCGCACATTGATCCAGCTCGACGGAGTTTGCGTCACCTCATACTGCCCGACGGGCGTTACTTCTGGCAGCGATGGCGCTTCCCCGGTCGACGTGAACTCGACCTTGCCCCCCTGCCGCGACACCCAGCCTTGCAGGGTGCCGAACTGGACTTTCACCCAGCTTCCCACCTCCGGCGTGAACAGCGTCATCACGTCGCCCGTGTGCAGGTCGCCGATGTCTTTGCCGTAGCTGTGCGGGTACGCGCGGATATTCACCCAGTCCGACGGCATCGCGCTCAGCGTGAACTCCCCGACCGGCGTCGTTTTCGGCGCGGCGGACAGGGAGTAGCGCTTCTGCAGCGGGATCAGCCAGGGGATCACCTCACGTATCCGGTTCGGCATCGTCCCCGGCGTGAATTTCTGCGCGATCCACGACTTGAAGCCGCCGTACATGTCCTCGAACGACACCAGCCCAAACCCGCGCGCGTAGAAGTATTTCTCCCAGGGCGATGATGCCGGGTGTCCGCCGTCGTCCACGAAAGCGTGCAGCTCGATCACATCCTGAAGCTGGATTCCGCTGGGGAACGTGAGCTGGCTGTAGATTCGTTCGAGCCGCAAATACGAGACCTGCGTCCCGCTGGGCAGTTCCGGCACGGCTTCGCCGTTCGCCTTCTTGCGCCACATCACCAGCGCGGTTCGCTTGAACATCTGCCCCACTTCGACCCAGCGCGGCATCCATGCGCTGCCATAGTGGTTGTTTTCGCTGAGGATGTAGATGTTGATCCCACCCGGCGACGTATCCGTCCCCCGGTAGATGAACACATCGTCCGCCCACAGTTCTTCCCACTGGCTGTTCTTGACGTGGAAAAATACGTTGCCAGGCTCGGTCTGCGTCTGCATGATCTCGTTCGTGCCCAGGTTGTTGACAACCTCGTACAGTCGCCCATCGCCCCGCAGGTAATCCAGCAGATCAATCATTGTTCTAACCTCTCTTCTCCCGGATTCTAACCTCCTGCTAACTATTAAACCCGAAAAATCAAATTCGCGCACCTCCACTTTCGTGAACGTTTCGTCTCGCGCCCGATCCCGCACGAGCAGACCGCCCATGCAAACTCGACAACCGGCTCGTTTTGGACCCCTCACCTCGCCGTGCTTCGCTTACTTCTCCCCTCTCCACGGCGTGGTTGAGGAGAGGATATGTTATGGAAATAAGGGAAAACGCCTGGAGCGAGACGTGTGTAGGGGCACGACATGTCGTGCCCCTCTCCACTTTGTCTATGGAGACAACGCTTTCCGGCATAGGGTACATCCTCCGCCCAACGGCTGTTTCCCCCCTCTCCCCGCTTGCGTGGGAGAGGGGTTGGGGGAGAGGGGTTTTTGAGCGCCTACCCGCGCACGTCCTCCAGCACGTGAATTCGCCCCTGCGCCAGCGTCACCACGTCGCCCGACGCCAGCACCGCCTCCAGATCGAAGCGGTAGGCGTCATGCCCGACCGCCAGTCCGTCGGTGTCCGCCGCCGCCAGCTCGACCCGCACCTGAGTATCCGAAAGCGCCGTCGCCGCCTTCTCGACCACTACGTCGCTGTAGCGCGTTCGCGCCCGGAACGTGATGCTCGTGGCGTTCGTCAGGTCGAACGGCAGCCAGTCGTCGCTCGACCACTCCGGCAGCGCCCGACCGCTCGTCACCGTGTAATCGTCGCCGCGCACCACCGTCAAATCGCCCGTGATCGGGTCGGTCGGCGTGCTGAAGCTCACGTTCCCGGCGGTGATCAGCAGCGTCTTGTCGCGGATCGTGCCAAGCTGTCCCAGATACCAGCCCGCCGTCCCTTCGTCATAGCTCCCCGGCACGTCACTGATCAGCGGGTCGCCCGCCGCCCCCGCCGCGTTCAGCTTGCCGCCCACCGTGTTCGACGGCTCGCTTCCGGTCAGCGTCGCGCCCACCACCGCCGCCGCGATTTCGCTCGCGGCATCGGCGGCGACCGCGTCCGCGTCGATGGCGTTGCTGGCGATCTTCGCCGCCGTAATCGCCCCGTCTGCCAGCCCGAACCCGGTCTTGTCGTTCACGTCGACCTTGCCACTGGTCAAGTCGATCTCGCCCGCGCCCGTGCCGTCCTTGACCGTCACCTTCGGGTAACCCGCCGTGTCCGGCGTCGCCACTGCTGTGTCGTTCCAGTAGGTCGCGTTCGCCCGGATGTCGCCCGCTTCCTGCGGGTACAGCACCACCACCTGCGCCAGCGCCCCACTGTTGGTCACCGTCGCCTTCACGACCACCGCGTCGGCGTTCATTTCGGTCGCCGTCAGGTCGAGGTAGCCGACCCCAAAGCTGCTGGCGATTTCGGTCGGCGTATTGGTCGCGCTCGCCGCCGTCCCGCCGTCCTTGCTGACCGACGCCGCTGCCCCTGTCCACCCGGTGATGACCGACCCATCGTTCTTGATCATCGGAAAATACACCCGAAACGCCGTGTTCTTGCGCGGGATCGGTAATGCATCACTGCTAGCCATACCTATTCCTCCGGCTCGGCTTGGGCTTGTTGGATACAACACTTGCCCAGGCACGCGCTCCTACACGTCAAAGACGACGTTGTTCATGAAGTCGCGCAGGTAGACGAACTCGTCAAACTGCTGCGACGCCGGGTTGAAGACCACGTCCAGCAGGCTCTGCCAGCGGTCGCTGAGCGCCTGCGCCGCCGTCTCGTCGCTCGTCCCGAAGATTTACATCATCTCGGTCGTCCCGGCGGCGATTGCCTGATCGCGCAAGCCGTTCAGTTCCTGCAGCGTGCCAATCGCCGAGCGAAGCTGCGCCGCCGCCTGGACGATCTGCGCTCCGTACTGGTTGTTCGGCGCAATTCGGATAATCTGTGCCATGTTCGTTTTCCTCTCTAGGCTGCCGTCGCCAGATTCGTTATGTCGTCGCTGCTGGTAATCGGTTGATTCCACAGCGCCACGTGCTTGATGTTGCCGATGTGCGGGTTGGGATCAACGACTGAAATACGCGCATAGCTGTTTGTCAGACCGCCCGCGAAGGTGGGCAAGCTGCCGCTGTACTGCGTCCCTGCCGTCCCATTGACGTAGATTCGCACGTAGCTGTTCGCCTTGCTCCACGTCATCAGCAGATGCAGCCAGTCGGTCGATGACGTACCGAAGTACGCGCCATGATACCCACCTGCACCATATGAATATGTTCCAGCATCCAGCCGGTTGTTGGATGCTGATTTATACAGGTAGACCTTGCTGTTGCTGGAGTTGCCTAACCCCACGATCACCCGCGCCTGACCATCCGTCCAGCGCGCGGAGTCCACCTTGATCCACGCCATCATCGACCCTTCGTCGAAGTCGGCGGCGGTGTCGTACAGGGCGCCGAATGCCGACGAGTATAGGCTGCCGTAGCTGCTCGACGACGTGAAGCGCGGTGCAGGCTCGCCATCCAGAAAGGTCGTGTCGTTCAGGGTGACGCCGGTGTACGTCCCGTTGAATCCGTTTGCCCCGGCGTCGGCGATGGTGCTGCCGGACGTTTCGTTCAGCCGCCAGTAGCCGACCAGCGCCCCCGGCTGCGTGTTCAGCACGCGCCGCCAGTACGGGGCAGGCACGCCGCGACCCAGCGTGAACGGCACGAGTGGTCTCGGTTGTCTCAGCATCTTGCCTCCTTCCCCGTCTCGATCACTCCCGCCACAGCTCGACCAGCGCGTACACTTCCACCGCGAGATTGCCCGCCGCCCCCAAGCCGTCGCCGGATCGCGTCGTGGCGCAGCGGTGCTGTAGCTCGAACGTCTTGCTCGCGTTGATCGTAAATCGCCCGGCGATCACGCTCCGCGTCTGCACGCCGTTGGCGTATTCCGCCGTCCCGACCAGCGTCGTCGCCGCGTCGGTGACGTTCTGCCACCGGAGCTGGTGCGCGTCGACCGAATACGCCGGAGCGCTCGCCCGCAGCCGGTACGTCCCCGCTTCCAGCGTGATCTGGCTGGCGCTCAGGCTGGCGTGATCGCCCGTATCGGCGGCTTCGACGTTCAGCGTCCGTTTCTGCCACGCCCCGCTCGTGAACGTCCCGGCGCTCGTGCCCTGCGTCTGCTCCTCGCGGATCAGCGCGTAATTGCTGCCGCGCCCGCCGACCGGGAAGCGCAAATCCTCGAAATCGTCCTCGTCCAGTTCGGTCTGCCCGTTGCGCACCCGCACCGCCGCCAGCGGGATCGCCCCCGCCAGCCTGATCGCCGGGACGGTCGACGGCTCCAGCGGCGCAGACACGACCACCGCCGCCCCGCTGACGGCGATCAGCGTCCCCGCCGCCGCGTCCAGCCCGATCACCACCCACGCCCACTGGTTGGCGCTCCCCGGTGGCGTTACCGTGATCGCCCCGCCGCCCCACCAGCGCAGCGCCCCGTTGTGCAGGTACGCCCCCTGCGCCACGCTGACGGTCAGCCCGCTCAACAGCGCGGCTTTGACGGGCGTCAGCAGCCTCGTGTCGATGCCGAATTCCAGCCCCGTGCCGCGCGCGTGGCTGTGCGGACCGACCTCGTGCGCTCCGTCGAACAGCCCGGCGCGATCCGGGTCGCCGCCCATGATCGCCATATTCCCGGCGCTGTCGAAGCCGACCTCGACCGGCAGATCGGGTACGGGCGACGCCCGCCCCCGGTGGTACACCTGCGCGAAGCTGCCGTCGGCGAAGCGCACGTAGTATTTCGCCGCGTCCTCCGCGACCGTCACGCGGTAGACGCCGCCAATCGTGTAGCCGAGCGTCCCCTTGATCGGCTTCTCGCCGCCGACCAGCCCGCTCAGCGCTTCTTCCAGCCGTTGATACATCCCCTATCCCTCTTGGCGACTTTGTACTCCCGTAGCGTCGAGCCGAAAACCTGCCTGTTGACCTTACCCCTTCTCGCGCGAACCTTCGGTTCACGTGCTCGACTCCCCTCTCCACTGTAAGCGAAGCGGCGTGGAGAGGGGTTGGGGGTGAGGTTTCGACGCGATTCACATGCTTTTACCCGCCCTTATTGACCGACCACTTGTTCTAAAATTGGGATTCTGTTATGCTATCCCCATCGATCAGCCACGATAGAGAGTCCACCATGACGACCGATACCGAAATCCTTCACGAACTCGCAGCGCTCGGAACCGAACAGAACCGCAAAATCTTCGGGCGGCACGGCGTCGGCGCGAACATGTACGGCGTCAGCTACGCCAACCTCGGCGCGCTCAAAAAGCGGCTCAAGACCGACCACGCCCTTGCCCTCAGGCTGTGGGCGAGCGGCAACCACGACGCCCGTGTCCTCGCGCTGATGATCGCTGACCCGCAGCAGATTGACAGCGCCACGCTCGACTCGTGGGTGCAAGAACTCGACAACTACGTGATCGTCGACGCCTTTTCCAGCTTCATCGGCAGCTCACCGCTCGCGCGCCAGAAAGCCGAGCAGTGGATCGAGTCCGACGACGAATGGACTGGCGATGCGGGCTGGAGCCTGATCGGTCAACTGGCGCTGAAAGACTCGTCGCTGCCCGATGCCTACTTCGAGCCGTACCTCGCCCGCATCGAGCGCGACCTGCACGGCAGCAAAAACCGCGTCCGCCATGCCATGAACAACGCGGTAATCGCCATCGGCGTGCGCAGCGACGTTCTGGAAGCCGAAGCCGTCGCCGCCGCCGGACGCATCGGCAAGGTGGTCGTGGATCACGGCAAAACGGACTGCAAAACGCCGGACGCCATCGCCTACATCGCCAAAACCAGAGCGCGCCGCGCCGAAAAAAAGAAGGCGTAGCGCCCCGTCAAGGCGATCCCGCTTTGTGTAGAGGCACTGTGTGTCTGCCCCGTTTTTTCCCTCTCCCCGAACTTGTTCGGGCACACGCCTTGCGTGGGAGAGAGGTGGGTAACCTCCGGTTACCCGGCGTGAGGGGATGGGGGCGGACGGCTGTCCGCCTCTTTCCATTCTCTTCCGTGTCTTTTCCCTTCGCGCCTTTGCGTTGAATCTTTCTCTCTGTGTCCTCTGCGCTCTCTGTGGTTCACTCGCCCTTGCTCAGAACTCGGTACTCAGCACTGCTTTTCTCAGTCCTCTCCCCCAGTCCTGTCTTTCTCACCCCCCACAGATGTTCACGAATCGGTCAATCCCGGCGAAATCGCCCAGGTTGCCGCGCTTGTCCTTCACCGTCGCCCCGAAATCGGCGCTGTAGGCGATGCGCCCGCCCGGACCGGAACAGGTAGAACACGTCCTCGTCGTAAACCCGCGCACCGCACCGACAGGTAATCCGCCGACGTGGTGCTGACCGGACCGTAAATCACCGTCCACGTACTGCCCTGATCCTTCGAGGCAAACACCGCGTTGCGGTTGGTCGATCCGGTCGGGTCGTTGTAGCCGCACACCACCACCCGGTTGTGGTTCAGCGCGGGCGTGTCGATGCTGCGCGGGAAGCGGCAGCTATAGCTGTTGCCGCTCATCGTCGGCGTGATGTCCGTGCGCGTCGTCCCCTTCGCCCGGTAGATTTTGTCGGCGCTCGGCTCGTGCGTCGACGCGCCGTAGAAGACCAGCGAGTCGTCGTTGTCGTGCCAGGGGATGTGAATCCACCCCGGCAGCCCCGTCCCACTGATGTCCGGGCTGCTGATCGCCGACCACGACCCGCCGCTCAGCTTGTAGCCCTGGAACGTCGTCCCGTTCGACGCCGCGCTGTAGGCGACGCTCGCCGCCTTGCCCGAAACCGCCAGCCCCGGCGACAGGTATGAGTACGGATGCCCGGTGTTCAGCGTCGTCTCCGTGCCCCACGTCGTCCCGTTGGTCGTGACGATGGCTTTCGTCCCCGCGCTCGGATAGTACGAGACCACCACCACGAAGTTCTGCACGCTCCGCTCGGTGTCGATCACCCGCTGCCCGTCGTACACCCCAATCGACGTGGCGAACGTATGCTGCACCGTGTAGGTTGGCGACGCGCCGAAGATGTCCGCGAGCCGCCCGATCTGATTCTCGGTCACCAGCCAGCCGTTGACCGCCGTCCCCGTGCCTAAATACAGCGGGCTGAACGGGTCGGGCACGAAGTCCATCAGCCAGCCGCTCATGCCGGGGATGGCGTAGCGCGTCCACGTCGGCTTGACGGCGTTGAAATTCCGCGTGATGTAGACGTAGCCGTCGTCGTTCAGCCCGGCGATCACGTTCGTGCCCGGCGACAGCAGCGCTCGCCTGATCTTCCGCCCTCCCGACGAATCTTTTGGCTTCGGCGCGCTCTTGACCTTGTCCGGCACGTCCAGCGTGATCCCGGCGCTGCCCGCCGTCACGCTTTCCAGCGTCCAGGTGATCGTCTTGGGCGGCACGCCCGGCGCGTTACTGTGTTCGATGCTCACCGTCGTCACCAGAAACCGCGCCCCGTTCAGACTC
>JAXLWE010000030.1:0-66838 GCA_046328655.1 Anaerolineae bacterium | reverse complement strand
CCGTTTCCGCTGTGGATGCCGCCATAGTGTGCGCAGTCCTCACTCAGTTACAACAGATGAAGGGGAACACTCGCAGCAGAGCGAGCATTCCCCTCGCCAATTCCTATAGAGAATGGTGGATACTACATACCCATGCCGGACGCGATGTCAGCCGGGAGCGCCGGAGCGCCGTTGACCGTGATCTTCATGATCTGCGCTTCGTCCGCCGCAATTGCCGCTTCCGGCAGCGGGGAGTAGCCGAGGTCGGCATGGTACGACTGACCGTCATGCGTCGCCCACCACAGCATACGGGTGATGGCGGTCGCCTTCGCCGCGTCGGTCTGGTTCGGGCAGACCAGCAGCCAGGTGAACCCGGAAATCGGGTAGGTGTCGTCGCCCGCGCCGTTGACGATCATGACGCGCTCGTCTTCGGGAATTTCCACACCCGACGCCGCATTGGTCACCGTTTCGAGCGTCGCGCCGACAAAATTGCCCGCGCTGTTCTGGATCAGGGACTCGGGCAGACCGTTCTGCTCCGCATACGCCAGCTCGACGTAACCGAGCGCGTAGGGGACGCCCGCAATCGCGCCCGCGATACCGGCGTTACCCTTCTGACCAATGCCAGTGGGCCATTTCACCGACGTGCCGGAGCCAACGTTCGTCGCCCACGTCTCGCTGACCGACTTCAGGTAGCTGGTGAAGATGTTGGTCGTGCCGGAGCCGTCCGAGCGGTGCACGACCGCAATCGGCTGGTCAATTTCCGCAAGCTGCGGGTTGTCGGCGACCAGTTTCTCATCTTTCCAGTTGGTGATTTCGCCCAGGAAAATCCCCGCCAGCGTGTCGGGCGTGAACTTGAGCACTTCGCCGCTGTCCTGGAGTTCAGGAATATTGTAGGTGACGACCACGCCACCGAGCGCCGTCGCAATGTGCAGGATGTCTGCGCCGCAGGTCGCCTGCGCCGCCGCCAGTTGGTCGTCGGTCATGGGACCATCCGAAGCGCCGAAATCCGCCGTCTGGTCGGTGATCGCCTTGATGCCGCCGCCAGAACCAATCGCCTGATAGTTCACCTGTACGCCGGTCAGGGTCGCGTAATCGCTAAACCATGCGGTGTAGAGCACTGCCGGGAAGGTCGCGCCTGCTCCGGTGAGGTCGGTCGCTTCGCCTTCCAGCGGTCCGGTCACGAGACCCGAACCGGGGACTTCGTCCTGCGCCATCACCGAAAGCGGCAGCACGAGCGCCAGCAGCGCAATGAACCATAGAATTCGTTTCTGCATTTGCCATGTTCTCCTGAACAGACTAAGCAAGTCGGGTGGAAATGCGTCTGCATTTCAGGCGAGGATACTATCGGGGCGACTTTAACAGAACGGTGATGATCGATTAAGAAATGTGGGCATCTACGTTAAGCAGAGTTTAAAGCCTGGCGCGCGCCGCCCTGCTTGCTTTCGCACATCTGTGCTATCATTGATCCGGGGGATGCCCGGCGCTACACTTGAGGACGCAGGAAAGCGAGAAAACCGGGTGATGATCAAACGAATGGGCGTGCTGGCGCACCCCACCCGCCCGCAAAGCGCGCCGGTGGCGCAGCATATCGCCGCTACGCTGGCGCAGCGCGGGCTGGACGTGTGGCAGTACAGCCAGTGGGACGACAATACGATTCAGGCGGAGATCGACGGCACGGATATGGTGGTCGCCATCGGCGGCGACGGCGCGATGCTGCGGGCAGCGCGCGCCTGCGCGCCCTATGGCGTGCCGCTGCTCGGCGTCAACATGGGGCATCTCGGCTTTCTGACCGAAATCCGCCGCCCCGACGAGTGGGAAACCAGCCTGGAGACGGTGCTGGCGGGCGGCTACTGGATTGAGCAGCGCATGATGATCTCGGTCAGCGCCCGCCGCAGCGGCGACGTGATCGCCCAGTCCGACGCGCTGAACGACGTGGTGATCAGCCGGGGGGCAGTCACGCGGCTGATCCGGCTCGAAACCTACATCGACCACGACTGGACGACCACCTACAACGCCGACGCGCTGATCATCGCCACCGCCACCGGCTCGACCGCCTACGCGCTCGCCAGCGGCGGACCGATCCTGCCGCCGGAATCTGCGCAACATTCTGCCGTGTCGGTCGCGGCGCACCAGGTCTGGAGCGCCCATCGCGCTGCCGGAAGGCGCGATGATCGAAGTCATGTCTCGCCCGACAGCCAGACGGAGATATTCGTCTCGCCAGCGATGGCGTGCCCCTGTGCGATCTGATTGAGCGACCAGATCGGTAGCGTGCAGGCGAGCAGCCACGTCAGCCGCTTCGTGCGCCTGCGCGAGCGCAACTACTTCTACCGCTCGCTGCTCGACCGGCTGGAGTCAGCGCGCGCCCGGAACTCTTCCGCCCCGCGTAATCGACAAATCATAGTATGATGGAAAGTGCCCGGTGCGACGCCGGGGCGTTCCGGTAATGCCCCGGCTGACACCGATACCGAATAACAGAACATAACGGAACCGATGACCGATACACCACACCTACACGAACCCGAAACGACGAAGAAAAGCCGCCGTAAACCGTCCACCCCGACCGCGACGACGCTGCGCTGCAACAAACGCGGGCGTCCGATGCGCCCGAATGTGCCGTGCTGACTCCGGTCGGCTACCGCTGGCGCGAATGCGCGCGGATTCAGAGCGGCTATTGAGCAAGGCTTAATTCCAGAACGATTACGTGCTGATCTTCGCCGTGTGCGCCGGCTGACCGGCGTGGCGGCGGCGATCTTCTCGGCGATCAACCTGGGCTTGCTGTTCACGCCGATCTCTGGCGCCGCCCATCGGCGGGGTGATCG
Organism: Anaerolineae bacterium; assembly: GCA_046328655.1. Taxonomy (GTDB): domain Bacteria; phylum Chloroflexota; class Anaerolineae; order Aggregatilineales; family Phototrophicaceae; genus Flexifilum. The sequence goes on along the minus strand of JAXLWE010000030.1, from coordinate 64,040 downwards.
CCGAAGCCGGGCTGCGCCTCACCAGCCGACGGCGCGGGCGTCAGTCCGCCAACATCGCAGCGGCGGGCGCGGTAATCGGTGGTCGGCGGCGCGGTGCGCGCCTTTCTTTCTGCTCTACCAGAGCCTGATCGCCAGCGCTGGCGCGCGCGCTCAGGAACTCAACCCGCAAATCACCAGCATGGTTTTCAATTCCGTGATCGGCGACATCAGCCTGCTGCTGTTCGTGGGGCTGGCGGCGGCTGCCGTCTACGGACGGTTCAAAATGCGTTCCTAGCGAGGGATGATGCTCGAAGAACTGCGCATCAGCAATTTCGCCATCATCGAACATCTGGAGCTGGGTTTCGCCGGGGGCTTGAACGTCATCACCGGCGAGACCGGCGCGGGCAAGTCGATCATCGTCGACGCGGTCGAGCTTTTGCTCGGCGGCAAAGCCGACGCCACGATGGTGCGCTCCGGCGCGGATCGAACGGTGATCGAGGGGACGTTCGCGCTCAACGAGACCGCCGAGCCGCTGGTCGCCGCCGTGCTGACGCGCGAAAACCTGCTCGACGAGAACGGCGCGAGTCCGCTGACGCTGTCGCGCGAAATCCGCGCCAACGGGCGCTCGTCAGCGCGCGTCAACGGCGTGACCGTCAACCTCGACGTGCTCAGCGAGATCGGCGACCTGCTGGTCGACGTTCACGGGCAGAGCGCTCACCTGTCGCTGCTCAAGCCCGCCGCCCACATCGACCTGCTCGACCGCTACGCCGACCTGATCGACACCCGCGAGGCGCTGGCGACGGTCGTCAGCCGTCTGGGTGACGTGCGCCGCGAAATTCGGCATCTGCTTGAAGATGAAGCCGCTATCCAGCGCCGCGCCGAGCGCCTGCGCCGCGAAATCGAGGAGATCGACGCCGCCGAACTGCGCGACGGCGAAGAAGATGAACTGCGCACCGAGCGCAATCGCCTCGCCAACAGCGAGCAGCTTGCCAACCTGACCGGGGAAGCCGTCAGCCTGCTCTACGGCGACGACTCGGCGGGCGAGCAGATGTCGGCGCTCGACCAGATCATGCAGGTCGCCGGGGTGCTGCACAAATTAGCCGAGATCGACGCTGCGCTCAAGGACGATTACGATCTCGCCGAAGCCGCCAGCGCCCAGGTCGAGGAACTGGCGATCTCGCTGCGGCGCTACGCTCAGTCGGTCGAGTTCAACCCGACGCGGCTCGACGAGCTGGAAGAACGCCTCGAAACCATCAACGCGCTCAAGCGGCGCTACGGCGTCACGGTGGCGCTGGTGCTGGAATTTGCCGACAAAGCGCGCGCCGAACTGGAAGGCATCGAACACAGCGAGGAGCGCCTGAACGAGCTTCGCAAGCAGGAAACTTTGCTGCTCAAGCACATCGGCGAGCTTGCCGAGCGCATCAGCCGGGCGCGGGTCGCCGCCGCCCGCCGCCTCAGCGAAGGCATCGTCCGCGAGCTGGCGGATTTGCGCATGGAGAAGGCGCAGTTCGAAGTCGGCATCGAGCAGCACGACGACCCCGACGGCTGCTACGTCGGCGAGCGCCGCCTGGCTTTTGACGAAAAGGGCATCGATCACGTCGAGTTCATGATGTCCGCCAACCCCGGCGAGCCGCTGCGCCCGCTGGCGAAAGTCGCCTCCGGCGGCGAGGCGGCGCGCATCATGCTGGCGCTCAAGCGCGTGCTGACCCAGGCTGACCAGACGCCGACGCTGATCTTCGACGAGATCGATCAGGGCATCGGCGGGCGCGTCGGCAGCGTGGTCGGCGAAAAGCTGTGGGAACTCACCGGCGATCATCAGGTGCTGGTCGTCACGCATCTGGCGCAGCTTGCCGGGTACGCCGACCGCCATTACCGCGTGCTCAAGCAGGTCGACGGCGGGCGCACCCACACCGAGATCATCGCGCTGAACGAGGATTTCCAGCGCGTCGAGGAGCTGGCGGCGATGCTCGGCACGCTCAACGAGAGCGGCTTCCAGAGCGCCCGCGACCTGCTGGTGCAGGCGACCGACTACAAGCGCGCCCAGCGCGAGCATCCGGGGCAGACGACCCTGCTGTAGCCTTTCGCATCACACGGACGCGGTTATCGCCCAGCCCCGACGGGCGAAAGCGCAGCTTCGCTTGCCCACCGGATCGGAATGGACGGCATGAAGCGCTGCACCGCCTCGCTGAAGCACGCTGCGTTGCTCTCGGATAGCGGAATGGCGGCTTCCTCGACGAGTCCCGAAGCGCCCACGCTCATGCGCAGCCAGACCCGGTCGCTCGCCCGCTCAAACCGCATCTCTCGGATCACCCTGGCGGGGTAATAGCGAATCACCATCCCGAACTTCGAGAATTCCCGCGCTTCTTCCAGCACGATCATCCCTTCGGGCGTCAGCGCGAGCGTCCGATCCTCGGACACTCTGGCGCGCCGCGCCGGGTTGATCGTCGGCTGAAAGACCGCCCGAAGCACGGGTTCGCCCGCGAACAGCGCGTAATACAGATAATTCGCAAATTTCAGCGGCATCGAATTCCAGATCGCTGCCCAGTCAGCCCGCGACAGAACCGGCGCGCTGACCTCAGGGCAGAGCATCGTTTTCCGCAGCCGCTCCACTTCGGCGCGCATGAGACGGTCGCCGACGCCGTTGTATTCGATTTTGAGCGTCTGAAGCGTGCCGCCCGCCATCCAGCAGAAAGTCACGTAGCCGTACAGGAGGACTATCGCCAGATCGACATAGAGCAGGTTTCCGAACGGGATGACGATCTCGTTGAACGTCGAATCGCGCTGCTTCTCGATCACCAGCAGTTGATCGTCGCCGAAGACCAGCGTCCGCTCGGGCGTGATGCGCTGACCAAACTTGATCGAGAAGAGTCGATTCTCACGAACGATGGCGTATTCCTGCGCCGGGGCGAAGATAATCTTCCCGGTGCGAAGCTGCGGGTGCTGCTCTAGTCGCGCGGCAACCGGGGGAGCAAGATTCTCGCTTGAGGGGACGACGCGAAGAAAATAGTCCTCCGTCTTTCTCATCCTAGTTCTCCAGTCACAACCGGGCAGCGTGAATAGGGAACCCCAAAAACGAGTCGGGAAGCTATCTTCTACACTGGCGCGATTCGCGCGCAGGTGTTAGTGACAAATGTCACGAATCAGAAATCGCCGCTTGCCGTGCCTGCCGCCCCTCGGAATCGCTGCCGCAGTGGTTGATCCGCCAGCTTCACGCGCTCGGTTTGATCCGAATCTCGTGGGCGATCCGCAGCATGGCATCCAGGCTGCGCTCCACGTCCTCGTCGGTCGTCGCCCAGCTTGACACGCTGATGCGCATCGCCGTCTGCCCGTGCCACACCGTGCCGCCGCACCAGCTTGTGCCGTCCTGCTGAATGGCGGCGATCACCCGCTTCGTCGTCTCGGCGTCCCCGAACGACACCATCACCTGATTGCCGACGACTTCGTTGAGGATGTCGTACCCGGCTTCCCGCAGCCCTTCGGCGAAGCGCGCCGCCTGTCGGACAGTTGCGCTCCAGCATCTCGGCAAGCCCTGAGCGTCCCAGCGACTTCAGCGCCGCCCAGATTTCGACGCCGCGCGCCCGCCGCGAAAGCTCCGGCGTGAACTGGAAGGCATCGCGCTGGTCGCTCTCGATCAAATAGCTGGCGCTGGTGGACATCGCCGCGCGCAGGTACAGCGGCTCGCGGACGATGGCTAAGCCGCTGTCGTAGGGCACGTTCAGCCATTTATGGGCATCCGTCGACCACGAGTCGGCGTCCGCATAACCCGCCATCAGGTGAGCGCGCGCCGGGTTCGCCGCCAGCCATAAGCCGAACGCGCCGTCGACGTGAACCCAGGCTCCGGCATCGTGGGCGAGCGCGCACAGCGGCTCCGCCGGGTCGAACGCGCCGGTGTTGACGTTGCCCGCCTGAATGCACAGGATCGTCATCCCATCCAGCGGCGGCACCTGGTCGGGGCGCATCCGTCCCTGACTGTCGACCGGGACGCGCACCACCCGCTCGCGCCCCAGCCCCAGCAGGCTCAGCGCTTTGAGCAGGCTGACGTGGACTTCGTTGCCGACCACCACCGTGATCGGCGGCGCGCCGAACAAGCCCTGCGCCTCGACATCCCAGCCCGCGCGCTGCAAGAGCGCATGGCGAGCGGCTGCCAGCCCGGTGAAGTTCGCCATCGTCGCGCCGGTCACGAAACCGATTTCCGCGCTCGCCGGGAATCCAAGCGCGTCCAGCACCCACTGCCGGGCGACCGATTCGACCACCGCCCCGACCGGCGACGCCACAAATAACCCGGCAGGCTGATCCCACGCACCCGCCAGCCAGTTGGCGGCGAGCGCGGCAGGCAGCGACCCGCCGATCACGAAGCCGAAGTAGCGGCTGCCCGCCGTAGCGACCGTGCCCGGCGAGCCGACTTCGGCAAGCAGCCGGACGATTTCGGCAGAGTCGCCGGGCGCTTCCGGCAGCGACCCGCCCAGCGCCGACAGCCCGGCAATCGCGTCGTGCGTCGGATAGACTTCCCGTTCGTCCAGTCCTTCGAGGTACTGGATCGCGTAATCGGCGGCAGCGTGGAGCAGGTCGCGGCTCATGATCAATCCTTCGTCTCAGACATGTCGTGATCAGACATGGAAATTATAGATAGCCGCAGCCGCCTTTTGCTATCACCTGTCATCCCGCCAGCGCGCCGCGTCCTCGACAAAGGCATCCCACGCCAGCTTCGGCGTGCCATCCGCCGCCCGCAGACCGAGCGTACACAGGTAGGCATGGAAATTGGGATGGCTCAAGCCGTAGTAGGCTTCCAGCTCGCTGCAAAAATCATCGCTCATGTCGGTCAGCATGAAGAAATCGAGGAACGGGATCGCGTCGCCTTCAGCTTGCCACGCCGTGAATACGCTGTGGATGAACTGCGCCTGCTCCGCTTCCGAGCTGTCGAGCAGGTCGGCGCTGGGGTAGCCGACCTCCTGAAGCACGACCGGCAGACCATTCGCCAGCTCGACCATCTTCGGGAAATCGGTCAGCGGCGCGTCGGGGTTGTCCGCCGTAAACGCATCCCCCAGCGGATAATACGTCACGATCAGCACGTCGCTGTTCTGGTTGAGGCGCATCACCTCGCTGGTGTGATCGAGCAGTCCCTTGTAGGTCACGGTCACGCCGACCTGAATCGAGGGCGCGACCTGATGCACGTAGGCGACCGCGCCGTCGTAAAACGCCGTGTATGCCGCCCAGTCCTGATGGTTGGCGAGATACACGTCGACTTCGTTGCCGATGGACAGGTAGCGCACGTCATGATCGAGCCGGGCGAGGATGGCGTCGAACAGCGCCTCGAAGCGCCGCAGCATCTGCGGGTCGTCGAACGGCACGTCGAGCAGGTCGGCGGGCGTCTCTTTCGCCGTCGTGTTGATGACCTGGATGCCCAGCATCAGCGTATCGGCGAAGTAATCGGCATAGCCGTTCAGTCCGTCGATATACGAGTCGATCTGAATGCCGCTCGCGGGTTCGAGCACGCTCCACTTTTCGGTGAAGTTGTTGGCGTTAACGCCCGCCCCGTGCGCCAGAACGACGGCGTCGACGTATTCCTGCAGCGTCGGCTCGGCAATCATCGGCGGGTTCATCGCCATGCCGAGCGCCTGCCCGGTCGCCTGCGCGTGGAGAGTGGACGGAGACACGCTCAGCGCCAGCAGCGCCAGGACGCCGAGCCATAAGCTGGGTCTCAGGTTCATGATCGCTCCTTATGATTGCCAGATGGATCGCGTATACGCGGATTGGACATACGACGTTGCAGCCGGAACGGACTTAATCGGTCATGGGCATGAGCGCTACAATGGAGGGGTTACGTTCGCCGCAAACAAGAGGATGATGGGAAACCGCTTCATGACCCCTGATCTGGATACAGTTATCGACCGCCAGAGCGAGTACGACTGCGACAAGTGGAGCCATTATGGGGAAAATGTGATCCCGCTGTGGGTCGCCGATATGGATTTCCGCTCGCCAGAGCCGGTGATCCGCGCGCTGCACCAGCGCGTCGATCACGGCGTGTTCGGTTATCAGATGGACTGCCCCGACCTGCGCGGGGTGCTGGTCGAACGCCTGCGTAACCGCCACAGCCTCGAAGTCGCCGCCGACCAGATCGTGTTCCTGCCCGGCTTGGTGTTCGGCGTGAACACGGTCGCGCGAGCGGTTGGCTTGCCGGGATCGGGCATTCTAATGCAGACGCCCGCCTATCCGCCCTTCCTGAGCGCGCCCGCCAACAATGATCGCCTGCTGCAAACCGCGCCGCTGGCGTCGTCGGTTACGAACGGCATCCTGCGCTACGAGATCGACTTCGACGCGCTCGAAGCCGCCGTCACGCCGGAGACGCGGCTGTTCATCTTCTGCAACCCGCACAACCCGGTCGGGCGCGTCTACACCCGCGCCGAGCTGGAAGGCATCGCCGAATTCTGCCTGCGCCACGATTTGATCCTGTGCTCGGATGAGATTCACTGCGACCTGCTCTACGAGGGCAGCCAGCACATTTCGATTGCCTCGCTCTCGCCGGAAATCGCGGCGCGCACGGTCACGCTGCTCGCGCCGAGCAAGACCTTCAATCTGCCCGGCTTCGGCTTGGGCTTCGCCGTCATCCACAACCCGGAGCTGCGCGAATTGGTCAGGACGACTGCCCGCAAGACCGGCGCGAGCGTGACCGCGCTCGCCTATACGGCAGCCGAAGTCGCCTACCGCGAGGGTCAGCCCTGGCTGGACGACGTGTTAGTCTACCTGCGCGACAACCGCGACCTGGTGATCGACTTCGTGCGCGAGCATCTGCCCGACGTGCCGATCACCCAGCCAGAGGGGACGTATCTGGCGTGGATGGACTGGCGCGGGCGCGATCTTCAGCCCAACCCGTTCCAGTTCTTCCTCGACCACGCACGGGTCGCCTTCAGCGACGGCGCGACGTTCAGCCAGCCGGGCTTCCTGCGCATTAACTACGCCACCACGCGCGGCACGCTGATGGACGCGCTGCTCCGCGTCAAAGAGGCGCTCGCGCCCTGATACAGAAGCGAGGGACAAAACCCGCTTTATTCCCCTCTCCCTGCTTGCGTGGGAGAGGGGAAAGCTTACCGAAGGTAAGCCGGGGTGAGGGGTGGTCAAACAGCCTTTTTACCCATCCGTTTTGACCAGCTCGAACGTCAGCACCCAAACGTCGGCATCCAGCTTGTCCGCGCCGTGAATACTGCTCCACATGTCGAGGAACGCCGCGCGGCTGGCGACGCCTTCCGCTCGCGCCTCGCTCGCCGACATCTCGGATGCCCGCTTGCGCTCAATCCGCAGCAGGCGAATCCGCGCCACCGCTGGTTTGCCGCGCGCCGGTTGAACGGCGTAGGTCTTGCCGATGCGGTATTTGTCACGACCGCTCGTTTTCACCGCCGTGATCGCGCCGTCGTCCCCGTGCTCGGCGGTGTCCTCGCGCGCGACAACGCGCCGCGTCTGCGTTTTTGCCCCGCTCAGAACCAGGTCGAGGGTGTGTTGAAACAGCATGGCAGCCTCGATTAACCTTCATCCGGCAGCGCGGGCGGCATTGCCAGATAACTGAGGAATACGCCGACCGCCCCGGCGAAGCAGGTGATCCCCAGCCATTTGTGAATCTCCCACCTGATGCCCACCTGTGTGATCAGCAGGACGAAGTAGATCAGATTCAGCGCGAACGGCACGCCGAAGGCGAAGACCCGGAAGGCAAAGGGATTCGTGGGCGACGGCGTGAGGATGCGCAGCAGAACATCTCCCATAATCCCCGCCAGCAGCGCCGCGACGATCAGATACCAGAGGTACTGCATATCGCCCCACTCGATGAACATCATCCCGGCGGCATTGGCGGTCAGGATCAACGTCACTCCCCCGGTCGGCAGCCGCCAGCGGCGTAAGGCAAACAACAGCACGCCCATCGTGATCGCCGCCGGGATCAGCACCGCGCTGATGCCGACGATGTCCATCTGCCACGATCCGCTGCCCGGCGTGCTGCGAGCGAAATTCCAGGCATGGCTGAAACCGTTGGCAAACTGGGTGAAGAACGTCAGCAGCGAGACGATCATGAGCAGCACCAGCACCACCGGCAGCCTGTTCGTCCATGTCGGCGCATCATTCGAGCGCCGCCACGCTGCGCGCAGCGGTCCGGTGAGGATCAAAAAGCCCGAAGTCGCCAGCAGCAGATGCGCCGGGCTGAGCAGCGTCGAGATGTTTGCCTCGAAGCCGAACAACGAGTGCCAGATGAAATCGAAACCGCCGCCAACGAAAAACAGCACCACACCGACCAGCGACAGGTTATAGCCGTAGGGCAGCGCGCGGGTGAAGGCATGTCCTTTGCCGACGTTGCGATACTGGCTGATCGCCAGAAACAGCCCTACGGCGAAAATCCCCGAATAGAGCAGCGCATGATAGGGGGTGAAGAAGGTATCATCGACCGCGTCATGATTGTGAGCGTAGCCATCGACGAACAGCCCGATGATGAACCACAGCGAGAGCAGCGCTACCGACAGATCGAAGCGCACGCCCCCCTCTGGTCGCGCCTGTGAACGCCCCGCCGCCTGCGGTTGAAGCGAACGATTGAGTGTCGCCATAAGCCGCTCCTGCCACCCCGATGCTGTTTGTCGGATTATACACACGAGCAGCCGAAACGGTTCCATTCAACCCAAACGCCCCCAGGAGGGGGCGCTTGGTTTACGGGGAAGCCGTTCGCGGCGCGGGTGGGGGGACCTCAACCGCGAACACCCTGAAGTATATCCAGCCCGGCGTGCATAAACTCGACGCTTGATCGACGGTTCGGCTACGCTGCGCGCGTCTCGCAGTTCGCCGCGCCGCTGTTTATAATCGGCGTAATCAGGAGGCGCGCGTTGAAAGCTCGGCTGGTGATCCTGCTGCTGGCGCTGGTGCTGGCTGCCTGCAATCTCGATGTGCCGCAGGTGACGCCCACCGTCGCGCCTTCGCTCACGCCCAGCCTGACGCCGTCGCTGACGGCTTCGCCCACTCGGACGATCACCCCCACGCGCACGGCCACCGCGCCGCCAACTTCGACGCCCACGCCGACCGCCTCACTGACGCCGAGCAATACATCAACCGCCACCCCGACCGACACCGCGACTCCGACCCCCGACGCCCACCTATTCCGCGACCCACACGCCGATCGCCTCGCCGACGTTCACCTGACGCCGTCCGACACCGCGACTCCGACCGATACGTCCACGTATACGCTGACCGCGACGTTTTCGCCGACGAATTCACCAACTGCTTCGCCTACGCCACTCGCCAACTGTGACATCTTCCTGTCACACCAACACAGCCCAACGACATTCACACCGTCACCTACTTCCACCGCGACGTTTTCGCCCACCAATTCACCGACCGCTTCGCCTACACCATCGTCAACTGTGACATCCTCTGTCACACCAACCAGCACGTTCACGCCGTCGCCTACTTCCACTGCGACGTTTTCGCCCACCAACTCACCAACTCCTTCGCCTACGCCATCCCCATCTGTGACATCCTCTGTCACACTAACCAACACATTTACGCCAACTGCAACAGCTTCGCCGACAAATTCACCAACTTCTTCACCTACACTGCCTCCAACTGTGACACCTTCTGTCACAGCGACCGAAACAGCCTCAGCGCCGACCAAACAGTTTCGCCGGACAAATTCACCAACTTCTTCACCTACACCGCCTCCATCTGTGACATCTCTTCACCGCGCAGCGACCGAAACAGCCTCGCCAGCCGCAAACGGTTTCGCCGACAAATTCACCGACCGCTTCGGCTACACTATCGTCAACTGCGACATCTTCTGTCACAGCGACCAACACTCTCACCCCGACCGTGCAGGTGATCGTCGCCGTCCCGACGCTGACCTATCCGTCGCGCCGACCATACCCGCACCGCCGACGATCACGCCATCCGGCTTGCCGGCGGTCACCAACACTTCGATCCCGGCTGGGCGTGCGCACCGACACGCCGCCGCCGACGCAGATCACGGCAGCGCCGGGGACGATCCCCGCCCCGGTGACGCCGGTCGAGGCGGGCTTCACGCCCCAGCCAGCGACCGTCACCCCGCTCCCGCCGCTGCCGACGCTGGCGACCCTCCCGCCAACCGCTTTGCCGACCATCGCCGGAGTGCCGCAGAACGTCCCGGATAATCCGCAGGCGCGCGCCTTCGCCCTGAGCGCCAGCGGCGGCGCGGTCACCGGGAGCGGCTTCATCCTGCCGTTCGGAGCCAGCACCTTCGCCCGCAACCCGGTCGATCCGAGTCACATGGCGGTCGTCGACACGCGCGGGCTGCTCTACATGTTCTTCGGCGGGCTGACGGTCGACAACGGGCGCGTGCGCGTCTCGCCTCGTCGCCGATTACGAGCCGCCGAGCGCCGACCAGAATCAGGCGGCGCGTCCGGCAGATCGGCTGGTCGCCCGATGGGCAGTACTCGCCTTCCTGGTCGACGCGCCGAAGCCGACGACCGCGACGGTATCTGGTACACCAACAACCCGCAGCGCCGGGCGGGCATCCAGTACGCCGCGCAGGTTTCGCGAAATGTCTTCGCTGGTGCTGACCGCCTGCACGGTCGATCTGGTCGGCGGACCGTTCGTCTACAACAGCCTGCGCTTCGAGTGGAATAACCGCAGCGACGCGCTGCTGATCGAGCTGTACCTGCCCGGCGAAAGCCGCCGCGCCTTCGCGGTCGTCGGCTTGCACGCCGACCCAACGCAGCTTCCGCGCATTTATCGCTACGATTACGCCTCGTGGTCGTGGGACGGGGCGCGCGTCCTCGCCAGCGGCGGCGGCGAAGATGGGCGCGTCGGCTTGCGCTGGATCGACCCGGCAACCGGCGACGTGCAGATGTTCCTCGACAGCGGCGCGGGCGGCTTGTGGCTGCAAAATGCCGTCCAGCGACCGGGCGGCGAGATCGTCGCGCTCGGCTCGGCGCTGGGCGCGAACAGCCCGATGCGCCTGTTCGACGGCGGCGGCGTGCCGCTCACCGATCCCATCGGCACGGCAGCGCCGGAGCGCGTCGTCTGGAGTCCTGACCGCAGTGCCGCGCTGGTCGTCGTCTTTGACGGCTTCTCGACGCGCTACTACGTCGCCAGCGTGAGTGGAGCGCAGGAGATCACCGGTGCGCATCGCCGGGGCGCTGGCGGTCGAATGGGTCGGCGGGGTGCTGCTGCCCACCAGCGACCAGCCCGGCGCGCCGCCCACACCGACCGCGCCGCCCTTAATCCAGAGCCGCTACGGGCTGGCGGTCAACCAGCAGGTGCAGGTGATCGCCCCGGCGGGGCTGAACCTGCGTGCCTGCCCGTCGACCGATCTGCCCGAACTGGCGCTGCTCAACGCCTCGAGTACGTCGTGATCATTGGCGGTCCGGTCGAATCCGAAGGGCTGCTGTGGTGGCAGGTGCAGGCGGCGAACGGGATGGTCGGCTGGGACAGTCAACCAGCAGGTGCAGGTGATCGCCCCGGCGGGGCTGAACCTGCGCGCCCGCCCGTCGACCGATTCGCCCGAACTGGCGCTGCTCAACGCCTTCGAATACGTCGTGATCATCGGCGGTCCAGTCGAATCCGAAGGGCTGCTGTGGTGGCAGGTGCAGGCGGCGAGCGGGATGGTCGGCTGGGCAGCCGAGAGCGCCAACGGCATCCAGCTTCTCAGCCGCGAGCCGCTCTAGCCCGCTTCACTTCGCGCTCTCCCACAGCATCGGATACTGGCTGGTGACGCTCTCGGACGTGAGCGCGCGCGGGCTGCCGCCCTGAGCATCGGTCAGGTAGAGGACGCTGTTCGCCCCGCGCCCGGACATGTAGACGATCCCCCGGCTGTCGGGCAGCCAGACTGGCAGCGCGTCGAGGCGCTGTTCGTCGGTCAGCCGGTACGACTCCGCGCCGCCGGCGGTCGTGACGACGATCTCCGGCGCGCTGTCGATCATGGTCTGGTAGGCGATGTACCTGCCGTCCGGCGACCAGGCGGGCGCAGCCCAGTAATTGCCGTTGTTCACCGACTGCGCGTCGCTGAGCTGGCGCACGTTCCCGCCGTCAGCGTCCATGATATACAGTTCGCGGTAGCGGTCGCGCATGGCGAAGAACGCGATCTGTGTGCCGTCCGGTGACCACGCCGGGCTGACATCCCAGCCGGGGTCGCGCGTCAGGTTGACCAGATCGCTCCCGTCGGGGTTGATCGCGTAGATTTCGGCGTTGCCATCGCGCCACGACACGAAGGCGATCCGTTCGCCGTCCGGCGACCATGCGGGCAGGCGGTCGTCGGTCTGCGACGCGACCAGAATACGCGGGTTCACGTCCGCCACGAACGGCTGATCGACCTCGACAATCGCCAGGTGGCGACGGTTGCCGCGCTCCACTTCGTAGACGACCGATCTGCCGTCCGGCGACCACACCGGGTGGTACGCGGGCGAAACCCACTCGTCCAGCAGCCGCACCCCCTGATCGAGCGTCAGCAGAAAAAGCTGAATCTGCGAGCCGCGCGTCATGCCGCGCCGCGACTCGCGGGTCGAGCCTTGCGTCGAGATGTACGCCATGCGCGTGCCGTCCGGCGACCACGCCGCGCCGAAATCCAGCCAGGGATTGCGCGTCAGGTTGACCGAAAGCTGGTGGGTGATGTCGAGGACGTAGATGTCGCTGTTATCGCCGCTGGTCTGCACGTAGCTGATGCGCGCGCCGCCGGGCAGCGCCTGCCCCAGCGCGACAGCCAGCAGCGCCAGCACAGCGAGCAGAATCGCGCCAGAAGTCAGCAGCCGAAAGTGAAAGGTCATCATCACGAGCCAGCAGTTACGTTCCGGCAGCCTGCGCCTAGCCGCCCTTCGGTCGCCACACCGCGAACAGGTCGTCGGCAGCGTTGTCGGTCAGGTTGACGACGTGCCGCCCCACGCTGTCGGCGAGGTAGATATCCCAGTTGCCGCCCGCGTTCGAGGCGTAAAGCTGCGCGCCGTCCGTCGCCCATATCTGCGCGTCGAGATATGTGACGCTCGCCCCGGCGTCGACGCGCTGCGCCTGCGGCTCGGCGGCGTCAGGATCGACCGCGTATAGCCCCATCTCCCCATGCGCGAACGGGATGTCGCGGTCGGACATGAAGTATACGACGCTGCCCCACCACATGGGGTACAGGTCGTCGCCCGGCGCGTCGGTCAGGCGGCGCGCGTTCGCGCCGTCGGCGTCCATCACGTAGATTTCCTGATTCCCGTCCCGATCCGACGCGAAGGCGATCTTATCCCCGCCCGCCGACCACGCCGGATACCAGTCGACCGCCCCGTTCTGGCTCAGGTTGTGCTCGCCCTCACCATCGCGCAGGTAGACTTCGAGATTGAGGTCGCGCAGGCTGACGAACAGCGTCCGGTCAGGCGGATTCACGGCGTCGTCCCAGTTCAGCCTGCCGCTCGACAGCACCGACAGGATCGTCGGCAGGTCATTGGCGACCGCGCGCACGTTTCCGCCGTCGGCGTCCATCATGTACGGGTTGAGTTCGCCGTCCCGGTTCGACAGGAACGTGATCGCGCCGCCGTCCACCGAATACGACGCGAAGCCGTCGTCGGCGTCGTTATTGGTCAGGTTCGTGACGCTGCCGTCGGCGAGCGCCATCGTGTAAATGTCCCAGTCGCCGTCGCGGTTGGACATGAACAGGATTTCGCGCGTCTCCATCAGCCGGTTCTCGCCGGAAATCGGACCGAACGTCGGCGTGATCGGCGCGAGCGAGCAGGCGCAGATCACGAACGTGTAGGCGAACGCCGCGACGACGGCGATCAGGGCGAAAACCAGCAGGATAATGATCCGGCGGCGTTGGGGCACGTATTCGACCTTGGTTATGACAGACTGCTTTCTATTATACGGCTTCCGTATTCGTGCCGGGAGAAGTGGTGAATATCGAGGACATGAATACCTGGGCTGCTCTTTACCTCACCCGCTGCGCCGCAAACCTGGGGTTTACTTCGCTCCAGCATCCATCGGATGCCCTCCCCTCTCCACTGTAAGCGAAGCGAGGTGGAGAGGGGTTGGGGGTGAGGTTGCCTTGTTCGCATTCGTGCCGGGCAAAAACGGAGTAGACTTGTCTGCGGACGAGCCGCATGGCTCGCGTTCGCCGGTAATGCTGCACCGAACGGGGCTAACTCATGCTGAATCTCGAACAGGGGCGGGCGTATCTCGCCCTGCCGGAAGCCGAACAGGGCGCGGGCGTGCTGCTGATCCATCCCTGGTGGGGGCTGACCGAGTTCTTCGGCGCGCTGGCGGATCGGCTGGCGGGCGAAGGCTTCGTCGTCCTCGCGCCCGACCTGTATCACGGCGCGACCGCCGAGACGGTCGAAGAAGCCGACGCCCTGCGCCTGAAGCTCGACCCCGACGCGGTGATCGCCCAGCTTGACGAGGCGCTCGACTATCTCCGGGCGCACCCTGCCGTCACCAGCGCCGACTTCGGCGTGATCGGCTTCTCGCTGGGCGCGAGCTGGGGGCTGTATCTCTCGCACCACCGCCCGGACGTGGTCGGCGCGCTGGTCGCCTTCTACGGCACGTATGACGGCGATCTCTCGAACATGCGCGCGGCGTTTCAGGGGCATTTCGCCGAAGCCGACGACTACGAGCCGCGCGAAGCTCTCGAAGCGCTCGACGCCACCCTGACGGGCATGAGCCTTGAGGCGACCTTCTTCGTCTATTCCGGCGCGGGGCACTGGTTCTTCGAGGCGGATCGCATGGCGTATCACCCCGAAAGCGCCCGGCTGTCCTGGGAATGGACGCTCAAGTTCCTGCGCGAGAAGCTGTAGTCAATTCTTCGCGTAAAGATTGTCAGATTCAGGCGATCTTTAACGATACCTGCGCGCTATCGCCGCTATACTCTGATATAAAGCAGCGACAGACCAGGGAGTACCCTTCCCGATGCACCTTCAAGATTTGAACTGGATGGATGTCGAGCACTATCTGGAACGCGACACCCGCATCATCCTGATCACCGGGGCGACCGAGCAACACGGCTATCTCAGCCTGATGACCGACATCCTCGTCCCGTCGCGGCTGGCGCTGGCGGTCGCCGAGCGCGAGGGCGTCCTGATCGCCCCGCCGCTCAATTTCGGCGTCAGCGGGCACTTTGCCGACTTCCCCGGCACGATCACGCTCAGCCAGCAGACCTTCGACCTGGTACTGGTCGAAGTCGTCGACGGGCTGATGTGTCAGGGCTTCGACCGCTTCTTCATCCTCAATGGTCACGGCGGCAACAAGCAGCCGCAGCGCCTCAAAGACCTGCATCTGGAAGGCATCATCCGCATCGCCTGGTACGACTGGTGGCGCGAAAACGCCTCGCGCCAGTTCCAGTCCGAGCATAATCTGCGTCTTGACCACGCCAACTGGGGCGAGAATTTCCCGTTCACCCGCGTCGCCGAAGTGCCCGCCGGAAGCAAGCCGCCGATCAATCTGGCGATGCTCGACGCCGGGCAGACCATGCGCGATGTGCTGGGCGACGGCAGCTACGGCGGCGACTATCAGGTCGACGACCGGCTGATGGAGGAATTGTTCATGCGCGTCGTCGCCGAAATCTCGGCGCAGGTGCGCGCGCTCGGCGAGTCGTAGCGCCGTGAACGAAGTCGAGCCGCTGCTGGCGCACCTGTATTCGGCGGATGCGCGCGAAGCGGCGGATCGGCTGGTGGCGCTCGGCGCGCCCGCCGTCGAGCCGCTGATCGCCTTGCTCAGCGGACAGCACCCCACCCCCGACTGGACACAATTTGAAGGCTTCGGCGCAGCGCCAGATACGAACGCCGCCCGCGAGCGCGCCGCCTACATCCTCGGCGACATCGGCGACCCGCGCGCGGTCGAGCCACTGATCGCCGCCTATGCCCGCGAAAGCGACCGCTACATCCGCCTCGCGGCTGTGCTGGCGCTCGGCAAAATCGGTGACCCACGCGGGCTGCCGACGCTGACCGCCGCGCTCGACGCGCCCGCCTGGACGCCCGCCTACGCCCGCATCGTCGACGACTTCGCCCGCATCGCCGGGGCGAGCGCCGTCGAGCCGCTGATCCGCGTCGTCCAGAGCGCCCACTACACCTACGGCGGCGCGGCGCACGCGGCGCGGGCGCTGGCACACCTGCGCGCCGACCTGCGCGTCCTGCCGGGGCTGGTCGCGGCGCTGCGCCCCGACGCCGAGATTACTACCGTCGAAGCGCTGATCGACGTGCTAGCGGAAACCGGCGATCCCCGCGCCGGTGGAGCGCTGCTCGGCTTCGTCGGCGCGCTGATTCGGCTGCCGCCGGAGCGCTGGGACGACCGCGACGAAAACCGCAGCGAGACCGATCAGGGTGTCGAATTTCACATCTTCAGGACGTATTTGCAGGCAGCGTCCGGGGCGATTCGTAAAATGGGCAGCCTGGAGGCGATCACCGCGCTGGAGCGCTTGCTCGGCAGCGCGCCGGGGTACGTCGCGGGCTAGCCGCCGTCGCGCAGTTGGGCGGTCGCCGGGTGCTTGAAGTAGACCCGCAGCACCAGCCGACCGAGCCGCAGCTCGTCGCCGTCGCGCAGCACGCGCACTTCCTGCGGAAACAGCTTCTGCCCGTTGATGAACGTGCCGTTGGCGCTTTTCATGTCCGAGACGCTCAGCAGGCTGTTCTTGGCGTTGTATTGCAGCGCCACGTGCAGCCGCGACACGCCCATCTCCCCGGCGTTGTGCTCGCTCAGGTCGATATCCGGCTTCATGGTGCTGCCCTCGCTGCGCCCGATCACCGTCTCGTGCTTGTAGCGCTGCGGCTGAATGGAGTAGCTGAAGTTATCGGTGGCGACGACCAGCACCAGCGTCGAGTTCGGACCGAAAAAGTCGGGACCGTGCACTTCCATTTCCGATTCATCCAGCCGCGTCGTTTCGTGGCGGCTGGTATCGACGCGCAGAAAATTGCCGCAGTGGGCGCAGAACACGTCGTTGACGCCGTTCAGCTTGCCGCAGCGCGCGCAGGGAACCATCTTGTCCGGCGCAGCCGCCGCCTTCGGAAATTCCCGCTCGGTATCGACTTCGCGCGGGGCATTTTCGCTCACCCGCTTCGGTCGGGCGAGCGGCGAATTCACGTGCTGTGCTTCCCAGGCTTTCACCCGGCGCGCCATTTCAGCGCGGTCGTTGGGCGTCAGGAGTTCAAAGCGCATCCGCAGCGCTTCCAGCACGGCTTTCGCTTCCTTCCCGCCGCGCCGCATCTGCACATACACTTCGTAAGTCTCATCCAGGAGTGACATCCCCATACGTGCGGGTCCCTCGGCATGTTTGCCTTGTGCCGGTGATCTGTTATATTGTAACCATCTTATCCTCGATCCAGAGCCATAAGGAGTTCGACAAATGCAGCAGCCGCTGCTGGAAATCAAACTAACGTACTGTGCCGCTTGACACTATACCGACCGCGCCGTCAGTTTGACGGCAGAAATCTTAGGTGAGCGCGAACTCGAATTCTATGTCGCCTCGTGGACGCTTGTCCCCGCCAAAGGTGGCTTGTTCGAGGTCGAAGTGAACGGCGAGCTGGTCTTTTCCAAAAAGTCGCTGGGGCGTCATGCCGAGCCGGGCGAAGTGCGCGCCGCCATCATCGCTAAACTCAATCAGCTACGCTCGCCGCTCCAATAACGCACAACATTCCCACAGCGCTTTTTGTGTAGCCTGCCGTTTGACAAGCGATTATTCGCACGATAAACTGCCCTGCTAATTCCACCTGGGACGGCAAGTGCCATCTCAGTCCACAAAACTTGTTTTTTGTCGGAAACACTACCAGAAGGAGCCAGGGAATGTTGAGACGTAGTCTATTATTGGTGATCCTGGTGCTCGCGCTGTCGAGCACAGCCGTTCTGGCACAGGACGCGACCGTCCAGCTTGGACCAATCACTCAGGCGATCATGGATCGCGGCGAGTTGAAATGTGGTGTGAATAATGCCTTGCCCGGCTTCGGCTTCCCGAACGCCGCCGGTGAAATCGAAGGCTTCGACGCCGACTACTGCCGCGCCGTCGCCGCCGCTATCCTCGGCGATGCCACCAAGGTGAACTTCCGCCCGGTGGTCGCTGCCGACCGTCAGACCGTCCTGCAGTCCGGCGAAGTCGACATGATTTCGCGCAACACCACCTTCACCCTCAACCGTGATACGGTGTGGGGCGCGACCTTCGCCCCGACCACCTTCTACGACGGGCAGGGCGTCATGGTGATGGCGGACAGCGGTGTCGAGTCGCTCGAAGACCTGGCGGGTGGCATCATCTGCACCAACGCCGGGACGACGACCGAACTCAACATCACCGACGCCATGAGCAATCGCGGTCTCGACTTCCAACTCCAGACCTTCCAGGATTTCAACGCTGTCATGGCGACGTTCAATCAGGGCGGCTGCGATGCCGTGACCACCGACCGCAGCGGTCTGGTCTCGCAGAAGGCTTCAGCGGCAGACCCCGGCGCGCTGAAAATCCTCGACGTGGTTATCAGTAAAGAGCCGCTGGGTCCCCTGAGTCCACAGAGCGACCCGCAGTTCGCCGACATCATCCGCTGGACGGTCTACGCGACCATTCAGGCGGAGGAATTCGGCATCAGCAGCGCTAACATCGGCGATTACGTTCAGGCTGAGGGCGAGACCGACGAAGCCTACAACACGCGCGTCGGCGCGGACATCGCCCGCTTCCTGGGCTACGGCGGCAACCAGAGCGGCTCGTACCTGGGCATCGACAACCACTTCGCCGAAGCGATTGTCCGTCAGGTGGGGAACTACGGTGAAATCTATGCCCGCAATCTGGGTCCGGACACGATTTTCGACCTGCCGCGCGGCGTGAATGAGCTGTGGACGAATGGCGGGCTGCTGTATTCGCCGCCGTTCCGTTGATGTCTATGTAAGTAGCTTGTGATCCAGGGGCGATGCAGCCGCTTCGGTTGTCATCGCCCCTCAATTAATCTCCTGAGGGATTTGCCGGATGACTTCGCCCACGACGCGGCAACAGAAGCGAGGTGTTTTTCAAACGGTCTTTAGCCTCGTCAGCGACATCCGTTTTTTGCAGATTGTTGGTCAAATAATCTTCATTATCCTCGTCATCTTTGCTATCTCCGGTCTCATCAATCAGATCATCGCGGCGCTGGCAAGCCGTAACCTGACGCCCAACCTCACCTTCCTGCAAAACCGGGCGGGCTTTGCCATCGGCGGGGCGGCGGGCTACACCCCCGACGACAGTTACTGGGGACGCCTTCATGGTCGGCGTGCGCAATACGCTGACCATCGTGATCGCTGGGCTGGCGGGCGCGACCATCCTCGGCATCCTCGGCGGCATTTTCCTGCTCAGCGGCAACTGGCTGATCCGCAACATCACCCGCTTCATCGTCGAGATTTTGCGCAACACGCCGCTGCTGGTGCAAATCTTCGCCTGGTATTTCGTCGCGGCGCTGGCGCTCCCGGCGTTGCAGCAGGCGATCCAGATTCCGCAGCCGGGGCTGGTGGCGCTGCCGCTGCGCTTCGCGCTTTACGTCGTCGTCGCCCTGTTCGTCCTGCGGATGCGGCGCGAGCGGCGCCAATATCTCCTCCCGGCGCTGGTCGGGCTGGTCGCCGCCGTCGAAGTCGGCTTCCTCTACTTCTACAGGACGGGCAGCCCGGACGGAACTGGTTCGGGGCGGGCATCGGCAGCCAGAGCCTCATCTGGGTTTACCTGATCGTCAGCGTCGGGCTGATCGCCCTCCTGCGCTTTGCGCTCGGCTCGCCGCGCGCGCTGCTGGGCGCGGCGGTCGGTCAGTTGATCGGCGGGCTGCTGTTCCTGTTCGGCATCGCGCCGGAAGCCGCCGCCATCCTCGAGCTGAAGCCGGTCATCGTCCTCAGCAATCGCGGGCTGGTCTATCCCGAAATCCACACGACCGCGCGCTTCGCCGAATGGTTCCTGTTCGTCGTGATCGGCATCACCGTCGCCGGGCTGATGTGGGCATACCTCGGTCGGCTGACCGAGCAGACCGGCGACCCGCACCCGCGCGGGCGCTACGCGCTGGTGAGCATCGTCCTGTTCAGCGTGATCGGCTGGTTCGTGGTCGGCGCGGAGCCGCTGCCCGCCACCGTCCCGGTGACTCAGAACGGCACGGTCACCATGATGCCGCTCGAACAGGCGCAAGCCAGCGGCGCGCTCACCGCCGACGAGCAGCTTCAGTACAGCAGCATCCCGCTCAAGCTGCTGCTGCCGGAGCGCGCCGGGCTGCGCTTCAGCAGCGGCATCACGCTCGATACGCGCTACATCGCCCTGCTGGCGGCGCTGGTGATCTACACGGCGGCGTTCATCGCCGAAATCGTGCGCGCGGGCATCCTCGCCGTCCCGCATGGGCAGATCGAGGCGGCGCGGGCGCTCGGCTTGAGCAGCTCGCAGGTGCTGACGATGGTCGTGCTGCCGCAGGCGCTCCGCGTGATCATCCCGCCGCTCGGCAACCAGTATCTCAACCTGGCGAAGAACTCCAGCCTCGCGCTCGCCATCTCCTATTCCGACATTTTCGCCGTGATGTACACGGTCATCAACCAGTCCGGGCAGTCGGTGACGGGCATTCTGATCATCATGGTGGCGTACCTGGTTCTCAGCCTGATCATCGCCGGGGTGATGAACTGGATTAACGGGCGCTTCCAGTTGGTGACGAGGTAAGCGGGCATGGCGACCACCTTCGACCCCGACGACCGCGCTATCGTCAACTACGACGAGCCGCCGATCAAGCCGCCGCCCGTGCTGTCGGTCGGTCCGGTCGCGTGGATACGCACCAACCTGTTCAAATCGACCTTCGACACCATCGTGACGATCATCAGCTTCATTGTGCTGGTATCGACGGTGAGCGCCGTCTTACAGTGGGCTATCGGCGCGGCGAACTGGTTCGTGATCACGACCAACCTGCGGCTGTTCATGGTCGGCACCTTCCCGCTCGAATCGCTCTGGCGACCGGAGTGGGCGCTGCGGCTGTGCGCCTTGGTCGTCGGCTTCACGCTGTTCGCCTATCTGCGCGTCAACCGCGTGCTGGTGATCATCCTGATCATCGTGCTGGCGCTGCTGTTCATCACCCCGGCGCTGGTCTACGCGACCGTGCCGCCGGTCACGGCTTACGTCGCCGTCGGCGAAACGCCCATCGTGTCGGGAACCGTCACCGAAACGCCGCAGACTCAGGTCGGCTTCGTCGCCCGTGCGGGCGAGACCGTCGTGGTGCGCGTCGCCGCCAGCCTGAACGCCGACGCGCCGCTCGCGGATACCGCCGGGTTCACCGACCGCGCCAGCGCTGCGCTGGTCAACGCGGCGATCAACCGCCTCAGCGCCATTCAGGAGCGCGCCGCTCTGGAAACCCGTCTGGCTCAGGCTTTGCTGACCGACGCCCAGCGCGCCGACCTGACCGACGAACTCAACGGGCTGCAAATTCCCGACCCGGTGACCGAGACCTACCAGATCAACCAGTCGCCGGTCGAGGTGACGATACTCGCCAGCACGCTGGAGCCGCTCGCCCGCGCCAGCCTGACCGCCGACTCCGAGCCTCTGACGCTCACGCTGCCCGCCGACGGCTGGTACATCCTGCAAAAGATCAGCGACAGCACCGGGCTGCTGGCGACGACCGGCATCTACCCGATCAACGAAAACAGCTTCTCGCGGGCGCTGCCCGGCGGCGGCAGCACGTCGATCACCCAGTACGTGCGCATGTCCGACGGCTACACCACCGAGGCGATCCGCCCGAAGGTCGACGGACAGAACGTCCCAGAGCTGATCATCACCGACAACCAGTATCAGGGCAATCGCTCCGTCCCCGATTACATGCGCCTGTTCATCGCGCCGTTCTTCCGCGATCTCTCCCTGCCCATGCTCCAGCTTGCCGGGATGGGCTTGCTCGGCTTCGTGGCGGGCGCGGGGCTGGCGCGCGTCCTGCCGCCGGTCGCCAACGAGCGCGGCGATAGACGGCTGCGCGTGCGCGGCGCGACCACCTGGCTGTGGCTGCTCTGGCTGATCGCCCTGTTCATCCTGTGCTACGGGATTCCCAGCCTCGACGCCGTCGGCGTGGGGATTTTGATCTCGCGCTTCGTCTGGATCGTCTGGATGTACTTCACGGGCGTCAACCACGACCGTCCCTGGGGACGCCCGCTGCTGGCGCTGGTGACGCTGCTCGGCGTTGTCGAGTCGGTCATCGCCGAGGGACTGCTGAACAAGATCGGCGCGCTGTTCCGGGGGGATGACGTGGGCGCGGCGGTGTTCGCGCTGGTCGGCGTGGCGATCTGGCTGTTCGTCGGGCTGTACGCCGCCCGCATGGGACGCTCGGCGCGCGCCCGCTGGGGCGATTCGCTGCGCCTGCGCGCATTGATCGCCTCGGCAGCACTGTGGCTGATCCTGTTCGTCGCCCCGCCGCTGCTGCTGGCGGCGACCAGCGACAACGTCAACAACGTGCTGCCGGTCGTGGACACGCGGCGCTGGGGCGGCTTCCTGCTCACCATGCTGCTGACGATTGTCGCCACCCTCGCCTCGTTCCCGCTCGGCGTGTTGCTGGCGCTCGGTCGGCGCAGCAGCCTGCCGGTCGTCAGGGGAACCTGCGTCGTCTACATCGAGCTGGTGCGCGGCGTCCCGCTGATTACCGTGCTGTTCATGGCGCAGTTGCTCGTGCCGCTGGTCAACCCGTCGCTGGCGGAGGTCGATAACGTTTTCCGGGCGATGGTCGGCTTGACGCTGTTCAGCGCGGCGTATCTGGCGGAGAACGTGCGCGGTGGCTTGCAGGCGATCCCGCACGGGCAGGAGGAAGCGGCGAAGGCGCTCGGCTTGAGCGGCTATCAGGTCACCCTGCTGATCCTGCTGCCGCAGGCGCTGCGCATCGTGATTCCGGCGCTGGTCGGGCAGGCGATTGCCCTGTTCAAAGATACGTCGCTGGTGGCGCTGGTCGGCTTGATCGACCTGACCGGCATGGCGCAGAGCGTGGTCGCGCAGGCGCAGTTCATCGGGCTGCAAAAAGAGGTCTACCTGTTCATTTCGGTGCTGTACTTTGTCTTTAGCTACCTGATGGCGTGGGTCAGCCGCCGCATCGAAGCCAGCGGCTCCGGCGCAGCCAGACGAGTGTAAACAGATGACGACGTAGGGGCACGACATGTCGTGCCCCTACATGCAAGGCAACGCTATTGTTCGAGGACACATCATGGCGACAGCAGCACTTCCCAACGAAACCGACAGCGCGGTCATCAAAGAGCCGATCATCGTCTGCCGGGGCGTCAACAAATGGTTCGGCGAATTCCACGTCCTGCGCGACATCAACGTCGAAGTCATGCCGCAGGAGGTGTCGTCATCATTGGACCATCTGGTTCGGGGAAGTCGACCTTCATCCGCTGCATCAACCGCCTCGAGGAGCATCAGGAGGGGCAGATCGTCGTCGACGACATCGAGCTGTCACACGACGTGCGCAATATCGCCGCCATCCGCCGCGAGATCGGCATGGTATTCCAGCAGTTCAACCTGTTCCCGCACCTGACGGTCATGCAGAACGTCTCGCTCGCGCCGATTAACGTGCGCCACTGGGCGAAGGATCGCGCCGAAGCCAAAGCGCTTGAGCTGCTTAAGCGCGTCGGCATCCCGGAGCAGGCGGAGAAGTATCCGGGGCAGCTTTCCGGCGGGCAGCAGCAGCGCGTCGCCATCGCCCGCGCGCTGGCGATGGAGCCGAAGATCATGCTGTTCGACGAGCCAACTTCCGCGCTCGACCCGGAGATGATCAAAGAGGTGCTGGACGTGATGAAAGAGCTGGCGCGCAGCGGCATGACCATGCTGTGCGTCACCCACGAGATGGGCTTCGCCCGCGAGGTCGCCGACCGCGTGCTGTTTTTCGATCAGGGGCGCATCGTCGAGCAGGGAACGCCGGAGCATTTCTTCGAGAACCCGCAGCACCCGCGCACCCAGCTTTTCCTCTCGCAGATTCTCTAACCACAGCCGCATTGGAAACACAGGGTGTAGGGGCGCAGCGTGCTGCGCCCGTTTTTAACTATCTTCCTCTGCACTCACGTGCTGGCGACGAAATCGCTCTGCCCCCACACGCGGGCGAGGATGAGATTGACGGCAGCGACCAAGCCCAGCAGAACGCCGAGCGTCACCTGCCCGGCGGCGACCAGCGCCGCGCTCGCCAGCGCGAAGAAGGCGACCTTGAACGCCCAGTAAGACGCGCCCTGAAGCCGCCGCCTCGATTTTGGGGCGGCGAAAATCCCCCACAGCACCGCGCCCAGCACCGGCACGCCGATGCCCAGCACGACATGAACGACCGTCGAATCGCCGGTGTTGAAGCCCCAGTAGGCAAAAGCCGCCAGCGCCGCCAGTTCCAGCAGGAATGCCAGCGCGAGGTTGGCGGCTTGCAGCGCAGCCATTATGCCGTCTCCAGATGTTCCAGCCGCTCCAGCCGCAGCCAGTCCGGGGCGCGCTGGTTCAGCACGGCGATCATGCCGTTGAGCACGTCCAGCCGCGTCCCGTTAGCGTCGACGTGCTCGATCTGCTCGCCGCGCTTGCGCAGGTAGTCGATCACGGTGAGATATTTGGCGCGCGTCTCGACCAGCCGTTCCTCGAACAACTCGCGGTCGGCGAACCCAAGCTTCAACTGTCGCGCGCTGATGCGGTCGTAGGAGGTCTCCGGGCTGGCGTCCAGAAACAGCGTCAGGTCGGGCGGGGGAGCGCTCTGGTTCAGTTCCATCACGTCGTCGATGCTCAAGCCGCCGCTCGACTGGTACACCAGCGACGACATGTAGTAGCGGTCGCAGATCACGACCCGCCGCTCGCCGCCGTCCAGGAACGGCGCGATCATGCGCTCGTTGTGGTCGGCGCGGTTGAGCGCGAAGCCGAGCGCCAGCGTGCGCATCGACACCTTGATGCGCTTCCCCAGCACGTCACGGCAGAACTCGCCCGCCGCCATCTCGTTGCGCGGCTCGAAGGTCAGCAGCACCCGCTCCGCGCCGATGGTTTCGCTGATGTGCGCGGCGAGGCGGCGCGAAAGCTCGCTCTTGCCGGAGCCGTCCAGTCCTTCGAGGACGAGGAAAAAGTGGTCGGTCATGAAACCCCCATGTTGATGACGACCATCTTCAGATGGGTCATATCTTCGATAGCGAAGCGCGGTCCTTCGCGTCCGACGCCGCTGTCTTTCACGCCGCCGTAGGGCATCTGGTCGACGCGGAAGCTCGGCACGTCGTTGATGATCACGCCGCCCACGTCGAGCTTCTGTGTCGCCCGCATCGCGTGGTCAAGGTCGCGGGTGTACACGCCCGCCTGCAAGCCGAACGGCGAGTCGTTGACCGCGTCCAGCGCCGCCTCGAAATCGTCGAACGGCGTCAGGCACACCACCGGACCGAACACTTCCTCGCGCATCACCTTCATGTCGCGCGTCGCCCCCTCGATCACCGTCGCCTCATACAGCCGCCCGTCGTGGCTTCCGCCCGCGATCACCGACGCGCCGCCCGCGACCGCCTCCGCCACCCACGAGTCGATGCGCTGGCAGACGCCGTCGTTCAGCACCGGACCCAGGTCGGTCTGCTCGTCGAGCGGGTCGCCGATCACCAGCCGGTTCGCCGCCGCCACGTAGCGGTCGCGGAACTCGGCGTAGCGGCTGCGCTGCACGAAAATGCGCTGCACGCTGATGCACACCTGCCCGCTGTAGGCGAATCCGCCGTCGACCGTTCGGCTTACGGCGGCGTCAAGATTGGCGGTTTCGTCCACGATAGTCGCGGCGTTGCCGCCCAGCTCGAACGTCGTCCGCCGCAGCCCGGCGACGGCGCTGATCGCGCGAGCGACCGGCACGCTGCCCGTGAACGTGATCATGGCGACGCGCGGGTCGGTCACCAGCCAGTTGCCAACGTCTGCGCCGCCGATCACGATCTCGAACGCGCCGTCAGGCAAGCCCGACTCGCGCAGGATGTCGGCGAGGTGCAGCGCCGTCAGCGGCGTGAACGGATTCGGCTTCAGCACAATCGGGCAGCCCGCCGCCACCGCCGGGGCGACCTTGTGCGCCACCAGATTGAGCGGGAAGTTGAACGGCGTAATCGCGGCGACCACGCCCACCGGCACGCGCACGTAGTACCCGATCCTGCCGGCGCCACCTTTCGCCGCGTCCATCGGCACGGTTTCGCCGTGCAGGCTGCGCGCTGCGTCGGCGGCGAAGGTGAACGTCTCGACGGCGCGCGCTACCTCGCCGCGCGCGTATTTCATCGGCTTGCCGCTCTCGCGCGCCATCGTCCGGGCGAGGCTGTCCGCCTCGTCCTCGATGATCGACGCGGCTTTGCTGAGGATCGCCGCGCGCCGCCCGGTGGGCAGCGCCGCCATCGTCGCGGCGACCGCCGACGCTCGCGCTATCGCGGCGCGTACTTCCGCCTCGCCTGCTTCCTCAACCGTCCCCACCACGCTGTCGTCGTAAGGGTTGATGATCTCGACTGGTTTCGACAAGTGATTGTCCCGAAAATGATGGTGTATGCGAATGTCCGCTCTGACGCGATGAGCCGCTGACATCTTAGCCCGGCTGCCGCGTTTTCGCTACGTGATGACCCCTCATAGACCGTCATTGACATTCGTAGACCGAAATGATACGCTTGGCGAAGATGAGTTACGCGGAGTGTGTGCGATGATCGTGCGCGAACAGTTCACCGTCCGTCCCTGCCAGCCGGGCGACTACCCTGCGATGGCGGCGCTCGCCAATGCCGCCCACCACGCCGTCGGCGACGAGCGGCTGGTCACCATCGACGATCTGCGCCGGGAATTTGGATCCCCCGGCTTCGACGCCGCCAGGATCGTTCATCCTCGAAGCGCAGGGGCAGATGATCGGCTTCGCCGGGTGGATTTCGACACCGGCATCCACGTCATCTGGGCGGATGGCAACATCCATCCCGATTACTGGGCGCGCTGACCGAAGCGCGGGCGCGCGAGTGGGTCGAGAAGGCTGACCTGCCGCCCGACCAGCCCATCGCCATCCAGCGGCACACGATTGACCTGAATCATGCGGCGATTCGCCTGTTTTGACCGAGGGGCTACGCCATCCGCCACCTTTACCTTACGATGCGCATGGAACTGGATCCGGCCTGTCGACGCGCCGCCGCTGCCGTCGGGGATCGTGCTGCGCCCGTTCGACAAAGCGCGCGACGCCCATGCCGTCTACCAGACGCACATGGACACCTTCGCCGATCACTGGGGCTTCGAACCTCAGACCTTCGAGATGTGGACGCACAACATCACTGACGCGCCAACAGCGCGATTATTCGCTGTGGCTGGCGCGTGCGCCTGGGACGGCGACGAGATCGCCGGAATCTGCCTGAACCGTCCCTACGGCGTCGCAGACGGACATGGGCTGGGTATGGGAGCTTGGGGTGCGCCGCCGCTGGCGCAAGCACGGCTTAGGCTCGGCGTGCTGGGGCACAGTCTGGCGCTGCTGCGGGATCGCGGCTACCGTCGCGCCGGGCTGGGCGTCGATGCTTCCAGCCTGACCAACGCCGTCGCCCTGTACGAGCGCGCCGGGATGCACGTTTATCTGCGGCTGGTGGTGTATCGCAAAATGCTGCGCGGGGTGTTCCCTGAGGACGCTGCGCCGTCGGCTCACTGAGCGTCGAGCAGGCTGCACGTGGACAAACCCGTGCAGCCGTCTTGATTAGAGTTTACTGCCGCTTGCCCGCCGCCAGATCGTCGCGGTCTTTGGCGGCGTCCTCGCCTTCGGGGACGATTGGCAGCACGCCGGTGATACTGCCGGGGTCTGGTTCTTCGGTCGGGGTCGGCGGCTCCGGCGATTCATGGCGGACGAGGTTCGAGAAATCGGGCTTTGGGAATATCCCCGACGCTGTCGCCGAGTGCTGCTGCTTGGATCAGTTTTTCATCCGCTTTGCCCTCGCTGCCTCTCTCCTCTTGTTGTAACACGAAATTCAAATCTCGCCATACATTCTATGAAATCTGAAGCTTGCAAGCTTAGCCTTCCGGCTGTCCGACCTTTCTGGGTGCGGTTAGAGGCGTTTGCGGGAATGACGAATACAAATTATTGTTTATCCTAGAAACGGTAATGATCAATGGGCAGCTACTATTTCAAGGAGTCAAGACATGAAAGGCTTCCGGGAGTTCATTTTACGTGGTAATGTCGTTGATCTGGCAATCGCTGTGGTGATTGGAGCGGCGTTCGGCAGCGTCGTCACGGCTCTGGTCGAAGATTTTATCACGCCGCTCATCGCTGCCTTCGGCGGTCAGCCCGATTTCAGCGCGATCACCTTCACCATCAACAACTCGCAATTCAATGTCGGTCATTTCATCAATGCATTGCTGAGCTTCCTGATCATTTCTGCAGTCGTCTATTTCTTCGTCGTCCTGCCGGTCAACAAGCTAATGGAGCGCTTCAAACCGACGACGACACCTCCTCCCGTCGACACCACCCGTGAATGCCCCTACTGCACGAGCAAAATCTCGAAGGCTGCTACCCGCTGCCCATTCTGCACATCTGAAGTCGAGAAGGTGGCGTAGGCATCGCTTTCCGGGATTCGCCGGGCGTAAAGCGGGAGGAATCTCCTGTTATGATACGGTAAAGTCAAGGGGCGGGCATTTGTCCCGCCTTTCTGTTATAATCAACATTACATGTCAGATTAATTCAATCGGGGTGCGCGTTTATGACCGGCTACGGAGAACTGGTGCTCGTCCGGCACGGACAGTCGCAGTGGAATCTCGAAAATCGCTTCACGGGCTGGACGGACATCCCGCTGACCGAAGCCGGTATCGAGGAAGCGCGCCACGCCGGGCAGCTTCTCAAGGACTATCACTTCGACCGCGCCTTCACCTCGGCGCTGGTGCGGGCGCAGGAGACGCTGCGTATCATCCTCGAAGTCACCGGGCAGACCGACCTGCCGATTGACCGCGACGCGGCGCTCAACGAGCGGCACTACGGCGACCTGCAGGGCTTGAACAAGGACGAGACGGCGCTCAAGTTCGGCAAGGATCAGGTGCATCTGTGGCGGCGCAGCTACGACATCGCCCCACCGGGCGGCGAAAGCCTGAAGGACACACGCGCCCGCGTCATCCCCTATTACGAGGCGCACATTCTGCCGCTGCTCAAGCAGGGGAAGAAGGTGCTGGTCGTCGCGCACGGCAACAGCCTGCGCGCGCTGGTGATGGTGCTGGACAGCATCTCCGAGCGCGACATCCCCGACCTCAACATCCCGACCGGCGCGCCGATCCGCTACCTGATCGATGCAAATGGCGGTGTGATCGAGCGCGGCTACATCGAAATGCTGCAGGGCTAATCTCAGTAAAACTTCATCCTGGCATCATCTCGTTCACCCGAAATATGATTGCCAATCTGCGTTACGCAACCCGTCAGAGAACGTGCCATGACGCCAACCGAAAAGCCGCGCATCGACGACCCGCGCCCGATTGACCCGCCAATAGTCGATCCGCCACAGCCACCGACTATCCACCCGCCCAATCCACCGCAGATCGATCCACCAGCACCGCCCCACATTCACCCGCCGGAGCCGCCGACTATCCACCCTCCCGAACCGCCGCGGATCGACCCGCCGAACCCGCCGCGCATCCTGCCTGAATGAGCGCCATGCTTCGCCACCTTCGCGCCCGCCGCAGCACTTCGGGAGGGATGACTATCGAGAACACGTCTGTCATAGACCACCAACGCATATTAGCTGGGTGTGTTTGTAGGGGCAGACCTACGTGTCTGCCCATCTTTACACCCCGCGCACGCCACATGCTCTCGTAGCGGCGCACGGTTTGGCTCGCCCAAGCAAAAAAATCATATTGATCGTCACGTAGGGGCTTGGCAGCGCCAAGCCCCTTTTTCTCTCCTTCATCACGACTTGCGCCGCATTTTCGCGCCTTGCGCTGCCTATCCGGTCGAGTATAATCGCGGGTAAGCATGTCTCTTAGAGTTACGCGACCGAGCCGCCGTTGGATAAGCAAAAAGAACCCGTTTCCTCCGCCCTGTACACCGAGGAATACTTCCGCACCGCCTGCGAGGGCTACGACATCTTCAACACCAGCGAAGGCGAGCAGCTCTCGCGGCGGCTGGCATCGGCTTTCGCGCTGGCGGAAGTCACGCCGGGCATGGTCGTCCTCGACGTGGGCTGCGGGCGCGGCGAAATTCTGCGCCACGCCGCCCAGTTGGGCGCGGACGCCTACGGCATCGACTACGCGCCGGTCGCCGTCAACATGTCGCGCCACGTCATCGACCCGCTCGATGGGGTCGCGCCGGGGCGCACCGCCGTCTATCTGGCGGACGCCAAGAGCCTGCCCTTCCCGGATGCGACCTTTGACCGCGTGCTGATGTTCGACGTGGTTGAGCACCTGCATCCCTGGGAGCTGGATCAGGCGCTCGCGGAAATCCGGCGCGTGCTCAAGCCCGACGGTCGCTTCATCGTCCACACCGCGCCCAACGTCTGGTACGACCGCTACGCCTATCCCGTCGTCCGCCGCGTGCGCACGCTCATGGGGCGTGGCGACAAATATCCCAAAAACCCGCGCGAATTTCTGGTCTCGGTCAACGAGCATGTCCACGTCAACGAACAGTCGATGTGGAGCATGAGCCGGACGCTGCGCGCCGCCGGGTTTCGCGGCAAAGTCTGGCTGGAAAGCCCGCCCCAGCACGGCGGCGAGAATTTCGTCATCGACGCCCTGCGCACGCTGCTGTTCCGCACGCCGCCGTTCCGCTGGTTCTTCGAGCGGGAAGTGTTCGCTGTGGTTGCGAAAGTGAACGCCCATGCGTGACAAGCGCCCGGTTGATGAACTGAGCGTGGAAGAACTGGAGCGCGTCCTCGCCATCAAGCGGCGCGAGGAGCGAATGCAGGTCATGGAGCGGATGCAGCGCTCCGGTCGGGTGATCGAGACGCCGGACTTGCCGCCGGTCGAAGCCGAGCCGCCCCCCGCCGCCGAAGCCGCCATGCCCGCTTACGATCCGGTCGCGGCGGCGCTCGCCTCGCTCACACAGCCGGTCGTCCACGAGAGCGCCCCGCCCGCCGAAGCCGCACCGCGTTTTGACGAAAGCGCCGAGCGCGCGCGGAACAAGGCAAATCCGGTGGTGCGGCGCAAGGTTATGGATCGCCTGCTGCTGGTCATCGAAGTCGTCGCCGTGCTGCTGATCGCCGTGATCGGCGTCAATCTGTTTCAGGCAATCGGCAAGCTCGACCAGGAGACGGCGCAGGCGCAGGCGCTCGCCGACGAACAGCGCCGCCTGACCATCCCGACGATTGCGCCGACGCCGACCATCCGGCTGGAAAACGTCGTGCTGCCCGGCGGTCACACCTATTCCGAAAACCCGCAGTTCAACTACGACGAAGTGCCGGATTTCCTGCTGCCGCGCGTGCGCAGCGAGTGGGTACAGCCGCCGCTCAACCGCCCCGCGCCGACCAGCGATACGGCGACGCTGCTGATCATCCCCAAGCTGAACCTGAACGCCACGATTGTGCAGGGCGTCGACTGGGAAGCGCTCAAGCAGGGCGTCGGTCAGGTGCTGAACGGTGTCAACCCCGGCGACGATTACGGCAACGTCGCCTTCGCCGCCCACAACGATATTTACGGGCAGCTTTTCCGCTATCTCGACCAGCTCCAGCCCGGCGACACCTTCCAGATTCAGACGCGCACGACCGTTTTCACCTACTCCGTCACCGAACAGCGCATCGTCGAGCCGAACGATGTCGACGTGCTGCTGGCACGTCAGGGGGCGACAGCAACCCTGATCTCGTGTTATCCTTATCAGGTTGACAATCAGCGGATCGTCATTTTTGCCGACCGCATCAGCTAGGAGCGCCTGTCATGGCGAAGAAGAAAGCAACCAACCAACCGATTGTCGCCGAGGAACCGGCGCGCACCGACGACCAGCTCCGGCTGGACGAGTCGAAGGTCGCCCCGCCCAGCTCCCGCCCGATTGGACCGCGCACGACCAGCGCCGGCGCGCGCCGGACGTATGGTGCGCGGTCGGCACGCGAGCGCCGTGCCGAGCGTTCGGTTCGCACCGGGTCGAGCGCCCGCCGCGAGCGCAAGCACGACGAACTCAGCCAGGAAGTGGTCGCGGAGCTGCTCGAACACCCGACCCTGACGGTCTCCGAGGACGAGCTGCGCAGGGATTACAGCTACGTCGTCGCCGACCTGCGCAGCATGGCGCTGCTCGCCGCCGGGTTGATCATCACGCTGGTGGTGCTGGCGCAAATCCTGCCGAAGTAAACCGCCAGCTAGTCAGACGTGGCGACCGAAACGGTAGTTGGTTTGCGTCGCCCCTTCAGTGGGCGACGTTTTGCGCTAGCCGAGGGTTTAACCTCGGCGAAGCCTCGCAGCACCGTTTTTCATCCTATGCTCATCTAACGCCGGGAGATTCCCGTTGATCGCCCGGCGTTTGTATGTTCAAATTGAACCACATCATTTAGCCGATACCTGCCATGATTCAGGATAAGTACAGCACAGCCATCGTCGACTGGCAGAGCATCCCCTTCTTCGCCGGGATGGTCGGGTCGGGGCTGGATCGCGTCGAGAGCGCGGCGCACCGCCGCTGCTATCAGGCGGGCGCGGTGATCTTCAACGAGGACGAGGACTGCGCCGGTTTCCACATCGTCATCGACGGGCTGGTGCGCATCTACCGCGTCAACGCCGAAGGTCGCCTGCACACGCTCAGCCTGCTGCGCCCGCCGTCCACCTTCAACGAGGTCGCGGCGGTCGATGGCGGGCACAATCCCTTCAACGCCGTCGCCGTGACCAACGCCGAAGTCCTGGTCATCAGCCACCAGAGCCTGATGGACTTGATGACGACCGAGCGCACCCTGCTGAGCAACACCGTGCAGGCGCTGGCGCATCTCAACCGCGAATACATCGAGCGGCTGGAGGACATGACCTTCCGCAGCATCCCCTCGCGGCTGGCGAAGCTGTTCCTGCACGAGACGACCTACGCCGACCAGATTTCCGAAACGCCGTCCAAGCTGACGCAGGAAGAAATGGCGTCAATCCTCGGCACGACCCGCGAAGTCGTCGGGCGGGCGCTGCGCGGCTTGATGAACGCCGGGCTGCTGCGCAAGAAGGGGCGCAACGTCTACGTAGTCGACCGCACCGGGCTGGAATATCTCGCCGAGACCAACGCCATGCCCAACGACCGTATCAATAAAATTTAACTGTGGTTAAGTCACAACAAACCGCGCGTAATTTTGTCAAAACCCACAGTTAAAAATCCAACAAAAGTTCCAGACTCTCCGCCGCAACTGCGGTAAATTTGCCTGCATAGGTGGAAACAAGTAAGGAGCTTACTACCCATGACCCATATCATCACCAGCCTGTGTTTGCGCGACGGCGCGTGCGTGGAAGTGTGCCCGGTCGAATGCATCATCCCCGGTCAGCCGGAAAACGAGTGGCCCTGGTACTTCATCGACCCGGATACCTGCATCGACTGCGGCGCGTGCATCCCCGAATGCCCGTATGAAGCGATCTTCATCGAAGAAGAAGTCCCCGCCTCCTACGAGATGGCAGCCGGGCAGGAGCGCATCCCGTTTGACAGCAAGGCGCGGGTCGCGGCGGCAGGCGGTGAAGTTGTTGATCTGACGGCGGACATCCAGCCGAACTACGACTTCTACTCGAAGGGTCCCGGCTACGACGCGCTGGCGTAACCCAACCGATAGAATATGCGATCTCCGTAGGGGCGTTCAATTGAACGCCCCTATCTGTTTGTGATGCCCACCCTCTACCTTGTGCCGACGCCGCTCGGCGACCCCGACGACATCACCCTGCGCGCGCTGCGCATCCTGCGCGAAGTCCGCGCCATCGCCACCGACAGCCCGACCGATACGCAGGCGCTGATTGACCGTCATGGCATTTCCACAATGATCATCGATTACGATTCCGCGCTGGCTGCGCTGCCCGATGGCGACGTGGCGCTGGTCACGGCATCCGGCACGCCCGGCATTGGCGACGCCGCCCACGAAATCGTGCGCGCGGCGATTGCGCGCGGCATCCGTGTCGAGCCGCTGCCCGGCGCAAGCGCCGAAATCACGGCGCTGGTGCTGTCCGGCTTGCCGACCGACGCCTTCGTCTGCGTCGGCGCGCTGCCGGACGACCTGAACAGCCTCGCGCTTGAGCGTGACACGATGATTTTTGTGACATCTTCTGTCACAACGGCGCTGGATCGTCTGCTGGCTTCGCTGGGTGACCGGCGCGTTTGCGTCGCCGCCGCGCTGACGCAGCCCGGCGAGATCGTCTTTCGCGGGACGACCGACGAGGCGCTGGCATATTTCGGGGATCAACCCGCGCCAGGGTCGGTCGTGCTGGTAGTGGCGGGCGCGCCGCCGCAGGTCGAAGCGGCGTGGGATGAAGCCCGCGTCCGCGCCGAATTACGCGCGCGGCTGGCGGCGGGCGAGCCGCTCAAGCTGGCGGCGAAGGCGGTCGCATCGGCGGCGGGCTGGGATCGGCGGGTGGTGTACGCGCTCGGCGTGGACGAGAAACGAAACCCACCCTAGAAATCTCCAAAAAGTCGGATACAATACTACCCACTTTCGACAGTGAAAGACCCGTGCCCCCTGTCTGGCGCGTTTGAACACAAGGATTTTAGATGGCTTCTTATCACGGACCTAAAGCGAGAGTACAGCGGCGTTTCGGCGAAGTGCTGATCCCGCGCACGAAGTATCAGAAGATTCTGGAAAAGCGCCCGTACCCGCCCGGCGATCACGGCAAGGAAAAGCAGTATCGCTCCGGTCGGCGCAGCGACTTCGGCTTGCAGTTGAACGAAAAGCAGAAGCTGTCGTTCATCTTCAATATCCGCGAGACGCAGATGCGGCGCTACTTCCTCAAGGCGCGTCGCCAGCCGGGCAACACCGGCACGAACCTGCTCCGCCTGCTGGAGCGGCGTCTGGATAATCTGGTCTACCGCGCCGGGTTCGCGCCCACCATCTGGGCAGCGCGTCAGTTCGTCAAGCACGGGCACATCCTCGTCGATGGTCAGCGCGTCGACCTGCCGTCGTTCTCGGTCGCGCCGGGGCAGACGATCTCGATCAAGGAGCCGATGCGCAAGAATGTGCACGTCCTTGAGGCGATGGAAGGCGTCGCTTATAATCTGGCATACCTTCAGGTCGACCGGGACGCTTTTGCCGCCCAGTTCACCACCCTGCCGGAGCGCAACGACATCCCCGTCCCCGTCGACGAAACGTTGATCATCGAGTACTACACCCGCCTCACGTAATCCGTCAGGCAGCGAACTTCCGAAGCCCCAAGCTGAACGCCTGGGGCTTTTTGTTTGTACGCAAGTCGCTGGAAGTTTAAACCGCCCGAAGGTTGCACCGCATGAGGGGTCGGGTCGTAGGGGCACGACATGTCGTGCCCATTCTCCTGTAAAATTCTATAAACCCTCGGCGAAGCTTGCTGACGGCTGACCGCTGATAGCTCATAGCTGACAGCCAATTTGCAACCTTTTCGTCCCCAAATGCGTCTAATCTTGTGGAACGGAAAGGATGGCTGTCCATGCGCCGTTTGTTCGCCGGTCTCGTCCTGTTGATGCTCCTGCTCACGGCTTGCGGTCAGAGCGTGACGCTTTCGGAGGCGATTTCGCTCGTCAAGCCGCCGCCACCCCCGACGGCGGTCGAAGCCGTCACCGGATACGACAGCTTCGCCAACGCGCTGCGGGCTGCCGGGGCGTCCGTCGCGCCGGAAGGGCGCGTTTCGCTGGCGTTCCTGCACGCCGATGGCAAGCTGCTGCGGGTGGGCGAGGAGCGCGTTCAGGTGTACGAGTACGCCGCCGAACCCGACGCCCTCGCCGACGCTGCCCGTTTTTCGAGCGACGGTGCGTGGGTGAGCAGCGACATCGGCGCGACGCTGGTCAACTGGTTCGCCACACCGCATCTGTATCACGCCTCGCGCCTGATCGTGGTCTACGTGGGCGACAGCACGCCAACGCTCGACCTGCTGTCCGGCATCCTCGGCGAGCCGTTCGCGGGCGGCGCGAACCCATATCATCGTGATGCGATGTTTGCGGAAGACTGAGTGTATTCGGCTGTTCTGAATTCGGCTTAATCCACGAAGCGGTACTTGATCAGTGTCCACATGGCGACGGGACCATCCGTCCAACTGATCTTCTTGCCCTCGCTCCACTCGCGCCCGTTATACGAGATCGGCACTTCGTAGATGCGAATCCCCTGCTTGAGCACCTTCGCCGTAAATTCCGGCTCGAACTCGAAGCCGCGCGCGTGGATCACCATGTCGCGTACCACGTCGGCGCGGAAAACCTTGTAGCAGGTCTCCATGTCGCTGAGGATGGCGTTGTAGAGGATATTGGTCGTTAGCGTGAGGATTTTGTTGGCGACCATATTCCAGAAGTTCATCGCCTTGCGCGGACCGCCCAGAAAGCGCGAGCCGTACACCACCTGGGCGATGCCTTCATGCAGCGGCTTGAGCAGCACCGGATAATCGCGCGGGTCGTATTCGAGGTCGGCATCCTGAATCAGCATGATATCGCCGGAGGCATGGCTGAAGCCGGTCACCAGCGCCGCGCCCTTGCCCTTGTTCTGGTCATGGTAGATCACGCGCACGTGGGCATGTCCCTGCGCCTCGATCTCGCGCAGCACGTCGCGCGTGCCGTCGGTCGAGCCGTCGTCGACGATCACGATCTCGGTCGCCAGGCCGACTTCTTCGACGCGCTCCAGAACCGGCTCAATCGTCTCCACCTCGTTGTAACACGGGATGATCACGCTCAACGTGAGCGGCTGCTGCTCGATGCGCTGGGCTTTCGCCCGTTTCGCCGTCTCCATGAATTCCCTCGCCACGCGCGGTGGCTTCGCTGCCGACTGCTTGCCGATTATAGCATACGTCTCTCGCACATTCGCATAAACGACGGCGAGGCGCGCCCGCGCTCACCCACCCGTGATCGCGCCGGGCGTGGGCGAAACCGGGACAGGCTCGCCGGTGGACGCCGGGTTGCCGGTCGGCGGCGGGGCGGGCGTCTCGGTGACGTAGCCTTCCGGCACAGGCGACGCGGTTGGGCGCGGCGTGGGGATGAACGGCGAAATCCCCTCTGGAAGCTGCGACGTGAGCGGCACGCCGAACGGCTGGCTCTGGCGGGCGCGTTCTTCCAGCGCGGCTTTGGTCTCGTCGAACAGGTCGAACACCACCGGATCGTAGAGCGCGGTCGGGCGGCGCTGCGCCAGTTGGACGCCGAGGTCGGCGGCGGTGTCGCGCCGGGCGACTACCGTGACGGCGATAGTCGTCTCCACCGGGATCAGCAGGATGAAGTTGAAGTCGTTGATGACCGTCGGGCGAAAGCGATCCCAGTACGCGCGGGCGGCGTCGAACAGCCATTCCGCGCCCAGGTTGGGCGAAATCAACAGAAAATGATAATCGGGATACTCGTCGGGGCGTGCCTGCTGCAAGCGCATCTTCCTTCCCACTCGGTCGGCAGCCCATTATACGCGATAAACCGCAAATGACCTCACCGCCGCCGACTCGCCACCACGAAAAGAGTCGAAGTGGGCAGTAATTGACCACCAATCCGTTTAAGTCCACTTTTGCCCGTTAATTTGTTACACTCGGTGGCGGAAACACGGCGCAAAATGATTGGAGACATCATGCCAGACAACGCGCTGGGGCTGTTGATACTTGGCATCGCGGCGGGCGTCCTTTCGGGGATGTTCGGCATCGGCGGCGGCGTCGTGATCGTGCCAGTGCTGGCGACGCTGTTCGCCTTTGAGCTGCGCAATGCCATCGCCACCTCGCTTGGCGCGCTGATGATGCCGGTCGCCATCCTCGCCGTGATCGCCTACTACCGCGCGGGGATGCTGCGCGTGATGACAGCGGTGTTCGTCTCGGTCGGCTTGTTCAGCGGCGTGGCGTTGGGCGCAACCATTCAGGACGCGCTCAGCCTCGGCAATCTGGAAGTGCTCTACGGCATCTTCCTGCTCTATAATTCCTGGCGCTTTCTGGAGCCGCGCAAGCTGCTGAAGCTGGTCAGCGGACCGACCACCGTCCCCGACCCGGTGATGAACGCGCCCTGGTATCTGCTGCTGGGCGTGGGCTTCACCGCCGGGATCATCTCCGGCATGTTCGGCGTCGGCGGCGGGCTGGTGATTGTGCCGCTGCTGGTCGCGCTGCTGCACTTCGACCAGAAGGTGGCGGTTGGCACGTCACTGGGAGCGCTGCTGCCGCCGACGACCATCGGCGCGGTCATCAACGACTACAATCAGGGCTTGCTGAACGTGGGGGCGGCGGCGCTGGTGGCGGTTGGGCTGCTGTTCGGGGCGCTGGCGGGCGCGCGCATCACCATCAGCCTGCCTTCCAAGACGATCAAGCAGTTGTACGGCATTTTCCTGCTCCTGGTCGGGTTGCGTTTCCTTCTCCAATTGTAGAGGCACAATATGCTGAGACGATTTCTGCTCTATCTTTCGGCGGCGGGCTGGTCACGTGGGTTGGTCACGAGCGTCGGGCTGGCGCGGCGCGTGGCGCGGCGGTTCATCGCCGGAGAGACGATAGACGATGCCGCAGCAGCGGCGCGCGCGCTCAACCAGCAGGGTTTGCTGGTGTCGATGGACTATCTGGGCGAAAGCGTCCACGCGGCGGAGGATACGCGCGCGGTCGTCGATACCTACCGCAGCATCCTGGAGCGCATCTCGCGCGACGGGCTGAAAGCGGGCGTTTCGCTCAAGCTGACGCACCTCGGTCTGGACATCGGCGAGCCGCTGTGCCTCGATAACCTGCGCACCATCCTCAGCGACGCGAAGGCGCGCGGCATCCCGGTCACGATTGACATGGAGAGCAGCGACTACACCGACACGACGCTGCGCATCTACCGCCGGGTGCGCGACGACGACGGCTTCGACAACGTCGGCACGGTGATTCAGGCGTACCTGTACCGCACCAAAGACGATATGCGCCATCTGGCGAAGGAAGGCGCGACCATCCGATTGTGCAAGGGGGCGTATCTGGAGCCGGAGACCGTCGCTTACCCCGCCAAAGCCGACGTGGACGCCAGCTACGCCGCCGTCATGTCGGAGTTTCTGCTCGCGCCGCCGCCCGCCTTTTTACAGATCGCTACCCACGACGAGAACATGATCCAGGCTGCCGAAGCCGTGATCCGCGAGCACAGCCTGCCGCCGGAGCGCTACGAGTTCCAGATGCTCTACGGCATCCGCTCGGCGCGCCAGCTTGAGCTTGCCGCCGCCGGGTATCAGGTGCGCATTTACGTGCCGTTCGGCGAAGCGTGGTATCCGTATTTCATGCGCCGCCTCGCCGAGCGCCCGGCGAATCTGTGGTTCTTCGCGCGCAGCATTTTTAGAGCGTGAGGGAAAACCCCCTCATCCCCGCGCAACGTTCGGTTGCCATCCCCTTCTCCCACACAAGTGGGGAGAAGGGGGAGCGTTGCCGCTCGCCCCGTTTACATGGGCGAGGGGGTTTTCAGAAGCCATTTGAATATTCAGATTGTTTCTCGTAGGGGCGTTCAATTGAACGCCCTTACGTTCCCGTGAAATGGGAATTCTCAGATGGCTTCTTAGACACCCTCATGTCGTGCCCCTATCATCAAGGAATAATCACCTAAACAGACGTGTGGGTTGGGGCGCGCCCGCATTATGTGACGTGGTTCACCATGCCACCTGCGCCCAGTAGCCGACTTCCGCGCCGGGAAGCTGGGTGACGGCGTAGACGCTGCTGCCGGGTCCCTGAATGTAGGTCGTGTACGATGTGCGCCCGGCGGCTTGCCGCGCCGCGTCGTAGCCGACTTCCGGCGTCAGCGCCCAGCCGAGGGGACTGTCCGCGCCGCCCAGCGCCAGCCAGATTTGCCCGAAGCCGCGCACCGGCGTGAAGCGCTCGCTCGGCGGCTCGGCGACCGGATCGGGCTGCCCCTCGACGTACACGTCCTCGTAAACGCGGAACTGACCGTCGTCGGTCATGACGTAAATCTGCTTCGTATCCGAGAACCACAGCATCACGCCGTGATCGAACGGCTGCCACACGCCGAACACCGTCAGCGCCGGGTCGTCCGGGCAGCGCGGACTCGCGCCGATCCCGCCCAGCCATTCCGACGCGCAAGTGACGTCAATACTGATGTCCCGCGTCTCGCCGTCCACGTCGAGGCGATAGCGATACGTCACGGCGCTGGTGAAGTTGCCCAGCGTGAGCATCCCTGCCAGCGGCAGCGGCGCGGCGTACTGCGGGCGCATACATTCTTCGACCAGGCACAGGTAGAAATAGGCGCTCTCGCCCGCCGCCGACCAGTCGAACGTCACCGTGTCGGTATTGACGACCGTTTCGGCGCTGGCGGTGAAATGGTCGATGGTCAATTCGGGTTCGGCGGTCGCTTCAGCCGTCGCCTCAATCGTCGCTTCTGGCGCTGGCGTCTGGACGGTCGCGGCGCTCGGCAGCCAGATCACCGCGCCGACCGGCAGCGCGTCTGGGTCGTCGATGCAGTTGAGGGCGGCAAGCTTGGTCACAGTTAAGCCGGGCGCGCTGGCGACCAGATCGGCAAGGCGGTCGCCGGGGCGCACGACGTAGGGCGCGAAATCGGGCAGGGTGGGCGCGGAACAGGTCGCCGCGCGGGCGTCGTTCGCTTCCGGCGTGACGATCACCAGCGGAGCAGGAGTCGTGAACGGGACTGCTGGCGTCGCCTGCTGCTGCGCCAGCGCCGTGCCCGCGAGCAAAAGGCTCGCCAGGGCGAATACGATCTGTTTCATGTGCGCTCCGAAACTTTACAATTCGTGTTACGCGCCCCAGTGTAGCGCTATCGGGCGCGATCCACAATTGGCGGTGTGTAGACGGGGAAGATCACGCGGAACAGGCTGCCCTCCTGCACTTTGCTCTCGATTTCGATGCGCCCGCCGTGCATCTCCACGATCTTGCGGGCGATTGGCAGCCCCAGCCCAAAGCCCTGCATCGAGCGCGCCCGGTCGATGCGGTAGAAGCGCTCGAAGATGTGCGGCAGTTCGGCGCTGTTGATGCCGACGCCGGTATCGCGCACGTCGATGACGATCTCGTCGTCGCCGAGGCGCGAGGCGCTCAGGGTGATCTGCCCGCCGGACGGGGTGAAGTTCACGGCGTTGTCGAGGATGGCATTGAGGGCGATCATCAGCCAGCGCGTCTCGCCGCGCACTGGCAGCACTTCGGTCGACAGATCGTGCTTGAACGTCAATCCCTTGCGCCGCGCCGCCAGCTCGACGTTGACGTTCATGATCGTCAGCACCTGGTTGAGATCGACGCGCTCGAAGCGGAACTCGCTCATGCTGTCCAGCTGCGACATGGTGATCAGCGACTCGACCAGCTTGAGGATGCGCTCGGACTGTTCGCGGATGCCCTCGATGTACTCGCTCTGCTTCGTCGGGTCGTCCACCCGCTCCAGCAGGTACAGCCGGGTGTTGATCACCGACAGCGGCGTGCGGAATTCGTGCGAGGCGTCGCGCACGAAGTTCGACAGGATGCGGACGCGCTCGCGCTCGAAGGCAAGCTGCATCGCCTGATCCGCCGCGCGCCGCCGGTCGGTCACGTCGGTCATGATGCCGTCGATGCGCCGGATTTCCGCGCCCTCGACCAGCCAGAAGCGGTTGTGTATCCAGCGCGCCGCGCCGTCGTGCCGCGTAATCCGGTATTCGGTGTCGATGCGCGCGCCGGAACGCGCCTCGGCAAGCTGCCCGGCGACGCGCTCGCGATCCTCGGCGTGCACGATCTCGGTCAGCAGGTGCTTGTTGGCGGCGAAATCCTCGGCGGCGTAGCCGGTGATCGTCTCGATTACCGGGTTGGCGTAGATCAGCTCGTCGTTGTCGGCGCGCACCGACCACACGGCATCCTGCATCGAATTGAGGATGCTGGTCAGGCGCTGCTCGCTTTCCTCAAGCGCCCGCTGCGCCAGCTTCTGCGCCGTCACGTCGGTGACGGCGACGACCCGGAAGCGCTCGCCGTTGTCGCGCACCAGCAGATTGTCATATGCGCTGACTTCGATATGCTGCCCGCCCTTGCGCTGGATCACCCAGTCGCCGCGCGTCCGGTCGATTTCCCCCCGGATAAGCTGCGCGTGTTCGTCCTTCCCGCGCTCAAGCGTCTCCGGCGGGTACATCATCGAGAAATGCTTGCCGACCAGCTCGGAAGCCGAATAGCCGTAAATCTCGCACAGGGTGTGATTCACCTGCACGTAATGCCCCTCCGCGTCGATCACGGCGATGCCGACCAGCGCCGTCTCGTAAATCGACGTGAGCAGGCGCTGGTTTTCGCGCAGTTCTTCCTCGATCTGCGTCCGCTCGGTGATGTCGCGGTTGGTGATGACGATGGCGACGATCTCGCCCGCCTTGTCGTGCAGCGGCGTGTAGATGCTCTCGAACTGGCGCAGCCCACCGACGGTCGGGAAGGCATTTTCGATGACGCTCGGCTCGCCCGATGCCAGCACTTTCCCCATCAGCATTTCGGCGCTCTTGCCCGCTTCTTCGGGGAAGCCAAGCTCGTTCCACGTCTTGCCGACCACCTGCTGCGGATCGAGATCGACGTTGCGCAGCGCCGACGGGCTGGCGTACAGGAACTTGCCTTCGCGGTCGATCATCAGGAAGCTGTCGGGCGTGGTCGACAGCACCTCGTCAAAGGTGCGCGCCTGCTGCTCAAGCTCGGTCGAGAGCTTCTGCTGCTCGCGCTCGGCTTCCTTGCGCTCGGTGATGTCGTGGATCGTGTTGAGCATGAAGATGACGTTGCCGTCGTTGTCGTGGATCGGCGTCAGCGTCGTCACGAAATCGCGCAGCCCGATCAGCGTCGGGAACTGTTCCTCGTAGGTGAGCGATTCCCCGGTCGAAAACACGTGCTGCAGCCGCTGCTCGAAGCGCAGCCCGACATCTTCCGGGAAGCCCAATTCGCGCCACGTCTTGCCCGAAACCTGATCGACCGTCAAGCCGGACTGCTCCAGCCCCTTGCGGTTGACGTAGAGATAGTGTCCGGCGCGGTCGAACAGGATGAAGGCGTCGGGTGTCGCTGACAGCACTTCGTCCAGCAGGCGCGCCTGCTGCTCCACTTCCAGCGCGAGGCTCTGAACGACTTCTTCCGCCTCCTTGCGCTCGCTGATGTCCCGCAGGAACACGGCGAGGCGCTTGCTGTCAATCGGGATCAACTGGATTTCGTACCAGCCGTCCTTGAGCAGCGTCTGAGTGAGATTGATCTCGCCGTGAGTCGCCTTGCCCGCCTCAAGCATCTCGCCCAACTGCTTGATCAGCCGGTTCGCCGCCGCTGGCGCGAGCAGGTCGCGGACGCTGTGCCCGATCAGCTTATCGCGGGAAAGTCTGACGTTCTCGACCGCGCGCTTGTTGGCGTCCAGGACGACAAAATCGCGGATTTTCCCGCCCCCCGTGCGCTCGACCCGCACCAGAAAGAAATGGTCGATGCCGCCTTCAATCGCATCGCGGAAAACGTGGTTCGGCTCGCGCTTCTGCACCGTCACCAGATGCGCCGGATGCCCGTCGTACTGGATGCTGGCGTAGGTATAGGTGACGGGGATTTCTTCGCCGCTGCGCCGCTGCGCCTGAGCATCGTCCGCCGCGCCGACGAGCACGCTTTCGAAAGACGCTCCCGCCAGTTCGTGCGGCGCGCAGCCGATCAGGTCGCCAGCCGCGCGGTTGGCAAATATGATCCGTTCTTCCCATTCAAGCAGGATGGGCGACGGCAGCGCGTCGAGCCAGTCGAGCCGTGAGACCTCAGCCATCGAGGACTCCCGCCGATTTAGACAACATCAGAGCAATATACATTTGAGTTGGCAGGGCATTGATAAGCATATCCCCCATTGTAGAGGATGTTGCTGAGTTTAGCACTACGACTAATCGACGAGCCGTTCCCATTCTTCCATTGTCGAGCGCAGTTCGGCTTCCGCCCGCGTGTAGGCTTCACCGAGTGCCCGCACCCGCTTGGTATCGGCGTTGGCGCTGGCGGCGCTGATCTCGGCGCTGATGTCCTCGATCTGCGCCTCAAGCTGCGGGATCAGCGCTTCCAGCTCGGCGACGCGCTGCTCGAGCTGGCGCGGGTTCAGCCCATGTTTCTTTTCGGCGGCTTTCGGCGCGCTGACGTTGTTTTTCGGACGGTTGGCATCGATGGCATCGACAGCACGCTGGCGCGCGGCGACGTATTCGCTGTACGTGCCGTTGAACACGTCCAGCCTGCCGGGGCTGACCGCCCAGATTTGCGTCGCCAGCGCGTTGATCAGGTAGCGGTCGTGGCTGACCAGCAGGATCGTCCCGCCAAAATCGTTCAGCACGTTCTGCAAAATCTCCTGGCTGTCGATGTCGAGATGGTTGGTCGGCTCGTCCAATAGCAGGAAATTCGCGCCTGCC
The DNA here is from genome assembly GCA_046328655.1 of Anaerolineae bacterium. Lineage (GTDB taxonomy): Bacteria > Chloroflexota > Anaerolineae > Aggregatilineales > Phototrophicaceae > Flexifilum. The sequence continues at coordinate 19,889 of JAXLWE010000030.1, read as the reverse complement.
AGCGCCAGCTTCGCCAGCGCCACCCGCCCGCGCTCGCCGCCGCTCAGCGTGCGCACCGACCGGAACACGTCGTCGCCCTGAAACAGAAACTGCCCCAGATACGACCGCGTCTCGGTCAAGCCCATCTCCTTGACCGACAGGATTTCGTCGAGGATGCTGTTATCTTCGTTGAGCAGCTCATGCGCCTGCGCGAAATAGCCGATCTGCACCGACGCGCCCAGCTTGATCTCGCCCGAAAGCGGCGCAAGCTGCCCGATGATCGTCTTGACGAATGTGCTTTTGCCCGCGCCGTTCGGTCCGATCAGCGCCGCGATCTCGCCGCGCCGCAGGACGATGTTCGGCGCGCGAAACAGCGGCTCGTGGTCATCCGGGTAGCCGACAGCGAGATTCTTGGTCTCCAGCACCTTGTCGCCGCTGCGGAACGAGGCGTTCATGCGCAGGTTCATGTTGCGGTGGGTGCGCGGTCGCCGGATCAGGAAGTCGCGCTTGAGGCGCTCCAGCCGCGTCCGCCGCCCCTGCGCCTGCTTGGTATTCTGCCCGGCGAGGTTGCGCCGGATGTATTCTTCCTCTTTGGCGATGAATTCCTGCTGCGCCTCGTATTCCTTGATCAGCCGCTCGTGGCGCTCCTCGCGCTGGCGAACGTAATGGCTGTAATTGCCGCGATACAGTTCCAGCGTGCCGAAGTCGAGTTCCCACACCACGCGGGCGACGGCGTCCATGAAGTAGCGGTCGTGGCTGACGACCAGCACCGCGCCCTCGAAATCGCTCAGGAAGCCTTCGAGCCACTCAATCGCCTCGATGTCGAGGTGGTTGGTCGGCTCGTCCAGCGCCAGCAGGTCGGGCGCTTCCAGCAGCAGCCGACCGAGCAGGGCGCGCGTCTTTTGCCCGCCTGAAAGCTGCGTCAGCGGGCGGTTGTAATCCTCCGGCGCGAAGCCCAGGCCGTGCAGCACGCGCCGCGTCCGCTGTTCGTAGGTGTAGCCGCCCGCCAGCTCGAATTTCTCCTGCAATTCGCCGTAGGCGGCGAACGCGGCGTCGTGTTTGTCGGGGTCGGCGAGGTCGTGTTCCAGCCGCCGAAGCTCGGCTTCCTGCGCCCGCAGGTCGCCGAAGGCGGACATCATCTCCTGCCACAGCGAATGAATCCCGGTGAGTTCGGGGCGCTGCGGCAGAAAGCCGACGCGCACGCTGCGCGCCCGCGAGATCGTGCCCGCGCTCGGCGTATCCAGCCCGACCAGCAGATTGAGCAGCGTCGTCTTGCCCGCGCCGTTCGCGCCCACCAGCGCGATGCGCGCGCCGCGCGGGATGTCGACCGAGACGCCGCCGAAAATCTCGTCGGGACCGAACTCTTTGGCTAAATTGGAAGCGGTAATCAGGGACATGATCGTCGGCTGGCTGGCTCGTCAAAACAGACGCATTATAGCAGAAAGCCGGGCTGAGTGTAGAGCGGTTCAAGAGAGACCGCAACTTCCGTTTTGAGCGAAAAATTCAGGATACCTGCGAGCATAGCGTCGAGGCAGGCGCTCGCCGCGCTGACTGGCGCGCGAGCCGCTGGCGGTGTTAGCATCTGCGCAAAATATCCGCTTTTGAAGGAGCCTTGTTTCCGATGAACGATATTGATTCGACAATCCGCCAGCACCGGACGGCTGCTGCTACGCTCACCATCACCCGCGACGGCGCGCCGCTGGCGAATCACGAAGTCGTGGTCGAGCAGACCAATCACCAGTTTCTGTTCGGCGCGAATTGGGGCAGCGGCATGATCCCGCTGGTGAACGGCGAGCTTTCCGGCGACGAAAAGACGCTGGCGGAGCGCCGCAACGAGCAGTTTTTGCGGCTGTTCAACCAGGCGACGCTGCCCTTTTACTGGGGGCGCTTCGAGCCAGAGCGCGGCAAGCCGGATACCCAGCGCGTCCTCAAAGCGGCGCAGTGGTATCGGGATCACGGCTGCGTGACCAAAGGGCATCCCCTGTGCTGGCACACGGTCACGGCGGACTGGCTGCTGCCGCTGGGCGTCGCCGAGATTCTCGACGCGCAGGTCGCCCGCATCCACCGCGACGTGACCGACTTCGCCGGGGTGATCGACATGTGGGACGTGGTCAACGAGGCGGTCATCATGCCGATCTTCGACCGCTACGACAACGGCATCACCCGCATCTGCAAGGAGCTGGGGCGCATCGAATTGATCCGCACCATGTTCGACGCCGCGCGCGAATCCAACCCGAAAGCCACGCTCCTGCTCAACGACTTCGACATCTCGCCCGCCGCCGACATCCTGATCGAAGGCTGTCTGGAAGCGGGCATCCAGATCGACGTGATCGGCATCCAGTCGCACATGCATCAGGGCTACTGGGGCGTCGAAAAGACGCTGCGCGTGCTGGAGCAGTTCGAGCGCTTCGGGCTGCCGATCCACTTCACCGAGACGACCATCGTCTCCGGCGATCTGATGCCGCCGGAAATCGTCGACCTGAACGATTATCAGGTGAGCGAGTGGGCGAGCACGCCCGAAGGCGAAGCACGGCAGGCGGAAGAAGTCGTGCTGCACTACAAAACGCTGTACTCGCGCCCACTGGTCGGCGCCATTACCTGGTGGGATTTGTCCGATGGCGGCTGGCTGAACGCGCCCGCCGGGCTGCTGCGCAAGGATCACACGTCCAAGCCCGCCTTCGAGGCGCTGGTGAAGCTGGTCAGGGGCGAGTGGTGGCTGAAGCCGACAACCATGACCACCGACGCGAGCGGTCAGCTTTCGTTCACCGGCTACTTGGGCGATTACCGGGTGTCGCTCGGCAGCCAGCAAGCCGGGTTCAGCCTGAACAAAGCCGGTAACGCGGCAGTTTCGGTCAGCGTGTAGTTGCCAGATATTTGAGCATTGCCCGTAGGGGCGTTCAATTGAACGCCCCTACCTCTCCTACATACATCTCGCCTCACGGGACAAAGTTTGTTTCGCGCGGTCGGGTGAACGTCAGCTTCGTGAGTTTGCCGGTGCGCGGGCTGACGACCACTTTCATGTCGACCGCGCCGCGCCGACCGCGCAGCCGGAGGAGCGCCTGTGTCCGTCCGTCGCATTCGAGCGTGTCGCCCAACCGCAGAGCGCCGTACTGCACTCGCAGCGCCTCGAACTGCGCGCGGACGGCAGCAGGTTTGACTCCACGCGCGAACAGCGGCGGCGCTTTCGCCTCATCCCATGCCTGCATGAGTTGAACAAGCTGGCTCACCATCTGCTTGAGCATAGGACTGAGCGGCTTGATCAGCGTTAGCTGCATGAACTGGATTTTCGGCGGCGCATACGATGCCATCGTCACGAAAACGCCGATGCGCCCCCTGCTGCACCGCATCGTCCAGCGCCCGCGTAAGGCGTCCTCCGGCTCAATCGGCGTCACCGACAGGCATTTGCCGAAGCTTTTCCGCAGCGAGGCAAATTGCTCGCGGCGCTGTTGCAGCGGTTCATCATTGAACGCCAGTTGATACATGAAAATGAGTCGGTCGCCTGCCCGGTGATCAGGTCGTCGTCCTGCTGTAAAGGCGGGTGATCGTCTCCTGAGCCGCGAGCAGCGCAGCCGACGGCGGCAGCGTGCGCATGGGCGCACCGCCGGTCTTGAACAGCAGCAGGAACGCCGGGGTCATGACGGGATGAGGGCAGGTGTAGGTCAGGTTGGCGAACGCCACCAAGCCGATACCGCGATCCGGCAGCAGGCGATAAAACGTGCCGTAGCCGGGCAGTCCGCCGCCGTGAGCGACCAGTACTAACCAGCGAATCGACGCCGCACGCCAGCCCGTAGCGCTGGCCCTCGCTCTGGTAAAGGCAGGGGCGTCCGGGGTCGCGCGCCGACGCCGCTAATCGCTGGCGCCAGGGCTGCTGCATCTCCCGTGCCGAACTGCGTCGGATCGGTCCGGTTTCGTCGTCGTCGCGGGGCGGATACGCGGAGAGCAGGAACGCCATATAGCGCGAGAAATCGTTGATCGTCGTGAACAGACCACCCATCGAGCCGAATTCGCCATCTTCCAGGCGGCGGATCGGCAACCCACTGATCGCCCAGCCGACGGTAGCCCATCGCCAGCCGCGCCGGGTCGACCTGATGTACATCGTAGGTGCTGGAGGTCATTCCGAGCGGGACGAGGATATTCTGCCGGATGTACTGCTGGTAGGGCATCCCGGCGACGTTGGTGATCACCCGCCCCAAAATGCCGTAGCCCAGATTGGAATACTCGTAGCGAAAGTGTTGGGCGGGGTCGAGAAAGCGAGTCCATGCGCCATCACCTCGGAGAACTGCACAGGCGTGAAATCCAGATGTCGATCTGCCCGGGATCGTCACCGGAAGTCCGCGCTCATAATCAGCAGGTGGCGCACCGTAATCGGGGCAGAGTCGCGCGTCAGGTAGACTGATTGGCGAGTTCCGGGACATAGGTGACGACCAGCTCGTCAGATACGCTTGCCGTCATCGCGCAGTTTGAGCACCGCCATCGCCGCGAAGCTCTTGGAGATCGAGGCGATGCGAAACACGCTGTCCGGGGTGACAGGCGTCCGCGATTCGATATTCTGGACGCCGATGCCCCCGGCAAAGACGAGTTCACCATCGACGACGACGCCATACGCCACGCCGGGGACATGGTGCTTTCTGGCGAAGTCCCCGTAGAGCGTTTTGATTTTCGGAAAGACAACAGCGAGTCGGGTTCGATCCGGGTTATTGAACTGAGCAACAGGAAACATATACAATCCCAGCAGAAAGACGGCTCCAATGGTGACATTATATCTGCTGCGAAGCCGCGCGGCAGGTCTTCGCTCTGGCGATGACATCCGGCAGCAGACGAGCCGCCTATTGCCTCTACCATCCAGGAGAAATGAGACTCGATGATTAAACGACTGCTCTACAACCTGCCCGACGATTCCGACGAAGCCGAATTTCTGAAATGGCGGCTCGGCGAGCATCAGCGGGATAACGCCGCCATGCCCGGCGTGATCCGCACCGACTTCGCCCGCATCGACGAGCAGTGGACGCTCGCCAACCCCCACGCGCCCGCGCCGTACCGCTTCATGACGACCATCGAGTGGGCAGACCGCGAGTCGTTCGAGCAGAGCTTCTACGCAGCGGCGCCGAAGAATGGGCGGCGAACTTCAAGATTATGAAAGACCCGATTTTCTGATCAGCGAGCTGCTGGTTTCGAGTGAGACCTGAGCAAAAAAAACCGGGGCGGACTCATCAGGGTCGCCCGGACATTCCTGCACGACAGCGCCGCTCAGTCCCCGACGGCGGGTTGAGCGTGCGTGACGCCTGCCATCGACAGATCATCTGGCATCGGCAGCACGTCGAGCGGGTGTCTTGCCGATGCTCGTACGTCGATACCCAGTTCCTCGCCCTTCGACGAAATGCGTAGAATGCCGAGCGCCTTGACGATGAACCACATGATGACGCCCGTGACCGTGACGTAGGCGGCGGTACCGCGACGCCAACCACCTGCGCGATGAGCTGGCTCACACCGCCGCCAACCAGCAGCCCGGCTTCGTTGCCCGTGAGCGCGGGCAGACCGAACAGCCCGATGACGAGGCAGCCCAGCGCCCCGCACGCGCCGTGCACCGCGAACGCGCCAACCGCATCGTCAATCTTGAGGGCTTCGATCAGGTCAATCACCAGCAGCACCACAATGCCCGCCGGAGGCGCCGATGATCAGCGCGCTGCTGGTGAAACATGGTACAGCCCCGCCGTGATGCCGACCAGCCCGGCGAGGCGGCCATTCAGGATGGCTGGCGTTCCACTTGCCGCTGCGGAAGTAGGCGAAGAACATCGCCGCCGCTGATCCCGCCGCCGCCGCAATCGTCGTGTTGAGCGCGACCAGCCCCATCAGCCCCGGATCACTCGCGCTGAGCGTCGAGCCCGACGTTGGCTCCCATACCAGCCGAACCACAGGATAGACGTGCCCAGCGTGGCGCTGATCATGTTGTGACCCTGCGGCGGATCGCCCCAGATGCGCCCCCCGTCGTGGTCCGATGAATATCGCGCCCAGCAGCGCCAGAATACCGCCGACCATGTGCACGGCCAGACTTCCGGCGATGCACGGTAACCGTTGTTGTACAGGAACGCGCCTTCGCTGCCGCTCCACACCAGTGGACGATCACCGGTGATGACGGCGATGATGATGGTGAAGATCTTGCCCCAGAAATTCATGCGCTCGGCGGTCGCTCCGGTGACAATTGTGCCGCCGCCGCCGCGACGAGCGTGGCTGGCTCACGCTGAGCGACCCATTCAGCCCGGAGCCGTCCGGGTTCATGCCGGCGCAATGAAGAATGTGTCGGTGCCGAAGGTGACGTTGGACTTGCCATAGGCGATCCCGAAGCCGATTGCCCAGAAGAAAATGCCGGTCAGCAGGGCGTCGAAGAAGTTCTCCGCCATCGAGTTCAATGCCCCGCCCTGACGGATCATGCCCGCTTCCAGGAAAGCGAAGCCCGCCTGCATGAAGAACACCAGGAAGCCCGCCAGCAGCACCCAGGTCTGATCAAGGTTGTACTGGACGGTCTCTACGTCCGAAAGCATCGCCGGTGTAGCTGCCGGGTCGATTTCCTCGACGACCACTTCGGCAACGGCATCGTCGGCGGGCGGCGCGTCGCCAGCGGTATCCTGCGCGGCTGCCGACGACATCGACAGCGCGAAGATCAGCAGAATGCCGCACCCCCCGGCGACCAGACGGTAGAGAAACTTGCGGAGCAATACAGTCATATGGTACCCCCTCACGGTATCACGAGTCGCGGATGAAATTTTTCCCAGACATGGGTATGGGGAATGTTGCATACTGTACTGTGGCTGTATCGCGACTGTTGACATCAAGATGGGATGAAGATTCACCCATTCACTTGTCAGAATGTGACAAGACGCGGGCGATTGTACGCGGAGGGCGCGCGGTTAAGTTACATTTCAATAACCGAAGCACGCCTATTCTTTTGTGCAGATTGTCCAGATGGAGGTGCGAAGTTGAGGCTGCCGGGCGCTTAGGCGGTTTTATCCCAGATACGCCGCGATCACCGACGTATCTTCGCGCAGCTTCGCCGCGTCGCCCTGATGCGCGATCCGCCCGCGCTCCAGCACGTAAGCGGTGTCGGCGATTTGCAGCGCCTTGCGCGCGTTCTGCTCCCACCAGCAGGATCGGAATCCCCTGATTTTTGATGTCGCCGATGATGCGGAACACCTCGTTGACCATCAGCGGGGCGAGTCCCATGCTCGGCTCGTCGAGCATCAGCAGGCGCGGGCGCATCATCAGCGCGCGCCCGACCGCCAGCATCTGCTGCTCGCCGCCGCTCAGCAGCCCGGCGCGCTGGTCGCGGCGCTCGTACAGGCGCGGGAAGCGGGCGTAAATGTCGTCCAGGTCGGCTTGCAGCGTTTCGCCGCGCGCGCCGATGATCAGGTTCTCGTAGACCGTCATCGGCGCGATCACCTGCCGCCCTTCGGGAACCTGAATCAAGCCGAGCGCCGTCACCCGGTCGGCGCGCCAGCCGGTGATGTCGCGCCCGTCGAAGATCACGCGCCCCTGTGTCGGCTTGATCAAGCCGCTGATGGTGTTGAGCGTGGTCGACTTGCCCGCGCCGTTCGCCCCGATCAAACTGACGACTTGCCCCTGCTCGACCGCGAACGACAGCCCGCGCAGCGCCCGGATCGCGCCGTAGCCCGCGTGCAGATCGTGGACTTCCAGCAGCGGATTACGCTGCGCCTGTGCCATGCGTTTCGCCCTCGTCCTCGCCCAGATACGCCTCGATCACCTGGCGATTCTGCCTGATTTCGTCGTGCGTGCCGTGCGCGGCGATCCGCCTTGAGATTGAGCACGTCGATCTCGTCGCACACCTGCTGGATCAGCGACATGTCGTGCTCGATCACCAGCACGGTCAAGCCTTCCTCGCGCAGCCGGATGATCTGCGCGCCGAGGTCGTGGGTCTCGACCGGGTTCATGCCCGCCGTCGGCTCGTCGAGCAGCAGCAGCTTGGGTTTGGTCGCCAGCGCGCGCGCCAGCTCCAGCCGCCGCTGATCGCCGTAAGGCAGCGTGCGCGCCTGCACGTCAGCGACCGGCGCCAGCCCGAAGCGGTCGAGCAGCAGCATCGCGTTGTCGCGCAAGAAACGTTCCTCGCGGCGGTAGCCGGGCGTGAACGCCAGCGCCCCGACGACCGTCGCCTTGCCCAGCGCGTGCTGGCTGACCAGCAGGTTTTCCAGCGCCGTCATCTCCCCGAACAGCCGGATATTCTGGTAGGTGCGAGCGATGCCCAGCCGCGTGACCATGTGGGGCAGGCGACGCGTGATGTCGTGCCCGTCAAAGACGATACGCCCGCCGGTCAGGTGATCCAGCCGCTGATGCAGTTGATCAGCGTGGTCTTCCTCATCACCTTCGTGATATTCATCATCGGCGGAGTACTGGTATCGCTCAGCGCCATCCGCAGTCTGCGCAGCAAAAGCTACCTCGTGCCCAAATACAAGCCGACCTATGAAGACTTCATGTGACGCGATCCGCTGAGGCGGGCGACTCTTCACCCCGCACCCGCCGCCACGCGCGCCGCCAGCCCGCCGGGTTGACGATGCCGCCCGGCAGATACACGATCACCACCAGCAGCACCAAGCCGTTGAACACGCCGCGATACTGCGCCAGAAAGCGCAGCACCTCCGGCAGCGCGCCCAGCACCAGCCCGCCGACAATCGGTCCGACGAACGTCGACGTGCCGCCCAGCACGGCGTAGGCGAGGATGTCGACCGCCTTGCTGAACTGGGCGATGTCCGGCGTGATGATGCGCGTCAGATGCCCGGAGAACACCCCCGCCGCGCCCGCCAGCATCGCGCTCAGGATAAAGACGACGTTCTTGGTGTAGACCGTGTTGATGCCCATGTTCTCGGCGGCGCGCTCGTCCTGCCGGATCGCCGCCATCGCCCGCCCGAAGCGCGAGCGGTGCAGCCGCACGATGAAGTAGCTGGCGAGGATCAGAAACACGATCAGGTCGGCAGTGGTGGTCGTCTTGGGGATGCCGCGTATCCCTCGCGCCCCATAGATCAGCTCGAAGCGGGTCGCGTCGCCGGTCAAAAACTGGCGGATTCCGCCCGCCAGCGTGTCGAAATTGAGCAGCAGGATGCTGACGACCTCGCCGAAGCCAATCGTGGCGATGGCGAGGTACAGGTCGCGCAGGCGCAGCACCGGCAAGCCAATCGGGATGGCGATCAGCCCGGCGACCAGCATCCCTCCCGCCACGCCCACGCCGAGCGGTAGCCCCAACTGCTGCGTGATCAGCACGCCCGCGTAAGCGCCAATCGCCATGAACCCGGCATTCGCCAGCGAGAACATGCCCGTATACAGCGGCAGGTAAATGCTCAAGCCGAGGATCGCATCGACCAGCATGAACTGAAAGACGGTTTCGGTGATGCCGATGCTGCGGAAGAAGTCCATGTCAGGCGCGGCTCTGTTCCGGGTGTCCCAGTAAGCCCTGCGGGCGCACCAGCAGGATCAAAAAGAAGAAAATAAATACAATCGCGTCGCGGTAGCTGCTGCCGCCGATCACGATGCTGAACGTCTGGAAGATGGCGACCAGAAAGCCCCCGATCACCGCGCCGGGGATGCTGCCCAAGCCGCCCAGCACCAGCGCCGTCAAGCCCACCAGCGCGATGTCCTGCCCCATGTACGGCGTCACCCGCGCGAACGCCAAGCCGTAGAGCAGCCCGCCCGCGCCGCCGAACATCCCGGCGAGGAAGAAGGTCAGCAGGTAGATGCGGCTGATGTTGATTCCCAGCAGCCGCGCGGTGTTCTGGTTGAAGGCGACCGCCCGCATCTGCCGCCCGATGCGCGTCGCGTTGACCAGCCGCTGGAGCAGGAGCATCAAAATCAGCGACACGGCGAGGATGATCAGGTTGATCGGCTGCACCGACACGCCGCCGCCAAGCTGCATCGGCTGGTCGGGGATCAGCCCGCGCGGAAAGTAGGCTTCGGTGGTGTTGAACAGCGTCGTGAACAGAAGCTGAGTCAGGTTGACGATCAGCAGCGCCGCGCCGATGCTGCTGATCAACTGCGAGATGCGCGGGGCGTTGCGCCGCCGCAGCGGTCGGAAGGCGACCAGCTCCAGCACGATGCCGAGCACGCCCGCGCCGACCATCGCGCCCACAAATGCCAGCGGCAGCGGCACGTTCCACTCGATGATCAGCAGCAAGCCGATCACCGCGCCGGACGTGAAAATCGCGCTGTGGGCGAGGTTGAGCACGCCCAGCACGCTGAACACCAGCGCGTAGCCGAGCGCGAACAGGGCATAAATTGTGCCCAGCGAGAGCGCATTGATTAGCTGCTGGAGGAGCTGCTGCTCGGTGCTCATGCCAAATCAGTGTCGCGTATGCCCAGGCGGAACCTCATGTTTATAGTACGCCTGCCCCTGGGATCGCACCAATTTGCCCTGAATTATCTGATCTCCTCTGCCAAATCCAGAATGATCCCTTCAGGTCCTCGACAGTAGCATAATTTGTACTCGTTCTCGTAGTTTTGTATCTCGCTGAACACCTCCATGCCTTTCGCTTTCATTTCGGCGACGATGGCTTCAATATCTTCCACCGCGAAGGCAATATGTCGGATACCGGGGGCATGTACGGGGAGCTTCTGAATCCCGATTTCGTCGGGCGGTGCCAGAAATTTGATCAGTTCCAGTCTTGCCCCGCCGTCCGGTAGCGCGATCATGACGAACTCCGTCTGAACATCCTTCAACCCCAGCAGCTTTTCCAGCAGGTCGCCCTGCATTTTGGCTTCCCCCAGCACTTCAAATCCAAAATTGAGGAAAAACGCGGTCGCGGCGGGAAGATCATTGACGATGATACCGATATGATCGATTCTCTGGAACTTCATGCGGGGGATGCCTTTCGTCTACACATGGGTACGCTTGCGGACGCGCCGTCCGGTGTGAAAGCAGGCTGGTTGGGGTCAAGAGGATAAGACGCGATGCAAAAAACAATCAGGGGACATGCACTATGACATGCGCTGTCCCCTGATTGCGTAGTACGACTGTTGAGTGCTTACTGCGCTTCGGCGTTCATCACCGACGCCAGCGGGACGAACTTGCCGCCCACGACGATCTGCGCAATCGGCTCGTGCGCTGGCTCGCCGTCCGCGTCGAAGCTGAACGTGCCCAGCGGCGTTTCCATGTCCGTGATCGCGCCGATGGCGGTATTCAGCGCCGCGTGTTCGACCGAGTCGCCGCAGCGCAGCGCGGTGGCGATCAGCCATGTGCCCGTGTACGCCTGCGCCGCGAACTGGTCGGGGCTGGTGTCGTAGGCGGCTTCAAACGCCTCGACGAACTGTACGCTGCTCTCGCTGGGGTTCGGGTTGCCGAGATTCCACGCGCCCCCGACGATCAGCCCTTCGGCATTCTCGCCCGCCTGGTTCAGCACCGCTGGGGAGTTGAAGCCGTTGCCGCCGATGATCGGTCCGGCGTAGCCCTGCTGTCGCGCCTGGTTGATGATTTGCACCGCTTCGGCAGCCAGCGCCGAGACGACCAGCGCGTCGGGGTTCTGGCTGAGGGAAGCCGTCAACTGCGCGTTGAAGTCCACGTCGCCCTTGGCGAACGTCTGCTCGTCGACGATGTTGATGTTGTTATCGGCAAGCGCCTGCACGAAAACGTCGTAGCCGCTGAGCGTGAAGTCGTCGTCGCTGCCGTACAGCACGGCGACGTTCTGCAAGCTGAGCGCGGCAGCCGCCTGCGCAATCGTGCCGGGGATCACGGCGGATTCCGGCAGGCTGGCGCGGTGATAATAGTCGCCCAGCGCGGCGCGCAGCCCGGTGGCGGTGTTGCTCACGCCGAGGACGGGCACGCCCACGTCACCCGCGACCGGATCGGCGGCGACCGCTTCCGACGACAGCGTCGGTCCAATCACCGCCACGACCTGATCTTCCTCAACCAGCTTGGTCATCGCGTTAATTGCCTGCTCTGCCGCCCCGGTCGAGTCCTCGAACTGCACGTTGAGGGTAGTCGCATCGCCGAGATAGTGCGCGTCGTTGATCTGCTGAACGGCGAGGTTCACCGCGTTCTGCTGCGAAAGCCCGTATACCGACGCCGCGCCGCTCAGAGCGAAAATCGCGCCGACGTTGACGGTCTCCGGCAGGTTCGAAGGCGACGGGCAGGCGGACATCATGTCCTGCCCCATGATCATTTCGTCCTGGGCGCTGACCGCGAGCGGTAGCGCGAGGACAACGACGCACAACACAGTCAGTAAAACACGGTAATTACGCATAGACAAAACTCCTAATTTGAACAATAGGGCACGCGCCAATACTATCCCGATCACGGGGTCAAGACAACAACTCAATCGTCACGCGAATCGAGCCGCCAGCGTCGCCGTAGCCGTTGATGCGCAGGTTATACGTGCCGTCCGACGGGAGCAGCGCCTCAAAATCCGGGTCGAGGCTGCTGCCGCTGTCGTCGCCCTCGGCGACCGTGCCGCCGCTGGCATCGAGCAGCGCCGCCACCGGGTCAAGCCCGGCATCCAGCGCCTCGACGCGGACGTGAACGCGCCGCCCGCCTTCCCTGAAATGGATAGTACAGATACGTCTGCGGCGGCAGCGGCGCGTCGGCGGACAGGATCAGCAGCGCCGGGGCGGGCGTCGGCGCGACGACCTCGTAGCGCCACACGAACGTGTACGCCGTGCCGATGGCGTAAGCCTGATATTCGCCGCTGGCAGGCGCTTCGAGCTGCACCGCGCCCCGCCCTCGGCGACCGTCGTCCCATCCGGCGCGACCAGTTGCAGCGCCGCGCCGGGAGCCAGCACGTCGATCCGGTCTCCGGCGCTCAGCCGCAGCGTCCACACGCCGCGCACGCCGTTCATCGGGAAGCTGGGCGCGGGCGTCTCGGCGTCCAGCCCGCCGCGCTGGTCGTCGGTGTGGGTGCTGCCGCGCCCGTAGGCAATCGTGTACGCCCCGCCGTCCTGCCCGTCGTCGCTGACGAACACGGCATACCTGCCGGTCTCGATCACGCCCAGCGCCGGGATCAGCGCCTGTCCATCGCGGTCGAGCGCCGTCGAGAACATCAGCTCGCCCGCCGGGGTGTAGATTTCGAGGCGCGGGCGCAGCGTCGATCCTTCCACCGGGCGCACGCCGATGGTGATGATCTCGCCCGCCTCCGCGTCGACGAAGTAGCGGTTGAACGCGCCCGGTCGGTCGATCATGCCGAGTTCGGGCGCGTGGTCGGCGAGCACCTCGCCCGCCGCAGCGACCGGGGTCGTCGTGCCCGGCGGCGGCGTCACAGTCGCAGTCGGCTGATCGGGCGCCGGGGCGGTCGGCTGGAGGCTGAGGCGGTAAGTGCCCGCCCCGCCGCCGCGCGCCTGCACGATGTAATCGCCGTCGATGGGCAGGCGGATGTCGCGCAGCAGCGCCGCGCCGTCGCCGCCGCTGTCGTCGTCGGTGGCGAGCGCCGTCCCCGCCGGATCGAACAGCGTCAGCACCGGGTCGACCGAGCCTGCCACGCTGCCCATCGACAGCGTGACGCGCTCCCCCGCCGTGCCCCGGAACAGGTAGATATGTCGCTCGAATTCGGACAGGAAGCTGCCTTCGACGCTCGCGCCCATGTCCAGCAGCCCGGTGAGCGTGCCGAGCGCCGCGTACACCGGCGTGGGCGTGAGCGTATACGTCGGCGTGAAGGTCGGCGTCGGCGTGTTCGAGGGTGTAAATGTCGGCGTCGGGGTGCGCGTCGGCGTCGGCGTATGGGTGTAGGTAGGCGTCGCCGACGGTATGGCGCGATCCGAGTACGAGAGCGACAGGCTGTACGCCGTGCCCTCGCCGCCGACGAGCTGGACGCGCGCCGTGTAGATGCCGTTGGCGGGCAGCTCGACGCGCAGGTCGTCGCCCTCCGCCAGCGCGCGCCCGTCACCATCCAGCAGCGCCAGCGTCACCCGCCCGCCGGACTTGGCGTCGAGGCGCAGGCGCACCGCATCGCCCTGCTCGCCGCTGAAGCGCCAGTCGCGCACCGCGTCCCGCGCCGTCAGCGCGTCCTCCTGCGGCTGCCAGCTTTCGAGGACGCGCACCGGAACCGGCGTGGCGGTACAGGAAGCGGCGCAGCAAGCCGCGAACAGCAGCAGAAACAGCGGGAAGATGCGGCGCATGGCATCCCTAGTCGATGATCCGATGGATGAATTAAAGCCTAAAGCCGAGATAGGCGCAAAGAAGTGAAAACCTCACCCGCTTCGCTTGCGAAACTTCGTTTCGCCGTGCTCAGCCGCCCTCTCCACTCTGTGGAGAGGGCCCGACCGAGTGATGCGAGGTCGGGGTGAGGTTATATATAGCGACCGGGAACGCTGCGCATTACCGGAACAGCTCGCGCACGATGATGTTGCGCTGGATTTCGCTCGTGCCTTCGTAAATCTGGAACACCTTCACGTCGCGCATCAGCTTCTCGACCGGGTATTCCTTCATGAAGCCGTAGCCGCCGAACACCTGCACCGCCTCGACCGTCGTTTTCATCGCCATGTCGGCGGCGAAGGCTTTGGCGTAAGCTGCCGCTTTCGGGTTCGACGCGCCGTGATCGACCATCCACGCCGCCTGCCACACCAGCAGCCGAGCCGCCTCGATGTTGATCGCCATGTCGGCGATCTTGTGCCCGATTGCCTGATGCTGCCAGATCGGCTGCCCGAAGGTCTCGCGCTCTTTGGCGTACTTGATGCACTCGTCCAGCGCCCGCCGCGCCACGCCGACCGCCCCCGCCGCCACGCCGGGGCGCGAGTGGTCGAACACCTGCATCGCCAGCATGAAGCCCATGCCTTCATCGCCGATGCGGTTATCGGCGGGCACTTCGACGTTCTCGAACGTGATCTCGGCGGTATCCGCCGCCCGCTGACCGAGCTTGTCGAAGTGCTTGCTCACCGTGATCCCCGGCGTGCCGCGCTCGACCGCGAAGCACGAGATACCGCGATGCCGCTTCTCCGGGTCGGTCACGGCAAAGACGAGGTAGAAGTGGGCATGGTTGGCGTTGCTGATGAAGGTCTTGCTGCCGTTGAGGACGTAATGCCCGCCAACGCGCTCGGCGCGGGTCTGCATCCCGGCGACGTTCGACCCGGCGCCCGGCTCGGTCACGCAGTACGCCGCCAGCTCGCCCTTGCCGATCAGCCGCTCGCCCAGCCAGTATTCCTTCTGCTGCTCCGAACCGCCCAGCCGGATCGGCAGCGACGCCAGCCCGTTGATGTTCATCGCCGTGCTGATGCCGGAGCAGCCATACGCCAGCTCCTCCCCGGCAACGCATTCATCCAGCACCTTCGCGCCGGGTCCGCCGTATTCTTCGGGGATGTTCAGGTTGACCAGCCCGATCTCCTGCCCTTTTTTGATGATGTCCATCGGGAATTCGGCGGTGCGGTCGTAATGCTCGGCTTTGGGGATGATCTCCTGCGCCGTGAAGTCGCGCGCCATCTTTCTGAGCATCTGCTGTTCGTCGGTCAACTCAAAGTTGACGCCTTCAAAAGCGACTCTGTCAACCATATCTACCTCGCAAAAGGATTAATCGAATCTCGATTAGATTATTATAGCGGGGAATTTCGCGGAAATGCAAAGAAGCAAATTAGAAAATGTTGCCCACCGGCATAGAGAAGCCCGGCAGCACGTCGCCGCCGTCGAGCATGTCCTCGCCTGTGAGTATTTGAATATCGCCTTCTACGGGATAAACCTCAACCAGCCGCTTTTCGGGGTAGACCAGCCAGACCAGCTTCGTCCCGTTGGCGAGATAATACGCCGCTTTTTCGCGCATCTGGCGGTAGCTGTCATCCGGCGACTTGACCTCGACCGCCAGATCGGGGAAGCGCAGCACCGCGCCTTTCGTGACCACCGGAGTCGTCGTATCGGCGCTGAACGAAATATCGGGGAGACGGTCGTTGTAGCGATCCTCTGGGTTGCGATGCCGGATTTCGACACCAGCGCGTCCTAATTGATGGCTTTCGGCGAAGATAAGGATGCGCGAGCCAATTCTCAGGACGATGATTCCGTGTTCTTCGGTGGGCATCTTCTCGACGATTTCTCCGTTGACGAGTTCAAGCAGGCGCTCGCTGTTTTCCGGCAGCGCGATAATCTGCTCAAACTCCTCGACGGTGTACAGTTGTTCCTGGGTCGTCATCGGCTTTCAACCACTCGCTAAGCTGTTATCAGTTTAACACAAATCACCCTAGCACCCCTCGCGCCGCAGCGTCTCGCGGTCGCGCATCGCGTCCTTCGCCGCCCAGCCGGTCGCCACCACGCCGTTCGGGTCGGTGTATGCGATGTTGACCCACGTGTAGCCCCCGGCGCTCACCTCCTGCGAGCCTTCGACGCGCATCACGACTTTGTTGTTCGGGATCAGCAGGATGATCGTCGAGGAGTTGCTCGGCTGCTCGCGCAGGCGCAGCGTGTTGCCGGGGTCAGTCCCCACGTCCACCCGCAGCCGCCCGCACACCGCCGACTCGTTGGTGACCAGCGCGGGCGTCGGCGGAAATTCGAGCGTCGCCGGGGTTGCCAGCGGGTCAGCCGCCTGTTCCAGCGTCGCCAGCGGCAGCGCCGCTTGGGTCGCGTTCAGGTTGCTCTCGCGCATTTCCTGCGCCGTGCCAAGCGTACACGCGCTGATCGCCAGCATCGCCGCGACCAGCGCGCACAGAAGTCGCATCACAGCGGATCACTTCACACTCTTATCCATTACGCCCTATTGTAAACCATCCCGTCGGCGCGTTTCGGATGCGTCCCCTACGCGAACGCGGCGGCTTGACGGCGGGCGGCGGCGAAGCCCGGCAGCGCCCGGTCGATCATCGCGTCGTTGGCGGTCAGCGAGACGCGGAAATAGCCCGGCATCTCGACGATCCAGCCGGGCAGACAGTAGATTTTCTGCTCCGCCAGCAGCCGGATGAACTGCCCGTCGTCGGGGATGGGCGATTTCGGCAGCAGGTAGAACGTACCCTCCGGCATATGCACGTCGTAGCCGGTGTCGCGCAGCGCTCCGACGACGCGGTCGCGCTTTTCCTGCAAATGCTCGATGTCGATGGACAGCCGCTCCAGATCGGGCATGGCGTGTTGCAGCAGGGCATTCGGGAAGGCATAGCCCAGCGTGATCTGCGCCAGCATGATCGCGTTTCCGACCATCTCCCGATCCGGCATGTCCGGCGCGAGCGCCAGATAGCCAAGCCGCTGCCCCGGTGTCAGCAGGGTCTTGCCATAGGTGTAGGCGAGGAACGAATGGGGATAGTAGGCGGTCGGCGTCATGAACGAGCGCCCGTCGTAGACGATGCGGCTGTATGCCTCGTCCGAGATCAGGTAGATCGGGCGTCCGTAGCGGTTGCTGGCGTCGGTCAGCGCCTGAGCAAGCTGGCGCAGCGTCGCTTCCGGGTAGATTCTGCCGGTGGGGTTGTTGGGCGAATTGACGATGATCGCTCGCGTGCGCGGCGTGATCGCGGCAGCGATGGCATCCACGTCGAGGTCAAACGTCTGCATGTTCACCTTGACGCGCACGGCGTCCGCGCCCACGCTCAGAATCAGCGCCTCGTAAAAGAACCAGGGCGGGCTGATGAAGATCACCTCGTCGCCGGGGTCGACGACGGCGTTGAGCGCGACCGCCAGCGCCGCGAACCCGCCGTTGGTCAGGTTGATGTCCTCGTCGCGGAAGGGCAGCCCGTAGCGGACGCGCAGCGAGTTCCCGACGACCGCCCGCGCCGGGGCTTCGCTCAGCTTGTACGCGAACCAGTCCTTATTCTGCGGCGCGCTCCACTGCTGAAGCGCCTGCGTGAAGCGTTCCAGCGGCATCTCGTGTGGGTTGCCGAACAGAAAATCGGCTGCGTCCGGCGCGGTGTTGTTCACCGTCGCGTCGGGCGAAGTCAGGAAGCCGATCACGTGCGCTAGCGACTGATACAGCTTCATGGTGCGCTGCGAGACTGCCATGAGGTTGCCCTTTCTACAGGAAACGTGCTTTATACGTGAGAAGTGATGCTTTTCAAAGGCGGTTCGCCCCGATCATGGTCACCAGCAAGACCAGCGGCTCCAGTCCGGGGTTATGCCAGTTGTGACGGATGCCGTTCTGCACCAGCGAATCGCCCGCGCTCAGGCTTACGGTCTTGCCATCATCCAGATCGACCACCGCTTCGCCGCTGAGAACGTACACGAGTTCGACCGTGTTCGACTGGTGGAAGCCGGGATGATCGGGTTCCATCGAAGGCAGCAGACCCGGCAGCTTGCCTTCCGCTTCGGCGATTCCGTCCGCCATCGCCGCCTGAATCTGTTCGGGAGTCAGCGCGCTCGTATCCGGCGGCGGGGTTCCACGCGGCGGCAGCGTCACTACGGCGAAGCGAGACCCTCCAGCAGGCGGATACCAGCTCTGAAAGCCGGGTTCGCCGCCCGCGTTCGGCACAGAAGGAATGCTGTCGCTTCCCCAGAGGGTCAGAAACACGTGACCTGGCGCGAGGTTGAGTTCCGCGCCGTCGACCATGCTGTCACTGACGACCACAGGTGTTCCAGCTTCCGAAGCACCTGTAACGACCCGGCGTACCTGCTTCATGCGATGCCCCCTTTCGACGATAGTCTTGTCTGCCGACGAAACCGTCACTTCGGCTCAATTCACGTCAGCTTGAGACCCTTACGCAGCCGCAACTGGCGCTATAAGAAGCGTATCGTTATGGTTTTTAGTCGTCGGTTCAGGGGATTTTGTTACGCAGCCGCCGAGACGCATCTACAAAAGGCGACAACTTGCCGCTAGATCGCCGTCAGCCCATACGCCGCCGCCAGCACGTGCACCGGGTGGATGCTGCGCGCCCCGGTCGCGTGCGTGATCTGCCAGCGGCAGGTTTCGCTGTCGCAGATCACCGGCTTGTCCGCGCCGATCTGCTCGACCTGATCGAACAGCGGCTTGCCCACGTCCATCGCAATCTGGTACTTCTCGACCTTGTAGCCATACGTCCCGGCGATCCCGCAGCAGGCGGCGTCCGCCAGCCGCACCGTCAGGTCGGGGATCAGCTCGAACAGGTCGAGCGCGGGCTGCCCCATGTGGTGCGCCTTCTGCTGGCACGGTGCGTGATACAGCAGGGTCGTCGGCGCGTCGAAAACAGGCTGGAAATCGCGCTTGAGTTCGCCGCGCTGATCCAGCATCAGCAGAAATTCGCTGATGTCGTACACGTCCTCGGCGACCACATCGCGGTCGGGGTGCTCGACTTCGAGGATTTCGCGGTAGTCGGCTTTCAGGCTGAGCGTACACGACGTGCTCGCCCCCACAATCGGGATGCCGCGCCGGGCGTAATCGCCCAGCCAGTTGAGGTTGCGCGCCGCGTACTTCCGCGCCGCGTCGAACTCGACGTTGGACTGCATCGGCAGCCCGCAGCAGTTCTGCTCCGGCAGCACCACGTCGTAGCCGTTGTGCGCCAGCACCATCACCGCCGCCTTGCTGGTCTGCGTGTCGAAGTAATTGCCCGCGCAGGCGTGGAAATAGGCGATCTGCCCGCGATACGGCGCTTGCGCCTGCGGCTTATTCCTGGTGAACCACTCGCGGAACGACTGGAACTGGAACACTGGCAGCGGCGCATCGCGGTGGATGCCGATCACCTTCTCGACGATCACGCGCGCCGGGCGAATCTGCGCGCCGAAGTTGACGAGCGGCGCGAAGCGGTGACCGAGCTTGCCCATCAGCTCGGAGCGACCGAGAATCCGGTTGCGCAGCGGGACGTGCCCGTCGTACAGCTTCTCGCGGGCATGGGTGTTCATCTCCATGATCTTGACGCCGTGCGGGCAGACCATCGTGCAGATGCCGCAGCCGGAGCAGTAATCGACGCTCTTGTCGGGCGATTCGTCGCCGCGCGGCTCGTTCCAGCGGAAGCGCTGCGCCTGCGGTCCGACGGTTTTCGGTCCGGGGAACAACTCGGTTACCGGAGCGACCGGGCAGGCTGACGTGCAGATGTTGCACTTGATACACAGGTCGGCGGTGAACTCG
>JAXLWE010000003.1:0-207836 GCA_046328655.1 Anaerolineae bacterium | reverse complement strand
ACCATGCCTGCGACGACCTTCGCATCCGTGACCGGCAAACACGGAGAGACATTCCGCATCGCTGCCGGAAATCCATTAGCGCTCGGCTCGACCCTCACAGCAGAAGGAGTGAACTTCGCCATCTTCTCTTTCCATGCTGATACCTGCACGCTCGTGCTCTTTAGGCGTGGCGAAACTGAACCATACGTCGAGATTCCGTTTCCGCCCGAATGCCGGGTCGGAGCGGTCTTTGCTATGCGGGTCGAGGGGCTGAACCCCGACGAATTCGAATATGGCTATCGCATGAGTGGACCGAATCAGCCGGAAGCCGGGCATCGCTTCGATCCCAGTGTGATCTTGCTCGACCCGTATTCACAGGCGGTGACCGGGCGCGGCGTCTGGAATGAGCGCGGAGCGGGGCAGGGCGGTTTCGTCAATCGTGGTCGCATCACCTTGCCGCCGTTCGACTGGGGCTATGACAAGCCGCTCAATACGCCCATCGAGGATTTGATCATCTACGAGATGCACGTCCGCAGCTTCACCGCGCATCCTTCGTCTGGTGTGAGCGACCCCGGCACCTATGCCGGGATCATGCAGAAGATCGCCCATCTGCGCGAGCTGGGCGTCAACGCGGTTGAACTCATGCCGATCTTCGATTTCGACGAGCTGCAAAACTCGCGCCGCAGCGACGAGACCGGCGAGCTGCTGGTCAATCACTGGGGATACAATACCGTCTGTTTCTTTGCGCCGAAAGCGGGCTTTGCCGCGTCAGGCAGAGATGGCGGCGAAGCCAACGAACTCAAGCAGTTGGTGAAATCCCTGCACGAAAACGGCATCGAGGTCATCCTCGATGTGGTGTTCAACCATACCGCCGAAGGCAACGAGAAGGGACCGACGATTTCGTTCCGGGGCATCGACAACCGGACGTTCTACATCCTCACGCCGGAGGGCTACTACTACAACTTCAGCGGCACGGGCAACACCTTCAACAGCAACCATCCGGCGGTGATCGGCTTCATCGTCGACTGCCTGCGCTACTGGGTGACGGAGTATCACGTCGACGGCTTCCGTTTTGATCTGGCGTCTGCTTTGACGCGCGCCGAGAACGGGATGCCCCTGGCGGATCCGCCGCTGCTGAAGCTGATCGCCCACGATCCGGTACTGGCGCACGTCAAGCTGATCGCCGAACCCTGGGATGCCGACGGTCTCTATCACGTCGGCTCGTTTCCCGCCTATGGGCGCTGGGCGGAGTGGAACGGCAAATACCGCGATGCTATGCGCCGCTATCTCAAGGGCGAAGAAGGGTCGGTCGAGGAAGCGATTCATCGCATTGAGGGATCGCCGGATTTGTACCCGGATCGCGGACCGATTGCTTCGGTCAACTTCATCACCGCGCACGACGGCTTCACGCTCAACGATCTGGTCAGCTACAACGAGAAGCACAACGAAGCCAATCTTGAGGACAACCGCGACGGGCACAACGAGAACGAAAGCTGGAACTGCGGCGTCGAAGGTCCGACCGATGACCCGGAGATCAACGCGCTGCGCCGCCGACAGATGAAGAACGCCGTGACCATGCTCATGGTTAGCCAGGGAGTGCCGATGTTCCTGATGGGCGACGAGATCGCCCGCACTCAGCAGGGCAACAACAACGCCTACCGGCAGGACAATGAGATTAGCTGGTTCGACTGGTCGAGCGTCGAGCAAAACGGCGACATCCTCGGTTTCTTCCAGAAGATGATCTGGTTCCGCCGATTGCATCCCGTGCTGCGCAACGGTCATTTCCAGCGCCATGAGGACTATAACAAAGTCGGCTGCCCCGATATGGAATGGTTCAGCACCGAAGCCCTGGCGGGCGACAAGAGTGATCAGCCGCTCACACTTGCGTTCCGGCTGTGCGGCGCGTATGGCAAGGGTGGGCTGGCGCAGGACGACGACGTGTATGTCGCCATGAACATGCACTGGAAAGACCAGGTGTTTGACCTGCCGAAGCTGCCTAAATCGAAGTTCTGGCACAGCTTCGTCAACACGGGCTTGAACCCGCCTGACGACATTCAGTATCCGGGCAAGGAAGTCAAGCTCAAGGATCAGCGGCGGATCACGCTGCTGGCGCGCTCGGTTGTGGTGCTGGTCGGTCGTTAAGTGTGATCGCGCCGTGATGGACGCTCGCGCCGGGCGTCGGTACAATCTATCGCAGAAATGATCGATGCTTCGTCGTGTGGATCACGTACCGGAAGGGATGCTGCGATGCCTCAGAGTCTGCAAGCGACGCTTGATTTCATGCGCGACCTGCGCACGCATAACGAGCGACCCTGGTTCGAGCAGAACCGCCCGCGCTACGATGCGGCGCGCGCCAGTTTCGAAGCCTTGGTCAACGACGTGATTTCGGGGTTTGGCGACATTGAGGATTTGGGCAGCGTTTCGGCGAAGGACTGCATTTACCGACTCAACCGGGACATTCGCTTCTCGCCCGACAAGACCCCGTACAAGACGCACATGGCTGCCGTCATCGGCAGGGGCGGGCGCAAGTCGGTTGACCGCGCCTACTACTTTCAGATCGCCCCCGGCGATTCGTGGGTGGGCTGCGGTCTGTACGCGCCGTCGTCGGAGCAGCTTGCCGCCGTCCGGCGCAGCATCGCCTACGACTGGCGCGAACTAGACGAGATCATCCATGAGCCGAAGTTCGTCCGGCATTTTGGTGGTCTCGAAGGCGAATCGCTCAAGACTGCGCCGCAGGGCTATTCCAAGGATCACCCGGCGATTGAGCTGCTGCGCCGCAAGCAGTTTCTGGCGGGGCGGTCGCTCAGCGACGCGGAAGTGCTGTCGCCCGACCTGACCGCCACCATCCTGACGCTGTGCAAAGCCCTGAAGCCGTTCCTGACGTTCATCCACGACGCGCTCGAAGCCTGAGCAGGTTTTGGGATGATTTGCACGGGCGCACACCATGTGCCTAACATTGCTGGCGATTGTGTTCTGCTTTTGTAGGGGCGCAGCACGCTGCGCCCAATATCAGTGACCTCTGGTCGGTACGTATCACGCAGGAGAGGATTAAGACAGGCGGCGTCCCGCGACGCCGCCTGTTGAGCCGTTCGCATCAGTCGCCCGGCACGCTTTCGAGGTTTGCATCCAGCAGACTTTTCGCCTGCTCGATGTATTCGAGGCTTTGATGCCGGAAGTAGGTGTTGTAAAGCTCGGCGTAGTGCCCGCCCTGTGCTAGAAGCTGCTGATGGCTGCCTTGCTCGATGATCTTGCCCTGTCGCAGCACGATGATCCGGTCGGCGTTCTTGATGGTCGAGAGCCGGTGCGCGATCACAATCGACGTGCGGTTGTTCATGACCGTATCCAGCCCCTCCTGAATCAGCGCCTCGGTCAGCGGGTCGACGCTGGCGGTCGCTTCGTCCAGGATGAAGATCGCCGGGTCTTGCAGCAGCACGCGCGCCAAAGCCACCAACTGCCGCTGTCCCATCGAAAGGCTGCCGCCTCGCTCGCCGACTGAGCTGTCCAGTCCGTTCGGCAGGCTGGCGATCCAGTCGCCGCCGCCGATTGTATGCGCGGCGCGCTCGACTTCATCCTGTGTGGCGTTCGCGCGCCCGTAGCGGATGTTGCTGCGCACCGTGCCTTCGAACAGGAACGGCGTCTGCGTGACGATGCCGAGCTTGCTGTGATAATCGCTCAGGTCGAGCGTGCGGATGTCGTGCCCGTCGATCAGGATGCGCCCGCCCTGAAACTCGTAGAAGCGCCCGACCAGCTTGCCGATGCTCGACTTGCCCGCGCCGGTGTGCCCGACCAGCGCCAGTGTCTCGCCCGCGCGGATGTTCAGCGAGAAGTCATCCAGCACGCCTTCATTGTCGACGTAGCGGAAGTCGACGTTCTCGAAATCGATCTGCCCGTGTATCTCCGGCAGCTTGATGCTGTCGGTCTGCACGACCTTCGCCTCGGCGTCGATCAACCCAAACACGCGCTCGCCCGCCGCCAGCCCAAGCTGGAACTGGCTCCAGAACGAGGCGATGCTCGTCAGCGGGAACCAGAACAGCGCGATCCCCTGAATGAACAGATACCAGCTTCCGGCGAGAGACCACCGGCGCGCGCCGTCTCGCCGCCGAAGTACACCAGTACGGCTGTCCCCGCGCCCGCGATGATGTTCAGGATTGGGAAGATGGCGCTGAACACGAAGTTGGTGCGCAGGTTGACGCGGTACGACTGCTGGTTCACATCCAGGAACTCATCATAAACGGCGCGCTCGCGTCGGAACGTCTTGGCTACGCCGATGCCGCTGACCGTCTCCTGAATGTGCGCGCTCACCACCGCCCGCACGCGCCGCGACTGCGTAACCGTCTCGCGGGCGATGCGCCGGAAGGACAGCGCCGCCAGAATGATGAACGGCGCGAGCGCCAGCGTGAACAGCGTCAGCCGTGCGTCGATCAGGAACAGGTACCCGATCAGCAGGAAGATCAGCAGAATCTGGCTCATCAGGTCGAGCGTCAGCGTGACCACGTTCGAGAACGACTGCGTATCCGACGTGACACGGCTGACGATCTTGCCCGACGCGATGGTGTCGTAGAACGACAGGTCGCGCTTGAGCACGGCGTCGAAAGCGTCCTCGCGCACGCGCAGCACCACGTCGCCGACGACGCGCGCCGACAGCCAGCGCCGCAGGAAGTTGAACAGCCACGACGAGCTGGCGACCAGCGTGATCAGCACGGCGAAGGGAAGCAGGTCGGTCGCCCGATCCTGCTGCAGGCGGTCGATGCCCAGCGAGATCAGGATCGGCAGGCTGGTATCGACCAGCGAGGTCAGCACAATCGCCACCGCCACAACCAACATGCTGCGCACGTGCGGGCGGAAGTAGCGGACGATGCGCCCGACCAGGTAGCGGTCGCCGTATGAGCGGTCGTAGGACTCGGCGTCGAGTCCATCCATAATGAAGCCCATTGGGTCTCCTTAGGCGGTCTGTGGTTCTTCAGTAACCAGCGGCGGCAGCTCGATGTCGTAGCGGGCGAAGATGCGGCGGTAGTGCGGCGACCGGCGCAGCAGTTCTTCGTGCGTGCCGCTTGCCACCAGCCGCCCTTGCTCCAGCACCAATATATGATCTGCCCAGCGAATCTGTGACAGCCGGTGGGTAATCAGCAGGGTGGTGCGTCCTTCCTGCGCGCGCCGGATCGCCTTCTGGATTTCGTCCTCGGTCGCGCTGTCAATCGCACTGGTCGAGTCGTCCAGAATCAGGATGCGCGGGTTGCTCAGGAACGCGCGGGCGAGGGCGATGCGCTGGCGCTGTCCGCCGCTCAGCGTGACGCCGCGCTCGCCGACCACCGTCTCGTAGCCTTCACTGAACGACGTGATGAACTCGTGCGCCTGCGCCTCGCGCGCTGCCTGCTCGATCTGCTCCTGCGTCGCGTCCAGCGCGCCAAAGGCGATGTTCTCCGCCAGCGAGCGCGAGAACAGGAACACGTCCTGCTCGATCTTCGAGATTTGCGAGCGCAGGCTGGTCAGGTTCCACTCGCGCACGTCCACGCCGTCGATCAGGATGCGCCCTCGGTTGCGTCATACGTCCGGTTGATCAGCTCGGTGAGCGTCGACTTGCCCGAACCCGTCCCGCCGACGATGGCGACCGTCTGCCCCGGCGCGACGTGGAAGTCGATGCCTTGCAGCACGACGCCGTCCTCGTAGCCGAAGCTCACGTTGTCGAAGCGGATGTCGCCCCTGACCTTCAGCCGAGTGCCCGCTCAGGTTCTCGTCGATGTCGGTCTCGGCGCGGATGATCCCCAGGACGCGCTCGGCGCTGGCGATGCCAAGCTGCACCAGCGTGAACGCGAAGATCGAGGCGAACACGGGCCAGCGCATCATGTTGAACAGCCCGACGTAAGCGATCAGCCCGCCGATGTCGATGATGCCGTTCTGGTACAGCGATGTGGCATACAGGAAGCCGCCACCCAGCGCGATACCGTAGATCAGCAGCGGCAGGTAGCGCGCCTCGATGAAGCCGCGCTTGACGAAGAAGCCGCGAAACATGCGGGCGTTGCGCCGGAACTTGCGCCGCTCGAACGCCTCGCGCGCGCTCGCCTTGACGATCTCGATGCCGGAGATGGTTTCTTCGGCGACGGCGTTCATCTTGGAGAACTGGTTGCGCTCGCGGTAGGTGACCGGGTTCAACTGGCGCGAGTAGAAATGGACGGCGATGTAGTAGCCGAGGATGAACAGCAGCGGAACCAGCAGCAGCCGAACGTTGATCGTGGCGATGACGATGATCGGGATGCCGAAGCCGAGCACGATGTCCGAAATGAACAGGATGCCGGGGTTGATCATCCAGTTCAACTGCTGCACGTCGTCGGTCGCCATCGCCATGATGTTGCCGACGCGCTGGCGGTCGTGGAATGTCTGGCTCTTGCCCAGCAGACTGATGTAAAGCTCTTTGCGCGTGCTGGCTTCCAGCCGCTCCGCCGTGACCGCGAGCGACAGGCTGCGGATCAGGTCGCCCGCGCCGCTGCCGATGAACACGCCGAGGATCAGCAGCGAAATCGTCAGCAGGCTGTCGCCTGCATCCGGGTTGATGATCGCGTCGGCTGCCTTACCGATCAGGATTTGCCCCTGCGAGTACAGAAGCTGCGTCCCGACGCTGAAAGTGAGGATCAACAGTAAATAGCGTTTGGTCTGTAACAGATGCGAGAGAATCCACCGTAATGGGCTGCGGTGATTGTACTGCCGCGCGTTCTCGACCGAAAACTCGCTGTTTGCTGCCAAAGGGTTGCTCCGTTTCGTTACACTGGCAACGATTCATGTATCCGGCGCGGGAATCGTGACGTAAACGCGCACAGACCCGGTCGATGCCGGGTCTGCGGGTATCATGATGGTGGATGTATGCCCGCTGCCAGGTTTCCAGCCGTTTGCAGCGGCTTTGTATCAGAACTGCATTCCCCAAATTGCCCCGCATAGGTCGTGCGGCTGAAATTCTGCGAAATCTCAGTGACGCCCTTATGTGTAGTGTAATGCTAAACGTGGTTTACAGACATGCTATCGATAGCCGAAATTTCCCGAAAGCCGCCGGAGCTTGAAACCCGCTCAATTGCGACCATAAGGTCGCTTTTACGCTTGCGGCTTGCACGACCCCGCGAAACGGGCTGCGGGTAATACCAGTACTACCAAATGCAGGCAGCCCCAAAATCCGAAAACCAAACTGGTTGAGAAAGTCTGGGCGGGCGGAAACCTGTCAAACGACCCGCCCAGAAGTCCTCAATATCAGCTAGCGACGGCGGCGAATGCCGGGTCGCTCCGTAACTGGCGTAAGCCGAGGCTCTTTTCCTTGCGAACAAGGTCTTCGCGGATGCCGAGCCGTTCGGCGATTTCAGCGGTCGAGTAGCCGTATTCGTACAGCACCATGATGCGGCTGCGGCGCGGCGGAAGCTGCGCGAGCGCTGTTTTCAGCACCTCGTGCTCCTTCCAGAACTCGACGCGCTCATGTTCCCGGTGGTCTTCCGCGACGATCTCGTACAGATCGTCGAGCGGGATCACGCCGGACTCTCGGCGTGATGCCTCCATGATCTTGTACCACGCGATCTTTTTCAGAAACGCGGTGAACGGGAGATTGCGATCCTGATACAGACCGCGCTCCACCTTGACGTAAGCGATGATCAAGGTCTCCTGTAGGATTTCCTCGTCGTCGGTGTTGGTCCCGTTGCTCCATCGGATGAACTTGAGCACCGGCTCGTACCCACCGGAGGACAGCCAGTCGTTCCACGCCTGTGCGCGGTCGCTGGCGTCCGGGTTCACACTCGGCAAGAGACGCTGGGCGAGCAGTTGAACACACATGGAGTTTTCCTTCCTGGAGAAGTATGCGCTTGGACAAACTGTGGGGTATGCAGTTGTTAAGGTGCTCAATACCACGATGCGCGCAAGGTATCTGATGCTGTATGTCGTACTACGGAAAAGTGTGACGACATGTTCAAAAGTCTACCATAAGAACTCTTGTTCTGCAAGAGTTGTAGAATAAATGTTTCACAAAGATGATTGAGATTCTCAACTGTCAGAAGGGGTCAGTACGGGTCACTGCTGTTGTTGCTGCTGCTGTTGGGGTCGTGTTTCGTCGTTCTCCGGCTGCCATCCCGTGACCGGAACCAGCGTCTCAACCGTGAACGGCGATTCGGTCTGCGTGACGTTCACTTCGACGGTGAGTTCGCTTTCGGCTTTGCCCTTGAAAATGCCGCGAGTCGGCGGCACGTCGCTGTAGTCGCGCCCGACGGCGACCCGGATGTGCCGCTCCCCGGCGAGGATGTTGTTGGTCGGGTCGAAGCCGATCCATCCGGTCTGCGGTAGATACGCCTCGACCCAGGCGTGAGTTGCGTCCGGCGTTGAGCGGTCGTCCTTGTGATAGAACAGGTAGCCGCTCACGTAGCGACAGGGGATGCCCAGGCTGCGACCCAGCGCGATCATCACGTGCGCGAAATCCTGGCACACGCCCTTGCGGGTTTCCAGTACCACGTCAATCGGCGAGTCGACTTCCGTGCTGTTCGGCGTGTAGTCGATGTTCTCATACAGCGCCGTCGTGATGTCTCGGAGCATCGTCAGCGGGTCGGTATGGCGGCGGATGTCGAGTTCCTGAACGAAATCCTGCAGCGGCAGCGTAGTCGTTGTGCTGGGGCTGGGCATAAGCATATCCCAGTATTCACCGCTGCTCGTCGCCCGATCCAGTACATGCCAGGCGTCCGCGCCGAGTGCGTCCGGCAGAGGCGGCGGCGCGACCAGCTCGACGACGGATTCGGCGTTGATCGTCAACTGCTCATGCTGCACCGGGATGTCGAACGAGTGGACGGCGTTGCCGAGCAGATCGCTGTGCTCAAAGACGCGGGCGCGTGGGTAGGTCGTCAGCTTGAAGCGCAGACAGCGCTGGATGCCTTCACTGCGCGGCTGCATGTAAACTTCCATAACACTTTCGCTGATCGGTTGGCTGTAGCGGAAGCTGGTCTCATGCTTGACGGCGTAGTACATCTCGACTCCACGCGGTATCGCTCAGGATACCATCTCCTCAATCGGATAGGTGATGTAAGTCTGATATATCGTATCGTGAATCTGGTTACACTGCTGCTGCACGTCCTCAAGATAGAAGAACAGCCCGCTGTCCATGATCTCGTCAATTTGT
Source organism: Anaerolineae bacterium (assembly GCA_046328655.1). Taxonomy (GTDB): domain Bacteria; phylum Chloroflexota; class Anaerolineae; order Aggregatilineales; family Phototrophicaceae; genus Flexifilum. Next base: position 198,727 of record JAXLWE010000003.1, on the reverse strand, counting down.
CCATAGTCGAGCGTCGCGCGCAGCCGTCCGGCGAGGCGGTTCACGCGGCGCGCGCGCTTGCTCTCGGTGGACTGCGCCACCGATTCCAGCGCCGAGTGCAGGGCATTGGCGGAGAAGCGAATCGAATGCGGGAATTCCGAGTTGAGGATCAGGAACTCGGCGATGCGATCCGGGCGCAAATCCGCCGTGTACACCTTGCAGTAGGCTTCAAACGCCGTGCAGGATTTCAGCAGCGTGATCCATTCCATGAACGTGTCGGTCACCGTCTGGCGGTAGTTCTGGCTCGACCATGCCTGGTAATGCACCCGAAGCAGAGTGGCGGTCGCCAGCGCGCGCTCCAGCGAGCGTCCCATCTGGATGAACTGCCAGCCTTCGCCGTGATTCATGGTCGAATCGGTGATTCCCTGGAACAGATGAATGCCTTCCTTGACCGAGCGGAAGAACTCGTGCGGCTGCGCGTCCCAGATATTGTCCAGCCGGGTGCTGCGCACCTGAAGCGACAGCCGGTTGACCTGTTCCCACATTTCCGAGCTGATCTGCTCGCGGACGTGGCGAGCGTTTTCGCGCGCGGCGGCGATGCACGAAACGATGGCGTTGGAGTTCGCCGTGTCAAAGGATAGCAGATGCGCCAGACTATAGGCATCACCGCCGAGGTTGGGCGGGGCGTCGACGTACAGGCTGGCGATGATACGTTCCCAGCGCGGGTCAGAATCTGCCGCGTCTTTTTCGAGCATCTGGTGAAGCTGCAGGTCGAGCAGGCGCGCCGTGTGTTCGGCGCGTTCCAGATAGCGGCTCATCCAGTACAGCGTATCGGCAACGCGAGACAGCATGATCGCCTCCTACGGCTGTAGTACCCAGGTATCTTTGCTGCCGCCACCCTGTGACGAATTGACGACCAGCGAGCCTTTGCGCAGCGCGACGCGGGTTAAGCCGCCCGGCACAATCGTCACCCGGTCGCCGTACAGGATGTACGGGCGCAGGTCGATGTGGCGCGGCTCGACTTCGCCATCCATGAAGCACGGCGCGCGCGACAGCGCCAGCGTCGGCTGGGCGATGTAGTTGCGCGGGTCGGCTTCGATGCGGCGGCGAAATTCCTCGCGCTCGGCGGCGGTGCTGTGCGGACCGATCAACATGCCGTAGCCGCCCGATTCGCCGACCGCCTTGACGACGAGGCTCTCCAGATTGTTGAGCACGTGCTTGCGCTGCTTCTCGTCGTAGAGGAGGTAAGTTTCGACGTTGTTGAGGATCGGGTCTTCCGCCAGATAGTAGCGGATGATCGCCGGGACGAAGGTGTAGATCGCCTTGTCGTCGGCGACGCCCGTGCCGATGGCGTTGGCGAGCGCGACGTTCCCGGCGCGGTACACGTTGAGCAGACCCGGCACGCCGAGCATCGAGTCCGGGCGGAAGGCGAGCGGGTCGAGGAAATCGTCATCCACGCGGCGGTAGATCACGTCCACGCGCTGCAACCCGGCGGTGGTGCGCATGTACAGCACGTTGTCGTGTACGAGCAGGTCGCGCCCCTCGACCAGCGTGATACCCATCTGCCGGGCGAGGAAGGCGTGCTCGAAATAAGCCGAGTTGTACACGCCCGGCGACAGCAGCACGATGTTCGGGTCGAGCCGCCGCTTCGGTGCGAGCGCGCGCAGAGTCCCCAGCAGCGCTTGTCCGTAATGGTCAATCGAGCGCACGCCGTAGGCGCTGAACAGGTGCGGGAACACGTATTTCATTACCTGACGGTTGGCGAGCATATACGATACGCCGCTCGGCACGCGCAGGTTGTCCTCCAGCACGACGAACTCGCCGCTGGCAACTCGGATGATGTCCGTGCCGACCACCACGACGTACACGTCGTTGGGCACGCGCACGCCGCGCATCTGCCGTAGGTAATGCTTACAGCTATAGACCAGATCGCGCGGGACGACGCCGTCGTTGAGGATTTTCCCCTCGTGATAGATGTCGCGCAGGAACAGATTTAGCGCTGTGATGCGCTGCGTCAGCCCGCGCTCGATGACCGACCACTCGTCGCTGGTGATGATGCGCGGCAGCAGATCATACGGGAAGATGCGTTCCGTCCCCTCGTCCGCACCGTAGACCGTGAACGTGATCCCCTGATGCAGAAACGAGCGGTCGGCGTCCTGCTGACGGCTTTGCAGCTCACTCGCCGGAAGTTCCAACAGGCGCTGGTAGATTGTGCGGTAATGCTCGCGTGCCACCCCCTCGCCATCGAACATCTCGTCGTAAGCATCGCCGATCTCGTAGTGTGTGAATGGAGTGGGAAAGCGGGTTTTGACTCGGCTCATAGGGTTGCCCGCAGATAGTGGGATGCGAATACAGGAACTCAGCGTATCTTAGATCGCCGACGTGGATTGTAACCACGAACAGTTGACCAAACGCAGGTGCGCTGTTTTTGGTAATACTGTACAGGAGAACCTGGCGACAGCCAAACATTCCCCTTCACGCTTCCGCCGATGATGACGCCGCCCACGTCTCGATGGTCTGGCGCAGCTCGCGCAGCGAAAACGGCTTGCCGATGATGGCGCTCACGCCGTCGTCGAGGTAGCGCTGCCGCTCGCCGCGCTCGGTGCTCGCCGTAAACGCGATAATCGGTATCTTGCTGGTCGCGCTCTCCATCGCCCGAATCCGGCGTGTCGCTTCGAGACCATCCATCACCGGCATCTGGATGTCCATCAGGATGACGTGATAAGTTTGCTGCGCCAGCAGGTCGAGGACTTCCTGCCCGTCCCGCGCGGTGTCGACCGTGTAGCCGAACTGTTCGAGCGCGTGGACGACGATCTGCCGGTTCATGGCTTCGTCGTCGGCGACCAGGATCCGCCCGTTGTTCGCTGCTGCCACGACCTGATCTTCGCGCAGCGGCGCGGCTTCCAGCGCGAGGTCGCCGCTGCTGTGCTTTTCCAGCAGTTGGTGCAGGTCGGACGGATGCACCGGGCGCTGAAGCCGCAGGTCGAATGCCGAACTCGCCACGCCCTCGTCGTCGTAAAGCTGCACCAGCAGGGGAGTCTGCACGCCGAGCGACGCCCGTAGGTCGGCGACGAACGCGACCTGTTCCGCCAGCGGCTGGTTCGACCGGAACAGCAGGATGTCGACTTCTTCCTCGCGCCGCGCCGTCGCGATGAGCAGGTCGCGCGCTTCGGTGGGCGTGCCCGCTTCGATCACGTTCGCTCCCCACTGCCGAAGCTGCTCCGCCAGCAGATAGCGGGCGCTGTTTTCCTCGTCCATCACCATCAGCTGCACATGCTGGAAGTCGGCGCTGACGCCATCGCGGTTGGCGAGGGCGATGATCGGCAGCATGAGCGTGAAACCGAACGTGCTGCCTTCGCCTTGCGTGCTGGTCACGTCGATCTCGCCTTCCATCAGCGCGACAAGCTGTTTGCAGATCGCCAGCCCCAGCCCCGCGCCGCCGTAGCGCCGGGTGGTCGAGCTGTCCGCCTGCACGAAGCTGTCGAATACCTGCGCCTGCCGGTCGGCGGGGATGCCGATGCCGGTGTCGCTGACCTCGAAGCGCAGGCGCGTGCGCCCGTGTACCGAGGCAAGCTGTTTCACGGTGATCGTCACCGAGCCGCTTTCAGTGAACTTGATGGCATTGCCGACCAGATTCATCAGCACCTGACGGATGCGCGTCGGGTCGCCAAGCACGCGCGCCGGGACGGTCTCGTCTGCCGTTGCCGTCAATAGAAGCTGCTTCTTCGCTGCCTGTATGCTGAACAGCGATTGCACCTCGGTGATCACCCCACGCACGTCCAGCGGGATGTTTTCGAGCGCGACCTTGCCCGCCTCGATCTTCGAGAAGTCCAGGATGTCGCCGATCAGCGTCATCAGGCGGTTGGCGCTGGTGTGGGCGACTTCGGCGTATTCCTGCTGGTCGGTCGTGAGCCGGGTCTCGCGCAGCAGGTCGATCATGCCGATCACCCCGGTCAGCGGGGTGCGGATTTCGTGGCTCATGTTGGAGACGAAATCGGACTTGAGCCTTGCCGAGCGCAGCGCCGTGTCGCGGGCGTCGATCAGCGCCAGTTGCGAGCGCTGACGTTCGAACACGCGGGCGCAGCTTTGCACGAAGGTGCGCACAGCGGTGATTTCTTCCGGCAGCCAGGGGCGCGCGTGCTGCACGTCGTCGAACCCGACGAAGCCGTCCAGCCGCTGATCGACGTAGAAAGGCACGATCAGCACGCTCTGAATCCCGGCGGCTTCAAAGGCGCGGTACAGGTCAGGCGGCAGCTCGCGGATGTGTTCCGGCGCGATCACGCCTTCGTTGGCGAGCAGCGGCAGCAGCGACGGATACAGCGCGTCGTAGGCGATGCCCTGCAGGTTGCGCATTTCCGGGTTGATGCCCGTCGCGTCCCATTCGTGGATGTTGTCGAGCAGGCGCTCGTTCTCGCGCAGCCGTACCATGTAGGCGCGCGACACGTCCAAAAACGTGCCCATGAACGATAGCACCTGATCGATGACCTGATTCGGGTCGTCCGCCTCAAGAAATAACATGCCGATCTCGCGCTGGATCGTCTCGAACGCCAGAAGGCGCTGCTGGCGCTGGCGGGCGCGCATCGCCTCGGTCACGTCGCTGACGACCACCGTCGAGCCGAGCAGTTGCAGGCTTTCGCCGATCATCGGCGAGATGCGCGCGCTGTAGTACTGGTCGTCGCCGTCCATGCGCAGGCTGTAGTCGATCTGCTGGGTGGACAGCGTCGTCATCGCCAGCGGGATCGACTCTTCAAGCTTCGTCACCAGCGCGCTCGGCAGAATCTCGCTGTAGTGCTTGCCGACGAAGATGTCGGTATCGAACGGTGTATCGTAGATCGACGACGGCATCGGGTGATAGACGAGGAATCGCCCCGTTAGGTCGATGGAGAACACGAGGTTGTCCATCGACGCCACCAGCGAGCGGAACAATTCCTCGCTTCGCCGCAGCGCGTCGTTGGCGTACATTCGCTCGGTTACGTCGCGCGACGCCGTGATGATCTGCAAGCCTGAGATCGGGTTGGTCACCGGGCGGCTGGCGCTTTCCAGCCAGGTGTGGCTGCCGTCCTTGCGCCGGATGCGGTAGGCGATGGTGGTCACGCCCGACGACTCCACCGCGCGCGTGAAAACTCGCTGCACGCGGTCGACATCTTCGGGGTGCAGGAAATCGTCGAGCGCGTGCCCGATCAGTTCTTCGGGTTGATAGCCCAGCAGCGTGATCGAAGCGGGCGAGGCATACAGATACGTCCGCTCCGGCGACTGCACCGAAATCAGGTCGGTGGCGTTTTCGGCGATCAGCCGGTAGCGCTCCTCGCTTTCACGCACGGCGACTTCGCCGCGCTTCTGCTCGTGGATGTTCTGGAGCAGCGCCAGCCCGGACGTGATCTCGCCGTTTTCGCCCCGTACAGGCAAATAGTGGGCGCGGTAGTACTGCCCGTCGATCAGCCGCTCGGTAGTGCGCTCCTCGCCCGCCAGCGCCGCGCGGTAGTCGTCGGCGACCGCGCCTTCGGAAGGCAGCGTTTCGGTGAGTGCCCCCCTTCGAGCTTATCGCGCGCATAGCCGAGCTGCGCGAGCGCCGCGCCTTCTGCCAGCAGCAGCCGCAGGTCGCGGTCGAAAAGCAGCACCGCCGACTGCGGCAGATTCTGCGCCAGCGTGCGGTACAGTTCGCGGCTGGCGCGCAGTTCGTCGCGCGCGGCGGCGATAGCCCGCTGGCGGTCGGCTTCAGTCCGGTCGCGGTAGTAGATGAAGCCCGTCACGACCGCCGCGCCCATGACCATAAAGATCAGCGTGTACAGGCGGTCGCCGGACGGCACGTCGATCAGCAAATACATCACGATCATGCTGCTGGCGACGTAGGTGATGGCGACCAGCGCCGTCGTGCGCAGCGAGAACATGATGCCGCACAGCACCAGATTGAGCACCAGATAGCGGATCAGGTCGAGGTAATGCCCCGGCGACACGATCAGCACGCAGAAGATCGCCAGCGGCGCGATCACGAGCGCCAGCGCCGCCGCGATGGAATAGTGAACGGTGCGGCTCAAGCCGTACGACGCGACGAGCACTACCACGCTGATCGTCACCACCAGCGTCGAAGCGTCGTTGATGCTGCCGGGATTGGTCTCCGCCGCCCGCTGAATGATCAGCAGCGTGATCGGTGAGAAGCCGATCAGCACCAGCAGCAGCGCCGAAAGCATCTGCGCCTGCCGCCGCCGCACCGGGTGTTCAATGCCGGGTGACGCGGCGGTCAGCAGTTCCCACAGGCGGTTCAAGCCCGTCTGAATGCGGGCGTGTGGGCTGTTTCTGGCGGGAATATTCGAGGTATTCGTCGACATGAATCAGTACAATTTGTGAAGTTCATCTTTGAGATCGGAACACGACTGCATTATAGTTCAAGTTAGCCAGAACAGATAATGGCGGACACGCTCAGACGCCGCCGTTGTCTGCCAGAAATTGGAGCGGTCAGCACATGGCGCGGCAGTATGACATCCTCTTGTTAGGCGATTATTTCTACGACCTGATCTACACCGGGCTGCCGGAATTCCCGGTGCTGGGGCGTGAATGTTACTGTCAGGGCGTTACGAGCACGGGCGGCGCGATGTACATCACCGCGACGGCGCTCCGGCGGCTGGGTGCGCATGTCGGCTGGGTCTCCAACTTCGGAACCGACGAGTACAGCCGGTTTGTCCGCGAGCTGGCGGCAAAGGAAGGGATCGATCTGGCGTGGGGGCGGGTGCTGAACGAGCCGTACCGCCGCATCACATCGGCGATGCCGTTTCAGGGCGAGCGCGCCTTCCTGACCTACGTCGATCCTGATCCGGCGGATTTCTATGCCTACTGGATGCAGGCGGTCGAGCAGGCGGACTACCGCCATCTGCACGTCGGCGGGCTGCTGCCGCCCGAACACACGACGCTGTTCGAGCGCGCCCGCCAGCGCGGGGCGACGATTTCGATGGACTGCCAGGACGTGCCGCAGCTACACACGCCCTGCGACTGGACGGCGCTGCTGGCGACTGTCGACATCTTCCTGCCCAACGCCCGTGAAGCGCGCCTGATCACTCGGCGCGACGACGTTGCCGAAGCGGCACGCCAGCTCAGCCGCTGGGTCAGGATCGCGGTCGTCAAGGATGGCGCGCGCGGTGCGTGGGTTGCCGCCGATGGTCACGTCCAGCTTGTGTCCGGCATCCACGCGGGCGATGAAGTCGATACGACCGGCGCGGGCGACTGTTTCAACGCCGGATTCCTGTACGGCTGGCTGGTCGAAAACGCGCCGTATGATGTGTGCGCGCGGTACGGCAACATCTGCGGCGGTTTGTCGGTCACGGGCGTCGGCGGCGCGACCGCCGCGCCCACCTATGCCCAGCTAAGCGAATGGCTGGCGAAGATCGCGCCAGCCACTCCCTGATTGCCAGATAAGCTTGTTGGGGCGAGGAACACCTCGCCCTGTGATTCAACCTCCTTTACAGGTCGATCTCCGCGCGGAAAACGCTCTCGCGCTCGGTCGGCTCCATGCGGAAGCCCAGCGCTTCGACCAACCGGATCATCTCGTTGTTCGCCGCCAGCACGAAACCGTAAATCTTGCCGATGTGCTCGTCGCGTGCCACCTGCATCAGCCGCAGGAGCAGTTCCTTGCCCAAGCCCTGATGCTGGAACTGGTCGCTCACGATCACGGCGAACTCGGCGTCGTTCGACCAGCGATTCTTGGCGATGCGACCAATTCCCATGATCTCTGGCGCGTCGTTCTCAGGATTGCTGCGCAGCGCCAGCAGCGCGATTTCGCGGTCGTAGTCGACGAAGCTCAGGCGGGACAACCGCTCATGCCCGGTGCGCTGGCTCAGGTTCATGGTTTGCAGATAACGCATGAACACCGTGCGCTCGGACAACGTTTCATGAAACCTGGCGATCAGCGGCTCGTCCTCGGCGCGGATTGGGCGGATCGTTACATCCAGGTTCTGGCGGCTCGTCCACGATCCGACGTACTGCATTGGGTACGGGCGGATCGCCGGGCGGGGCAGGGCGTCTTCAGGCGTCCCCGGTGCGTGCAGCACGACGCGGGCGTCGAGCGCGATCACGTGTTCCGGCGAAGCGAGCAGCGGGTTAATATCAATTTCCTTGATCCACGGCTGCTCGACGACCAACTGGCTGAAGCGCACCATCAATTTGAGCAGGTCGGGCAGGTTGACCGACGTGCGACCACGCACGCCGCGCAGCGCCCGATAAATCTTGGTCTGCTCCATCATGCGCTGCGCCAGCGTGGTGTTGAGCGGCGGCAAGCCGAGCGCGCGGTCTTTGAACACCTCGACAAGCGTGCCACCGGTCCCGAACAGCAGCACGGGACCGAACTGCGGGTCGATACTGCTGCCGATAATCAGCTCGTAGCCATCCAGCTTGACCATTGGCTGGACGGTCACGCCTTGGAAGTGCTCAGCGCCGACCCGTTCGGCGACGGCGGTCTGGATGCGCTCGAACGCGGCGCGCACGGCGTCGGCATCGCGCAGATTAAGCTGAACGCCGCCCACGTCGGTCTTGTGGGTGATCGTCCGCGAGTTCAGCTTGAGAACGACCGGGTAGCCGATCTTTGTGGCGGCGGCGACCGCTGCGTCGGCATCGGCGGCAAGCTGAGTGGCGACGGTCGGGATGTAGTAGGCGCTCAGTACCCGCTTCGACTCGTACTCGGTCAGGATGGTGCGTCCTTCGGCGAGCGCGTTCTTAACGATCTCGTCCACCTGCGCGCGATCCGGCGTCTCCTGATCTGAGTCCATCGGAAGGATCGGCGTCTCGTAGATGCTGCGCAGGTTGTAGTTGTAGTGCCACATGTAATTGAACATGTGGACGGCGGTATCCGGGAAGGCGAACGATGGGATATTCGAGCGGTTCAGGATCGCTTCGCCCGCCGCGACTTCGGGACCGCCCATCCAGCTTGCCAGCAGCGGCTTGTCGCCCAGATCGTTCAGGGCGCGCAGCGCTTCGGCGGTCTGCGTGGGGTCGGTCATCGCCTGCGGCGTCAGGATCACCAGCATACCGTCGGCGTTCGGGTCTTTCGCGGCGATTTCCAGCGACTTGGCATACAGCGCGGGCGCGGCGTCTCCGAGGATGTCAATCGGGTTGTTGTGGCTCCAGTGGGCGGGCAGGATGTCGTTGAGCGCAGACATCGTCTCGTCGGTGAGCTGCGTCAGTTCGCCGCCGCCGTTGATCAGCGCGTCGGTGGCGAGCACGCCGGGACCGCCAGCATTGGTGACAATCGTCAGGCGATTCCCTTTCGGGCGCGGCTGCTTGGCGAGCACTTCAGCCATGTAGAACACGTCCGAGATGCGATCCACGCGCAGGACGCCGCAGCGTCGGAAAGCGGCTTCCAATACCTCGTCGCTGCCGGTCAGCGAGCCGGTGTGCGAGGCGGCGGCGTGAGCGGCGGCTTCGGTGCGCCCGGCTTTGATGATGATGATCGGCTTCCTGAGGGCGACTTCGCGCGCCGCCGAGAGGAAGGCGGGGGCGTTGCCGATGGATTCCATGTAGATGACGATGCTGTGCGTGTTCGGGTCGCGCCCCAGGTAGTCGATCAGGTCGCCCCAGCCGACATCGAGCATCGAGCCGATGGACACGAAGGCGCTGAAGCCGACGTTTTCCTTAAAGCTCCAGTCGAGGACGGCGGTGCACAGCGCCCCGCTCTGGCTGATGAAGCCGACGTTGCCAGGGCGAGCCATCGCGCTGGCGAAGGTCGCGTTCAGACCGGAGAGCGGGCGCATCACGCCCAGGCAGTTCGGTCCGACGATGCGCATGTTCCCGGAGCGAGCAATGGACAGAATCTGGCGCTCCAGTTCCGCGCCTTCGGGGCCGCGTTCCTTGAAGCCTGCCGAAATGACAATCGCGCCTTTGACACCGGCATCGACGCATTCCTGAATCACACCGGGGACGCTGTGCGCCGGGGTGACGATCACCGCCAGATCGACGGGTTCAGGCAGGGCAGCGATACTGGGATATGCGCGGATGCCGAGGATGCTGGGGCGCGTCGGGTTGACCGGAAACACGGTTCCGCCGAATGGACTGCTGATCAGGTTCCACAGGATCGTCCGTCCGACGCTCCCGGCGCGCTCGGTTGCGCCGATCACGGCGACGTTCTTCGGGCTGAAGATGGCGTTCAGCGCGTCGGCTCCGGTGACGGATGCCCGCGCATTTGGAGTTGAAGTCTGCTGCACTTGTACCACTCTTTCTCTGATAGACCACGAGAATGGGCTGGATTGTGCCACAAGTTGTGACCGCCGACAATTACACGACAATCACGCGATCATGATGATGATTGTCCTTTTATGGATGCCCGTCGTGTGCCGACCACGAAAATTGTGGTTTCGCTGTGGACGCGCGATAATTGCTGAAACCAACTGTCATGAATTGAGGAGGCGGCGATGCAACTCGGCTTGATTGGTCTGGGCAAGATGGGCGCGAACATGAACCTGCGCTTGCTGCAAGGCGGGCATCAGATGGTGGTCTGGAATCGCAGCGAGGGACCGCGTCAGGCTGCCGCTGAGGCGGGCGCGGTCGCCGCCGCGACGGTCGAGGAGTTGGTCAGCAAGCTGAGCGCGCCGCGCGCGGTGTGGGTGATGGTTCCCGCGGGCGACGTGACCGAAAACCAGATCAAACAACTGATGACCCTTCTTCAGCCCGGCGACATCATCATCGACGGCGGCAACAGCAACTACAAGGACACCATCCGTAACGCGGCGATGGTCGAGGCGGGCGGGCTGGATTTCGTCGACGTGGGCACGAGCGGCGGCATCTGGGGGCTGGAAGGAAGCCACAGCATGATGGTCGGCGGGCAAAAAGGAAATCGTGGATCGCCTCCGCCCGATCTTCGAGACGCTCGCGGCCTGACCGAACCTCGGCTGGGGGCATATGACCATTACTGTGGGTACCTCGTGAAGATGGTTCACAACGGCATTGAATACGGCATGATGCAAGCCTACGCCGAAGGCTTCGAGATCTTCCGCTCCAAGTCCGAGATGGTCCGATCGTACCAGATTTTGAAGTCTGGCGCTTCGGCAGCGTCGTGCGCTCGTGGCTGCTCGACCTGATCGCCAACGCGCTCCAGGATGACCCGAACTTCCGGAGTACGATCGGGCGACTGGGTTGCCGACAGCGGCGAAGGTCGCTGACGGTGGGCGAGGCGATTGACCTCGACATCCCGGCTCCGGGTGATCAGCTTCCGCTGATGATGCGGTTCGTCAGCCGTCAGGATGAGAGCTATGCCGGTAAGCTGCCTGCGGCGATGCGCAACCAGTTCGGCGGTCATGCGGTAATGCGGGAATAGACCATGAATGATGGGAATACGGTCAACACCATCGTTATTTTCGGGGCGTCGGGCGACCTCACCAGCCGCAAGCTGATCCCGGCGCTCTACAGCCTGTACTGCCGCCAGCGGCTGCCGATGCAGCTACGGGTCGTCGGCTTTGCCCGTCGTCCTTATTCTCACGATGATTTTCGCGGGATGATGCGTGACGCCGTTCAGAAAAGCGACGGCTTCGATGAACAGTCCTGGGATGAGTTCGCGGCGAACCTGTACTACGCCAGAGGCGACCGAACACGCCGGAGGATTACGACAAGCCTCCATCATTTCCTGTACGAAATCGAGAAGCAGAATGCCAACCGACTGTACTATCTGGCGACTGCCCCCAACTACTATGAAGCCGTCGTCACCAACCTTCGTCAGATGGGCATGACCAGTCAGGAGGACGCGGCTGGCGGCGCGTGGTGGTGGAGAAGCCGTTCGGCTATGACCTCGGCTCGGCGCGGGCGCTCAACCGTGTCATTCACGAGGCATTTGATTATGGAGCCAGGTCTACCGCATCGACCATTATCTGGGCAAGGAAACGGTTCAGAATATCCCGTTCTTCCGCTTCGCCAACACCATCTTCGAGCCGATCTGGAACCGGAATTACGTCGATCACGCAGGTGACGGTCGCCGAGACGGTCGACGTTGGCGACTGCAGGCTACTACGACGGGCAAGTATTGCAGCACATGTTCCAGAATCACCTGCTGCAACTGCTGTCGCTGGTGGCGATGGAACTGCCCGCTTCGGTCAGCGCCGAAGCCTTGCGCAACGAGAAAGTCATGCGTTGAGCGCTCTGCGCCCGGTGATGCTCTCGGACACGGTGCGCGGCAGTACGGCGGCTATTCTGAAGGCGCAGGGTGTCGCGCCTGATTTTGCAAACGCCGACCTTCGCCGCGCTCAGCAAGCTGTACGTCGATAACTGGCGCTGGCAGGACGTGCCGTTCTTCCTGCGCTCCGGCAAGGCTTAAGCAGAAAACGACCGAGATCGTCGTCGAGTTTCGCCGCCCGCCGCACCTGTTCTTCAATCTGCCGCGTGGTCGCCAGCTAGAGCCGAATTTCCTCTGCCTGTGCATCCAGCCGGACGAGGGGATTCACCTCAGCTTCCAGACCAAAGTGCCCGGCTCGACCAGCGAAGTCCAACTGGTTACGGAGTTCGGCTACAGCGATACGTTCCAGCATTTGCCGCTGCCAGTAGCCTACGTGAGCGCCTGCTGCTCGACGCTATACAGGCGATGCGGCGCTGTTCACGCGTGAGGATGAGATCGAGCTGTCGTGGAAGCTGATCGATTACATCCTGCATAGTTGGCAGCGCCGCAGGCGCAGCCGCTGCAAATCTATGCGCCGGGGAGCTGGGGTCCCGAAGCCGCAGACCGCCTGCTCACGGCTGATCACCGGGCGGAGGCTCGGCTGCGGGGAGGGGTTGCGAGTCGCGGTCCGGGTCTACCCAACGCGGAGCGCCGTAGCGCACGCTGCTCGGCGCATTTCGTCGCCGCTGCCGAAAAGGGCGACCACCGCGCGCCGGCGATTCTCGGTCGTGCTGGCGGGCGGCAACACCCCGCGCGATGTTTATCGCCTGCTGGCGAGCGACGAATATGCGCCGATGGTCGCGTGGCAGCAGACGCACGTGTTCTGGGGCGACGAGCGCGCGGTATCGCTCAGCGACCCGGAGAACAACGCTCACATGGCGCGCGAGACGCTCCTGAACTACGTCCCGATCCCGGTCGAGAACATCCACCGGATTCAGACCAACCTCCCGCCGCAGGACGCCGCGCGCGATTATGAGCAAACCCTGCGCAACTATTTCTCCGTGCGTGGGCTGAGCGAGCCGAGCTTCGACCTGGTGCTGCTCGGCATGGGCGCGGAAGGGCATGTCGCCTCGCTGTTCCCACACTCCCCGGCGCTCCGCGAGCGCGAGCGCTGGGTCGCAGCGACCTACGTCGAGCCGAAGCAGACCTGGCGCATCACCATGACGCCGGTGGCGCTCAACGCCGCTTCGAAGATCATCTTCACGGTCGTCGGCGAGGAGAAAGCGCAGGCGCTCAGGGAGGTCTTGAGCGACCCGAAGCGCCCCAACGAATTCCCGGCTCAAATCATCGACCCACCACAGGGACAGGTCTTGTGGATCGCAGACCGGGCGGCGGCTTCGCTCCTGAACCCGTAGCGGGCGTTACTGCGCCAGCACATCCGCCAGCTCGAACAGCCGCAGGTCGAGCGGCTTCTTCTTGCCGACCACCTCTGCGTAGGGCGTCGGCGTCGCCTGATCGTTGAGCCAGCCGACCAGCACGCCGTCTGTGCCCTTGCACAGCAGCCGGGCGGCTTCCGCCGCCAGCCGCGTCGCCAGCAGGCGATCAAATGCACCGGGCGTGCCCCCGCGCTGGACGTGACCGAGGATCGTGGCGCGGTATTCGTAGCCGACGTTGGCGTTGTGCGCCTTGAGATACTGACTGATCTCGTCAGCGTCGAATTTCGCGCCCTCGGCGACGACCACCAGCCCGTGTTTCTTGCCCCGGTCGTAGGCGCGCCGCAGGATTTCCATGACGACTTCCGGCTGCGTCTCCACCTCCGGCACGACGATGGCTTCCGCGCCACCTGCGATACCCGCCATCAGCGCCAGATAACCGCAGTCGCGCCCCATGACCTCGACCAAAAACGCGCGCCGGTGTGACGACGCCGTGACCTTCAGGCGGTCGATGGCTTCGATGGCGATGTCGAGCGCGGTGTCGACGCCGATGGTGATATCCGAGCCATACAGGTCGTTGTCATGGTCGAGGCGACGCCGACGACCGGGAAACCCATCTGGCTGAGCGCGTATGCCCCGGTCTGCGAGCCGTTGCCGCCGATCACGACCAGCCCCTCGATGCCGCGCTCACGCAGATTGGCGAGCGCCTGCTCGCGCCCCTCGACCGTCTTGAACTCCGGGCAGCGGCGCTGCCGAGCACCGTTCCGCCAAGCTGAATGATCCCGCCCACATCGCGCGCGCCGAGCGGCTGCATCCGGTTGTCGATCAAGCCGCGATAGCCGTCGGATACGCCGAATACTTCGCATCCCTGATCGATGCCCACGCGCACGGTGGCGCGGATGGCGGCGTTCATCCGCCGGGAGCGTCGCCACCGCTGGTGAGTACTGCGATTCGTTTCATCCCGACCTCAACTTGCTCCTGAACATAACATGGCGTCTATCATACCGCAGCGCCCCCGCGCCGACATTGTTCGCTGGGGCAGACTGCGTGCTATAATGATGCGACACATTAAGGATAGCATAACGATGGTGGATGATCTTCAAGCGAAGGCGCAGCAGGTATGTGATCTGCTCCTCGAGCGCTACGGAGCACAGCCGCTTGTCCCGCGCCGCAAGCCGATGCACGAGCTGATCAGCACGATTCTCTCGCACCGAACCACCCAGAAGAACGAGGCGCTCGCCTACGACCGCATGTGGAAGCGCTTCGGCTCGTGGGAGGCGATCCGCGATGCGCCGCCTGCTGAGCTGGAGCAAGCCATCGCGCCGTCGAACTTCGCCGAGGTCAAAGTTCCATACATTCAGGGCACGCTCGACCGCATCATCAAAGAACGCGGCGAGGCGAATATCGATTTCCTCGCCGATCTTCCCGCTCACGAAGGGCTGGAATGGCTGATGGCGCTGCCCGGCGTCGGCATCAAGACCGCGTCGCTGGTGCTGCTGTTTTGCTTCGCCAAGCCGGTGCTGCCGGTCGACACGCACGTCTACCGCGTCAGCCAGCGTGTCGGGCTGATCGGCGCGAAAGTCAGCGCGAATGCGGCGCATGGCGAACTGCTGGCGCTGTTTCCGCCCGATCCTTATGTGCTGTTCAACTTCCACATCGCCGCGCTCAAGCATGGGCAGCAGTTGTGCGTCTGGGGCGATCCGCGCTGCACGCCGTGCCCGCTCAAGGATTTGTGCGACTGGTATCAGGTGAACCGCGCCTCAGTTTGACCAATCGGCGTGTTGAACTATAATTCCCCACGTCTCGATGCTTTCAGGAGAATATTGATTATGACTCAGCAGGAGTTTGCGCCTCCTACGACCGAGTGGTATTACCCATCGGAAGATGTGCTCAAAAATGCGAATGCCCCTGATTACGACGCCCTCTACAGCGAGGCGCAGCAGGATGTAGAAGCCTTCTGGGCGAAACAGGCGGAAAGCCTCGACTGGTTCCGCAAATGGGATAAAGTTCTCGACAAGAGCAACGCGCCATTCTATAAGTGGTTCGTCGGCGCGAAAACCAACATCGCCTACAACGCGCTGGATCGCCACGTCAAGACCTACCGCCGCAACAAGCTCGCCATCATCTGGGAAGGCGAGCCGGGCGACCGCCGCGAGTTCTCCTACTGGCGCACCTGGCGCGAGACCAACAAATTCGCCAACGTGCTCAAGAGCCTCGGCGTCAAGAAGGGCGACCGCGTCACCATCTACATGGGGCGCATCCCGGAGCTGATCTTCGCCATGCTCGCCTGCGCCAAGATCGGCGCGGTGCACAGCGTCGTCTACGGCGGCTTTTCCGAGCAGGCGCTCGCCGATCGCATCGAGGACGCGCAGAGCAAGGTGCTGGTTACCTGCGACGGTGCGTGGCTGCGCGGCAGTATCGTCAAGCTGAAGGACGTGGTCGACGAAGCTGTCAAGCGCTCGCCGGTGGTCGAATCGGTCGTCGTGGTCAAGCGCACCGGGCATGAAGTCACGATGGAGCAGGGGCGCGACTACTGGTATCACGACCTGATGGGCTTGCCGATTGCCAGCCCGGTCTGCGAGACGACCGAGATGGATGCTGAAGACCCGCTGTTCATCCTCTACACCAGCGGGACGACTGGCAAGCCGAAAGGCATCCTGCACACGCACGGCGGCTACCAGTTGTACACTTCGACCACGCTCAAGTGGGTGTTCGACATGAAGGATGAGGATCGCTGGTGGTGCGCCGCCGATCCGGGCTGGATCACCGGGCACAGCTACATCGTCTACGGACCGCTGATCCTCGGCGCGACCGGCTTCATCTACGAAGGCGCGCCTAACTTCCCGTACCCTAACCGCTGGTGGAAGATGGTCGAGGATTACGGCATCACTATTCTGTACACCGCGCCGACCGCGATTCGCGGCTTGATGCGCTTCGGCGACGCCTGGCCCAACCGTCACGACCTCAGCAGCCTGCGCCTGCTCGGCTCGGTCGGCGAGCCGATCAACCCCGAAGCGTGGCGCTGGTTCTATAGGGTCATCGGCAAGGAGCGCTGCCCGATCATGGATACGTGGTGGCAGACGGAGACCGGCGGCTTCATGATCACGCCGCTGCCGTCGGTGGCGCTCAAGCCCGGCAGCGCTACCCGACCGTTCCCCGGCATCTCGGTCGACGTGGTGGACGACGACGGCAACCCGGTTGAGACCGGCGTCGACGGCAACCTCGTCATTCAGCAGCCCTGGCCCAGCATGGCACGCACGATTTACGGCGACCCGGATCGCTTCGTCAACCAGTACTGGAAGAAATACGAGAAGCAGGGCTGGTATTTGGCGGGCGACACAGCGCGCAAGGACGCCGACGGCTATATCTGGGTGATCGGGCGCAACGACGACGTGATCAAGGTCAGCGGCTATCGTTTGGGCACCGCCGAAATCGAATCCGGGCTGGTCAGCCATCCGGCGGTCGCTGAAGCGGCGGCGATTGGCGTGCCGGACGAAGTGCGCGGCAACGTGATCTACGCCTACTGCATCCTGCGCGCCAATTTCCAGGGGACGGAGGAATTGCGCGAGCAGTTGAAAGACCACATTCGCCACGAGGTCGGTCCGATTGCCGTGCCCGCGAAGATCGAGTTCGTCACCACGCTGCCCAAGACGCGCTCCGGCAAGATTATGCGCCGCGTCCTCAAGGCGCAGGCGACCGGACAGCCCGTCGGCGACCTGAGCACGCTCGAAGAATAAGCCGACCTAGCTGAACCGAGAAAGCCGGATGCTGCCCGCACCCGGCTTTTTCATTTGCCCCGATTCGCGTCTACTGATAGAATTAAGTTTAGTATTGGTTAGAAACTAGTTGTTATTTTGAAGATACTGAGCTATAGTAATTAAGGAAATGTACGGGAAGCGCGTTGAGTTTGTCGGGCTGGCGAAACACGCGAAAGCCCGGCAAACGAGCACACCGCGCGGCGAAGAACGAGGCGCTCAAGACATCGAAGCCGTTCAATCCTCGCCCGGCGTCAAGTACAAAAACCGATAATCTTTGTGGGCACTTCGGCACGGTTTCGCTGTCCAGAAACGGGAGGTGGTTTCGTGCGCCGAGTTTGGTTAGTAATCAGTTTGATTTCGCTTTGTTTTATGTTGGGAGTCGCCTGGGTTGGCTCGACCTCTGCGCAGGCGGGGACGCCCGGTCCCGGCGAGACCGCCTACACCGTCGTGCGGGGCGATACGCTGATAGCGATTGCGATCCGCTTTCACTCGACGGTGAATGCCATCGCCTCGCGCAATCACATCCTGAATGTCAACCTGATTCACGTAGGTCAGAAGTTGATCATCCCGGCGTCAGGAGGGACACCGCCACCAACCGCGACCACCAGTCCCGGTCAGACCAACACGCCAGCACCATCGGCGACGCCCGGCGGCACGTGTTTCTACGTCGTCCGCTACGGCGATACGCTGGGCGCGATCGCAGCGCGCAACAACACGACCACCCTGATACTCGCTCAGTTGAACGGTATCCTTAACCCCAACCTGATCTACGTCGGGCAGCGGCTGACCCTGCCGGGCTGCTCAGGCGGACCGACACCGACGACTCCGCCGGGTGCGACGGCAGTCCCGACCAGCACGTCGGCTCCCAGCGGCACGTTTGAATTGGGCGGGCACGTCCTCAGCTTTGCGTACCCGCAGTTCATGCACACCGCCGGAATGAGTTGGGCGAAGATTCAGATTCGCTGGTCGCGTGGGCAGCCTGCCAGCGTCGTCGCTGGCGCGGTGAACGCCGCGCACGGCAACAACTTCAAGGTTCTGCTGGGTATCGTCGGCGTGCCGAGCGAAATGGGGTCGGATCTCAACAGCTATTTCCAGGAGTACGCCGCCTTTGTCGGCAGCGTCGCCTCGCAGTATCACCCGGAGGCAATCGAAGTCTGGAACGAGCAGAACCTCGACCGCGAATGGCCTGCCGGGCGCATCTCGCCGACCAGCTACAAGCAGTTGCTCCAGCTTGCCTACAACGCGATCAAGGCTGCCAGCCCGCAGACGATGGTCATCAGCGGTGCGCCGTCGCCCACCGGCTATTTTGGCGGCGGCTGCTCCGGCGCGGGCTGCGACGACAAGCCGTTCATGCAGCAGTTCGCCAACGCGGGCGGTGCGAGCTACGCCGACTGTATCGGCATCCACTACAACGAGGGCATCCTTTCGCCGGACGCGACCAGCGGCGACCCGCGCGGCAATTCGAGCCACTACACGCGCTACTACTCGTCGATGGTCAACACCTACCGGGCGATCATCTCCAGCAAGCCGCTGTGCTTCACAGAACTCGGCTACCTGACGCCCGAAGGCTTGGGTCCGCTTCCGTCAGGATTTAGCTGGGCGGCGAACACGACCATCGCGCAGCAGGCGCAGTGGCTGGCGCGGGCGACGACCCTCAGCCGTCAGCGCGGCTACATTCGACTGCTGATCGTCTGGAACGTCGACGCGACTGTATACGGTGCAGACCCCCAGGCGGGCTACGCGATTGTCCGCAACGGGCAGTGTCAGGCGTGCTCGTCCCTGCACACGGCGATGGGCTTGCCATAGCGCCTCGCCCGAACGATCCGTAAGTGTTCACGCGGCGCGCGGAGCAGGGAAATGCTCCGCGCGCCTTTTTCGTCGACGATTTCGCTGGTCGTGACCGACGCTCGTATAATCAGACCAGTGTCCGACCATGAGCCAGCCATTCCATGCCCACGTTTGAACATCGCTCGCGGATTCCGGCGACGCTGGCGCAGGTGATCGCCTTCCACGACGACCCACGCGCCCTCCGACGCCTCACGCCGCCGCCGATCCTGCTCCGCATCCACCGCGACAGCCGAACGTCGCTAACTGACGGCGAAGTCGACCTCACGCTGTGGTTCGGTCCGCTGCCCGTCCACTGGCTGGCGCGGCACCAGCCCGGCGCGACCGAGCACGCCTTTCACGACAGCATGGTGCGCGGACCGATGCGATCCTGGGAGCACGAGCACACGTTTCGCCCGGTGGACGGCGGCGTCGAACTGTTGGATCGCGTCGTCTACGAGCATCGAGCGCCGGGTTTCTGGAGCATGTTCACGCGGCTGTTCTTCGGCGGGCTGGCGCTGCGCTTTCTGTTCATCTACCGCCACTGGCGCACGCGGCGGCTCGCACCGACGTATCCGGCATAGCAGAGAACCCCGAATCTCTGGGGTTCTGGCATTAGTGTCATATTGACAAAAAGCCCTGTTGGACATACCATGCACTTGAGATGAGAGCGCCCGTGAGCGCTCTCCCTTTATCGTGAAAGTTAGTGTATAAGAAACACTAAGGGGCGATGTGGAGACAACCGTCGAGCATCTGGTGAAGCTGGCGCTGGTCGAGGACTTGGGCGAAACGGGCGACGTGACCAGCGCGGCGGTCATCCCGCCGGGGCAGCACATTCATGCGCGGATCGTCGCCAAGCAGGGCGGCGTGATCTGCGGGTTGATGCTCGTCACGGAAGTGTATCGTCAGGTCGATCCGGCGGTGGTCGTGACGCCGAATCTGCACGACGGCGACTTCGTAACCGAAGGCAGGTTGGTCTGCGAGGTCGACGGGGCAGGACGCTCGGTGCTGGCGGGCGAACGGGTCGCGCTCAACTTCTTGCAGCGTCTGAGCGGCGTCGCACACTGACGGCGCAGTTCGTCGCCGCCGTCGAGGGGACGAACGCGGTCATCCTCGACACGCGCAAGACAACCCCGGCTGGCGCGCGCTCGAAAAGTACGCCGTGCGGCTGGGCGGCGGCAGCAACCACCGCATGGGTTTGTACGACATGGTGCTGATCAAGGACAACCACGTCGACGCGGCAGGTGGCATCACGCGGGCGGTCGAAGCGGTGCGCGCGTCCGAGCAGGCGCGCGATCTGGCGGTCGAAGTCGAAGTGTCCAGCCTCGACCAGCTTCGGGAAGCGCTCGAATGTGGCGTGGATCGCATCCTGCTCGACAACATGAATCTGGGGCAGATGCGCGCGGCAGTCGAAACAGCAGCGGGGCGTATGCCGCTGGAAGCGTCCGGCAACATGACGCTGGAGCGCGTGCGTGCAGTCGCTGAAACGGGCGTCGACTTCATCAGTGTAGGCGCGCTGACCCATTCCGCGCCCGCGCTCGATCTGTCGATGCGGTTGATGGTGAAGGAAAAGGCGGAGTAGGGGCAGGGTGCGCCGTGCCCCTACAGGCGAAAGGTGATGATGAATGTCGGTAATCGAAATGGTCGCTGACCGCGACGCGACGCTGATCGAGCAGGAAGCGGCGGCGATTGAGCGCATCAAGCGCGCGCGGGCGATCCTCGGCGACGACGTGGTGATCCTCGGTCACCATTACCAGCGCGACGAAGTCGTTCAGTTCGCCGATTTTCAGGGCGATAGCTATCAACTGTGCAAGGAAGGCGCGAAGGTCAGGGCGAAGTACATTGTCTTTGCCGGCGTCCACTTCATGGCGGAAAGCGCCGCGATTCTCGGTCGCGCCGATCAGGTCGTCGTGCTGCCGAACCTGCAAGCCGGGTGCAGCATGGCGGATATGGCGAATCTCGAACAGGTGCTGACAGCGTGGGACGAGCTTGAGCAGGTCTTGATGGACGACCCGGCGAGCCACATCATGCCGATCACCTACATGAACAGCGCCGCCAACCTCAAGGCGTTCGTCGGCGCGCGCGGCGGGACGGTCTGCACCTCGTCCAACGCACGCTGGGCGCTCGACTGGGCGTTCGCGCAGCGCGAGAAGGTATTCTTCTTCCCGGATCAGCACCTCGGACGCAATACTGGCAAGGCGATGGGCATCCCGCTCGACCAGATGGTGCTGTGGAATCCCTACAAGCCGTTCGGCGGGCTGACCGACGAGCAAATCCTGAACGCACGCATCATTCTGTGGCAGGGGCATTGCAGCGTGCATCAGCAGTTCCGCCCCGAACACGTCGACGTGTGGCGCAGGCATCACCCGGACATCAACATCATCGTCCACCCCGAATGCGCGCTGGAAGTGGTCGACAAAGCCGATTTTGTCGGCTCGACCGCTTCTATCATCAACGCGATTGAAGCGGCTCCGGCGGGGTCGAAGTGGGCGGTCGGCACGGAAATCCATCTCGTCAACCGCCTCAAAGAGCAGTATCCCGACAAGTTCATCACGCTGCTGTCGCCGTTCGCTTGCCTGTGCAGCACCATGTACCGCATCTCCCCGCTCGATCTGGCGAACGTGCTCGAAGGCTTGGTCGAGGGGCGTGTGATCAACCAGATTACTGTGCCGGACGACGTGGCAAGCAATGCCCGGCTCGCGCTCGACCGGATGCTGGCGATCCCCAAATGAGCGATATACGAACCAACACACTGATCATCGGCTGTGGCATCGCCGGGGCGACGGCGGCGCTACGCCTGAGCGACGACCCGAACCAGCACGTCACCATCATCACCCGCTCGCCCGACGCGATAGACAGTAATACCGGCTGGTCGCAGGGCGGCATCGTCACGCGCGGGCTGGGCGACACGGCGGGGCTGCTGGTCGGCGACATCCTGCACGCGGGCGCGGGCTTGAGTGCGCCGGAAGCCGCGCGCATCCTCGCCGAAGAAGGACCGCGCCTGGTCGACGATATTCTGATCGAGCGCTGCGGCGTCCGCTTCGACCGGGGCGAGGATCACGAGCTGGTCTACGGGCTTGAAGCCGCCCACAGCACGCGCCGGATCGTCCACGTGGGCGACAAGACCGGATGCAGCGCCATCATCACCCAGCTTCTGGCGGCGCTGGCGAAGCGCCCCAACGTCACGCTGCTCACCAATCACACCGCCGTTGACCTGATCACCTTCCCGCATCACTCGCTCGACCCGCTCGACGTGTACGCGCCGCTGACCTGTCACGGCGCTACGTCCTCGACCGCGAGCGCGGGGAAATCGTGCGCGTGCTGGCAGCGCAGACGATCCTGGCGACCGGCGGCTTGGGGCAAATCTACCGCAACACCAGCAACCCCAAAGGCGCGCGCGGCGACGGCATAGCGATGGCGTGGCGGGCGGGCGCGCGGATCATCAACGCCGAGTACGTCCAGTTCCACCCGACGACGCTCAGCGTGCGCGGCGCGCCCCGGCTGCTGATCAGCGAGGCGGTGCGCGGCGAAGGCGCGGTGCTGCTCGACCCGAACGGCGTGCCGTTCATGCAGCGCTACGCCCCGCAGTGGAAAGACCTCGCCCCGCGCGACGTGGTCGCCCGCGCCATCCACATGGAGATGCTCGAACACGGCTACGAGCACGTCTTTCTCGACATCGCCAGCAAGCGCGAGGCGGCGTTCATCCGCGAGCGCTTCCCGCAGCTTATCGAAACCTGCACGCCCTACGGCATCGACCCGACCGCCGAGCCGATCCCGGTCGTCCCGGCGGCGCACTATTTCTGCGGCGGCGTGCTGGTCGATCACTGGGGGCGCACCGACCTCGCCGGGCTGTACGCCATTGGCGAAGTGAGCTGCACCGGCGTTCACGGCGCGAACCGCCTCGCCAGCACCAGCCTGCTCGAAGGCTTGGTCTGGGGCGACCGCGCCGCCCGCGACATCATGACCAAGCCGAGTGACGCGATTGCCTTCGCGCGCGTGCCGGAGTGGGTGCATCTGGGCGACGACGACCCTGACCCGGCGCTGATCGAGGGCGACATGACCACTATCCGCAACGTGATGTGGCACTACGTCGGGCTGATCCGCACCGAGGAACGTCTCGCCCGCGCCGACCGCGAGCTGCGCCACCTGATGCACGAGATCGAGGGCTTTTATCGCAGCGCGCGCCTCAACGACGCGCTGATTGGCTTGCGCAACGCGACACAGGTCGCCCGAACCGTGACGTTCGCGGCGCAGCGCAACCGCTTCAGCCGGGGCGCGCACTACCGCGCCGACGATTTATCGCAGGACGATCCGGCGCAGCAGGCGCTGGTTCAGGATGTCCTGATGCGGCGCTAGGCTTGCTATTGTCGGCGGGGCGTAGAACGCCGATTTTCTCAGCAGCGTGGTCGATCTGCATATAGCATTACCGATGCAGATTGAGGGGTTATATCATGCCGAAGAATGTGAATAAAGCGACCGAGCTGCGAATCGACCAGCGCCCCGAAATACACTATATGGGCGTTCGCCTTCAGGCGCCGTTCAAGGGGATGCGCCCGCCGATTGAGCT
This sequence comes from Anaerolineae bacterium, assembly GCA_046328655.1. Taxonomy (GTDB): domain Bacteria; phylum Chloroflexota; class Anaerolineae; order Aggregatilineales; family Phototrophicaceae; genus Flexifilum. The sequence continues at coordinate 175,105 of JAXLWE010000003.1, read as the reverse complement.
TGCCCGCCGCGAGCTGGTCAACTGGTTCAAGGCGCAGGGCATCACACCGGCGGCGCGCCGCTGCTGCGCTACCACGTCATCGACATGAAAGGCGAGATGGATCTGGAATACGGCATCCCGGTCGATTCGGCGCTGCCGGGCGAGGGGCGGGTGAAGGCGGCTGTGCTGCCCGCAGGGCGCTACGTCAGCCTGATTTATTCCGGCGGCGGCTATCAGGGGAATAAGACGCTCATCGAGGGCGCGCGCGCGAAAGGTCTCTGCTTTCGACCGCTGGGATACCGACAAGGGCGATAACTTCCGCTGCCGCTACGAAATGTTCCTGACTGACCCGAAGGTCGAGCCGCGCAAGACAAAATGGGACATCGAAGTAGCGATCAAATTGCTGGACGAGTGACAGAGGGTTTGCACAATGCCCGACGACTTCATCTATCTTGACCACAGCGCCACCACGCCGACCGACCCGCGCGTGGTCGAAGCCATGCTGCCGTACTTCACGAACGACTTCGGCAATCCGTCCAGCCTGCACCGCGCGGGCAAGGCGGCGGCGCGTGCGCTGGACGATGCGCGCGCGACCATCGCCGCCGTGCTCAACTGCGACCCCGCCGAGATGATCTTCACCAGTGGCGGCACAGAGAGCAGCAATCTGGCGCTGCGCGGTGTCGTGGCGGCGATGGCGTCACGTGGGCGCGGCAGGCACATCATCACGACGGCGGTCGAACATCACGCCACGCTCGACACGGCGAAAGAACTGGCGGATCAGGGCTTCGACGTGACTTTTCTGCCAGTGGATCAATACGGTCGGGTGACGGCGCAGCAGGTAATCGACGCGCTGCGCGACGACACGATCCTCGTCAGCGTGATCTACGCCAACAACGAGGTCGGCTCGATCAACCCAATCCCCGAAATCGGCGCGGCGCTGCGCCAGCGGCGGGTGCTGTTCCACGTGGACGCCGTGCAAGCGCCGGGCTTGCTGTCGCTCGACGTGAAGGCGCTCAATGCCGACCTGATGAGCCTGTCGGCGCACAAGTTCTACGGACCGAAGGGGATCGGACTGCTCTACGTCCGCCGCGCCGCGCCGCTCAAGCCGCAGATTGTCGGTGGCGGGCAGCAGGCGCACCGCCGTGCCGGAACCGAGCCGGTCGCGCTGATCGTCGGCATGGCGGAAGCGCTGCGCATCGCCGAAGCCGAGCGCGCCGCGACCGTCGCCCGCCTGATGCCGCTGCGCGACGACCTGATCCGCCGCGTGCTGGAATTGATCCCCGAAGCGGCGCTGACCGGACACCCGACTGAGCGGCTCGCCGGGCACACGAGCTTCGCCATGCGCGGCTTGAACGGCGACTCGATCCTGCTCGATCTGAACGAAGTCGGTATCGGCGCGAGCGGCGGCAGCGCCTGCACGACCGGGCAGCAGGAGCCGAGTCACGTGCTGGTGGCGATGGGCGTCGACCCGGATCGGCTGATGGGGCAGATGCGCTTTGTGCTGGGGCGGCACGCCCAGCACTCGACCGTCTGCTGTACCATGCGGCGCTGGTGGCGCATCGAGAGGTTCGAATACGGTAAAATGGAGGGTCGGTTCGGAGGCTGGTCATGACAACGCTGGTGATTCCGGTGATGCGGCGGTCGCCGTCAAGTCCCCGGCAGGGCATGGACTATGCGATTGGGTGCTGGATCACAGCGGAATCGCTACGAAATCATCGATGGAGTCCTGCAGCGACCGCACCGACAACTTCCACCAGTGGGTTGTTCTAAGTCTGTATCGACTTGTCGGAATACCGAGCTCAGGAGCAAGGTTGGCGTATAGCTACATGGCGCCATCGGTGTACTTATGCCGGAAGCGACCCGGTACAGCCGGATTTTCTGATTATTCTTCAGGAACACGTCGGGATTATCCGCGAAGGGCGTATCGCGGCGCCCCACTTGATCGTCGAGGTGCTGTCGCCGGGGAGCGTCGCTACGACAGGGCGTTAAGCCGAAGCTACGCGCGCGGGGTCCGAATGCGCGTGATCGACCCGGCGACGCGCAGGTGCGCTGTATCGCTGCAACAGCCAGCGCACGCTCAACCGCGCGAATACTCCGGCGACGAGACGGTCGCCTTCGCCTGCCTGCCGTCAATCAATTCGCTCCGCGCTGTTGAACGCGCCCGATACGACCGTGTGACGCTTGACTTCCTTTAAACTTGCGTTATGCTTGTCCGCACTATGATGAAACTCGTGCTGTTCTATCGCCGCGTCCGTCGTTGCCGTACTGGCTCTCAGTTCGGGGATGTTGTGATCGGCTAGGCGACAAGCTGTGGAAAATCAGACCCCGAACAGGGGTCTTTTTATTTATCAAGGGGGCAACATGCCGAAGAAGGAAGTCAAGAAAGTCGTACTGGCGTACAGCGGCGGGCTGGATACATCCGTGATCGTCCACTGGCTGAAGCAGAACTACAACTGCGAGATCATCTGCTTCACCGCCGATCTGGGGCAGGAGGAAGAACTCACCGGGCTGGAAGAAAAAGCCCTGAAGTCGGGCGCGAGCAAACTTTATATCCGCGATCTGCGCGAGGAATTCCTGACCGATTTCGTCTACCCGACCATGAAAGCCGGGGCGATCTACGAGCGCGAATACCTGCTCGGCACGTCGTTCGCGCGCCCGTTGATCGCCAAGCACATGGTCGAAATCGCCGAGCTGGAAGGCGCGGACGCTGTCGCGCACGGCTGCACCGGCAAGGGCAACGATCAGGTGCGCTTCGAGGTGACGACGATGGCGCTCAACCCCAAGCTCAAGACAATTGCCCCCTGGCGCGAATGGGACATCCGCTCGCGCGAAGACGCGCTCGCCTACGCCGAGGAATTCAACATCCCGGTGACCAGCACGCTCCGCTCGATTTACAGCCGCGACCGCAACCTGTTCCACCTCAGCCACGAGGGTGGTCCGCTCGAAAACCCGTGGAACGAGCCGGAAGAAGATATGTACAAGCTGTCGGTCAGCCCGGAAAACGCGCCGGATAAGCCGCAGTACGTCGAAATCGGCTTCGAACATGGCATCCCGGTCAGCGTGGACGGCGAGAAGCGCCCGACCGTCGAGCTGTTCATCCACCTGAACAAGATCGCCGCCGCGCACGGCATCGGGCGGATCGATCTGGTCGAAAATCGGCTGGTCGGCATGAAGAGTCACGGCGTGTACGAGACCCCCGGCGGCACGATCATCCACCGCGCGCATCAGGCGCTGGAGAGCATCTGCCTGGACAAGCACACCATGCATTACAAGGACATTCTGGCGGTCAAGTACGCCGAGCTGGTTTACAACGGCTTGTGGTACACCCGCCTGCGCGAAGCCCTCGACGCTTTCGTCAACGTGACGCAGGAGAACGTCACCGGCACGGTGCGGCTGAAGCTGTACAAGGGCAACGTCATCATCGCCGGGCGCAAGAGTCCGCACAGCCTCTACCGCGAGGACTACGCCTCGTTCGGCGAGGAAGATGTGTATAACCAGCAGGATGCCGAGGGCTTCATCCAGTTGTTCGGCTTGCCCGTGAAGGTCGAGGCGCTGGTGTCGATTGATGGCGGTGGCAAGAGCCGTTATCGCCAGCCGGATTATACGAAATTCAAGCGAGACTAGCGCGTTGCTACAAGACTCGGTAGGGGCGCAGCACGCTGCGCCCCTTACGTTATGCATGGAGTAGACGATGAGCCTATGGGGCGGGCGCTTCAGCGAGCCGAGCGACGATGACTTGCGCGCGCTGAACGACAGCATCGGCTTTGACCGGCGTATGTATCGGCAGGACATACGTGGCAGCATCGCCTACGCGCGGGCTATCGCGGCGGCGAACGTGATCACGGCGCAGGAAGCCAGCAGCATCGTCGCTGGGCTGGAGCAGGTGCTCGCCGAGTTCGATTCCGGCACGTTCGAGATCAAGCCGGGCGACGAGGACATCCACACGGCGGTCGAGCGGCGGCTGACCGAGATCGTCGGCGCGGTCGGCGGCAAGCTGCACACCGGGCGCAGCCGCAACGATCAGGTGGCGACCGACCTCCGCCTGTGGGTGAAGGACACGCTCGGCGAAACCGTTGGACGCCTGTCCGCGCTCCAAACTGCATTGTGCGACAAAGCCGACCAGCACGTCGCCACGCTTATGCCGGGCTACACCCACATGCAGCCCGCCCAGCCGATCACCGCCGGACACTGGCTGCTCAGTTTCTTCTGGATGCTGGCGCGCGACGCCGAACGGCTGGCGGACGTGCAGCGCCGCGCGGACGTCATGCCGCTGGGCGGCGGTGCGCTGGCTGGGGCGCCGTTCGCGCTCGACCGGGCAGCGCTGGCGCGGTCGCTTGGCTTCGATTCGCATAGTCAGAACAGCCTGGATTCGGTTCCCGACCGCGATTTCGTCGCTGACGCGCTGTATGCGCTGTCGATGATCGGCATCCACCTGAGCCGCCTCGCCGAAGACCTGATCATCTACAGCAATCCGGCGTTCGGCTTTGTCACGCTCGACGACCGCTACAGCACCGGGTCGAGCCTGATGCCGCAGAAGCGCAACCCCGACCCGATGGAGCTTGCGCGTGGCAAAGCCGGGCGGCTGATCGGCAACCTGACCGGCTTCCTGACCACGCTCAAGGGCTTGCCCAGTACTTACAACAAGGATTTGCAGGAGGACAAGGAAGCGCTGTTCGACTCGGTCGACACGCTCAACCTGATCCTGCCGGTCGTCACGGCGATCATCCGCACGCTGAAACTGAACCCGGACAACATGCGCGCCGCGCTCGACCCCGACATGCTGGCGACCGATCTGGCGGATTATCTGGTGGCGAAGGGGATGCCGTTCCGCGAGGCGCATCACGTTGCCGGGCGGGCGGTTCGGCTGGCGGCGGAGCAGGGCGTCCGGCTGCCGGAGCTTTCGCTCGACTCGCTGCGGTCGCTCTCCGACCTGTTCGACGCCGACGTTGCTGCCGTCTTCGACTTCGAGGCGTCGGTCGCGCGCCGCCGCGCCGCTGGTGGAACCGCGCCGGATGCCGTGCGCGAACAGCTAGAGGCGGCGCGTCAGTGGCTGGCTGCACATAACGCGCGGTAGGGGCGACGCACTCCCTCGCCCAGTGTTTTCGCCGCTTTATGCTGTCTGCACAATAGTCGACAGCCATAGTATACGAAATTCGGTTACTGCATGAGCAAATCGCTTGACACCTTTGGTGATTATGGTTACGCTTAATCACAGTGTTTCGTTACATTGAGATAACTCGACTCATGGCGCTGCGCCAGCTCGTCCTTAGCCTTAGCCTTATTCTCGTAATCGTGCTTATTAGCGGCGGTTTATGACGGCTTGGGTGCGCACCGACTGAAGTGATAGCAAATGAAAAGCCCCCAAGCCAGGGGGCTTTTTTTATGGAGTAGGCAGACATGAAACCGGATCATTCGTCCGACCAGAACCGCGTGGCGGCGGCGTACCTGAACCCGACCAGCCCCTGGACAGAACCTTATCAGAATGCGCCCAGTCAGCAGGCGGAATGTGCCGCCTTTGACAGCGACGACCAGCGCCCAACACATGACGCGCTTTCCGACATCTACAATCGTGGACACGAGTAGAGACAGGTTCGGGAAGCGCGTTTTAATTTACATGGCTTAGGAGATGGCTATGCCCGCAGAATGGATTTGGAAAAACGGTGAATTTGTCAAATGGGATGACGCGAACGTCCACGTAACGACGCACGCGCTGCACTACGGGTCGAGCGTATTCGAAGGGGTACGCGCCTACGCGACCCCGCAGGGTCCGGCGGTATTTCGCCTGCAGCCGCACACGCGCCGCTTGCTGAATTCCGCCAAGATCGCGCGCATGGACGTGCCGTTCAGCGAGGATCAGCTCAACGACGCGATCCTGGAGACGGTTCGCCGCAACGAGCACGACGCCTGCTATATCCGCCCGCTGATCTTTCGCGGCGCGGGTCCGCTCGGCGTCGAGGGGCGCAAGAATCCGGTCGATGCGGTCATCTTCACGATGGAGTGGGGGCGTTACCTGGGCGCGGAAGCCATCGAAAACGGCGTCGACGTGCAGGTTAGCTCGTGGCGGCGCATGGCAGCCGACACCGGCGCGTCGCTGGCGAAGATCGGCGGGCAGTACGTCAACAGCCAGTTCATCAGCATGGAAGCCCACGATAACGGCTTCAACGAAGGCATCGCCCTCGACTACAACGGCACGATCAGCGAAGGCGCGGGCGAGAACATCTTCGTGGTCTACAACAACACGATTTACACACCCGCCATCGGCTCGTCGATCCTGCTCGGCATCACGCGCGACAGCGTGCTGACGCTGCTGGGAGACCTCGGCTACCGCGTCGTGCGCGAGCCAATCCCGCGCGACCTGCTGTACATCGCCGACGAGATTTTCTTCACGGGCACGGCAGCCGAAATCACGCCGATCCGCTCGGTGGATCGCGTCAAGGTGGGCAGCGGCTCGCGCGGTCCCATCACCAAAGTCGTGCAGGACGAATTCTTCGCTATCACGTCCGGGCAAAAACCCGATCCGTATGGCTGGCTCACGTTCGTGCGCCAGACCGAACCCGGCGACTAAAGGAAAATCCCATGTTACTCAGCGGCGCTGAAATTGTGATGGAATGCCTTCTGCGCGAAGGCGTGAACGTGATTTTCGGCTATCCCGGCGGCGCGATTTTGCCGACCTACGATGCGATGACCAAGTATCCGCAGATTCATCATGTGCTGGTGCGCCATGAACAGGGCGCGGCGCACATGGCGGACGGTTTCGCAAGGGCGACTGGCAAAGTCGGCGTGGCGATTGCCACCAGCGGTCCCGGCGCGACCAACCTCATCACCGGGATTGCCACCGCGATGATGGACTCGTCGCCGATTGTCTGCATCACCGGGCAGGTGACGCGCGGCGCAATCGGCTCGGATGCGTTTCAGGAGACGGACGTGACCGGCGTGTCCCTGCCGGTGACCAAGCACAACTATCTGGTGATGGATGTCCACGAGCTGCCGTACATCATGCGCGAGGCGTTCTACATCGCTCGCACCGGGCGTCCCGGTCCCGTGCTGATCGACATCCCGAAGGATGTGCAGAACGAGAAGATCGAATTCGTCTATCCCGAAGGTCCCGTGCGGCTGCCCGGTTATCACCCGCCGCAGGCTGCTGGCGAAGAAGAGATCGCCGACGCGCTGGAACTGATCCATCAGGCGCAGCGTCCGATGATCCTCGCGGGGCACGGTATCGTCATGGCGGGCGCGACCCAGCAGCTTCGTGAGCTGGCGGAGCGGGCGCAAATCCCGGTGGCGCTGACGCTGCTCGGCAAAGGCGCAATGCCCGAAGATCATCCGCGGGTGGTCGGCATGATGGGGATGCACGGCGAAGCCGCCTCGAACTATGCCATTCAGGAAGCCGACCTGCTGATCGCGCTGGGGATGCGTTTCGATGACCGCGTGACCGGCAACCTCAAGACCTACGCCACCAACGCCAAAAAAATCCACGTCGAGATCGATCCGTCCGAGATCAACAAGAACGTCAAGGTGGATGTTGGTATCGTCGGCGACGTGCGCACGGTGCTGGATCAACTGCTTCCCGGCGTGCAATCGACCAGCCACCCGGAATGGCTCAACCGCATCCGCGACTGGCAGGAGGATGCCGACGAGCGCGACATCATCAACCGGGGCGACGGCGAAAAGCTGCTCAGCGCGCAGGTGATCAACGACCTTTGGCATCTGACTGGCGGCAACGCCGTCACCGTCACCGACGTGGGGCAGCACCAGATGATCGAGGCGCAGTATTACCCGCACCAGCGCCCGGCGACGCTGATCACCAGCGGCGGCTTGGGCACGATGGGCTTCGGGCTGCCCGCCGCCATCGGCGCGAAGTTCGGCAAGCCCGACGAAGAAGTGTGGGCGATCATCGGCGACGGCGGCTTCCAGATGACGCTGTGCGAGATGGCGACCGCCAAACAGGAAAACGTCAACATCAACATCTGCATCGTCAACAATGCCTATCTGGGTATGGTGCGCCAGTGGCAGGAGTTCTTCTACGAGGAGCGCTACCAGGCGACGCCGATGTTTAGTCCGGATTTCGTCAAGCTGGCGGAAGCCTACGGCATCCCCGGACGGCGTGTCACCAGCCGCGACCAGATCGCCGAGGCGGTCGAGTTCGCTCGCAGCGTCGACGGTCCGGCGCTGATCGAATTCGTCGTCGAAAAAGAGGAAATCGTCTACCCGATGGTTCCGGCAGGTGCAGACCTGCACAACATGATCCGCCGCCCGAAGGTTGGCGAGGAAAAGGAGCGCAAATAATGCTCGATAACAGTCCGGTCGAGCGGCACATTCTGGTCGCGCTGGTCGAGAACAAGCCCGGCGTCCTGAACCGCGTGGCGAGCCTGTTCCGTCGCCGCAACTTCAACGTCGACAGCCTTACCGTCGGGCGGACGCACAAGCCGCACATGTCGCGCATGACGATTGTCGTCAATGCCACCAAGAGCGATGCTCGCCGCATCGCCGCCAACCTGTTCAAGCTGATCAACACGATTGACGTGGCGGAAGTGTCGAGCGAGCCGCACGTCAGCCGCGACCTGGCGCTGATCAAGGTGCGCGCCGATGACGCCGACTCGCGCAATACCCTGACGATGATCTGCGACCGTTATCCGGCGCACATCGTCGACATCGGTCCCGAAGTGGCGATTGTCGAGATCGCCGCTCAGGAAGATTTGGTCGAGGCGCTGATCGCCGAACTCAAGCCGATTGGCATCGTCGAGCTGGTGCGCACGGGGGTCGTGGCGATGGGGCGCGGGGTGCGCATCCTCGACTCGCCCTACGAGCCGGTCGTGCCCGTCACCAGCAACGGCAACCGGGCATATCAGGTCTACAGCGTCTGAAAGAGCAGTTCTGAGTGAAAAGCGTTTTCGCCCCTCTCCCCGCGTGCGTGGGAGAGGGGAAGCTCACAAGCGAGCCGCAGGTTCGCAAGTGAGCGGGGGTGAGGGGTGTTACGCCCCTACCAAAGCAGGCAACAACCGGGGATAACCCGCGAGCGAGAGCGAACGTTTACACACTGGAGAAAAACGGTTCATGGCAACACTCTATTACGACAAGGACGCCGACCTTTCCCTTCTGAAGGGGAAAACGATTGCGATTATTGGCTACGGCAGCCAGGGGCACGCTCACGCGCTGAACGCGAAGGACAGCGGCTGCAACGTGATCGTTGGGCTGCACGCGGGCAGCAAGAGCGCCGCCAAAGCACAGGCGGACGGTCTGACGGTGATGTCGGTCGCTGACGCCACCAAAGCCGCCGACGTGGTGATGATCGTCATCCCGGACACGCTTCAGGCGAAAGTCTACGCCGAATCCATCGGTCCGAATCTGAAGCCGGGCAGCATGTTGATGTTCGCGCATGGCTTCAACATTCACTATGGCACGATTAAGCCGCCCGCCAGCGTCGACGTGACCATGATCGCGCCGAAAGCGCCGGGGCATCGCGTCCGCGAAGTATACAAGGAAGGTGCGGGCACGCCGTGCCTGGTCGCCGTCGCGCAGGATGCGACCGGCAACGCTAAAGCGCTTGCCTTAGCCTATGCCAAAGCCATCGGCGGCACGCGCGCCGGGGTGATCGAGACGACCTTCAAGGAAGAAACCGAGACCGACCTGTTCGGCGAGCAGGTCGTGCTGTGCGGCGGCGTCACGGCGCTGGTTCGCTCGGCGTTCGAGACGTTGGTCAAGGCGGGCTACCAGCCGGAGATCGCTTACTTCGAGTGTATGCACGAACTCAAGCTGATCGTCGACCTGATGTACGAGGGCGGCTTGAGCTACATGTGGTACAGCGTCAGCGATACGGCGGAGTACGGCGGCTACACCATCGGCGATCAGGTCGAGGATCAGGTCAAGGAATTCTACGCGGGCGTGCTGGCGGACATCCAGAGCGGCAAGTTCGCTCAGGAATGGATCGCCGAGAACAACAACGGTCGCCCGAACTTCAAGCCGCGCCGCCAGCGCGAACACGACCTGCTGATCGAGAAGGTCGGCGCGGAGCTGCGCGACATGATGCCGTTCCTGCACGCCAAGCACATCAAGCAGGAAGTCGAGTAGCCGCTGTGATGATCGCTCGACCGCAAGCCGACGAATACGCACCATACTACGGGCAGTATATCCGGCGCGTGCCGGACGGCGCGGATATTTTCACCGTGCTGAGTGGGCAGCCGGACGAGCTTCGCGCGCTGCTGGCATCCGTTTCGGATGAGCGCGCCAACCTGCGCCCCGCGCCCGGCGAATGGAGCATCAAGGAAGTCGTCGGTCACGTCTGCGATGCCGAGCGGATTTTTGCCTACCGCGCCCTGCGCGTTGCACGCGGTGATTCGTCGCCGCTGCCCGGCTTCGAGCAGGATGACTACGTCCGCGCGACTGATCTCAATGTCCGCAGCCTGCCTGACTTGATCGAGGAATTCGCGCTCCAGCGGCGCGCCAACGTCCTGTGCTTCCAACCGCTGACCGAAGCGGAAAGCCAGCGGCGCGGGACTGCCAGCAGCAGCCCGGTGAGTGTGCGTGCCCTGCTGTTCATGATGGCGGGGCACGTGATGCACCATATCGAGAGCCTCAAGACCGATCATAAGGTTTAGGTGATGATGGACGACGTAGATGGTGTAGCCCCGGAAGGGGGTGATTCTCTTGACCGATGATGGTCTTACCGATCTTGCACGCTTATTGACTGTCACCAGCAAAGAGAGGATCATCCCGAAATGGCAGCGCGAAAAGTAGACGACAACGTAGTCCTGTTTTTTGACACCACCCTGCGCGACGGCGAGCAAAGCCCCGGCGCGACTCTGAGCAGCGCCGAAAAGCTGGAGATCGCCCGGCAGTTGGCGCGGCTGGGCGTGGACATTATCGAGGCGGGCTTCCCGGCGGCGTCGCCGGACGATCTGGCGGCGGTGCAGCGCATCGCCCGTGAAGTGGGCACCGAGGACGGTCCCACCATCTGCGGGCTGGCGCGCTGCGTCGAGAGCGACATCCGCACCTGCTGGGAGGGCGTGAAAGACGCCGCGCACCCGCGTATTCATACCTTCCTGGGCACGTCCGAGTATCACCTCAAGCACATCACCAACATGACGCACGAGCAGGCGCTGGATCGCATCCGTCAGATGGTGACGCTGGCGGCGAGCCTGTGCGACGACGTTGAGTTCAGCCCGATGGACGCCGGGCGCACCGACCCGCAGTTTCTGGTCGAAGTATGCGCGCTGGCGGTCGAGTGCGGTGCGACCACGCTCAACATCCCCGACACGGTCGGCTACGTCACGCCTGAAGAATGGCAGGAGACGATCAGCAACCTGATCGCCGAGACGCCCGGCGCGGGTCCGGGCAGCGGCGTGATCTGGTCGGTACACTGCCACAACGACCTCGGCTTGGCGACCGCCAATACGCTGGCGGGTGTGCTGGGTGGGGCGCGGCAGGTCGAAGTCACCATCAACGGCATCGGCGAGCGCGCGGGCAACACCAGCCTCGAAGAAGTCGTCATGGCGCTGCACACCCGGTCGCCGTTCTACAACCTGCAAACGAATATCAGCACTCGCGAGATCGTCAAGACCAGCCGCATGGTCAGCAACTACACCGGGATGCACGTCCAGCCGAACAAAGCCATCGTCGGCGCGAACGCCTTCGCCCACGAAGCCGGAATCCATCAGGATGGGATGCTCAAGAACGCCAGCACCTTCGAGATCATGACCGCCGAGAGCGTCGGCTGGTCGCAGAGCAGGCTGGTGCTGGGCAAGCACAGCGGACGCCATGCCCTGAAGGTGCGCCTGCAGGAACTGGGCTACGATGTCGACGCCGAAGCGCTCAATCAGGTGTTCGCCCGTTTCAAGGATTTGGCGGACGCCAAGAAGAACGTCACCGATGCCGACCTCGAAGCGCTGATGGCGGACGAGCTGAACAAGCCGCAGGAATTCTTCAAGCTGGACGACATTCAGGTGACCTGCGGCACGATGGGGATGCCGACGGCGACCGCCAAGATGAGCAATATGGACGGCGAGATTTTCGTGCAGGCGGCGGTCGGCAAGGGACCCGTCGACGCCTGCTATCAGGCGGTCGACGCCATCGTCAGGTGCCCGAACACGCTGATCGAGTACAGCGTCCATGCCGTGACCGAAGGCATCGACGCGCTCGGCGAAGTGACCGTTCGGATCGGCTCGCCGGACGGATCGCGCTCGTTCGGCGGCTACGGCGCGGACGCCGACATCATCGTCGCCAGCGTCAAGGCGTATCTGGCGGCGCTCAACCGCATGATCGCCGGACTGGGCTTGGGCGAGCATAAGCCCGAAGGCGAAGCCGCGACGGTGGGGATCAAGAGTTAGTATCGCTGGCGGTTTAAACCGCCAGCTTGGAAAAGCCGCGACCCACTAAAGGGGTCGCCAACACCGACATAGCTGTTGCCGCCCCTTTAGTGGGCGGCTAGGCAGTCGGTAGCCGAGGGGTTAAACCCTCGGTGGGGCGAGAGCAAACGTATTCAGTTTCTAGTGGGAGTCAGCATGTCACAACCGCAAACCCTGTTCGAGAAAGTCTGGAATAACCATCTGGTGCGCCCGCAGACAGCGGATTTGCCCGCCGTGCTGTACATCGATCTGCACCTCGTCCACGAGGTCACGTCGCCGCAGGCGTTCACCGAGCTGCGCCAGCGCGGGCTGAAAGTCCGCCGCCCGGAGCGCACGCTTGGCACGATGGATCACAGCACGCCGACCACGCCGCGCAACGATCTGGGGATCATCCCGGTGACCGATTCGATGGCGGCGGCGCAGTTGGACGTGATGCGCAAGAACTGCGCCGATTTCGGCATCCCGCTGTACGATCTCGGCACGCGCAATCAGGGCATCGTCCACGTGATCGGACCGGAGCAGGGCTTCACCCAGCCGGGCATGACCATCGTCTGCGGCGACAGCCACACCAGCACGCACGGCGCGTTCGGCGCGCTGGCGTTCGGCATCGGCACGAGCGAAGTCGCGCACGTGCTGTCGACCCAAACGCTGCTCCAGAACAAGCCAAAGACGATGGCGGTGCGCATCAACGGGCGGCTCGAACAGGGCGTCACGGCGAAGGATATCATCCTCGCCATTATCGCCAAGATCGGCATCGGCGGCGGCACGGGCTACGTGTTTGAATACATGGGCGAAGCCATCCGCAGCCTGAACATGGAAGGGCGCATGACCATCTGCAATATGTCGATTGAGGGCGGCGCGCGCGCGGGCATGGTCGCGCCGGACGAGACGACCTTCCAGTGGGTGAGCGGGCGTCCCTATGCGCCGAAGGGCGCAGACTTCGACCGCGCGGTCGAGGCGTGGCGCAAGCTGCCGACCGACGACGGTGCGGCGTTCGACAGCGAAGTCGTGCTGAACGCCGACGAGCTTGTCCCGATGATCACCTACGGCACCAACCCCGGCATGGGGATGCCGATCACAAGCCGCGTGCCCGATCCGTCGCAGTTCAGCGACGTGAGCCAGAAGATGGCGCTCAACAAGGCGCTGACCTACATGAATTTGCAGCCTGGTCAGCCGCTGCTCGGCAAGGCGGTCGACGTGGTGTTCATCGGTAGCTGCGCAATTCGCGCATCCACGATCTGCGCGAGGGCGGCGAAGAGTTCATTCAGGGCGCAAGGTGGCGGAAGGCGTGCGCATGATGGTCGTCTGGCAGCTCACGGCGGTCAGGCGCAGGCGGAAGCCGAAGGACTCGACCGCATCTTCAGGGAAGCAGGCGCGGGTGGCGCGAGGCAGGCTGCTCGATGTGCATCGCCATGAACGGCGACCAGCGCGCCGGGGCAGTACGCCGTCAGCACCAGCAATCGTAATTTCGAAGGGCGGCAGGGGCAAAGGGCGGGCGCACGTTCCTCGCCAACCCGCTGACCGCCGCCGCGACCGCCGTCACCGGCGTGATCACCGACCCGCGCACGCTGATGATGGAGTTCGCATAATGGAGCCGATCAAGACTTTCTCCGGGCGCATCGTCGCCCTGCCGATCAACGACACCGACACCGACCAGATCATCCCGGCGCGCTACCTGAAGGTGACCGATAAAGCCGGGTTGGGGCAGGCGCTCTTTTCCGACTGGCGCTACAACGCCGACGGCTCACCCAAGCCGGAGTTCGTCCTCAACCAGCCGGAGCACAAGGATGCCAGCATCCTGATCGGCGGGCACAATTTCGGCTGTGGCTCGTCGCGCGAGCACGCGCCCTGGGCGCTGCAGGGCGGCGGCTTCAAGGCGGTCGTCAGCACCTATTTTGCCGACATCTTCCGCAACAACTCGCTCAAGAACGGCTTGCTGCCCGTCATGGTGGACGAAGAAACGCACCGGCAGTTGATCAGTCTGGCGCAGGAAGACCCGACCACCAGCGTGACAATTGATCTCGCCTCGCAGACGCTCACGCTGCCCGATGGACGCGCGGTCACGTTCCCGATTGACGGCTTCTCGAAAGAATGCCTGCTCAACGGCGTCGATCAGCTTGGCTACCTGATGAACCTCGACGATCAAATCGCCGCGTATGAGGCGGAGCATCCCGCGCGGGTGAATACGTTAGCGTGAACATGACGTAGGGGCGCAGCACGCTGCGCCCCTACGCGAGATATTGTGAGGGACTTTATGCGTGTAGCGATCTACGATACGACCCTGCGCGACGGTACGCAGCGCGAAGGCATCTCACTCTCGGTGGGCGACAAGCTGCGCGTGACCGAGCTGCTGGATAACCTCGGCGTTGCCTACATCGAAGGCGGCTGGCCCGGCTCGAATCCGAAAGACGCGGCGTATTTCGAGGCGGTCAAGGGCATGACGCTCAAGAATGCGAAGATTGCGGCGTTCGGCTCGACGCGGCGCAAGAACAGCGACCCGGCGAGCGACCCCAACATTCAGGCGCTGGTGGATTCGCAGACGCCGGTGGTGACGCTGTTCGGCAAAACGTCGATGCTGCACGTCACCGAAGTACTCCAGACCACGCCCGACGAAAATCTCCGCATGATCGGCGACAGTGTGAAGTATCTCAAAAGCCTCGGCAAGGAAGTCATCTACGACGCCGAGCACTTCTTCGACGGCTGCAAGCTGGATTTCGAATACGGCTTCGACACCCTGCGGGCGGCGCTGGACGCCGGTGCGGACGCGCTCGTGCTGTGCGATACCAACGGCGGCACGATGCCCTGGGAAGTCACGCGCTTCGTCACGGCGGTGCGCGACGCCTTCCCGGACGTGCAGATCGGCATCCACACGCACAACGACGGCGAGCTGGCGGTTGCCAACTCGCTGGCGGCGGTGCAGGCGGGCGCGACCCACATTCAGGGGACGATCAACGGCTATGGCGAGCGCTGCGGCAACGCCAACCTGTGCAGCATCATCCCCGATCTTGAACTGAAGCTGGGAATCCCGTGCCTGCCGGACGGCGCGATTCGTCATCTCGCCTTCGTCTCGCGGACCGTCGCCGAGATCGCCAATCTCGCCCCGGATGACCACCTCGCCTACGTCGGCAAGAGCGCGTTCGCCCACAAGGGCGGCGTCCACGTCGCTGCCATGCGCCGCAACATGAACAGTTATCAGCATATTGACCCGGTACTGGTCGGCAACGAGATGCGGATTCTGGTGTCCGATCTGTCGGGGCAGGGCAACATGCTCAGCAAGGCAGAGGAATTCGGGCTGGATGTCAGCAAAGACGATGCCGTCAAGGTGCTGAGCGAGATCAAGGCGCTGGAAGCCGAAGGTTACGTGTTTGAAGGCGCTGAAGCCTCGGTCGCGGTTCGGCTGCACCGTGCGCAGCCGGAGTACAAGCCGATCTTCAAGCTGATCGACTTCATCGTCATGGTCGAGGATCGGCGCGGGCGCGGTACGATTGCCGAAGCGATGGTCAAGATCGACGTGGACGGCGACGTGATCCATACCGCCGCCGAAGGCAACGGACCCGTCAACGCGCTCGACCTGGCGCTGCGCAAGGCGCTGGTTCCGCTGTACCCGCAGCTTGCCGATTTCCAGCTTGCCGATTACAAAGTCCGTATTCTCGACGGCGGCAACGGCACGGGCGCGATTACCCGCGTGATGATCGACACGCAGAACGGCACGAAGCGCTGGAGCACGGTCGGCGCGTGTACCAACATCATCCGTGCGAGCTGGCTGGCGCTGTTCGACAGCGTCGAATACGGGCTGTGCGTCGCCGACACGCAGCACGAGGTACAGGTCGCGGAGAAGGCGTAAGCGCGTAGAAGTACGGGTAGGGTTCAGAGGGTACGCATGTGTATACCCTTTTTTGGTGCCAGGTTGCGGTATATTTCAGCGGTATTGTCCTCCGCTCAACATTGAAGGATCACCATGAAGGCAAAGATCACGGTACTCCCCGGCGATGGCATCGGCGTCGAAGTCACGTCCGCGTCAATTGAGGTTCCAGCAGGTCGCCAGCAAATACAGGCACGAATTCTCGTTCGAGGAAGCGCTGATCGGCGGCATCGCCATCGACAAGACCGGGACGGCGCTCCCCGACGAAACCCTGCGCACGGCGGAGCAGTCCGACGCGATTCTGCTCGGCGCGGTCGGCGGACCGAAATGGGATAATCCCACCGCCGCCGTTCGCCCGGAACAGGGGCTTCTCAAAATCCGCAAGCACTTCGAATTGTTCGCCAACCTGCGCCCGGTCAAGGCGTACCCGGCGCTGGCGCAGTACACGCCGCTGCGCGCCGACCTGCTCGAAGGCGTCGACATGCTGTTCGTGCGCGAATTGACCGGCGGTATCTATTTTGGACCGCGTCAGGAGCAGGGCGACGGCGATTCGGCGTATGACACCGAAGTGTACAGTGTGCCGGAAGTCGAGCGCGTGGCACACATCGCTTATCGCGCGGCGCAGGGGCGGCGCAGGAAGCTCACGTCGGTCGACAAAGCCAACGTGCTGGCGTCGATGCGGCTGTGGCGGCGCACGGTCGTCAAAGTCCACGAAGATTACGCCGACGTGGAGCTGGAGCATCTGCTGGTCGACGCCTGCACCATGCACCTGCTGACGCGCCCGGCGAGCTTCGACGTGATCGTCGCCAGCAACATGTTCGGCGATATTCTCAGCGACGAAGCTTCGGTGCTGGCGGGGTCGCTGGGGATGCTGCCGTCGGCGTCGCTCGGCGCGGCGAAGCTTGGCTTGTACGAGCCAGTGCATGGCTCCGCGCCCGATATTGCCGGGATGGGCAAAGCCAACCCGACCGGCTCGATCCTCAGTGCGGCGATGCTGCTGCGCTTCAGCCTCGGTCTGGAAGCCGAAGCCGCCGCCGTCGAAGCCGCCGTCGAAGCGGCGCTGGTCGCCGGGGCGTGTACGGCGGACATCGCGCGCATGACCGGCAAGCCAATCAGCACCGGCGAGTTCACCCGGACGGTGATTGCGAATCTGTAGGGATTTCGTTGGGCAGGGGGATAATCCGTAGGGGCGTTCAATTGAACGCCCCTACAATTTTGTCTGTCTACTGCCGGAACCGCCATTCCCACACGTCTTGCAGGCTGTACATCTTGCGGCGCGGCTCGACCACTTCCAGCGCCTGCTCCAAATCCTTCAGAATGTCGTCCGTATCCTCGATGCCGATGGCGAAGCGCACCAGATTATCCCGGATGCCGAGCGCCTGCCGTTCCTCGGTCGTCTTGTCCCAGTAGCTGACAATCGCGGGCTGCTCGATCAGGCTCTCGACTCCGCCGAGGCTTGGCGCGATGTACGGGATGCGCAGCCGGTCGATGAACTGGCTGGTCGTCTTGAGGTCGCCTTTGACCTCAAACGTGACCACGCCGCCGAAGCCGCTCATCTGCTCCTGCGCGATCTTGTGGTCGGGGTGCGACGGTAGCCCCGGATAATAAACGCGCTCGATTGCCGGGTGCGCCTCCAGATAGCGGGCGACGGCGAGCGCGTTGGCATTGTGCTGCCCCATACGCACGCCGAGCGTCTTGATCCCGCGATCCAGCAGGTACGCCGCGTGCGGGTCGACGACGCCGCCGAGGATGCCGCGCGCGTCGCGCACCGCCTGCATCCGGCTGCCGCGTCCGGTCACCACGCCGACGAGGATGTCGTTGTGCCCCGACAGGTACTTGGTCGCGCTGTGGATGACGAAGTCGATGCCCCATTCCAGCGCCCGCTGGTTGATCGGCGTGGCGAAGGTGCTGTCGATGATGGTCATCACGCGGTGGCGGTTGGCGATGTCGACCGTCTTTTCCAGGTCTGCGACGCGCAGGTATGGGTTGGTCGGACTTTCCGAAACGATCACGCGGGTCTGCTTGGGGATGATGGCGGCTTCCATCGCCGCGTAATCGCCCATTGGCACGACGGTCGTCTCGATTCCGAGCCGCTTGAGGATCGTCTGACAGAACTGGCGCGTGCGGCGGTAGCAGTCGTCGGTCATGACGATGTGCGCGCCGGTCGGCAGGATGGTCAGCAGCAGCGACGTTACAGCCGCCATGCCGGAGGCGTACAGAATGGCGTCGTCGCCGCCGTCGAGCGCTGCCAGCTTGCGCTCCACTGCGTTGACGGTCGGGTTGCCGTAACGCCCGTATTCCTCACGATCCTCGCCGTCGCCCCAGGTTTTGCGCTCCATGTAGTCGATCAGTTCCTGGGTGTCGCGGAAAGTGAACGTCGCCGTCTGGACGACCGGGGTGGTCAGCGAATTGTAGCCTTTGGTGCGCTTCGTCCCGCTGTGGACGGCGCGCGTGCTGCCGCCCTGTTCCTTATCCTCGTTTTCAGAGTCGAAAAGACTGTTCAGCGCATCGAAATCGAGATTTTCCGCCATCACGCTCTCCTGTCATACAGTAACCGACCGGACGCTCTTATCCGGGAAAACAAAAAGACTTCCGGCGGGAAGTCTCGTTGAGTTTGACTCTAGACATAGCTAGACGTCTTCTCTCATCTTCCAGAAACAATCTGCCGGATTTGGCACCTTCCCGATGCTTCGGGGGTTGCCGCGGTTTCGTAGGGCCGATCCCTCCACCGCTCTGGATAAGAGACTACAGGTATGGGTTTGTAAACGCACACTGAGAATCACTATAACATCACTCCCGGCGAAACGCAAGCATTTGGACGCTCGGATTCCGGCGAATTGTCGTAATCTTGATATACTTGGGACTGAGGGTGCAGCAGGAGGCTTCAACGTGGACGACCTTCAGGTCGAAATCATGGTCATGAGCGGAGTCGAGGATGGCTTGGTGATGACGTTCGCCACCACCAGTGGCGACGGCGCGTTCGAGGCAGACGAGTGGATTCTGACGCTCGGACGCCGTGACGACAATGACCTGTGCCTGCGCAACGACACGTTTGCCTCGCGCTACCACGCCCGGCTGCATCACCACGCCGATGGCTGGCTGCTGGAAGACCTCAACAGCAAGAACGGCACGTATGTCGAAGAACACGACGAGGACGCGCGCGTGAGCGGCACGCTGACGCTGGCGTCGCAGCAGTTGTTCCGCGTCGGGCGTACTTGGCTGCGAATTCAGCCGGAAGGATAACCCATGCCAGAGATCGCCCTCAAAGACATCTTGATCAACGCCCGGCAGGAATCCTTTCGGATGCAGCACTACTATCTGGGCGTCGAGCACCTGTTCATTGGCTTACTCGACATTCAGGGCGGGCTGACCGTCAGTCTGCTGGAGGAGCGCGGCTTGACGACCGAGTACGTCGTCGATGCCATCCGGCGCAAGGCGGGGAAGGGCAATCGCCAGCGGTTGTGGGCGGGGATGCCGAACACACCCCGCGCCGACATCGTGCTGGGCATTGCCAACGATCTCGCCCTCGAAAGCGGCAACGAAGAAATCACCGAGCGCGACCTGCTGATCGCCATCCTGGACGAAAACGACAGCATCCCGGTGCGCGTGCTGCGCCATCTCGAAGTGGACATCGACGAGCTGAGCGGTGACGCGCGCACGAAAGCGTCGAGTTCCAAGCAGACCCAGCCGTACATCAAGATCGACTTCGCGCAGGACGGGCTGGCGCTGCCAGAACCGGCGCTGTTCATCCTGCGGCGCATGTTCTACGGCTACAGCCAGATTCGCGTGGATCGGCGGCTGACCGGCGGCTATACCTCGGCGGTGATCCTCGTGGTTACGCCCATTCAGGCGGACGGCATGGAGGACGCGGCGGTCGTCGTCAAGATCGATAACGCCGACATGATCCTCGACGAAGCCCAGCGCTACGAGACCCACGTCAAAAGCTCGCTGCCGCCGCTGACCGCGCGGCTTGAAGATAAGCCGACCACGTCGGAAACGTCCGACCTCGCCGGGCTGAAGTACACGTTCATCGCCGGGATGAACCGCAGCGCTCAGGATTTGCGCGAAGCTGCCCGCGACCTCGACAACTTGGGCGAGTGGCTGCGCCGCGAGCTGTATCCATATTTCGGCAAGACGTGGTGGAAACAGAACCGACCGTATCGCTTTCAGGTGTGGACGGAATACGACTGGCTGCTGCCGCCGCTGCTGACGCTCGACTATCTGCCGGACGAAGAAGTCTCGCCCACGGCGGCGACCCTGCGCGACCCGATCCGCCGCTCGCGCGTGAACAAGCTCGAATTTGGCGATCACGTCGTGATCGAGAATTTCACCGTCCAGCGCGTCTACCGCGATAAGGACATGATTCAGGTCTCGGTCGGCAAGGGGTCGGAGGCGGCGCGTCGCGCCTACAAGATGAACGTGCGCGGGTTGAGTCTGGCGCAGGAGACTTTCTATCGCGGCGAAGTGATCGAGCGCATCGGCGGGCGAGTGTGAGACGCGCACCTCCGCCTGATCGCCGGGGCGCAGGCGCTGGAGCCGGATTTCGACCTCGACGGCGAGACGATCCCCGGCATCGGCAAGCCGGAGCGCCTGCCGAACCCGATCCTCGCCTACGACGACCTGCTCGACCGCTACGTCGACGGCACGCTCAGCAAGATTCACGGCGACCTGCACCTCGGCAATATTCTGGTGGGACCGAACGCTTCCGCCTTCTTGATCGACTTCGCCATGACGCGCAACGGTCACACGTTGTTCGACTGAGCGTCGCTGGAAGTCAGCCTGCTCACGGGTGTGGTCATGCCGGTCATCGGCGACGACTGGTATTCGGTGCGGCTGGTGCTGCGCTACATCGCCTCGCTGCAAAAAGACCTGCCGGACAGCGTGCCCGCGCTCAACGAAGTGATGCAGCACGTCCGCGCCGTGCGCGAGATCGCCCGCGAATGTCTGGCGCGCGACGACTCGTGGTCGGAGTACTACATCGCGCTGACCATGTGCGCGCTGCGTGGCTACTGCTGGGATACGCTCTCGCTCGGCTCGCGGCGGCTGATGTTCCTGCTGGCGGCGCTGTCGATCCACGAGCTGCGCAACCGGGGCACGCTGATCATGGACGACGGATCAATCACCGATTTCCTCGGCGACCGCACGGAACTCCCGTAATCGTCACAACTGGGGGTGGGCACGACATGTCGTGCCCGCGCGTCAATCACGCCCGCGCCAGTTCCTGCGCGTCCAGAATCTCGCGGATCGACTCAATCGACGGCTCGCTTCGAATACCCGGTTCGGGTACTTCGCTATGATGCCATCGAGCCGATCTTCGTGGTAGGCAATCGTCGCTTCCGGGTCTTTGAGCAGATGCCCGGTCAGGATGCCGACCACCGTTTCATGAGGCTTGATCACGCCCGTATCGACCAGCTTGCGAATACCTGCCACCGTGCAGCCCGACGCGGGTTCGCAGCCGATCCCGGTCGCATCGATGCGCGCCTTGGCGTCCATGATCTCCTGATCGCTGACCTGCTCGACGACGCCTTCGGTCAGCTTCAGCGTCCGCACGGCTTTCGGGTAGTTGACCGGGTTGCCGATCTTGATCGCGGTTGCGATGGTATCCGCGTGCATGGGTTCAAACGTCTCGAAATTGTGCTGGTATGCCTGGTACAGCGGGTTTCGCGCCTTCCGCCTGGATCACGGCGATGCTGGGGATGCGGTCGATCAGCCGTAAGCCGTACAACTCCTGTAGCGCCTTGCCGAACGCCGACGTGTTGCCGAGGTTGCCGCCGGGCAGCACGATCCAGTCGGGCACGCGCCAGCGAAGCTGTTGCAGCGCCTCGATGATGATCGTCTTTTGCCCCTCCAGACGGAAGGGGTTGACCGAATTCAGCACGTAGATTCCGAGCTGGCTCATCTGCCGCACGAGTTCGAGGTTGCGGTCGAAGTCGGCGTCGATACGGATGCAGGTCGCGCCGTAGGCTATCGCCTGCGCCAGCTTGCCGAGCGCGATCTGCTTGTTCTGGAACAGCAGGATGCCGCGCACGCCCGCCCACGCCGCATACGCCGCCAGCGACGACGACGTGTTGCCGGTCGAGGCGCAGGCGACCCGCTTCATGCCGAGCACGTTTGCCTGCGTCAGCCCGCCGGTCATGCCGCGATCCTTGAACGATCCGGTCGGGTTTTCGCCCTCGTGCTTCAGGTAGAGCGTGCCCACGCCCGCCCATTCCGCCAGCCGGGGCGTGTGATACAGGTTGGTGTTGCCTTCCGGTCGGCTGACGATCAGGCGGTCGTCGACGCCGGGGTAGACCAGCTCCTTGTAGCGCCAGACGCCGCTGTTGTAGGGCGCGTCGAGCGATCCAAGTCTCCTGTCGAAGGTTTCGCGGGTGATGGTCGGGTCGAAATCGTGGATAACGTCGAGCAAGCCGCCGCAGGTCTCACAGGTGTAAATGACAGTGTCGATTGGGTATTGCCGGGCGCATTTGATACACTGTAAGATGCTCATGAGCATTCGACCCTTTGCGTCTGCCGGTTTTCCGCCTGATGGTGGCGGGGATTTCGCCTAAGGATAACATCAAGATGGCAATTGCAACAGCCGAAGCCTTCGCTCCTGCGACGATTGCCAATCTTGGCGTCGGCTTCGACATCATCGGGCTGGCGCTGCGCGAGCCGGGCGATACTGTCTGCGCCGAATGGGCGATCAGCCCAGCGTAACGGTTGCCTGGATTGATGGCGACAGCGGCAAGCTCTCGCACGATCCTGAAAAGAATACCGCGAGCGTGGCGGCGCGGAGTGTCCTGCGGCTGCTCGGCGAGGCGCGCGGCGTGAACCTGACCATCCACAAGGGGCTGCCGCTGGCGAGCGGCTTGGGCAGCAGCGCTGCCAGCGCGGTTGCCGGAGCGATGGCGGTCAACGCGCTGCTCAGCGCGCCGCTGAGCAAGGGCGATCTGCTCCCGGCGTGTCTCGACGGTGAGGAAATGGTCAGCGGTCGCCACGCCGACAACGTCGCGCCGTGTCTGTTCGGTGGCATCACGCTGGTCTACGGCACGGACGCCAGTCAGGTTGTCCAGCTTCCCATTCCCGCGAATCTCTATCTCGCGCTGGTCACACCGGCGGTCGAGGTGCCAACCAGGAAGGCGCGCGAAGCCCTGCCGCCGACCGTTTCGCTGCGGACGATGGTCGCGCAGACGGCGGGCGTTGCTCGTCTCGTTGATAGTATTCATCGAGGCGATCTCGAAGCGATGGCGGCGGCGATGGAGAGCGACGGCGTTATCGAGCCTGCCCGTCAGTCGCTCATGCCGCTGCTGGCGGAAATTCGCGCGACGGCGAAGGCTGCTGGAGCGCTCGGCTTGGCGATCAGTGGGGCAGGTCCGACGCTGTGCGCCGTCTGCGCCGGAGAAGCGGTCGCGCGAGGAAGTGACGGTGGCGATGCACGCCGTCTACGCGCTGGCGGGGGTTCCTGCCAATCGCGCTGGACGCAGGTCGCCAGCGAGGGCGCGCGGACATTGTGAAATTGCTGACAAGCGAGGGGCGATTTTCTATACTCAGCGCTATTCTGTTCTCTCAGATGAACATCCGGTCGGCGATGCAGAAGCACGGCATGTCGCGCCTCTGCCCGAAAAATGCTATGTTGTCTTGACGCGAATAATCGCCCATGCGGGTCACGGAAAGAAGGCGTATTGTGACCGAGTGGTACGAAATTACATCGGCGGTCGCTGGGTGGAGACGGACGCGACGTTTGACACCTACAACCCGGCGACGGAGGAACTGATCGCGCCGGTGGCGCAGGCGAGCGCCGCCGACGTGGACGCCGCCGTCAAAGCCGCCAGAGCCGCCTACAAGGACTGGCGACTCGTCCCTGCGCCGCGCCGGGGCGAGGTGCTGTATCAGGTAGCGGCGCTGCTTCAGGAGCGCAAGGAAGCGCTCGCCCGGCTGATGACGCAGGAGATGGGCAAAGTCCTGTCCGAAGCGCGCGGTGACGTGCAGGAAGCCATCGACATGGCGTTCTACATGGGCGGCGAAGGTCGCCGGATGCTCGGCTATACCGCTCCGGTCGAAATACCCGACAAGTTCGGCATGGCGCTGCGCGACTCGGCCGGCGTGATCGGCTTGATCACTCCCTGGAATTTCCCGGTCGCCGTGCCAAGCTGGAATATCCTGCCCGCGCTGGTCGCGGGCAATACGCTGGTCTGGAAGCCGAGCGAGGAAACCCCGGCGGTCTCGGCGGCGTTCGTGCAGGTGTTTGTCGACGCTGGCTTGCCCGAAGGCGTGTTCAATCTGGTGCTGGGCGCGGGCGAGGCGGGGGCGGCGCTGGTCGCGCATCCTGACGTGCGTGTGATCTCGTTCACCGGCTCGACCGAGACCGGGCTGAAGGTGTACACCAAAGCCGCCAGCCTGGGCAAGAAAGTCTGCCTGGAGATGGGCGGCAAGAATGCCATCATCGTGCTGGACGACGCCAACCTCGACCTGGCGATCAAGGCGGTGACGTGGAGCGCCTACGGCACGACCGGGCAGCGCTGCACCGCCACCAGCCGCCTGATCGTCCAGAGCGGCATCAAGCCGAAGCTGATCGAGGCGCTGGTCGAGCGCGCCCGCGCGCTGAAAATCGGCTACGGCATCGACGAGGCGGTCGAGGTCGGTCCGCTGGTCAACCGCAAGGCGCTCGACAAGGTCGAGCATTACGTTGAACTGGGGCAGGGCGAAGGCGCGAAAGTCGCCGTCGGCGGCGCGCGACCGGAGATCGAGAAGGGCTATTTCTACCAGCCGACGCTGTTCGCCGACGTGACGCCGGACATGCGTATCGCCCGCGAGGAGATTTTCGGTCCGGTGCTTTCGGCAATCGAAGTCGACTCGCTCGAACAGGCGATTGAGGTCAACAACAGCGTAATCTACGGCTTGTCGAGCAGCATCTTCACCGAAAACGTCAATGCCGCCTTCCGCGCCATCCGCGACCTGACCACCGGTATCGTCTACATCAATCACGGCACAACCGGCGCGGAAATCCAGTTCCCGTTCGGCGGCACGCGCGGCACAGGCAACGGCTTGCGCGAAGCCGGGCAGACGGCGCTCGACAGCTTCACCGAGTGGAAATCGGTCTACGTCGACTACAGCGGGCGTTTGCAGCGCGCGCAGATCGACAATCGTCCCAACCCGTCCTGAGCAATTATGATGACGCGGATCATACTTTTGTCGCGGATTTTTCGCGCAACATGCGTTAAAATAGTCTGTGATGGACGTTAAACCAATTTACTGGGACTCGTCATACGAGATTGTGCTGCGGTTAATCGACGCTTTCCCCGATGTGGATGTCGAGACGGTTGGCACGCAGCAGCTTTACGAGTGGGTCGTAGCTCTACCGGATTTCGCGGACGATCCATCTTTGGCGAATGAAGGAATCCTCAACGATATTCTCCGCGAATGGTATGAGGAGGTTAGCTCTGCATGAGCGAGTTGAAACTGAACGAACTGCATGACACCGAATATCCTGTTCCGGGGGACATGCAGGGAAATCTTGCCATCACCAGCCTGAGCCGCATCTACAACTGGAGCCGCCGTTCCTCGATGTGGCCCATGCTGTTCGGGTTGGCGTGCTGCGCCATCGAGATGATCGCCACCGCCGCCTCGCGCTATGACCTGGCGCGCTTCGGCATGGAGGTCATGCGCGCCAGCCCGCGCCAGTCCGACCTGATGATCGTCTCCGGCACGGTCACCAAGAAGATGGTCGTGCCGATTGTGCGCCTCTACAACCAGATGCCAGAGCCGAAATACGTGCTGGCGATGGGCGCGTGCGCCAGCGGCGGCGGTCCCTTCAAGGAAGGCTACAATGTTGTCTCCGGCATCGACCAGTACGTGCCGGTCGACGTATACGTGCCTGGCTGCCCGCCCACGCCTCAGGCGCTGCTGTACGGGTTGATCTCGCTCCAGAAGAAGATCGATGGACAGTCGCTCTCGAATATGGACGACGTGCCCTGGTACGGCGTCGGTCCGTCCGACCCCGTGCCGATTCCGGTGCTGGGTCCCGACATCATCGACCCGCGCCAGATGGAACTGATCCGCGAACAGGCGGCGCGTGCTGCGCGCGGCGAATCGTTTGGCAAGCGCGAGCTGCCCGCTGCGGCGGTCGAAGTGGTGGAGAAGGCGAAAGCGAAGGTCGCTGCCGCCAAGCCCGCCGCTGCTGTCGCGGCGACCGTGCCGACGGCGGACGAAGTCGCCGCGACCGACCCCGCCAAAGCCGAGCGTCTGCGCAAGCGCGAAGAAGCGCTCGCCCGCAAGCGCGCGCAGCAAGCCGAGAAGGGTGAATGATGACCGATCAACAGGCAATCGTGCCCGCTCAGTCCGGGGCAATAGAGAACGCGGTTGAATATCTGAAGCAGCGCTTCCCGGATGCCATTAAGGACGATACCCGGCAGGGGGTATTCCGGCATCATCGTCGACCGGGCGCAGTTGGTCGACGTGGCGCAGACCATGCGCGACGAACTCGGCTTCGACTACCTGTCCAGCGCGACGCGTGGTTACCACCAGACCGAAGACAGCATGGAGATACCTGCTCTCCATGCTTTACCGCACCAGCGGCGGGTCCGCGCTGGTTTTCAAGGCGCAGACCCCGCGCGAGAATGCCGCCGTCCCATCGCTGATCGACGTACCCGGCGCGCGCGGATTTCCAGGAGCGCGAAGCCTATGACCTGTTCGGCATCAGCTTCCCTGGACATCCGAATCAGAAGCGTATCCTGCTGTGGGAGGGCTTCGACGGTCATCCCATGCGCAAGGACTGGCACGAGTTCGCCGGACATCGAGCAGGACACCAAGCCGTTCGACAGCCGCTGGCCTAAAGGCTACGTCCGCCGCTCCGAAGAACTGAATGCCTACGGCAAGAACGTCCAGTACCCCGCTGACCTCGATCTCTCTCGCCTGAATGACACGTCCGAGGAATCGGTCTACAGCGGTATGGGCTTGGGCGTGGATGTCGAAGACATTGTGGACGAAGGCGGCATCAAGACCGACAAGCTGGTCGTCAACCTCGGACCGCATCACCCCAGCACGCACGGCGTGTTCCGCATGGTCGTGACGCTCGACGGCGAGACGATTGTCAGCCTTGAGCCGGTGATGGGCTACCTGCATCGCAATCACGAGCAGATCGGCGAGCGCAACGCCTGGAACCACAACATGCCGTTTACCGACCGCCTCGATTACATTTCGAGCACAGCAACAACCTCGGCTACGCGCTGGCGGTCGAGAAGCTGATGAGCGCAGGCGCGCGCTACCAGCCGCCGACCTACCGCGCCGAAGCGATCCGCGTGCTGATGGTCGAGCTGACCCGTATCGTCAACCATCTGTGGGCGATTGGCTTCCTGCTCAACGACCTCGGCGCGTTCTTCACCCCGGCGCTGTATGCCATTGCTGAGCGCGAGAAAATCCTCGACTTCTTCGAGGCGACGGCAGGCAGCCGGATGATGTGCAACTACATGCGCTTTCAGGGGGTCGCCAAAGACCTGCCGGAGCGCATTCGCGGCGTCGCCAACCTGGTCAATGACAAGGTGCGCGACTTCAACACGATGGACTACCTGATCAGCTGATCAACGACCGCATCCCGCGCTCGGTTGACGAGCTGGACAACTTCCTGTCCGGCAGTGAAATCGTGCGCACCCGCACCACTGGTGCGTCGGCTATCTGCCCAAAGACCTGGCGGTCGGTTATAGCTGCGCCGGTCCGCTGCTGCGCGCCAGCGGCGTGCCGTATGACGTGCGCAAGGCTGACCCGTACAGCATCTACCCGGAACTCGATTTCGACGTGGCGGTGCGCTACAACGGCGACATCTACGACCGCTACCTGATCCGAGCACGAGATGCGCGAAAGCGTGCGCATCCTCAAGCAGATTCTGCCGCGTCTGGAGCAGACGAAGGGCGAGAGCTTCTTCGCGGGCAACAAGGCGATCTATATGCCGCGCGTGCCTCGCGGCGAGGCATACGGGCACGTCGAAAACCCGAAGGGCGAGCTTGGCTATTACGTGGTTTCCGAAGGCGACGAGAAGGGACCGCAGAATCCCTGGCGCTATCACGTCCGCGCGCCCAGCTTCATCAACCTGACGCCGCTGGGTGAAATGTGCAAGGGGCACAAGGTCGCCGACGTGGTCGCCATTCTCGGCAGCATCGACATTGTGCTGGGCGAAACGGATCGCTAATCACGGTAAGTAGGGGCGAACCTGTGTGTTCGCCCTGGGCAGACACATAGGTCTGCCCCTACAGGTACGTGTCTTAAGGAGCCGCTATGTACGGACTGGGGATTCTCAAAGGGCTTGGAGTCACCTTCAGGCACTTTATCAACAGTTACATTGACGATTTGCGCTACGCCGGGAAGAAAGCCGGGCTGAGTCCGTTTGAAGTTCGGCAGGGCTTGAAAGCCGAGGGTATCTTCACCGTTCAATACCCCGATGAAAAGCTGGCGGTTCCAGAGCGCTTTCGCTTCGTGCCGTTTCTGGTTGTCGAGGATGCCGATCACCCGGATCGCCCCGGTCACGACTGGTGTACAAGCTGCGGCATCTGCGCCAAGGTGTGTCCTGGCCGCAGTATCCGGATGCGCGGCGAGAACCCAGAGACCGGACGCCCCATCCCGGAGCCGGAAGCCTTCTTCATCGACATCGACATCTGCATGAACTGCGGCTTCTGCGCCGAGTTCTGCCCGTTCGATGCCATCAAGATGGATCACGACTACGAACTCGCCAGCTACGACCGCACCGCCAACCACATCTTCGACAAGCAGAAGCTGTCCGTCTCGCTGTTCAGCTACTGGAAGACGATTGCGCCGACCACCGCCGCCGAAGAAGCCGAAGCGCGCGGCGGTTGGGAGCATCCTGATGTTATCAAGGAGCGGAAGAAGGCTGAACGAGGCGGTGGTCCGCCGCCGCGACCTGCCGCCGCCGCCGCCGCGGCCGCAGCCCGCTGCTCAGGGCAGCCCCGGCTGAAGCCGCTGCTCCGGCTGCCGTCGCCGAAGCGCCCGCCTCTGCCGCTCCTGCCGTTGACGAGGAAGCCGCCAAAGCCGAGCGCCTGCGCAAGCGCGAGGAAGCGCTCGCCCGCAAGCGTGCGAAAGAAGGCAGGAAAAGGCGACAGCGTAAATCAAAACCCGGCTGAGTAATCAGTCGGGTTTTGTCGCCGCAGCGCCGGGTATGCAGGGCGGCTAGCTCTGAAGCAATATCGCCCGTGACGTTAAGGTGAACGTGGTCGTTGTGTACGCGGTCGATCTGCTCCGGCAGGACGTAGCGGTCGCTGGCAAACAAGCCCGCTGCGTCAATACGAATGAAGCCATCGTGAACGGTAAGCTGGTGCATTTCGTCGGGAAGATCGTTTTCCCCGCCGATAGCCCTGACGATGTCGTCCACGAACTGCTCTGACGCAGGCTCGATCGGGTGCGCTGGCTGCGCCCACGCCGTTCCTTCATTTCGTCGCTCGAAGCGCCGAAGTAAGGAGCGTATCGATGCCTGATCCTGTCGCCCACGCTGTCGTACACTTCCATACCTTCACGGATATGCTTCAATACCGACTCTGTCCTGCTGGCGTCGAATGGTTTCTGCATCATGACGCGCCTCCATTAATGTCAATTGAAATAAATAATACCCGATCTGTATTCATCTGGCAACGAAAATCAGCGTTTTCTCTGTTTTTTCTCATGATTGAAGCTCGCCGCTGAGCAAGTGGATATAGATGGCGTACCAAATGTCACTGACAAATATTGTTGACATCGATTATACTTTTTCGACGATCTTGAACGTTATTTTCCTGGGAGCTAACATGAGTGATGTGAAAACTCAGGTCATGGCTGCGCTGAGCACCGTCGTCGATCCAGAGCTTCACCGCGACATCGTCTCGCCACGAGGCATGACCCGACGATTGAGGGCGACACGGCGAAGTTCAGGCTCGTGCTGACGACGCCCGCCTGCCCGCTGAGGGACGTTTTCGAGCGGAGCTGTCACGCCGCTCTGGTCGGCAGAGTGCCCGGCATCAACCACATCAGAAACTGGCGGACGCTATGTTCCCACTGGTCGCAAGCTGACCGGACGGTCGGACGCGCCGATGCGCGGTATCATCGCCATCGCGTCGGGGAAGGGCGGTGTCGGCAAGAGCACGGTGGCGACCAACGTCGCCGTGGCGCTGGCAAGTGGAAGCGGGCGCGCGCGTCGGCTTGATCGACGCCGACATCCTCAACCCGAATATCCCGATGATGGTCGGCGTGGGAAATGGGCGACCGATGGTCGAGGGCGACAAGATGCTGCTGATTGAGGCATATGGCGTCAAGGTGATCAGCACCGGTTTTCTGACTTCCCCCGACAAGCCGATGATCATGCGCGGACCGATGCTGCACAGTGCGATCCGCCAGCGCTCTTCACCGACGTGAAGTGGGGCGAACTCGACTATATGATCGTCGATCTGCTGCCGGGCACGGGCGACGCGCCGCTGTCGCTGGCGCAGTCGTTCCCGCTGACGGGCGCGATTGTTGTCACCCAGCCGCAGGATGTCGCCGTCTCCGACGCGCTGCGCGGCGCGGCGATGTTCGAAGCGCTGAACGTGCCGGTGCTGGGTATCGTCGAGAACATGACCGGCGAATACTTTGGCGGCAAGGCGGCGGCGAGAAGTCGGCTGCCGAGCGCGCGGCTGGACATTCCTGGCGCATTCCGCTGAATGCCGCCGTGCGCAAAGGCGGCGACTACGGACGCCCGATTGCGGTCACCGAGCCGGACAGCGAAGCCGGGCAGGCGTTCCGAACGCTGGCGCAGACGGTCGCCGCGCGCGTCAGCGTGGTGATGCTTCAGAACGCCGATGTAATCCCTCTGAACGTGATTGGCTAGACCTGCTTGCGAGTGCGCCCGCAGCGATTTCGTCGCGGGCGCTCTTTTTATTCTTCGGCTCATCGTCCATCCCGATGACCTGAATCTCGTCGCTGCTGTGGACGGGGTTGTAGCGCCCAATAAACAGCCAGAACGAGAAGTTCAGCACCAGCGCGAGGACGAGCGCGATCCACGCCTCGCGGTGGATTTCGTGCGCGAAGCGATGCCGGAACGCGATGCTGCCCACCAAATTCGTGAACGGCGTGATAACCGGCGTTGCGCTCGCATAGAACACGTATCGCCGGATTAGCTCGGCGGGGATCAGCATGATCAGGATGACGAGCAGCCGCCGTTTGGCTTCACTCCGCTGGACGAGAAACAGCATCCCGCTGATGAAGGCGGTCAAAATGAGCAGAATTCCGACGTTCAAAGGGCACAACCTCGCTTGAGTCGCATCGTATTAATTGTACCGCTTCGCACGGCGACGGGTAGGCTTCACCTGAAACCGTGTTCGAGAGTATAATGCGATTGAACAGGCGCAGGAGTACCATCCCCATGCTCGATTTTCGCGTTACCGATCAAGACCACGTTACCCTGCTTGAAGTAAGCGGTCGAATTGACAGCATGAACGCCGAGGAACTCGGCAGAGCGCTATCCGACGAGATGGCGCGCGGCAGCAAGCAGATCGTGCTCGACCTGGCGAAAGTCTCGTACATGAGCAGCGCCGGGCTGCGCGAGCTGGTGGCGGCTTATCGCAAGTTACAGGAAATGTCGGGCGACCTGCGGCTGGCGCAGCCGTCGTCGCGCGTGCTGGATGTATTGGAAATGTCCGGGCTGGATACGATTTTCCAGATATTCCAGACCCGAATGGAAGCGGTTGGCAGCTACTGAAGGGCGGGAGCATGACCCTCGAAGAACGTCACCTGCGTGTCGAAGGCGTTCTCGACAATGTCGCCCTGATCTGCGATTTCGTCGTCGAGCAGGCGCGGGCGGCGGGGCTGGACGAGCGGGCGATCCATCACTGCTATCTCGCCGTCGATGAAGCGTGCACCAATATTGTCGAGCACGGCTATGGACCCGCCTGCGACTTCTGCATCATCGAAGTCCACTGCCACCGCGACGACAACGCCTTGACCATTACGATCATTGACGACAGCCCGGCATTCGACCCGCTTATGCGCCCCGACCCCGATCCGGCTGCGCCGCTCAGCGAGCGCGGCGAGGGTGGGTGGGGCATTTTCTTCATCAAGAAGCTGATGGACAGCGTGACCTATACCTACGAGGACAGGCACAACCGGCTGGTGATGGTCAAGAAGCTGAGCAAAGCCCCGCCCCCGCGCGAGGGCATTGCCCCCAAGCCGATTTCCGTCGCCGCGTTGCCTGGCAGCGCCTGGCAGCTTACGCCTGAAGGTCGACTGGACGAGACACAGGCGGATTTGCTCGCGTCTGCGCTGGGCGGGCAGCTTGCCGCCGGGCATCGCTGGCTGGTCATCAACATGGCGGAAGTCGATTTCATTTCCAGCGCCGGGTTGAAGGTGCTGGTCAGCGCGTGGCAGCGCGTCCGCGATCACAAGGGCGAGCTAGTGCTGGCGGAAGTCAAGCCGCGCGTGGGCGAGGTTCTGGAAATGATCGGGCTTGACCTCGTGTTCACCATCATTCCCACCGCCGAACAAGCCCGCGATTACCTGTTGGCGAAGGTGAAGTAAGCGCTAGCTCCCCGGCGCTGTCCGCCAGCTATTGATGTCATTCAGGTTGACTTCGCCGTAGGGCGGGGCAAAATTGACACATTCGTTCGCCTGTTCGGGAATGTCGGTGCGCGGCGACACCAGCGGCGTCTCCGGGCTGAAGTAATTCCACGCCACCCGCGAAATCCCTTCGATCAGGGGCCAGGCTTCGGTATAGCTGAAGAAATCGGTGTTCTTCCACACGAACGCGGCGATCACGTAGTTGTTGCCGTTGGGCGGAAAGACGATGCCCGCGTCGCCGTGAACTGTTTCCAGCCAGCCGTTCTTGTGCGAAATGCGCGTGCCCGCCGGGATGCCCGCCTGAAGCAGCCGACCGAGGTCGTTGGCGCTCATCAGTTCGAGCATCTGCTGGCATTCGGTCTGCGTGAACTCGCTGTCGCGGTACGCCGCCATCAAGCCGGAGCCGTAGTAGGCGCAGTCGTAAATCATGCCGAACAACGTGCCCAGGTCTTCAGTGGTTGTCTGGTTGAACGGGTCTGCCCCGGTGTTGAAATTGGGGTTTGGGCTGGTGCTCGGCGCGGGGATCGAGCCGAGTACTTCGCCCGTGCCCAGGTCGAACGGCGCGGTGATGAAGCTGTTGCGCGCGCCGAGGTATTGATCCATGTTGGTGACATCGGCAAGCCCGGCAAAAACGTCGTTGTTGCCGATGATCTGCATGATCAGGTTGGATGAGCTGTTGTTGCTGCACAGGAGCGACTGCACCATCAGGAAGGCTTCGTCGTTGTTGGGCGCGAACAGCAGGTGACGGAAGTAGTCGACCAAAATCGAGACTTTCACCGTGCTGGCGGCGGAGACGGCTACGTCGCTGTTGATGCGGACTTCGTCGCCCGTGTTCAAGTCCATGACGAACACCGACGCGACCGTCGACTGACCGTCGTAGATGAAGCCCTGCGAATCGAGATAGGCAACGATCAGGTCGTGAAGCGCGTCGATGCCGATGCGCGAGCCGTCCGCACCGTTCAGCGGCAGGACGACCTGTCGGTTGGTCGGATTCTTGAGCGCGGCGTCGATCAGCGGGATGGCGCGCTCCACGTCGAGCGTGTAGCCTGCTGCGCCGGGTCTGAACGTGAGCGTCGAAACATCATAGCTCGCCGAGCCGGGCGGTCGGTCGTAGCGCCAGGCGATGTCCTCCACGTAGCGGCGCAGCGCGTCCTGCTGGTAATCCGCCAGCAGGTCGACGGTGACGACTTTCTGCGCCTGCTGCCCGGTCAGATAGTTCATGAAGCGCGACCAGAACGAGGTCTCCTGCGCGCCGCCGGTGCGTGCCGAAGCGAGCATCGCCTCACGGTTGGTGCGGAAGCCGACCGAACCCGGTTCGAGCAGGATCGGGCTGTTGTCGTACCACAGCGTGATCGGTGAAGCGTAGGCTTGTTCCAGGCGGTTAGCCGCGTCGTTGGTCGTCATGCCGCCTACGTCGATGCCGGCGACGACCACGTCCGCCGCGAAGCGCTCCACCTGCTGGCTGAAGCGGATCAGCTCCAGCATCAGCAAGCCAATCGCCAGAATGACAAATACCCACGAGAAAACCGGGATGATGGGCATCCGGCGGGCGCGCCGCCGGGTTCCCAGACCACTCAAGCTTGTCGTCATACCGATACATCCATCAAATCTAGCGCCGCCTGAACGGCACGGCGATGAAATGCGTGCACAGCCGGGAGCTTGTCCGGCAGCACCCAGCGGTAGCTGAGCAGTTCTTCGGATAGTTCGCCGATCTCGTCGGTCGTAGAACACAGGTAGGCGATGTCGAGGTGATGCCCGAACGGGCGCTCCACAGCGATCACCCGCCCGACCTCCACGTCCAGTTCGAGTTCTTCGCGCAGTTCGCGGGCGAGCGTGTCGCGCGGGTCTTCGCCCCGGTCGACGTAGCCGCCGGGCAGCCCCCACTGCGGCGGGGCGTGATAGACGTGTTCGACGATCAGGATTTCACCCAGTGAGTTGAACAGCACGCCGACCACGCCAGCGGTGAAGCGTGGGCGCGTAAGCCGCCAGAAGAAATGCAGGATGCCGAGGGCGAACGGAAACCGTCTGACTATTGAGGCGATACGCCGCTTGGAAACGAACATGCGGTATCCAATAAACCTCTGAAACTCGCACCCAGTTTAGCCGAGCCAGCCCCCTGCGTCAACTGCGCGCGCCCTGCGCCAGCCAGCCGCCGCGCGCTGCCGTAACGAAGCATCGATTTGGAAAAACCGACCGACATTACAGAAATGAAACCTCAAGGATGTAAAACTTGCGTCTCGATGCTATACTCATACTGAAGAAGCGCTTCAAATTTGTTACAGGTTGTCAACGTGCCACAAACATCGGTCGACTTCTCCAACCTGTTCGTGCGACCGCCCGGCGATCTCCTGTACTACCTCGCCGTCGTAGCGCTTACCCAGGTCGGATTTTTCATGGCGCTCGGCGAACGGCTGCGGCGTCCCGGCACGCGTGCGCCCGTGCGTTACACGCTGGCGACGCTCGGTGTAGTGCTCGCCTGGGCGCTGCTGATGGTCGGCGCGATGTTTGCACTGCTCACGTCGCAGTCCTCGGATGCTATCCTTCCGCCGCTGGAGCGCGTGTTACAGGTCGCAACGATTCTCTTGTTGTCGTGGTCGTTCCTGACGGCGGATTACGACGGCTGGGGACGCGCGCCCAACCTGATCCTGCTGGCGCTGCTGGTCGTGGTCGTCGTCGGCTACATCATCACTGGCGTGCAGTGGGCGGGAATCTACAGCCGCTCCGATTTCAACCTGAGCGTATACGGCGTCGCCTGGGCGTTCATCCCGGCGGTTTTGACTGTCCTCGGCTTGATGCTGACGCTCGTCTATTTCCAGCGCGTGATCGACGCGCCGCTCAAGCTGGTCTACTTCACCGTGCTGCTGCTCGGCTACGCCGGGACACTGGTGCAGACGGCGCAGGGCAACATCATTGGCGATTACGCCGGGAGCATCCGGCTGGGCTTTCTGGCATCGCTTATCATACTGCCCGCCCTGATTTACCGCATGGTCGTCGCGGCACTTCAGGCGGAAGCCGAGCGCCACGCGCCGGAGCCGGGGCAGGGGCAGGCGGTTCGTATCGAAAACGCGCCG
Organism: Anaerolineae bacterium; assembly: GCA_046328655.1. Classification (GTDB taxonomy): domain Bacteria; phylum Chloroflexota; class Anaerolineae; order Aggregatilineales; family Phototrophicaceae; genus Flexifilum. The sequence goes on along the minus strand of JAXLWE010000003.1, from coordinate 139,310 downwards.
CCGATGCCGCCGCTCCCGCCGCCAGACCGCGAGTCAGCCCAGTTGATGCGCGCGCTCGGCATCATCCTCGAAAACGCGACGCTCGACACTATCCCCGAACACATCGTGCAGGCGGCGGTCGACGTGCTCAAGTCCGACATGGGTGCGCTGCTGACTGTTCCCGCCGCGAATTATGCGGACATCATGTGGGGCGTCGACCGGGTGATGGATCGCACCATCACCAGCCTGTCGATCAATCTGGACGAACAGCCGACGCTGACCAATGCCATCGAGCGGCGGCAGCAGCGCCGCTGTACCCGGATCGCAACATTGACGAGCTTCACGATCTGTACTCGCGTCTTGACATCGAGCCAACCGGACCGACCTACTTCCAGCCGCTGACCAGCGACAACGAGCTGCTGGCGGTGCTGGCAATAGGGATGCCGTATTCCGGGCGCGAGCTGAGCGAGTCGGAAAAAGAACTGCTCAAGGGCATCGGCATTATCTCATCGCGGCTGCTGGCACTCAGCCGCGCCGCGAGTACCGGGCATCCCGCCGACGTGGTGATCGAAGCGCTCAAGCAGAGCGGCAAGCTCGATACCGTCGAAGATGACAGCATAATGGCAGTCTGGCAGGAAGTCAGTTCCGAACTGGAAGCCGCCCGCGACCAGATCATGCAGCTTTCGCAGCAGGTGACGCAGCTCAAGATCGAACTCGACTATGAGCGCGGGCGCGTCACCGAATCGCTCGACGACACCGAGGAAAGCCAGGAGATTTCGCAGCAGATCGCTACGCTCAATCAGGAGCATCAGCGCCTGATTGACGAGCGCGACCGTCTGGCGAGCCGCCTGCGCGAAGCCGAGACGGCGCTTCTGGGCGCGGTCTCGACCGACTCGGACGCGATCTTCAAGAACATGATCGAGGCGCTGCGCCGCGAGCGCGAAGAACTGGCTGACCAGCGCGACCGCTTGCAGAACCAGCTTGCCGAACTGCGTGCTGCCGAATCGCCGCAGGTTGCGCAGGACATTCTGGAGCGGCTGGGCGAGGATAAGGCGCGCCTCGAAGTCGAGCGCGAGGAACTGACCGGCAAGCTGGCGGATATCGAGCATCAGCTTCGTGCGCTCGGCATCGAAGAGAGCACGGCTGGCATCACCCAGTTGATCGGGCAGTTGTACGAGCAGCGCGCCTCACTGATGGCGCGGGGTGAAGTCCTCCAGCGCGAGCGCGATGCCTTGCTCACCGAGCGCAGCCAGTTCGAGGACGCCATCAGCCGCGAGAAAGAGCGCGATAAGCAGCTTCAGTCGCTGCAACTGGAAGTGCAGCATCTCGCATCCGACCGCGAGGCGATCACCAAGCAGCGCGACAAGCTGCGTACCGATCTCTCGGCGCAGGATTCGCTGCGCGAGCAGCAGGCGCGCGTAATGGCGGAGATCGCCGGGTACGAGCAGGAATTGACCGAGCTGCGCGAGGACGAAAAAGCGCTGCGTGGCAAGGTTCAGCAGCTCCAGAAGGAGCGCAGCGAGCTGGCAGCCGAGCGCGACCGTCTCACCGGGCGGCTGAAAGCCATCGAGACCGAGCGTGACCAGCTTCTGGCGCGCTTCGGCGGCGACCGGGATCGGCTGGAGCAGTTGGGCACGGATGGCGTTGGCTCGCTCATGCGCATGATCGAGGAGCTTTCCGGGCAGCGCAGCGACCTTGAGCGCCAGCTTGCCGAAGCGCAGACCGCGCTCACCGCTGCCGACGACCGCCTTGAAGCCATGCAGAAGCGCGCGTCCAACCAGCAGGTGATGTACAAGCCGGATAACCCGGAACTGATCCTGGGCATGGTGCAGGAATTGCGCACGCCGATGACCTCTATCGTCGGCTACGTCGACCTGATGCTCAACGAGTCGGCAGGTATTCTGGGCGAGATGCAGCGCAAGTTCTTGCAGCGCGTATCCGCCAACGTCACCCGGCTGGCGTCGATGGTCGAAGACCTGGCGCACATCACGTTTCTGGATGCCGGGCAGTTCGACCTCGTGCCCGAATCGGTCGATGTCGTCGGGCTGATCGAGGACGCCATCACCGGAGCCAGCAATCAACTGCGCGAGAAGGGGCTGACCGTCCACCTCAACCTGGACGACGAGATTCCGCCCGTCCATGCCGACCGCGACGCCATCAGCCAGATCGTCGGGCAGTTGCTGACCAATGCTTATCTGGCGTCGCCCCCCGGCAGCGCGATCTACGTGACCGCGCGCCGCCAGACGGTGGAAAATGGGCGCGCCCCGGCTGAGGAAATGTTCATCTCGATTGAAGATCGCGGCGGCGGCATCTCACCTGAGGATCAGGTGCGGGTGTTCGCTCGCAAGTACAAAGCCGAAAACCCGCTGATTCAGGGCTTGGGCGATACGGGTGTCGGGCTGGCGATTGCCAGGGCGCTGGTCGAAGCGCATGGCGGCACCATCTGGCTGGAGAGCCATCAGGGAACTGGCAGCGCCTTCAATTTCACGCTGCCGCTGGAAGTCACCCCGGAAGTGGAGACGTAGATGCGCCGTGACATCGGCAATGAAGTCGTCGTCGCCATCGCTGTGGTCGGTGTGCTGGCGTTTGCGCTCATGTTTGCGATTGTGCTGTCCCTCTCGAACACGGCGTCGGTAGCGACCGTCCTTGAGCCGACGCAGACGCCGAGTACCGCTCCGACGCTGGTCGCCTCGGCGACCTCAATTCCGACGACGGTTGTGCCGTCGGCGACGCCGCAGCCGCCGAGTCCGACCGCGCTGCCGCCCACCGCGACGACCATCCCATCTGCCACGCCGACCGAGCAGGCGGTCGTGCTGGCGGCGACGGCAACGGACACATCCATACCGCCGACTTTCACCAATACGCTCGTGCCGCCGACGGCAACGTTCACGACGACGAATACGCCCATCCCGCCAACGGCAACCAATACGCCTGTCCCACCGACGGCGACGAACACGTCTATTCCTCCGACCGCGACCTTTACGCTGACCAACACATCTGTACCGCCTACAGTGACGAATACGTCTGTGCCGCCAAGCGCCACCAATACATCTATTCCTCCGACGGCGACCTTCACGCCGACCAACACGCCTGTCCCGCCGAGCGCGACCAATACATCCGTGCCACCGACGGCAACCTTCACGTCGACGAGTACACCTGTTCCCCGACGCGCCAGATCGTAGTGCAGGCAGCATCGCCGACCAATACGTCAACGAACACTTCTGTGCCGCCGACCGCGACCTTCACATCCACCAACACACCGTTCCGCCGACGGCGACCTTCACGTCGACGAACACACCCGTGCCGCCGACGGCGACCTTCACGTCGACGAACACGCCGATGCCGCCGACGGCGACCTTCACATCGACCAATACACCTATGCCACCAACGGCGACGTTCACGTCGACGAATACACCCATCCCGCCGACGGCAACCTTCACATTCACCAATACACCAGTGCCGCCGACAGCGACGTTCACCTCCACCAACACGCCAATTCCGCCGACGGCGACCTTCACGTCGACGAATACACCCGTTCCGCCGACAGCGACGTTCACATCGACGAATACGCCGATCCCGCCAAGCGACGTTCACCTCCACCAACACGCCCATCCACCGACGGCGACCTTCACGTCGACGAATACACCGATCCCGCCGACAGCAACGTTTACGCCCACGTACACGCCTTCGCTGACGCCATCCGCGACTGAGACGCCGTTCATCCTGCCGACGGCGATGCTGCTCCCGACCGGGCTGCCGCTGCCGACGGCGGTGCGCGACTGCCCGCTGCCCGAAGGTTGGGTCGGGTACATCGTTCAGGCGAGTGACAGTCTGTATGCGATTGCCCGCGCGGTCGGCAGCACTGTCGAAGCGCTGCGCGAAGCCAACTGCCTCGGCGCAGCCGACGGCGTCGCGCCCGGCATGACCGTCGCCGTGCCGAACCCGCCTCTGGCTGCGGTGGCGACCAGCGTCCCGGTCACGCCGAGCGCCGAAATGCCCGCACCGCAGGGATGCAGCGTTCCGGGCGTGCGCATCATCGCGCCGACCGCTGGACAGTCGCTTACCGGCGTGTTCAATCTGGTGGGCGCGGCAGGGCTGCCGGACTCCGGCTACTACGAAGTCGAGCTTCGCCCCGATTCGACCGACGAGTACATGGCGTACAGCCGAGGGAACGAGTCGGTCATCGGCGGTGTACTCGCTCAGATCAACAGCGATCTGTTTGACGACGGTCTCCACTGGGTTCGCCTCACGGTCTACACCGGAGGCGGCGGAGCAGTCGAATCATGCGCTATCCCTGTGATCTTCCATTGACCATCGCGGCAGGCACAGGGATAGGCTATAGTTCCCGCTGAACACAAATTCGGAGATGCTTGACTGTGGAAAAACGTTCACGTTTGCGCCGCCTGTTTGGATTCCTGCTTTTCCGGCTGATCCCGCTCATTCTGATCGTCGGGATTGTGCTGACCGGGTTTCAGGTGGCGCAGGGGCTGGTACAGCGGCTTGGCGAGCAAAACCAGGCTGCCCAGCGCCAGCCGTTTTACGCGCAGACGGCGACCGCAATCGCCATCCCTCCGGCGACTCCGGCTGCCGGGGCGAGCGCGGGCGAGATTCAGCTTGCCGGTTTTCGCCGGAGCGATTTGAACCTTCAGTTCGAGACCAATACGCCGCTGCCTTCGCAGGCGACACAGGCTCCGGTGAGCACGCCGACGCCGGAGCTGCCCGCCGCCACGCCGCGCCCGCTGCCGACGCTGTTTCTGTACAGCGTGCCGGAAGCCGGGGCAAGCGCGGGCGGCACGGCTATCCCGTCACCTGTGCCGACACTGGATCGGCATGGCGACGATTTGCTGAATGTGCTGCTGCTTGGCAACGACGGCGAAATCACCGAGGACAACTTCCTGCGCACCGACACCATGATCGTCGTCTCGATCAACCGGACGGCGGGCACGGTCGCCATGCTCAGCCTGCCGCGCGACCTGTACGTGTATATTCCCGGCTGGACGATGCAGCGGCTTAACCTCGCCTACATTCACGGCGAGGCGGGCGGCTGGCCCAACGGCGGCTTCGGCTTGCTGCGGCAGACGCTCTTGTACAATTTCGGCATCAACGTGCATTACTACGCGATGGTCAACCTGACCGGATTCAAGGCGATTGTCGACGCCGTCGGCGGCATCGACGTTTCGGTGAACTGCGCGATTGAAGACCTGCCGCTGATCGACACCGATGTCCCGCGCGGCGCGTACCGGGCGAACGACGAAGGCTACTACGTGCTGCCGGTCGGCTACTATACGATGACCGGAGCCGAGGCGCTGTGGTACGCGCGCTCGCGCCACAGCAGCGACGATTTCGACCGGGGACGCCGCCAGCAGCAGGTCTTACGCGCGGTCTGGCGCAAGGCGAGGGACAATGGGCTGCTCAGCAACATCATCCCCCTGTGGAACGAGGGCAGCCAGTACGTGCAGACCGACATGACGCTGGAGGATGTCCTCAGCCTCGTGCCGCTGGCGCTGAGCCTCGACCCCAGCCGCATCGAGGATTTCCGGCTGATCCGCACCTACCACACGACGCCTTGGCAGCCGCCCGACGGCAGCAACGTGCAGATTTTGAACTACGACCCGCTGCGCCAGCTCTTGCAGGATTTCTATACACCGCCGACCCAGAATCAGCTCGTCGCCGAAAGCGCCAGCATCAGCGTGCGCAACGGCACGGCGAATCTGGACTGGGATCGCGTGGCGGCGGATTACCTGCTGCGCAGCGGCTTCGTAGCGATCCCTGACGGCGCGGCGGACAGCGCCGATTACCCCGACACTATCCTGATCGACCACACCGGGCGCAGCAAGGGCAGCAGCCTGAGCGACATCGCTCAGGCGCTCAACGTCAAGCCGGAGAACGTGCGCATCGAACCCGATCCGAACCGCGCCTACGATTTCGAGGTGATCCTCGGCGGTACCTACAACTCGTGCGACTCGCACAGCGTGCTGCCGGTCGATCCGAATCCGGCGGCGGGTGGGTGAGCGCCAAAACGCGAATCGAATATTGTTGGGGCACGACACGTCGTGCCCCTACCTGTGCCTCTCAAATGGTGATTGTTACCAGCGCTGGTGTACCTGCTCGCGGATTGACTCGTTGTAGATGCGCTCGATAGCCCGCATCTGCGCGTCGGTCAGCGGCGGCAGGTCGGCGGCGCGAACGTTGTCCTCGACCTGCGACGGTCGCTTCGCGCCGGGGATGGCGCACGAAACGGCGTCGAACATCAGAATCCAGCGCATCGCAAACTGCGCCATCGTGACGCCGGGTGGCACCAGCTTTCGAATTTCCTCGACCGCCTGCAAGCCCGTGTCGTAATCCACGCCCGAAAACGTTTCGCCGAGGTCCATGTTCTTGCCGTCGCGGTTCCAGTTGCGGTGGTCGTTGGCGGGGAAGGTGGTCGTCGGCGTCATCTTCCCGGCGAGCAGACCGCTTGCCAGCGGCAGCCGCGCCAGTATGCCGACCTTGCGGCGCAATGCTTCCGGGAAGAACAGCTCGGTGGGGCGCAGCCGGAACATGTTGAAGATGATCTGGATCGACTGGACGTTGGGGTATTCAATCGCCTTGAGCGCTTCCTCGACCTTTTCGACGCTGACGCCGTAGAATTTGATTTTGCCATCCTTGACCAGATCGTCCAGCGCGCTGAACACTTCGGGCATGTAATAGATGGCTGGCGGCGGGCAGTGTAGCTGCACCAGGTCGAGGCTGTCGACTTCGAGGTTCTTCAGGCTGCGCTCGACAAAACTGGTCAGGTTTGCCTTGGTGTAACCTTCGGCGACGTGCGGGTTCAGCCGCCGCCCGGCTTTGGTGACGACGTAGAACGGCTCGCTCCGTTCCTTGCGCAGCCGTGCGATCAGCTTTTCGCTGTGACCGTCGCCATACACGTCGGCGGTGTCGATCAGGTTGATGCCCAGGTCGATGGCGCGGTTTAGGGCAGCCAGCGAGTCACTGTCATCCGTGTGCCCCCACGAGTCATCGCCAATCGCCCACGCGCCGAAGCTGATCTCCGAAACCTTCCAGCCGGTTCGTCCAAAATCACGGTACTGCATTGGATGACTACTCCTTTGTGCCGCTTGCGTAGATGAAATGATGGTCGGTCGTTTGCACGTCGGCGCTGAACCCGGCGGCGTTCAGCGCTGCCCGCAGATCGTCCTGCTCGTAGAATACCTTGACGATGGTGTACAGGCTGCCGTCACTGAGCTTGCGCGTGCGGTAGATATGCTCGTCCTCGCGCAGCGGGTGATCGGTCGCGCTGGAATTCGGCTCCTGCCGCGAATCGACCATGAACAGATGCCCGCCGGGGTGCACGGCTCGGCTGACCGTCGCCAGAAACGAAGCCAGGCGTTCGCCAGTACGTGCGACAGCCAGAACCCGAAGAAAACGAGATCGTACTGTCGATCAGGCTCCTGCGCGGAACAGGTCAAGCTGCTGATATTCGACCTTCGCTGACCGGGAAGTTTTTCGCGGTTGAGCGTGATCACCTTCGGCGGCGTCCAGCGCGGTGACGTGTTCGGCAATCCGCGCCAGCTCCTGCGTCCAGATGCCCGTGCCGCAGGCGAGTTCGAGCGCATCGCCGACGTGACCGAGGTCGTGCAGTGCCCGGCGCACGACAGCCGCCTCGTCAAACCACTGCCGGTTGAGTTCCGCGCCGTGATCGTAGCGGTTGAGTCGGTAGAACCAGTCGTCGTACTCGCCGGAGCGGGCGCGGTAGTAGGCGATTTGCTGCTGGAGAATGTCGTCGGTCATCTTGGTTGCTCTCCCCCGCACCGCATTCGATTGCGCCGCATATTTTACCTGCCCATGCGCTTACAGCGCCACCGCTGGACTTACGCCGGATATTGAAGCGCACCAGGTTGCGTTCATCTTTCACCATGTGTATGATTGGTGAAGAATATTTCTTTCGATTGCGTTTTCTGTCGGTTTGTGATGGTTAGAAAGCGCCAGAGATGCCTGAGCCGCTGTTCGTTGAGGAGCGCCGCCGTATCATCCTCGACCGGTTGAAAGAGCAGGGACGGGTCTCGGTCAAGGACTTGAGCGCCGACATGCGCGTGAGCGCCGTGACCATCCGTCAGGATTTGCGCGCGCTGGAAGATGTTGGGCTGCTAGAGCGCACCTACGGCGGAGCGGTGCGCCGTGAAAGCACCTCAGCGCCATTGTCGGAGATGACGTTTCACGTCCGTCGGTAAGGGGCGGCGCGAGAAGGAAGCGCGATCAATACCGCCGCCGCCGCGCTGATTCACGAGGGCGATACCGTCGCGCTGGACGCCAGCTCGACCGTGTTCGCGCTCGTGCCGCACCTCAGGAATTTCCGCCGCCTCACCGTGATCACCAACAGCCTGATCACGGCGCAGAGCCTGCTCGACAGCCCGCAGATCAACGTCCTGCTGCCTGGCGGTCGCCTGCGCCGCGACCGATCTCGATTGTCGGACGCCCCGGAAGAGCTGCCCGACGTGAACCTGAACATCGGCTTTGGCGCGCGCGGTCGCTCTCCGGCGGCGGGCAGCGACATCGACGCTGACGAGGTGGTGATCAAGCAGGAGATGACGCAGCGCTGCGCGCGGGCGGTGCTGCTCGTTGACGCCAGCAAATGGGGGCAGGTCGCGCCGTACACGTTCATCCGGGCGGAGAACATTCGGCACATCATTACCGCGAAGGCGCGCCAGCTGACATGGTTCAGGTGTTTCGTGACCGGGGCGCGCGCGTGGATATTGTGCCTTCGTCAAGCGCTGACTTATTTTGACGCGGACTTCTTAGCCAGGTAAACTGGTGAATAACGAAAGCAAACGAAAGTACTTCACGCTGGATGGTTGCTGGTGCCGCGGCTTAAAAGTGGTCAGGTGCGGGCCCGCTGCCCGCGCGCGGTACAATGACGTAAATATGCAGCAATGCAGCAACCTGAAAAACGGCTTGGCTTTGTCCTGAATACACTTACGGAACAATTCGCTTATGGTGAACGTAATTGCAGTCGATCTGGGCGCGGAGTCCGGGCGCGTCACGCGCGTCGCCTTCGACGGCAGCGCGCTCAATCTCGAAGAAATCCACCGCTTCCCGAACCTCCCGGTGCAGGCGCATGGCACACTTCAGTGGGATGTCCTGCGCCTGTGGAGCGAGATCACCGCTGGCATCGAGAAAGCCAGCGCGGGCGCGTCCGGTATTGGTGTCGATGCCTGGGGCGTCGACTTCGCGCTGCTGGATCGGGATGGCAGGCTGGTCGGCAACCCGGTGCATTACCGCGACCGGCGCACCGACGGCATGTTCGACTGGGTATTCGCACGTGCCGCGCCGCGAAGTCTTCGAGCGCACGGGCATCCAGTTCATGATCATCAACACCCTGTTCCAGTTGGCGAGCATGACGGCGACCGGCAGCGCCCAGCTTGAAGCGGCGGCGACCTACCTGAGTATGCCCGATCTGTTCACCTACTGGCGACGGGTGAGAAGGTGTGCGAATTCACCCACGCGACGACGACTCAGTGTTTCAACCCGCGCGCCGGAGACTGGGATCGACAGATGCTGTCGCAGGTCGGCATCCCGACCGACATCTTCGGCATGATTTGTCCTGCCGGGGACGCGCGTCGGCGCGTATCAGGGAATCCCGGTGATTGCCCCGGCGATGCACGATACTGGCTCAGCGGTCGTCGCCATCCCGACCACCACCGCCGACTACGCATACCTGAGCAGTGGCACCTGGAGCCTGATCGGCTGAGCTCGCGCCCGTAATCAACGACCAGTCGTATAACGCCAATGTCACCAACGAGGGCGGCGCGAACGGAACCTATCGGCTGCTCAAGAACGTGATGGGCTTGTGGATTGCGCAGCAGTGTCGGGCGACGTGGCGAGCGCAGGGCGAGGAATACAGCTACGACGATCTGACGCGGCTGGCGAGCGACGCCGAACCGTTCCGCTCGCTGATCGAGCCGGACGATCCCGCGTTTCTCCCGCCCGGCGACATGCCGACGCGCATCCGCGACTTCTGTCGGCGTACCGGGCAGCCCATCCCGGAGACGGTCGGGCAGGTGACGCGAGCGATCTACGAGAGCCTCGCGCTTAAATACCGACTGTCCATCGACACCATGATCGCGCTCAGCGGCGCAGGGTCGAGCGCCTGCAACGTCATCGGCGGCGGCACGCAGAACCGCCTGCTGTGCCAGATGACCGCTGACGCGCTGGGGCGCACGGTAATCGCTGGTCCGGTCGAGGCGACGGCGCTCGGTAATGGCATTGTCCAGTTGATCGCCCTTGGCGAGATCGGGAGCGTGGCGCAGGCGCGCGAAATCCTGAGCCGCTCGGTGGCGGATGAAACGTATCACAAACCCGTCGGCGGCGTGGGAGCGAAGCATACGACTGTTTCCGCGCGCTGGGTTGCAGCGGAAAGCGTGTAAGCCATGACTGACGCCATCCTTGAACAACTGGTTGACATGACCTGGCTGCTCGGTCAGCCGCACCTGAATTACGTCATCATCGGCGAGGGCAACACCCTGTTCCGCGTCGACGCCGACACATTCTGGATCAAGGCGAGCGGGTGGTGCGCATGAGTGGCATCAGTGACGCGGGCTTCGTGCAGGTCAGGTTCGAGCCTATCCTCGAACTACTGGAGCAGCAGATCAGCGCGTCGGCGCTGCAAGCCGCGATGATGGCGGCGAAGGTTGATCCAAAGTCGCCCGCGCGCCCATCAGCGTCGAGGTCACGTTCCACGCCGCGCTGCTGCACGGCTGTGATGTGCGCGTCATCGGGCATACGCACCCGCTTGCCGTTAATGCCATCCTGTGCAGCGACCGCGCCGAACAGTTCGCCACCAACCGGATGTTCCCGGACGAAGCGGTGCTGTGCGGTCCGCGCTCGGTACTGGTTCCCTACGTCGATCCGGGGCTGCCGCTCTCGCTGGCGATCCGTGACCGGGTGCGTACCGCAGGAATTCGGCGAAGCGCCGAAAGTATCCGTTTGCGAATCACGGATTGATCGCGCTCGGACAGACGCCGACGGAAGTCGTCAATATCACGGCGATGTGTGTCAAGGCGGCGGGGATATTCAGCGGGGCGTGCGCGCTCGGCGAGCTGGGGGTCTTTATGACGCCCGCCGACACTATGCACATCTACAGGCGTCCGGACGAGATTTACCGCGCAAGCGTTCGTGTGCGCCTGCAAACACCCGCAGGTCACGTCTCCAGTTCCTCTCAGCGTTAGTCAACGGCGGTCGGGTCAAAGGCGTCGCGCACGCCGTCACCGATCACGTACAGGCACAGCACCGTCATGAAAATCAGCAATCCCGGCGCGACCACCAGATACGGACCTTTGGTGAAGAAGGTCTGCGCGCCGGTGAGCATGTTGCCCCAGCTCGGCACAGGTGGCTGCACGCCCAGACCGAGGTAGCTCAGCGCTGCCTCGACCAGAATGAGCGTGCCGATGTCGATTGCCAGCGTCACGGTGATGATCGAGAACAGGTTCGGCAGAATGTGGACGAACATGATCCGTGCTGGCGACGCACCGATGGCGCGCGCGCTGACGATGTATTCGCGCTCGCGGATGGTCAGCGTTTCGTCGCGCACCAGTCGCGTCGTGCCCGTCCAGCCGAGCAGACCGAGGACAAGCACCAGCGTCGTCGGTCCGGGCGTGAGGACGGCGGACAGGATCAGCAGCAGGAACAGTGACGGAATCGACGTGAGCGTGGCGATGATCCAGTTGACCAGGTCATCCACGATGCCGCCGAAGTACCCGGTGAGGATGCCCAGCGACACGCCAATGCCCAGCGACAGCAGCGCTGCCATGAACCCGATGCCCAGCGAGACCTGTCCTGCGTACAGCAGACGCGCCAGATGATCGCGCCCCAGGTCGTCAGTACCGAGGATATGCCCGTCTGTGCCGGGCGGCATGAACGCCTCAGTGACGCTGGTGCGGGTGTGGTTCTGGTGGAGAATCTGCGTCGAGATGAACGGCGCAAATATCGCCGACAGCGTCAGAATGAGCAGAGCGCCAGCGGCAGCCTGGGTGAGCCGGTCGCGGCGCAGCCGCCGCATCGCCACCCTCGTCAGCGACTCGCCAACTATGACTTCCTCGTTGACAGCGAGCCGAACGGCTTTGGTTTGAGTTTGTGTAGCCATGCGCTTTCCTAATCGAAGCGAATTCTCGGGTCGATGACCGCATAGAGAATGTCGGACAGAATGTAGCCGAGGATGGTTCCGATAGCGGCGATGATCACCACCGCCATGACGACCGGATAATCCTGTTGGATGACGGACAGCACACCGGTGCGTCCCAACCCGGGCCACGAGAAAATCGTCTCGGTAACGACCGCGCCGCCGAGCAAGCCGGTCAGCGACGGTCCCAGGAAAGTTGCAATCGGGATGAGCGCGTTACGTGCCGCGTGTTTGAACCAGACCGAGCGCGCAGAAAGCCCCTTGGACTTGGCAGTGCGAACGTAGTCCTGGCTGATCACGTCGAGCATCGACGCGCGCATGTAGCGCGAGAAAACGGCAATCGTCCCGGTGGACAGGACGAACGTTGGCAGAATCAGGTATTGAATGCGTTGATACAGCGGTGGGATTTCGCCAGTCAGCGAAATGCCGGAGCGGAAGCCCATCGGCAGGATGTTCAGATAGCGACCGAATACCAGAATCAGGATGAGACCTAGCCAGAAAATTGGTACGGCGCTGAACACGACGGCGACGATACGGGTGAAGTTGTCGAACCATGACCCCTGACGCACCGCCGCGATGATGCCGATTGGAACGCCGACGATTAAGCCTACCAACAGTGCGAAGAAGCCAAGCTCAAGCGTGGCGCCTACGCGGTCGCCGATGACTTCGGTCACCGCGCGTCGCTCGAAGAACGAGCGACCAAAGTCGCCGCGCAGGATACCCCGGCTGGTTCCGGCGGCTCCGGACGTGCCGTCCCCGTCCGCGTCCAGCGGGATCAGGATTGACGTATCGGCAATCCCGTCGTCATTTGTATCGCGCCGCATCCAGTCGTCGCCGAGCAGCCAGCGAAGATACTGGACAATCCACGGGTCGTTGACGCCCATGCGGGCGGCAAGCGCCGCGCGCTCGGCAGGGTTGACTTTGGGATCGGCGGCATAGAGTGTTCGGATCGGTCCACCTGGCGCTGCCGTCATGAGCAGAAACGACAGCAGAGTGATGCCGAAAAACGTTGGTATCGCCTGAATCAGGCGGCGAATCGTGTACTTAACCATGTGAGGAACTTCTAACTCATGTGACGCTGAACCTGTCAGCAGTCTTGTTTCCGGGCAGGGATTACATTCCCGCCCGGTTAACCGGGCGGGAACGTATCAATCGATGTTCAGGATTACTGGCTTAGGGCGTGACTTTCTGCCACCCTTGCAGATTATAGTACAGGGCTGCGGGGTAGGGATCAACGCCCTGGACGGTATTCTGCCAGGAATAGAGACCGTCAATCGAGTACAGGTATGTGTACACAGCGTCGTCGTGCAGGATCTGCTGAATCTGGTCGTAGATCGCCTTACGTGCCGCTGTATCGCATCCCGGAACCGTGACAGCCTGCTGGAACAGCGCATCGACTTCGGCGTTGTGGTATGACTCGGAATTGCTGCCGCCGAACGTGTCGCTGCCGGTTGCAAACAACTGCGACGAATCGGCGCGGAACGGATAGCTGTTCTGCCAGCCGAGGATGAAGGCATCGTATGTCTGGCTGTCGAGCAGGTCAATCAGCACGTTGAAGTCGATGGTCTGGAACTGCACGCCAACACCAATCGCGCTCCACTGATCCTGAACGATCTGACCAATGGCGGTACGGCGGGTATTGCCCTGGTTGGTGTACAGCGTGAAGGTCATGGGCGTGCCGTCTTCGGCGTACATCGCACCCTTGGCAACGCGCGGGGTGCTGGGATCGCCGTCATCGTCAACCCAGCCAGCTTCGTCGAGCAGAGCGGCTGCGGCTGCGGGATCGTAATTGTAGAAGGGCACCTGGTCGTTATAGACCCATGTCCCAGGCGCGTAAATCGACTGCATCGCCGAGCCTTCACCGAAGACCGCACCCTGGATAATTGACTGTACGTCGACTGCCATTGAGAGCGCCTGACGCACGCGCACATCGGCGAAGAACGGATTCGGGTCAACCGGGATCGGATTGCCGTTTTCGTCGTAGGCTTCCTGCGGGTTGTCAGGATTCGCCTGATTGTAGCCGATGTAGTCCCAGGCATTGCCGGGCGAGAACGGAAAAATCTGCACGTCGCCAGCGTCGGCGGCGGCACGCAGGTCACTGCGACGGTCAACCGGCGCGAAGTTCAGAACGTCAGTCTCACCAGCGAGGAAGGTTTCGATCTGGATGGTCTGGTCGCCAACGACGCGCAGGATATAGCCGTCATTGGTTGCGTTTCCATCCGGGAAGTCCTGCTCAGCCGGGATAAGACCAGTCTGCTGGTCGGGAATCTGCGACGCGAGCTGATACGGTCCAATTTCGAGCGCATCGGGCGTATCGTAATTCTGGTCGTTCAGTACAGCGTAGTTGCCGTCGGTATACAGGTGCGACGGCAGCGGACGCAGACCGGCGTCGTTGAGCGCTTCGCAGCTGTTCGACGTGAATGTGACCTGGACGGTGCTGTCGTCAACCGCGGTAACATCAGAGATCGAGTCGGTCAGGAAGACCAGCGGCGTTTCCACTGCCGGATCGGTGATGGCATCCCACGCCGCCGCGAAGTCCTGGGCGGTCACGGGCACGCCGTCACTCCAGGAGAAGCCCTGGCGCAGATGGAAGGTGTAGGTCAGTCCATCGTCCGAAATGTCCCAGCTTTCTGCTGCGCCGCCAATTGCGCCCGGCGTGATGATCCCGGTAGCCGGATCGACACCGACCAAAGTGATGTAGAGCTGATTCATGATCTGGTCGTCTGTGGCGCTGGAGCTGGTGACAGGATTGAAGTTACTGGCACCGGAACCAAACGTCGAGTCGATAATGATGTTGCCGCTGTCTTGGGCGGCTGCGGGGACGACGAGGAGCGCTGCGAGCAGGCTCAACGCGATCCCGAGTGTCATAATTCTGAGCACTCTCTTCATGCGGACTTCACTCCTTCATAACTTTAGAAAGACACAATCGATGCGCGAACCGACTGTACTCGCGTACTCGTCCACAATAACTACTCGACGCATTTACAGAAGGTTCAAACGCGGCGGAGAACTGCCACGCGGGAATTCTAACAATCGATTGAGGAAATATCTAGTTTTGGTTTGGGAAATGAAAAACCTTTCACGTATTCAGGTTTTGCCGTGAAAGGTTTCTGTGGTCGGGGTGCAGGGATTTGAACCCTGGACCTCTTGCACCCCATGCAAGCGCGCTACCAGTCTGCGCCACACCCCGAAGTGGCTGCCAGTATACTCGAACGGAGTCTCCGGTGCAAGACTCGCCTTTTGAACCTGCGCGAGTCTATACTCGGAGCATCGTTCGGGTGAAGGAATGGGGAAAATGGACGTTAAGCTGACCGCGCTTGCGTCGTGCGCCGGTTGAGCGGCTAAACTCGGTCCTTCGGACCTGGCGCAGGTTCTGCGTCCGCTCAACGGGTTGTTCCCAATTGAAAATTACCCTGACCTGCTCGTCGGCTTGGCTGAGCCGGACGATTCGGCTGTGTATCGCCTGAATCCGGGGCAGGCGGTCGTCTCGACGGTCGATTTCTTCCCGCCCGTCGTCGACGATCCCTACTCGGCGCGATTGCCGCCGCCAACGCGCTCAGCGATGTCTACGCGATGGGCGGTGAGCCGATCTTCGCCATCAACCTGGTGGCGTACCCCGACGGCTACGGGCTGGATATCCTCACAGAGATACTGCGCGGCGGGGCGGAGAAGGTGCGCGAAGCGGGCGCTGTGATCGCTGGCGGGCATACCGTGACCGACAAGGAGCCGAAATACGGGCTGGCGGTCACCGGGCTGGTCGATCCGGCGCGCGTGTATCGCAAGAGCGGCGCGCTGCCCGGCGACGCGCTCGTGCTGACCAAGCCGCTCGGCGCGGGCGTGGTCACGACGGCGCTCAAGAACGGTCGCGCCAGCGCCGCCGACGTGGATGCCGCCGTCGCCAGCATGACGCGCTTGAACCGGGATGCGTCGCGGGCGGCGCGCGAATACCGCGTCCACGCTATGACCGACGTAACCGGCTACAGCATCCTCGGTCACGCCCACGAGATGGCGCACCTCAGCGGCGTGCGGCTTTCACTGAGCTACGCAGCGCTCCAATGGCTGCCGGGCGCGCAGTCCTATGGCGAGCAGGGCATCTTCCCCGGCGGCATGGGGCGCAACCGGGACTACTACGCCAGATGGGTGACGTTCGTCATTGATTTACAGGAATATCAGCAGAATTTGCTATTCGACCCGGAAACGTCCGGCGGGTTGCTGATCGCGCTGCCGACCGATGATGCTGTGGATTACTGCCGCCGTGTTGACGGCGCGGTGATTATCGGCACGGTTGGCGAGGGGAACGCCGGGGAGATTGTCGTAACGGAGTAGGGGCGTGCGTTGGCTGTGCTAGCCAAGCCGAACGCCCCGTGTCAATTTCAGAAAAGACCCCAGTCGTCGGCTGCGCCTTCTTCCATCATCGAAGGATCCCACATCTCCAAGCCCATTTCAATCGTGCTGGGGCGTCCCGCGTACTCCTGAGCCGTGCGCCGTATCTGCTCCAGTAGCTGCGGGGCGTAGGGGCAGAAGGGCGTGGTCATGATTACGTTCAGGTGGACGCGGTCGTCACTCAGCTCGACCTTGCGGATGAGACCCAGCTCGATGACGTTCATGCCGATTTCCGGGTCGACGACGGCTCGGAGCGACTCGCGCAGACCGTCCTCAGTGACTTGTTGTGCTGGTTGATTCATCGTGTACCTACCCGTCAAAGCCTAATCCTGAGCGAAAATGTTAGCACAGCGAGAAATGTAAGTCAATTTTTATAATGGTTATCATAAAAATGTTGACTTTCGTCGCTCGGACTGGTATACTAGCCTTGACTTTGCACCTGAGGGTACAAAGAAAATTTAACATCGATCAACATTTCCGGGAGATAACGTGGGCGCTGCACTTGAAATTCGAAATTTGCACGTATCGGTTGAAGACAAACCCATCCTGCGGGGCGTCGATCTCACCGTGAAGCAGGGTGAAGTCCACGCGCTGATGGGTCCCAACGGCTCCGGCAAAAGCACCCTCGCAAACGTACTGCTCGGCAACCCCGCGTATGTGGTGACCGGCGGACAGATCATTTTCGACGGCAAAGACCTGCTCGAAATGGAACCGGACGAGCGCAGCCGGGCGGGCTTGTTCCTCGCCTTCCAGTATCCTGTGTCCATCCCCGGCGTCACCCTGGCGAATTTCCTGCGCCTCGCCATTAATGCCCGAATGAAAGCGGCTGATCCCGACAGCAAGGGCATTTCCGTCACCGATTTCCGTCGCCTGATGCGCTCCAAGATGCAGCTTCTTCAGGTGGACGAGAGCTTCGCCGGGCGCTACCTCAACGAAGGCTTCAGCGGCGGCGAGAAGAAGCGCGCCGAAATCCTGCAAATGGCGATGCTCGACCCCAAGCTGACCATCCTTGACGAGACCGACTCCGGTCTGGACATCGACGCGCTGCGCATCGTGTCCGAAGGCGTCAACAAGCTGCGCGGTCCCGAACTGGGCGTACTGGTGATCACGCACTATCAGCGTATCCTCAACTACATCCAGCCGGATTTCGTGCATGTGATGTACAACGGTCGTATCGTAGAGAACGGCGGACCTGACCTCGCGCTCAAGCTGGAAGAAGCGGGTTACGATTGGGTGCGCGAGCGTTTTGACGTTGCCGAAGAGCAGTCAGAGTGAGAGGGAGTGAATCACGTGGTTGAACTGATTCCCAGCGAGAAGCAGCTCACTGAAGAAGAAGCCGCCCTGAACGATGTGCGCGGCAGCTATGAAGAGAAATACGGGTTTCACGACCCGGAGAAATACGCCTTCAAGAGCCAGAAGGGTCTGAACGCCGACATCGTGCGCCAGATCAGCGAGATGAAGGGCGAGCCGCAGTGGATGACCGACTTCCGCCTGAAGGCATACGAGATTTTCGTCAGCAAGCCGATGCCGACCTGGGGCGCTGACCTCAGCGGTATCGACTTCGACAACATCTACTACTACGTCCGCGCGTCGGATCGCGGGGCGCAGGACTGGGACGAAGTGCCGGAGGACATCAAGCGCACGTTCGACCGTCTGGGCATCCCCCAGGCTGAGCAGAAGTATCTGCAAGGCGTGTCGGCGCAGTACGAGTCCGAAGTGGTGTACCACAATATCCGTAAAGACCTCGAAAGCAAGGGCGTCATCTTTATGGATATGGACTCCGGGCTGCGCGAGCACGAGGACATCGTGCGCGAGTATTTCGGCACGATCATCCCGTCGTCGGACAACAAGTTCGCGGCGCTTAACAGCGCGGTCTGGTCGGGCGGGTCGTTCATCTACGTGCCGCCGGGCGTCCACGTCGAGATGCCGCTGCAAGCCTACTTCCGCATCAACACCAAGAACATGGGGCAGTTCGAGCGTACCCTGATCATCGTTGACGAGGGCGCCTACGTCCACTACGTCGAGGGCTGCACCGCGCCGATCTACAGCGAGGACAGCCTGCACAGCGCCGTCGTGGAGATCATCGTCAAGGACGGCGGGCGCTGCCGCTACACGACTATTCAGAATTGGTCGAACAACGTCTACAACCTCGTGACCAAGCGCGCGGTCGCCTACAAGAACGCGACGATGGAATGGGTGGACGGCAACCTGGGCAGCAAGGTCACGATGAAGTACCCGGCGGTACTGCTGAAGGGTGAGGGGTCGCACGGCGAAGTCCTGTCGATTGCCTTCGCAGGCGCTGGGATGCAGTTGGACGCTGGCGCGAAGATCACGCACCTCGCGCCGAACACGACCAGCCAGATCATCAGCAAGTCGATCAGCAAGGACGGCGGGCGCGCCAGCTATCGCGGTCTGCTCAAGATCGTAGAAGGCGCGGATAACGTGCGCAGCAACGTCGTCTGCGACGCGCTGCTGCTGGACGACCGCAGCCGCTCGGACACGTACCCGACGATTGAGTGCGATGCCAAGCGCGTGACGATGGGGCACGAGGCGTCGGTCAGCAAGGTGGGCGAGGATCAGCTTTTCTACGCCATGTCGCGCGGGATGACCGAGGACGAAGCCAATGCCATGATCGTCAACGGCTTCATCGAGCCGCTCGTCAAGGAACTGCCGATGGAATACGCGCTCGAACTCAACCGCCTGATCCAGATTCAGCTTGAAGGGTCGATTGGCTAGGCTAGAGAATAACCCGTAGGGGCACGACATGTCGTGCCCCTACATGCGATGTAATCATCGAGGAGAGAAAACGTGGTTGCAGTAAGACGACGCCGCGCCGCTGAAGCGCCTGTGTATACGCGCGCCGATGTCGAAGCGCTGAGCGATGCCAACAACGAGCCGCTGTGGCTGCGCGAGAGCCGCCTCGTCGGTTGGGAGCTGTACGAAGAAACCCCGATGCCGCACGAGGAAGAGGAATGGCGGCGCAGCGACTACCGCAGCATCCAGTGGGAAGAAGCCAGCCCGCTGATCCACGCCAACGGCGTTTCCCGCGAGATCGTGCCCAAGCAGATGCTTGAGCCGCTGATCGGCGAGGAGCAGGGCGGGACGCTGGTGTTTGTCGACGGCAAGGTCGTCCAGAGCGAGCTTTCGCCCGCGCTGGCGCAGCAGGGCGTCGTGTTCACCGATCTGCTCACAGCCTGCCGCGAACACGAAGAACTCGTCCGCACGCGCCTGATGACCCGCGCGGTCAAGCCCGGCGATGGCAAGTTCGCGGCGCTGCACGCGGCGCTGTGGACGCACGGCGTCTTCCTGTACGTGCCCGACCGCAAAGTCGTCGACTTGCCGCTGCATGTGGTGATGTACAACACCAAGCCGGGCGCGACGATGGGGCACGTGCTGGTCGCGCTGGGCGAAGCGGCTCAGGCGACGCTGCTGGTCGATTACCAGTCCGCCAACACCGAGCATCAGGCGGCGTACATCGGCGCGACCGAGCTGCTGGTAGGGCAAAGCGCGAACTTGCGCTACGTCGGCTTGCAGGACTGGAATCGCAAGACCTACGAGTTCAATCACCAGCGCGCCAGCGTCGAAAGCGACGGCGTTCTCGACTGGGTGCTCGGCACGATGGGCGGCAAGTTCGCCAAGAATTTCATCGAGGTTGACCTCGACGGCAAGGGCGCGAGCACGCGCGTCAGCGGGATGTTCTTCGCCGACGAGAACCAGTTCTTCGACCTCGACACCCAGCAGAATCATAACGGTCCGCTGACTGTCTCCGACCTGCTCTTCAAGGGGGCGGCGAAGCACCGCGCCCGCACGCTGTGGCAAGGGCATGATCAAGTCGCTGCCGAACATGCAGAAGATCGACGGCTTCCGGGCGTGCCGCAATCTGGTGCTGGACGAGGACGCCCGCATGGATGCCATCCCCGGTCTGGAAATCGAAGCCGACGACGTGCGCTGCACCCACGCCGCGACCTTCGGCACGCTCGAAGAGCGGCCCGTTTTCTACCTGATGAGCCGGGGCATCCCGCCGCGCGGTCGCCGAATTGACTGTCGCCGAAGGGTTCTTGAAGAGCTGCTGGAGCGCATCCCGTTCGAGCGCGTGCGGGATCGTCTGCGCGCGGCGCTGGAAGCGAAGATCGTAGGCACGCATAATCGCCTGTTTCCTCTCCTCCTCCCTGATGCGTCGGGGAGGGAGTAAAATCATACACCATGCCCCGGTAACAGGAGTTCGGCATGTCGGACATACAACACATCGCCCTCGACGCCGCTGCCTTGCGCGCGGATTTCCCGATCTTGCAGCAGGAGCATCACTGGCGTGCCGCTGGTCTACCTGGACAACGCGGCGACCAGCCAGAAACCGCTCGCGGTGATCGAGGCGCTGGACGACTACTATCGCCGCCACAACGCCAACGTGCATCGCGGCGTCCACAAGCTGAGTGAATGAAGCCACCGCCGCTTACGAAGCGGCGCGCATCAAGGTTCGCCATTTCATCAATGCCGACAGCAAGCGCGAGATCATTTACACGCGCGGCACGACCGAGGGCATCAATCTGGTCGCGCAGACGTGGGGCAGGGCAAATCTCAAGCCGGGCGACGTGGTCGTCTCGACGGAGATGGAGCATCACTCCAACATCGTGCCCTGGCAGCTACTGGCGGCGGAGAAGGGTTTCACGCTCAAGTTCATCCCGGTGCTGACTGACGGCACGCTCGATTTCGACGCCTACGCTGCTTTCCTGCGTGAAGGCAACGTGAGGCTGGTGGCGGTGACGCACGTCTCAACGTGCTCGGCACGATCAACCCGATTGCGGACATGGCGCGGCAGGCGCACGACCCGAGTGCGCTGATTCTGGTCGACGCGGCGCAGTCCGTGCCGCACATGCCGGTCGACGTGCGGGCTCGGCGCCGATTTCCTCGCTTTCAGCAGGGCCAAGATGCTCGCGCCAACCGGGAGCAGGGTTCTGTACGGCAAGCGCGACCTGCTCGAAGCCATGCCCCCTGGATGGGCGGCGGCGACATGATCTCGACGGTCACGCTCGCGGGCAGCCTGGAACGACCTGCCGTACAAATTCGAGGCGGGCACGCCGTCGATTGCCGAGGCGATTGGCTTGGGCGGCGGTCGACTACCTGCACGAGATCGGCATGGAGCGGATTCAGGCGCACGAGCGCGAGATCACGGCGTATGCGCTCGACCGTCTGGCGGAAGTGCCGGGCGTGACGCTCTACGGTCCCGACGCCAGCAAAAAGGGCGGCGTGGCGACCTTCTCGATGCAGGGAATCCACGCCCACGACGTGGCGCAGCTTCTCGATTCGGAAGGCATCGCCGTGCGCGCCGGGCATCACTGCGCCATGCCGCTGCACGAGTGCCTCGGCGTTTCGGCGACGGCGCGGGCGAGCTTCTACCTCTACAACACCACGCAGGAAGTCGACCGCTTGATCGAAGCCCTGTACAAGGCGAAAGAGGCGTTTACAATATAGGCGCCGATGCTGCACGCTGAGTTTCGCAACCCGGCGTCCCCTCGGTATCATCCACCGCACAAGCAGGCGAAGCGGAGGCTCATCATGCAGGACATGTATCGTGAAAATATCCTCGATCACGGGATGCACCCGCGTCATCGGGGCGTGCTCGACCCGGCGGACGTGGACTACGAAGCCCACAACCCGCTGTGCGGCGACCGGCTGCGGCTGACGCTGCGCGTAGGGGACGACGGTCGCGTCGAGGAAATCGGCTGGGATGGCGAAGGCTGTGCCATCAGCCAGGCGGCGGCGTCGATGCTGGGCGAGGAAATCATCGGCAAGACGCTGGACGAAATCCAGGCAATCGACAAGGACGAAATCTTCGAGATGCTCGGCATCCCGATTGGCATGAATCGCGTCAAATGCGCGCTGCTCTCGCTCAAGGTGCTCAAGGTTGGGCTGTACGGGCTGGAGGAATGGCGCAAGCTGGAACACGACGAGGAAGCAGAGGAATAGTGACCGAGTTTGTCACCGCAGCCACCACCGACGAGATCAAGCCGGGCGAACGGCTGGTCGTCGGCATTGACGATGTATGGATCGTGATCTTCAACGTCGACGGCGCGTATTACGCGGTTGAGGACATGTGTACGCACGAGGAATACGAACTCTCCGGCGGCGCGCTCGACGGGTACACGCTCGAATGTCCCAAGCACGGCGCGTGTTATGACGTGCGCTCCGGCGCGGTGCTTGCGCCCCCAGCTTTGATCCCGGTCAAGACGTTCGAGGTGCGCGTGGTTGGCGACGAAGTACAGATAGCGAGACCATCATGACGCTGGAAGCGTTTTACGACCGTGTGCCGCTCGTGTTCGGGCATCGTGGCGCGCGCGCCTACGCGCCGATGAACACCATCCCCTCGTTCGAGCTGGCGCTGGCGCAGGGCGCGGACGGCGTCGAACTCGACGTGCGGCTCTCGCGCGACGGCGAGATGATCATCATGCACGACAACCGTGTCGACGCCACGACCAACGGCGAAGGCTTCGTCCATGACCTGACGCTCGCCGAAATTCAGTCGCTCGACGCCGGGGCGTGGTTCAACGAGTCGTTCGCGGGCGCGCGCGTCCCCACGCTGGACGAGGTGTTCGAGACCATCGGCAGGCGGACGCGCATCAACGTCGAGATCAAAGCCGAAGTGATTCTGAACGACGGTCTGGAAGCGAAAGTCGCCGACGCGATTCGCCGCCACGATCTGGCGCAGAGCATCGTGGTTTCGTCATTCAACCCGGTCACGCTGCGGCGCTTCCGTCGCGCCATGCCAGAAGTGCCGATTGGCTTCCTCCATGCCCCCGAATCGCCACATTTCCTCGCCCAGTTGATGATCGGGCTGCCGCACGAGGCGCGCAACCCGCATTACACGCTGATCGACGCCCGCTACATGGCGTGGGCGAAGCGCGAGGGCTATCGCGTCAATACCTGGACAGTCAACGACGCCGCGAAAGCGGTCGAACTGAGCGAAATGGGCGTCGACTGTATCATCACCGACAACCCGGACATCCTGCTGGCGGCGCTGCGCCGGAATTGAGCGCGGATGACGCGGTTCTGGTGGTCGCTCGTCCGCTTCGGCTTTCGACTTCTCTACAATGAGCTGGCATTCACCTACGACACGGTAAGCTGGATCGTCTCGCTGGGCGCGTGGCGCTGCTGGATCGACACGGCGCTGCCTCACCTGGGCGACGAGTCGCCGGTGCTGGAGCTGGCGCACGGCACGGGCAATTTGCAGCTTGATCTGGCGGCAGCGGGCTACCGCGCCGTCGGCTACGATCTGTCTCCGGCGATGGGCAATATCGCGCGCGGCAAGCTGCTCAGGAAGGGAATCCCGGCGCGGCTGGCGCGCGGGCGGGCGCAGCGGCTTCCGTTTGCGGCGAACAGCTTCGCTGCCGTTGTCAGCACCTTCCCGACCGAGTTCGTCACCGCACCGGAGACTCTGCGCGAAGTCAGCCGCGTCCTGCGACCGGGCGGCGTCTTCGTGATCGTCCCGAACGCCGTGCTGGTCGGCGGCGGGCGAGCAGGGCAGGCGCTCGAATGGCTGTACCGCGCCACCGGGCAGCGCGGGACAGTCAATCGGGAAGCGCTCGCGTCGCTGTTCGCCCCGTTCGCCGTCGAGGTGTTCGAGGAACGCTGCCCGCGCAGCCTGGTGACGGTGATTGTCGCCCGGAAACTGCCGCCAAACGCGGGCTGGAATTCAGGGATTTCCATGCTATAATTCCCCCTAAGCTAACATGGTGGGTGTAGCTCAGTTGGTTAGAGCGCTTGACTGTGGATCAAGAGGCCGAGGGTTCAAGTCCCTTCTCCCACCCTTCTCAATTCGCCTGCCAGAACCCCCGCGACTTGTGTGGGGTTTTTTGTTTTTTACGTCTGGTATGTGATTTCAGCCAGGCGCATGTCGATGATCTAAAACGAGGTGTTCGGCATAGTTGAAGGTAGGGTAAGCGATGAATCTGGAGACTGTCTCTCCCAAGCATCTGAACGAGATGGAGCATTTGGTGCGCGAACTTCTGGCAGTCATGCGGAAAGCCAGCCTTCAGGGCGAGCCGCTGGCAAAGTCGCTCCAGGAATTCGAACATGAGGTGGGGCAGGTTCGTCGCAGCCGCTTTGATGCCGCCAATCCGGAATATACGGGCTATTAGGTCGGCTTCACGATTCTTTCTGTTCGGTTCAAGACAGAAGGATACTGTCTGCCGGGTAATACACTTGGGTCGTTGCGAGAGGGAGACATGGCTAAGCCGGAAAACAGTCACCTGGGCTATCTCGAATGGCAGGCACTTGTGGTGCTGTATCGCAACCGCGAGCGGGAGTCGAGTCCGGTACGTTATGTCGGCTTAGAGGCGACCATCCAGGCGCTTATCAAGCACCACCCGCCACTCGCGGCGTGGGTTGGAAAGCCCTCGGATCATCAGGTTCACATCACAACTGAAGGGATTGCCCTGTACGAGGCAGGGGCTTAGCGAAAGCGCCCCCGCGCGTCGTCGTTCCTGATACCCGCTGACTTCACCGCGTCAGCGGTTTTTGATTCCCGCCGCAGCACTCACTTCCAAAACCAATGCGCCGACTTATCCTTTGGCGTGATTGCCGTTCGTGGGCGGATTCATCACCTCACGGGAGCGCAGCACCTGTTCGAGCAGCCGAAGCACCATCTCCTGATGCTCTCCGAACGGGCGATATGCCGCGTAGTTGACATCAGGCGCGCCGCTGTGGTTCGTCGGCTGCGGCTCCGGCTTCGGTGATGCTGGCTGTTGCGGCGGCGCTATGCTGGGGGTGGGTGCTGGCGTACTGGCGTCAGGGCAGCGCGACTGGTAAATCATGACAATCTTGAGCAGCATGTCGCGCTCCTGCCCGCAGCACAGTTTCGCCAGTTCCAGCGCGCCGGCGATGCCGACTTCGCGCACTTTGTCGCTGACCCATCGGTCGAGCGCGAGCCAGTCGCGGGGCTGCACGGCGCCGTTCGTCTCCAGAGTCGGACTCTCGCTTGCAGGGATCGGCGTTAGGGTTGGCGCGCGACGTGGATTCACTGACTTTTTAGCCGGAGCTTTCTCATCGGGCGGGCTTGTTGGCGGGGAGTGATATAAGTCCTCGTCCAGCAGGAGCGGCGGATCGAACGGCGGAACCTGTTCTGCTCCGATGTCGTCATCCAGTGTGTAGACCGCCGGAACCGCCTTGATCCTGATCAAGCTTTCCGTACCGCTTGATGTGCCAGTGTCGCTGCGCGCTTCGGTTTGCCTGTGCGAAATTGAGTCCCCGCCCAGCGAAGGATATGCGCTGCTAAGGATGCACTCCTGAATGGCGAACAGTGTCGCCTGGACCTCTGGGCTTTCAGGAAGATCAGTTCCTGATCAGCAAGTCCACCTTGCGCGCCAGACGGTCATACTGGGATTTGTCGCGTATTGTCCTTGAGTCACCGAGCGCCGCCTGCAGTCACGAAGAAGTCAGGATGGCGTGGGCGCTGCTCGCACCAATCCCCACTCTACCACCAGATCAAATTGTCAAAAGTAAATTCGCGCGAAATTGAAGTGGCGGTCACAAGGATTTGACAATGATCGGGTGAAACCGTGACATCTACCTTGCCCGGCGCTGCCAATACGCGGCGCCGGGCGGGAAGCGTGCTCGTCTGTCCTATTTCTGGACCAGGCGTTTTGAGGTTGAAGCATCTCGGCGATTTCGATCTCGTCGCCGTAGACCGCCGCTGTGAACAGATAGCGCCGGTCGTGGATGCCTGGCTCGACGCTGAAGCCGTGCGCGCCGTACAGGTCGCTCATCGCGGCGGTCAGCGGCTCCTCGACCTGCGCAGGCGTCGGCTTGTTGGGGTAGTTCAGGCGGTCGGCAAAACAGATTTCCATCTCGGCGGTGCGGAACCTGAGCGCCGGGATAAACGACGTTTCCGCCGATCTGCCAGCGAGGCGGCAGAGCGCCAGCCGCAGCGGCGGCGCTGGCGCAGGTGAGCCGCCAGATCGGTATCGGTGTGGTGCTTGCGCGTGTACAGCAGCCCCAGCCGCCCGAAGCGGTTTTCGATGGCGTAATCGCTCTCGTGCCCGATCAGGATCACGCCCGGTCCCTCGAACACGTGCCGGTAATCCGCCACGTCGATCAGCAGCCCTTCGAGCGCCTGCTTCTGTATCCAGCGCTGGAACAGCGGTGCGAACGCCGAAGTGTCGACCGCTTCGGGGTTGCGGAAGAAGATTTTCACCTGTGTGCGAACAGGCGTCGCTGCCTGATTCTCGCTCATGACACGATCCTGCCGTTGACCCGCGCCTCGCAGCTATAGCACGCTTCGATGAAAAGCTGCGCTTCTTCCAGCAGCCGCCGCGCCGAGTCCGCGTCGGGGTTGGCGGGTGGGTTCTCGTGGCGATGCGTCAGGAACTGGGCGAACTTGCCGCCCGCATACGGGTCGAAGAACAGCTTGGTATCCACGAATCGTGTTTGGAATTCCGTGACCGTCTGGTTTGGGTCGTCGCTCAGGTCGAGGAAGCTGGTGCGCACCAGCGCCCGCGCCGCCAGCAGCATGGCGCGGTAAGCATTGGCGTCCGCCCGCGCGAAATCCTGCTCGTCCAGCGCCAGCAGCCCCTCGAAATGGGTCGATTCGGCTTTGGCGATCCCCATCGAGAACAGCGACACGACTTCGCCCGCGCACTCACCCACGCCGATGTCGCCGAGCGAGTATTCGCGCGTATCGCCCCAGTCGGTGTAATACGAGGCGTCGACTTCGTGGTCGGGGACTGCGGTATACGGGTCCAGCATGGCGCGAATTTCCTTCTTGCCGAGCCGCGTCGTCCAGTCCTGGAACGTCTCACGCTCAGCGCGCTCGCCGGCATAACGGTTCACCAGCGCGTTCAGGACTTCCGGCACGCGCTTGGCGGGCACAGCGCCGACCGCGACACCGTAGCTCCCGGCGTTCTCGCGCCATCTGCCGCCCAGCACCAACTGGAAGTGTGGCACGAGATAGTTCCCGGAGCGGCGGCTGTTGCCGAAGAAGCCAATATCCGCCACGTGATGCTGCCCGCACGAATTGAAGCAGCCGCTGATCTTGATCTTCAGTTCCTTGATGGCGGCGGGCATCGTCGGAATCTGCTTGGCAAGCTGCGTGCGCAGCTCGCCCGCCAGCCCGCGCGACGAGGCGATACCCAGCTTGCAGGTGTCCGTGCCGGGGCAGCTCGTGATGTCCACAATCGTGCCGATGCCCGGCTCCGCCAGACCGAGCGGCTGGAGTTCGGCGTAGAGCTGCGGCAGGTCGGCTTCGGATACCCAGCGCAGCACGAGGTTCTGCTCGACGGTCGTGCGCACGCTGTCCCCGGCGTACTTGCGGGCGATGTCCGCCAGCTTGAACGTCTGCGTGGACGTGATGTCTCCGAGCGGCAGATTGATGTAGACCGTCGCGTAGTTTGCCTGCCGCTGGTGGTAGACGTTGGTTTCGAGCCAGGCGTCGAATCCATCCGGGCGAACCTGCCCGTTGAGCGAGACCGCCCCCTTTGCGGGCTTCTCCTGATAATCCGGCACGTCGCTCAGGTATGCCGTCCAGCGCGCGTCGTAGGGAAGCTGAGCGCGCTCCTCGAACACCAGCCGCCGGAACTCGTCAATGCCAAGCTGCTCCACCAGAAACTTGATGCGCGCTCGGTTGCGGTTTTTCTTCTCGCCCAGCCGGGTGAAGACGCGGGCAATCGCCTGTGCCAGCGGCAGGATTTCTTCTTCCGGCACGAACTCGTCCAGAACCTTCGCCTGATGCGGGATCGTGCCCAGCCCGCCGCCGACGTAGACTGCGAAGCCGCGCTTGACTTCGCCGTCGACGATTTTCGTCCGGGCGAGCAAGCCGAGGTCGTGCATGTTGACCAGACCGCAGGCGTGCTGCTCGCAGCCAGAGAAGGCTGGCTTGAACTTGCGCCCGAAATCCTGCGTGTCGTCGTGTCCCATCAGGAAGTAAGCCATTGCGCTCGCGTAAGGCGTGATGTCGAACGCCTCGTCGTGACAGATGCCTGCCAGCGGGCAGCCGGTCACGTTGCGCACGACATTTCCGCAGGCTTCCTGCGTGGTGATGCCGACGGCTGCCAGCCGCCGCATCAGGTCGGGCGTGTCGTCGATGTGGATGAAATGTAGCTGGAAGTCCTGCCGCGTCGTGACGTGCAGGATGCCGTCGGAATACTCGTCGGCGATCTGCGCCAGCACTTCCATCTGGCTGGGCGTGACGCCGCCGAACGGGATTTTGATGCGCTGCATCCCCGGCGCGTCCCACAGCGTATTGACGCCTTTGGTCAGGTCGCCCGACGGATAATTCAGCGACTGCGTTTTCGTGCCGTCGAAGCGCTGCCCGTTGTCGTAGCGCTGCCCGTAGATGCCCCAGCGCAGGCGCGTCTCGGCAAAGACTTTCTCGTCCAGCTTGTTCTGCCGCCGCAGCTCAAGCTGCCCGGCGAACACGTCCACTTCCTCGGCGCGTTCTTCGGGGATTTGATCGCCCAATGCATCTTTCCAGTTGGTCATTCGTTTCGCATCCTCGCTGAGCCGGGCACATGCGTCCGGTGTCGGCATCCGAACAGGAATAAAAAAAGCCAATCCCTGGGGATTGGCTTCGCGTGCAAGAAACGGTACGAACTTACGCCAACACCACCTGGAAAGACTCGCGCCTTATCAGCGTGCAACAACACATCGCACAACAACAAACGGGCGTGAGTTTCGCAAACGGTGTCATGCCGAAAAAGCTACCATATCAGGCATATTATGTCAACAAAATGGCGCTACTGAATCGAGCGGAATACATGGGAACTGTAGGGGCAGACCTCTGTGTCTGCCCCTACCTCACGCTGTCACGCGCCTGAGGTCGTAAATCGACCGGTAGCAGCGGCGCAGCAAAATCTTCGCCAGCGCAGCCAGTCGCGCGCCGGGTCATCAGACGTATGCTCGGTGATGGTGTCAAGCACGTTGTTGGCTTCCACGCGCAGGCTGCCGATTCGCCTGCCTGCTCGCGCGTCAGGGCGAAGATCGTCGCGTGCAGCGCCGTCAGTGCCTCGACGAAATCGGTCTTGTCGCTGTGACCGACGAGGCGGCGGTGCGCTTCCCAGTAGACGGTTTCCTCGGCGGCAGCCTGCTTCGTGTCGAACGTCAAGCCGGAATAGCGCTGTGCCAGCCGGTAGAACCGTTCCAGATAGCCGCGCACGGCGTCCACGTCGTGTTCCTTCGGAACCCACGCCGCCGACGCGCGGGCGACGTAGTAAGCCGCGACAATCGAGTAGGGGAACGGGATGCGGAACTGCGCCTGCGCCAGCGCGACCACCAGCCACAGCAGCCGCAGCCAGTTGCGATCCTCGTAAGCCTTCCAGCCCTCAACTTCGTACTTGGCGACCACGTCCGGGTCGAACTGGAATGGGTTAGTGCCCATGTGCCTGTCCTCCGTGATGAGGATGATCCGGCAAAGCAATCTGGAGGCGGTCAACCACGCCCAGCGCCAGGCAGACCGGGCAGGTGGCTTCGTGCCACGACTCCGCCGCGTCCGCCAGTATCGCGCTGACCGACGCCTGCGGGCGCTGCCGTCTGCGGATGGCGTACCAGACGCTGAAGCCTGCCGCCAGCAGCACGACGACGATCAGCGCCGCGACCGGCAGCGGGATCGTCGTGCTGACCGTCGCCAGCAGCGATCCGCCGACGTAGCCCAGGAAAAAGTGCAGCCAGAAACAGACCACTCCCCAGCAGCAAACCCGGCGCGAACAGCCGTACCGGAATGCCCGCCAGCCCGCAGGCGATCACGGCGATGGAGCGGACGCCTGGCGTCAGTACCGCGACGCCGATGCCCACGACGCCGCCGGTCTGCATCCGCTGGGCGGCGATGCCGAGTCGCTCCGGTGTGATCCCCAGATAATGCCCGTAGCGCGTCAGCAGCCCGCGTCCCGCGCCGCGCACCAGCGTGAACTGCGCAGCCCGCCCGCTAGCAGCGCGACCAGCAGGGCGACGAACGCGGCGGGCAGCGCCATCCTGCCGGTGGCGACGCGCGCCGAAGTCGCCAGCATGAGCGCGTCTGCCGGGATGGGAATGGGAACGCCGATTGCCTTCACCAGCATGATGACGAATACGGCAGCCAAGCCGTACATGTTGAGAAACGTCTCGATGTCCATCGCAGCCTGATCCCCCTGTGAGCAGCGTGCGAGCGCGCGCCTGACGACGTACATGATGAAATAACGTCGTGGGGCGGGCTTTAGGATTTATATTCGTGGAATGGCTGGGGAAAGAAGTCTGCGCCGCCGGAATCAGCGATACCGGCGGGCGAAGTCAACGGCGGGTGTCCTCGTGGGTGATCGGCAGTTGCAGCGTGAATGTCGTGCCCTCGCCGATCTCGCTGTCGCACGTGATCGAGCCGCCGTGCGCTTCAATCGCCTGCTTGACAATCGACAGCCCAAGCCCCGACCCCGGAATCGCCAGGACGTTTTTGGCGCGGAAGAAGGCTTCAAACAGATGCTGCTGGTCTTCTTTGGAAATGCCGCTGCCCTCGTCCTCGATCTCGATGTGAATCTGCTCGCCGTCGCAGTTCAGCCGTGTATACACGGTGCTGCCTTCGGGTGAATACTTGACGGCGTTCGAAAGCAGGTTGGTGACCGCCTGGCGCAGCAGCTTCAGGTCGGCGTAGGTGTCGTAGCAGTCGTTACGCGCTTCGAAGTGGAACGTGTGACTGGCAGCGGTCGGGCGAAGCTCGGTGACGATGTCCTCACAGAAGCGGCGCACGTTGACCGGAACCAGCGAGAGGTCCAACCCTACGCTCTGCGCCTTGCCCAGCGCGAGGATGTCGTCCAGCATGTTGGCGAGCCGACGAACCTGCTGCTGGATGCTTTCAAGCTGCTGATCGCGGCGCTCCGGCGTCATGCGGTCGCTGTAGCTGCGCAGCAGGTCGCTCGACGATAGGATAACCGAAAGCGGCGTGCGAAACTCATGCGACACCATCGAGCTGAAGCGGGATTTCAGGTCGTTTAGTTCGCGCTCCCTTTCGAGCGCCTGACGCAGCCCTTCCTCGATGCGCTTGCGCTCGCTCACGTCGCGGATACTGCACACGATGCCCACGTAGGCGTTCTGATTGTCCGCCATCACCGCGAAGGCGACATCCGCCACGAACGACGTGCCGTCGCGCCGTTTCATCTCCAGCTCGACGCGACCCGGCTCCTTCGTCTCCAGCGCCGTTCTGAAGGCTTCCACCAGCACCGACTGATTTTCTGCGTCTGCCATGTTTCTCAGCGGCAGATTCAGGAGTTCGTCGATCTGGTAGCCGAATTTCCGCTCAAATGCCGGGTTGACGCGCTGGATCAAGCCCTGATTGCTGGTCATGGCGATAGCGTCGCTGGTGTGATTGAGGATGATTTCGACCGAGTCCTTCGCGCGCTGCAGTTCGGCGGTGCGTTCGTCGACGCGCTGTTCCAGTTCGGCGGCGTAACGCCGCAGGGCTTCATCCGCCTGACGTTTTTCCTCGCGCAGCCGGTGTTCGTCCAGCGCGTGCTTGACCGCGCCACCGAGCCGCACCAGGCGGTCTTTCAACAGATAGTCAGACGCGCCAAGCTTGAGACATTCCACGACCACCTGCTCCGTCACGGTGCCCGTGACGACGATCAGGGGGATGTCTATCCCGCCTTCGTTCAGAATACGCAGTGCCCGAATCGCGCCGAACCCCGGCAGGCTGTAATCGGCAACGATCAGGTCAATCGTATCCTGAAGGTGGGCGCGAAAATCGGCTTCGGTTTCAACCCGCTCATACTCAGGCTCGTAACCAGCACGGCGAAGCTCGTAGAGCAGCAGTTCGGCGTCATCGGGATTGTCTTCAACCAGCAGTACCTTTAAACGTGTTGCCATGAATACGCCACCTAGAAGCGCGGCGGCTCGTTCAGAACCGCCCAGTACAGTCCGGCTTGACCAACCGACTGCGTGAATTGCTCGAAGTCGACCGGCTTCACGATATAACTGTTGACGCCAAGCTGGTAACTCTCGACGACATCCCGCTCCTCGCGCGACGACGTCAGCATGACGACCGGGATCATCCGGGTGCGCGCGTCGGTCTTCAGCCGTTCCAGCACCTCCATGCCGTCAATCTTTGGCAGCTTGAGGTCGAGGAAGATCAGGCGCGGTGTGTTCTCCAGCTCCGCCGCCTGCGCATTCTTGCCAAAGATGTAATCCAGCGCTTCCGCTCCGTCGCGGGAGACGTGGATATGGTTAATCAGATTAACACGCTTGAGGGCGTGCAGCGTCAGCTCCTCATCATCTGGATTGTCCTCGACAATGAGGATTTCAACGACGTTATTGTTCATGCATGTCTCCTAACGTGAAGTAGAAGGTAGCACCCTGGTCGACGATTCCCTCAGCCCATACGCGCCCGCCATGCCGGGTTATCGCGCGGTAGACGATGGCAAGTCCTGCGCCGACTCCGACGAAATCCTCCTGTCGGTGCAGCCGCTCGAAGATACCGAAAAGCTTGTCCACGTATCGGTTGTCAAATCCGGCACCGTTGTCGCGCACGTAGTAGACCATGCTGCCATCTTCCCGTTTTGCCCCGACCTCAATTGTCGCATGTTCGCGCCTGGACGTAAACTTGATGGCATTACTCAGCAGGTTCACGTACACCTGTCGCAGCAGGGTAGGGTCGGCATCGCAAGCCGGGAGCGCACCGATCTCGACCTGAATCGCCTTCGCCTGAATCGCGCTGAAATTCCTCGTCCAGAATACGCTGCACCAGCGCCGCCGGTTCGATTCGCTCCCTGTGGATCACCTGCTGCGTCACCCGCACGAACTGGATCAGCCCGTCCAGAAGCGAACTCATGCGCTGCGCGTTGTAGCGCACCTTTTCCAGATACGCGCCTGCCTTCGTCCGGGACATCAGCGCTGTAGTCGCGCAGGATGATGCGTGAAAAGCCGTCGATGGCGCGCAGCGCGCCGCAGGTCGTGGGAAATCGAGTAGCTGAAAGCTTCCATCTCCTGATTGGCGCGCTCAAGCTGCGTCGCGTGCTGGCGCAGAGACTCGTTCAAGCCCTCAATCTCGCGCTCTGCCGCTTTTCGAGTCGTGATGTCCTGGCTGACCCCGACGATCTGTGTAACGCAGCCGCTTGTGTCGCGTACAGGCACTTTGGTCGTCAGCATGACCAGTTGTTCGCCGTCCGGTGAGATCGATGGCTCCTCACGTCCGATGAGCGGCTCTCCGGTCTCGAATATCGCCCGCTCATCGGAGACGTACTGGGCGACCCATTCCGTCGGGAAGAAATCGGCGTCGCGCTTGCCGATTGCGCTCTCAGGCGAAGCTGCGCCTACCAGCTTCGCCTGAGAGCGGTTCATCAGCACAAACCGCAGGTCGGCGTCTTTCACGTAAATGTTGATCGGCAGCACGTCAATCACCGTGCGTAGCAGCGTTCGCTCCTCTCCCAGCAGATGCTCGAAGCGTCGGCGTCCAACAAGGTCACGCTGGATGAAGTAGTAGCTAAACGCCAGTATGCCCAGCATCAGAAGCGTTCTGACGACAGTCAAAATGATAGCATATTGCGAACCAAGATCATATTCAGCGGTCTGGGTCGTGGCGTTCCGGCGCGCATTGGCTTGCAGCGCATCAAACGCCCGGTGACTCGCGTCGAGCAGACTGCTGCTGATCGCCGTAAAGCCGATCCCGGCAGCCAGCGAGTCCAGCCCGACTCGTTTCAGCAGGATCGCGCTGTCTGCCAGCGTGAGGCTTGCGGCAACGAGCGGGACGAGCCTGACGGATTGATCGAGCTGGCTGGCATTCTCGAATTGCAGCCGCAGGAGCTGAGTCATGTTCTCCACAGTCGCTTTGCGGGCGAGCATGTACTGTTCCAGGTAGGCTTCGTCTCCGCTTCTCACGTACCCAAGCTGAGCGACCACCGCCTCGTTCCACGCTATCCAGGCGGCGTCCTGTGCCTGAAGAATGTCATAAGCCTGATAGCGCTGCTCGGTTGAGTCGGCGACGTTGGCGGTGTTCTGATAGGCAAGAACGCCGAGCATGACGACAATGACGGCTGCCGTCAGAAATGTTGCTCGTGTCTTTGCCTCCGTCGACCAGGTCATCTGCCGCTCCACCTATCGGGATTATGCCTTCGCCCGCATCAATTGGCAGTGACATTTCCCAGGAGATAATGACATGGTTTCACTCTTAATCGCTCCAATGCGATGGATTGGCGCAGCCATGACATTGAAGATGAAATATACCCTCTCCAATTCTATAATGGATGGTGCGAACGAAACATTAGGAAATTAAGACTCAGGTGTTAGAGTCGAATTGACGCATGTCTTTCAATGCAGGGGCGCAGAAGCGACAAATCCATATCCGACCGCGCGCGGCGAATCACACGCGGGGATGCTGAGCTATGGAAGATGTACGCCGCTGTCGCTGCGGGGCAGGGCGATACTAGATGCGCCGCACGCGCACCAGCCGTCGGCGCAGCGACAGCCGCAGCCCGGCGCGGGTGATGCTGTTCACCGGAGCGCTTTTCTCGCGTATCGCCGTTACGGTTGGCTCTGCGCTGACAGGTACGGCGGTCTGGGTTTCGCTGGGGCGAGGCACGCCGAATACTTCCCAGATGCTGCCGGACGGCGATGCTGCGCTCGGCTCTTCAGTTGGCTCTGGTTCTGGCGCGGGCTTCACCTGTGGTGTCGGCTCAGTCGGCGGCGGCGCGGGTGCGGTCACGGGTGTGTCGATGCGGACCGGAGTCACAGACTCGACGCTCTCAGGCTCCGGCGTGGGTTCTTCGGTAGGCTTCGGCTCGTCGCTGATTCGCGGCGGCGCGAAGCGCTCGCGGCGGTATTCGGGCTGCGTTTCCTCCGCCAGTTCCTCCAGCGCAGCAGCGGGGGCAGTCCGCTCGTCGCGTTCGAGCACCAGCGGCGCGGATTCATAATCAGGCAGCGATTCTGGCGGTGTGAAGCCGAGCGGCTCGGTTTCCTCGCCGGTGAGTAAAACGGGTTCGGGTTCGCGCTCGCGTGCTGGCTCCGGTGCGGGTTTTTCGGCTTCCACTGGCGCGACCGGGTGCTTTGGCTGCGTGTCGGAGGGCGTGCGCGGCGGCTCGAAGCGCGACAGATCGACCACCCGGTCGAGAAATTCCGGCTCGCCGTCGATGTCCGCCGGGACTGCTGCGGCTTCCTGAGATGCCGTGACCCCGACGCGCGGGCGGGTATCGCCTTCCTTGATGGGTGGCTCGCTGATGATGCTGATTGGCTGACCGTCGTCTTCACGGATCGGCGGCTCGAGCATCGGCTCCTGTTCCAGCGCTTCGCCGTCGGCTTGCCCGCTGTGGGATGGATGGCGCGGCTGGTAATTGGAGCGTGCTTCCACGTCCGGCGCGTCGCGCATGAGCGATTTCGCCTCGTACACCCGCGACACCGTGCCGCTGGACTGCTTGATCTTCTGCCAGAGCGTTTTCAGGCTGTCGGCGATGGTGTGGTCTACGTCGCGGCTGACGCCGAGCGCGTTGCGCATCCCGCCGAGCAAGCCGCCCAGCTCGTAGGTGAACGTCCACTGGACGATGGTGCCTTCGGGGATTTCCTGAAGCCGGATGCGCCCCTTGTTTTCGCGGAACGGCATCCCATCGACGTAGTAATACTCGTAGCCCAAGCCGTTGTACCAGGCACTGACGGCGACGACGCTCTCGTGACCGTCCGGCTTGGTGTAGCGCCAGCGCACGCCAGGACCTTCGCGTCTCGAAGTCAGGAAGATCACGTCGCGGCAGTCGATTTGCCAGTCCGGGTTATGGGTGATGTCGCTGATGTAATCCCAGACCACGTCGGGTGGAGCCGGGATCAGAATACGGTGATCAATTGTTGTCATAGGTAGCTATTATAAACCGTTTTGATTCGGTGTTCAAAATGGGCTTTTGTGTGTTACAATCACTATTGTGTTCAGCGGAGGTTGCGCGTTTGCCCACCCCAACTTTGACATTTGCTTTCATCCTCGCGACTCTGTACGGGGCGGCATTTCATCTCATTTTCGGTGGCGACGCGCGGCGAATGGCGATCTTTCTGCTTTCAAGCTGGATCGGCTTCGGTCTTGGGCAAGTCATCGGCGTCATGTTTCAGGTGGATGTCTTTAACATCGGCGCGCTGCGAATCGTCTCGGCGACGCTGGGGGCACTCGTCGCGCTGGTGGCGACCGCCTTCCTGACATCCAAACGAATGCGGAAGCGCTCTGCGCGCTGAAGGGGATTTATGACTGTCACACCCCCGGCTCCATCCACTACTGAGGAAGCCGCGCCATCCGGCATGAACATCCAGCGTATGGTTCTGATCGCCAGCGCCGCGCTGATCGGTCTGATCGTGCTGCTGTTCGGCATCGCGCTGGTGCTGACGCTCGCCACGCAGGGCAATTTCGCCGAAATCATCCGCGTGATCCGCGACCTCGTGATCATTTTCCTGGGACTCGAAGGTATCCTGATCATTATCAGCCTGGCGGTGCTGGCGCTGCAAGTCGCCCGGCTGGTCAACCTGCTCCAAAACGAAGTCAAGCCGATCCTCGAAAACGCGCAGGAGACGGTCAAGACGGCGCAGGGCACGGTCGAATTCGTGGGCGACAATCTGGTCGACCCGGTCATACGTGGCAAGGGCTTTCTCGCCGGGGCGTCGGTGCTGGTGACCAACATGTTCGGCATCCGTCGGGCGATCCGCCACGTAGAGGAGCAGCAGGAAGTTGAAGCCTAATCCTGAAGGACGTGATTTAGACGGCGGAATGTTGATCTTTGGGATAATCGCCGGGCTGCTCGTCGGCGGGCTGGCGACTCTGTTCAACGCGCCCAGGAGTGGCATCGCGCTGCGCCGCCAGATCGCCGATGCGGTGGGCGAGACCGGGCACAGCCTGCGCGCCAACATCGAAGCCGTCGTGCCGACCGATCCGGTCGCCGAGAGCATGGCGCAGGGCAAAGCTGCCGCCCGCCGCCGCCTTGAAGAACTCGGTCAGAACTAGCTCAACAGCCGGAACGCCTCCGCCAGCGCCTCGATCACATCCCCGGCGATCACACTGCGTTCGCTCCCCACTTTGAGCGCCGCCTGTTCTCCTGCCAGACCATGCAGATAGCCCGCCGCGACCGCCGCGTCATACGGCTTTAAGCCCTGTGCCAGCATCCCGGCAATCGCTCCGGCGAGCACGTCGCCCGTTCCGGCGTGCGCCAGCGCCGAGGTCTTGAACGGCAGCGCCGCCACCCGACCATCCGGCGCGGCGATCAGGGTGTGGGCGCCCTTCAGCACCAGAATCACGTTCCACGCCCGCGCCTTCTCCTCGGCGATCTCCCAGCGCCGCGCCTGCACGTCGCTCGTCTCGACCCCGGAGAGCCGCGCCATCTCGCCCGGATGCGGCGTCAGGGTCGTCCCTTCCGGCAGATGCGTCCACCACTCGTCGATCTCCGACAGCAGGTTCAGACCGTCGGCGTCGATCACCAGCGGCGGCAGCGACCGGGCTTCGGGCTGCCCGGCGTCCGTCTCGACGCTGAAGCCGATCACCCGGCGCATTGGGCGGGTGGTCTCGTCGTCCAGCAGCTTGAGCAGCAGCTCGCGCGTCGTCTTTTCGCGCCCCCAGCCGGGACCGATCAGCATGACGTTGTATTTGGCGGCTTCCTCGCGGATGTACGGCGCGGCGTCCGCCGAGAGTACGCCCATGTCATGCGGGAACAGCAGCCACGTCGTTTCGAGCAGGTGTCCCGCGAGCGAGGCGACGGTTGGCTCCGGCGCGCCGACCGCCACCAGCCCCGCGCCAGAGCGGTAGGCAGCCCGCGCTGCCATCCCCGGCGCGCCGACGTAATTGGCGGAGCCGCCGAGGATTAGCACCTTGCCG
This sequence comes from Anaerolineae bacterium, assembly GCA_046328655.1. Taxonomy (GTDB): domain Bacteria; phylum Chloroflexota; class Anaerolineae; order Aggregatilineales; family Phototrophicaceae; genus Flexifilum. The sequence continues at coordinate 101,028 of JAXLWE010000003.1, read as the reverse complement.
AACGTGCCCTTGTTGGCGTCGGCGGGGCGCGCGGGCAGCAGCGCACGCGCACTATCCGGGTCGACCACGCTGCGCTGCGCGTCCTTCAGCCCGTCGGTGCTGCCGGGTACGCCCGCCGAGGCGACCGTCAGCGAACCGACCGCTGACGCGCCGGGGAAGGCGAATAAACCGGGCTTGGCGGCGATGAACGTCACCGTCTCGTCGGCGCTCAGCGCCTGCTTGTCGAGCTTGCCGGTGTCGCAGTCGAGACCGCTGGGGCAATCGACGGCGATTACGTAGGGGCGCACCATACGACGCGGGGCAGGGGCAGCCAGCCGAATCGGGCGTCCCTCAATGGCGTCGCCTTCGTCCAGCGCCTGCCTGACCGCGCGCAGCAGCTTGCTGGCATTGTCGCGCAGCGGAAGCTGCAAGCCGATGCCGAACAGCGCGTCGACCACGACGTGGGCACTGGCGACCATGTTGGTCAGCACGCGGAAGCGCTGGTCGTCCTCGGCGTGGGCGATGAACAAGCCGCGATCCTGAATCGCCTTCATGTGCGGGTCGTCGTCCGCGCGCCGGGTCAGCAGGTAGAAGCGCACCAGCGCGCCGCTCTGCTCGGAGATCGCGCGCCCGGCGACCAGCCCATCGCCGCCGTTGTTGCCGGGACCGATTAGCAGCGTCACCCGCGCCTCCGACGGGTCGGGGAGCTGGGCGAGAATGTCGATCACCCGCAGCGCGACGGCTTGCCCGGCGTTCTCCATCATATCGGCGTAACTGACGCCGGAGGCATCGGCGGCGGCTTCGATCTGGCGCATCTGCTCGACGGACACGACCTTAATCACGGCACGACTCCTTCACACGAGACGGTCTGACGAAACCGACGACACCGGATTGTACCTCGCGGTACGCTGCTGGCGAACGATCAGGCGTGTAGGCGCATCGTTTTGTAGGGGCGCAGCACGCTGCGCCTTGTGGCGGATCCCATTGGGGAAAACGAAAAGGGCGGGTCACCGTGACCCGCCCCTATATTCGCGCTGTGTAGTTGTCGCTTTCGAGTTAGAAATTGCGCGCGACGATCAGGTTGGCGAGGTCGACCAGTCCGTCCTTGGCGTCGGAGTCCGGAAGCACCTCAAGCTGATCGATAGCGAGGCGAACAAGCTGCTCCGCCTGAGCATGTGCCTCGTCGATGGCGTCGCCCTGAAGGATGCGCTCCTTGAGCGACGTGAAGGCGTCCGGCTCGTAGGTGGCGGCGAACCCGCGCCCCTGCTGGAGATCGATCCCGGCGGTCTTGCCAAGCTGTTCGGTGTCGCCCGTCAGGTCGAGCACGTCGTCGATAATCTGGAACGCCAGACCGATGCTGTCACCGAAGCTGGCGAGCGCCTCGATTTGCTCCGCTGTGCCGTCGGCGAGTCGCGCGCCCAGCGACGCGGCAGATCGGAACAGCGCCGCCGTCTTGAGGGCGATGATCCGGTTGTAGACTTCGCGGGTGAAGTTATTCTCCTTCACGGCGCTGGCTTGCAGTGTCTCGCCCTCGACCAGCGCGACCGTCGCTTCCGCGAGGACGACGTTCAGGTCTTTGTGCGGACCCATTAATTCGTAGACTTTGGTGAACAGGTAGTCGCCGGTCAGCAGGGCGAAGGTGCGCCCCCAGATGGCGTTGATCGAGGCGCGCCCACGCCGGACGATGCCATGATCGTTGATGTCGTCGTGGACGACGCTGGCTGTATGGACGAGTTCGACCGCCGCCGCGACCGGCACGGCAACTTCCGGGCGCTTGCCGCCCGCCGCGCTGTACGCGAGCAGGACGAGGCGCGGGCGCACCCGCTTGCCTCCGGCGGAGAGGATATGTCGGCTGGCGTCACGAAGGACGGTAACTTCGGAGTCGACCACTTCGAGCATGAGTGATTCGACCTGCTGTAGGGCATCCTGAATCGGGGTCGGCATGGGCTTACCGGGCGCTGCAATCCGAGCCGGATCGTGAATGGTCATCGGGGAAAATCCTGTCTAAAGCACCACACCTGAAAGAGATTTGTGACGTTCAGTACTAATTAAATTTTCTAAATAAATTCTACCCAAAAGCGGGAATCGTGTCAACGAATCCTGGCTGAGCGGTCGGTGAGCAATTCTATTCCAGACACGGCAGCGTGAACGAGAAGGTGCTGCCCTTGCCGACGACGCTCTCGACGTTGATGGTCGCGTGATGCCGCTCCAGGATCAGCCGGACAATCGACAGCCCGACGCCCAGCCCGCCGAAGCGCCGCGTGTCCGAGCTTTCCACCTGATAGAACGGATCGAAGATTTCGTCCAGCTTGTCCTGCGGGATGCCGATGCCGCGATCTTTCACGGCTATCACGACGTGCTCGTCGTCGACTTTCGCCGAGACTTCGACCGGCTTCTTGCTGAATTTCAACCCATTGTCGACCAGATGCTGAAGCGCCACGCCGACCGCCGTCTTGTCCGCCCACACCAGCGGCAGGTGGCGCGGGACGCTCACCCGAATCCGATCCAGATTTTCCTGCTGCTCCCAGATGCGGCTCAGGTTGCGCACCGCCTGCTCGACCGCGTCGCCCACCTGCGCCGGTTCCAGCTCGATGTCGAGCGCGTCGGCAAGCTGGGTCACGTTCTTCACGGCGACTTCCAGCCGCGCCGTCGCTTCGGTCGCATAGCCGACCAGCGTCTGCCGGTCGCGCTCATGATCTTCAGATAGCATCGCCACCGCCGATTTTACGTGGAGCAGGGGCGTCTTGAGTTCGTGCGAGACCGTGCGCACGATGGCGTTCTTGAGCAGCTCGATTTCGCGGACAGCGCGTTTCTGCGCCTCCATGTGCATGGCGGCAACGCCCATCTCCTCGGCGAGATGCCGGTGCAGGTCGATGTTGTCGGCGCGCAGCCGAAGCTGTGAATGCAGCGCTGGATCGAGCCAGCGGGCGGGCAGCACCAGATCAGCCGGAAGCCCGGATTTGGGCGTCTCGGCGATCAGCACCAGCACCGGGCGCGTCGGAGCCTCGTCCTCGGCTTCGATGCGCAGGAACAGGTTTAGCGTCTCGGCGTTGATCGGCGCAATCAGCGCATCTGGCTGAAGCTCGCGCAGCGCCTGCTCCGCTTCCGCGAGGAGTACACGCTCTCGACCCGGTACTGGCGCAGGCGGTCGTTCAGCCGTTCCAGTGGATCGTGTTCGCAGCGAAACAGCAGGAGAGTGTACGGCAGCATCGGTTATTCCGTCAGCGATTCGGGTCGTCGTCATCGAGCGCCTGCCGGAAAATGTCGAGACCGGGGCGCTCCGCGATACATTTCGGGCAGCCGACATACGGGTCGTCTATCCGAGTCCGGTGCTTGCGACAGTAGGCGTCGACTTCCAGCCGCCGCCCCAGACCGAGGACGACCGGCTTGACCGTCAGCGTCAGCTCCATATCAGGGCTGGAATTGGCGTTCAGGATTTCGGGAACCGGGCAGATGGCGCAGTATTTCGTCCGCCACGGCAGCGATGCCGGGTTCGATTTGATCAGGCGGCATTCCTGGAGATTGCGCCCCCGGTTGTAATCCTGATAGTAGAACCGGCACTCTTTGCCGGCTGGTGTTCGCATAGTCAATCCCGCTGATCTCAGACCATATTAGCACATTTTACGCAAACCTCAGCGCGATTCCAGCCACTCCACCGCCGATTCGGGCAGATTGCTGAGCGGCGCACGTTTCACCGTGCAGTCCGGCAGCGCCGACAGGAACGTCGCGCCGTAGCTCTTGGTGATCACGCGCGAGTCGAAGATGGCGACGATCCCCCGGTCGGTGCGCGAACGGATCAGCCGACCGAAGCCCTGCCGGAAGCGCAGGATGGCATCGGGCAGCGTGTAGTTGTTGAACGAATCGGTGTAGGTCTCGGCGCGGGCGGCAAAAACCGGGTCGGTCGGAACCGAGAAGGGCAGGCGCACGATCACCAGCGCGCTGAGCGTGTCGCCGGGGATGTCCACGCCCTCCCAGAAGCTGCGCGTGCCCAGCAGGATCGCCCGCTCGGATGTTTTGAAGCCGTCGAGCAGGCTCTGGCGGCTGCTGCCGTCGCTCTGGTCGTACACCGTGATGTTGCCGAGCGCCAGTCGCGGCGTGATCGCCTGTGCGGTCTGGCGCAGGTGGGCGTAGCTGGTGAACAAGCCGAGCACGCGCCCGTTGAGCGCCGCCGTCAGCTCGATCAAGCCGCGCTCGACCGCCTGCTGGTAGCGATAGCGGTCGTTCGGGTCGGGTATGTCGTTCGGCACATAGACCAGCGTCGATTCGCGGTAATTGAAACGGCGACCCGACCTCGACCGCCTCGACCTCGCTGGCGTTCAGCCGCTCGCGGATATAGTCGAAGCTGCGGTTGGTCTGGAGCGTCGCGCTGGTCATCACCACCGACGACTTGGCATTCCACAGGTATTCCTCGACCAGCGGACCGATATGCAGCGGCGCGCTCTGTATGGCGAGATATTCGCTGTCCTGCCCGGCGCTGATCCAGTAGATGGTGTTGGCGTTGGGAGTGTTGGCGAAGTTGTTTAGCTGCACCTGCACTTCTTCGAGGTAGCGCGACGCTGCCTCGGTGCTGCTGACCAATTCCTCGAACTCAGGGATTTCATACGGCTCCAGCCGCGTCAGCGCGATTGCCAGATGGTGCATCGCTTCGCCCAGCACCTCGAAGAACGGATGCAGTGTGTTCCACGCCGCCTGCACGTTCGAGAAGCTTGGACGCGCCCGCACCGCCTCAACCACGCGCACCTGAATCAGATACTCGTTCTTCGGCACGTTCAGGTCGAGCAGCAGCGCCCGCACCGCTGCGAACAGGCGATTGACGTGGACTTCCATCGCGCCGGTCGCGTCGCTGATGTTTTCGACATAGGCGTTCAGCCGCGAGACTTCTTTTTCGGGCGCGTTGGCGGTCACGCTTGTCAGCAGGCTGCCGAGCAGCCCGCGCTTCGGTCCGCCCAGGTCGGCGAGACGGCGGCGCAGCGTCGCGGCATCGAGCCGGAAGCTCAAGCCGCTGGTGGTGGCTTCTTCGAGATGATGCGCCTCGTCGATGATCAGGTAGCGGAACTCCGGCAGGACGCGGTTGTCCATCGCCGCGTCGGAGATCAGCAGTGCGTGGTTGACGATCAGGACGCGCGCGGCTTCGGCTGCCTTGCGCGCTTTGTAGAACGGGCATGAACCTTCCATCACCGCCTGGCATCGACCGAGCGTGCAGCCCTCATCCTCGGCGCTCAGGCGCTGCCAGGTGAGCGTCTCCTCGCTGCCGCGCAGCGAAATCTCGCCCCGGTCACCCGTCTTGCTTTCCAGCAGCCACACGAGGATTTTCGCCAGCGTCCGCACTTCGTCGACGCTGGTCGGGCGGCGGCGGCGCACCGCTTGCAGGCGGCGCGGGCACAGGTAATTGGCGCGCCCCTTCATCACCGACGCCGTGAACGGCAGGTCGAGCGCGTCGCGCAGCGTCGGGATGTCCTTGTCGATCAACTGCTCTTGCAGGTTGATGGTGTTGGTCGAGATGACCACGCGCTCGTTGTTCTGCTCCGCCCACAGCACCGCCGGGACGAGATACGCCAGCGACTTGCCCGTGCCGGTTCCGGCTTCGATCATCAAATGCTCCGAGCGGTTGAAGGCGTCGCCGACGGTCTGCGCCATCTCGACCTGCTGCGAGCGGTGTTCGTAGCCCGGCAGCCGGGTGGACAGCAAGCCGCCTTCGTCAACGATGTCGGTGATCACGTCGAGGTCAATTGGCTCAATCGTCTCGTTCGGGCGCAGCGGCTTGCGTTCGGAACGATCCGGCGCGAACAGGCTCTCGACCAGCTCGCCTTCCTCCGGCACGCGCTCGCGCATGGCTGCCTCGAACACCGGCAGCGCGTCCCAGCGCAGCCCGCGCGCCGATTCGGTGATCTCGCGCAGCGTGGCGTAGGGCAGCGCCAGCGCCTTCTGCCACAGCACCCAGTACAGGTATGCCGTCGCCTTGGCATCGTAGAGGGCGCGGTGAGCGCTGCCGATGTCGAACCCGAACAAGCTGGTGAGGCTGGTGAGGTTGTAGCGCGGCGCGCGCGGCAGCAGCACCGACGCCAGCTCGTAGGTGTCGACGCGCAGATTATTTTGCAGCGCGCCCTGACGGTTCAGGAAGCTAGCGTCGAAGCTGACGTTATGCGCCATCCAGGGCGCGCTGCCGACGAACGCCAGAAGCTGCGGCAGCACCGTCTGAATCTTGGGGGCGTCGACCAAATCTTCGTTGCGAATACCCGTGAGCGACGTGATCAGCGTGGGCAGCGAGCGCCCCGGATCGATGAGCGTCTGGAACTCGTCGACGACTGCGCCATCCTGAAAGCGCAGTGCGCCGATTTCGATTATTTCGTCATGCGTCGGGTCAAGTCCGGTCGTTTCCAGGTCTATGGCGACGAGTTCGCCGCGCATCATTGCTCCGTTCTAAGCGGTGAGCCGGGGTAGGTGGGTCGATTTGGGCAGTATAGCACAAAAGTTTGAATACGGTGGCTGTTCATGCAGGGGCACGACACGTCGTGCCCCTGCGATGGTTATTTGTCCTGTGGATTAGCTGGTTGCCGTCGCCTCTGGCGTGGCTTCGGAAGTCGCTTCCGGCGTTGCTTCGGCGCTCAACGCTGCCAGTTGGTCGACCGCCTGAACAAACGTCTTCTGGAGCCGGTCGCGCAGGTCGGGCAGGTCGGCAAACGGGATGCCGGTGAAGCCGTTGCTGGCGAGCAGGCTGTAGTTGGCATCGCTGGCGATGTACCACAGCAGCGACTGGACTTCCTGACGCGTCATCGCCAGGAGGCTGACGATCAGGTTCAGCGGGCGCTCCAGCGGGTACGTGCCGTCGGCGATGGTCGCCGCCGATGGAGTGATGCAGCCGCTGCCCGCGTCAACCGCGACGAGCTGTGCCCGCGCCTGGTCAGCAGCCGACAACGCCTGATACTCCTGCCAGTTCATGTAGGTGATGCCGCCCTCGACGTTGCTGACCGCCGTGACGCGGTAGGCGGGGCTGGCTTTGGCTTCGGCGACATCAACGCGCGTCGGCAGGTTCTGCCCGGACGCCTGCAGCATCAGCACGTCGCCGATGGCATCGCTGCCTGTCGGCAGCCCCAGCAGCGTGATCGGCAGGTCGGGGAAGCTGGTGTTGACCTGATTCCAGTTGGTGATCGTGCCGCCCGAAGTCGCGCCCCATACGGTCGCCACTTCCGAAGCCGCCAGGCAGGTCAGGAAATCGCCGTTGCCGACGAGCACGACCGCTTCTTCGCCGAGGTTGATCGTCTCGGTCGGGATGTTGTTGGCGGCGCAGTTATTCTGCTGGTCGGCGTCGAGCGCGTTGTAGGTGGTGATCAAATCGGCTTCGCCATTGCACAGTTTGCGGATGGCTTCCGGCTCGCCGTCGGTGGTCTGGTTCATGGTCACGGCGGCATACTGCTGCACGAACGCGCCGGTGACTGCTGTCATGTAGTCCGCCCCGGTCGCCGATCCGGAGATCGTGATCGTGCCGAGCAGGTTCGTCGGGATAGAGAACTCGGTCACGTCCTTGCTGAACTGCCGACCGGAGGAGGCGTTGTCGAGCACGTCACGGTCGGTCGTGTAGACGGCGTCGGTCGGGGCGACGAAGCTCTGCGCATCGACCGTCGCGGCGGCATCGGCGCTCACAGCGGCGTCCAGCAGCGGCTTAACGGCATCCAGCGACGCGCTGTTGACGTAGACGTAGAACGGATACGCTGCCGCGTAGGTGCGCCCGACAGCGTTTTCGACCGACGGCGCGGCGCAGCCTGCCGTCGTCGTGTTCAGATCGAGCAGCGTGACCTGATCGCCAGCGGCGAGCGCGGCGGGCAGGTGGACGACACCCAGCGCGCCATTGGTGGCGGCGACGGCATCGATGATGGCGCTGTCGCTGTCGAGCGTATTGACATCGCCGCGCACGCCGACACCCTCGACCACACTGTCGAGCAGGGCGAACGGCGTGGTGTTGTCCGCCGGGACGTACAGGCTGAGCGGAATATCGGCATTGCCCGCGCCGACCTGATTCCAGTTGACGACGGCGCTGCTCGGCGCGAACAGGGAGTCAAGCTGGCTCGATGTCAGACACTGCCCGAAGTCGGTCGCCGGGTTGGCGACCACCGCCATGATGTCGTAGCCGACCACGAATTCGAGGAAGCTGACCCCGCTGGTTGCGCAGGCGCTTTCTTCGGCTGCGGTGATGGCGCGAGTCGCGGTGGTGATGTCCGCCTCGCCCTGGCAGAACGTCGTGAAGCCGTCGTTCGTGCCGGTCACGTTCAGGTTAATGCTGACGCCAGCCTCGGACGCGAAAGCCTGGATCAGCGGGGCGGGAATGCCCGACCCGACGACCGTGACCTCTCCCTGTCCGAATACCACGAGCGATGGGATGACGAGCGCAAGTAGGATGAGCATCCCAACTCGACGTTGGAGAGAACTCATTGTTGATGCTCCTTCGGTAGTGGTTGGCGTATAATAGGGTGATTGTACCTTTGCGCACTTAATTGTCCAGACGCACTTTCTACAGGCAGACCCGATGCAGGGGAATCAACCAACGCTGTACGATCTCGTCGGTGGGGAAGCGACTTTTCGCCGCCTGGTGGACGAATTCTACGCGAGAGTCGAAGCCGACCCGGTGCTGCGCTCGATGTTCCCCGCCGATCTGGAAGCGGGCAAGCATCACCAGTTCCTGTTTCTGTCGCAGTTCTTCGGCGGTCCAGCGACCTATTCCGAGGAGCGCGGGCATCCGCGCCTGCGAATGCGCCACGATCCGTTTCCGATTGACCAGCAGGCGCGTGACCACTGGCTGCGCCACATGATCGACGCGATTGACGCCATCGGCATCGAAGAGCCGATGCGCAGCATGATGACCGACTACTTTGAGCGTGCATCAACCCACATGATCAACAAGGACGGCGCATGAAAAAGGCTGCCACGACGCCCCAACTGTCTACGTCCGAGCGTGTCGTCGAGCGTGTCATCCATCTGCCGCGCGTCACGCGAATCGCGCTGGCGGCACTGTTCGCGCTGGCGCTGACGCTGATGATCACGCCGCTCGTCGATAACTTCTACATGGATCATTTCTTCGATCCGGCGACGCGCGGGCTACCCGCAATGATCTCGACGGCGCTGGGGCTGGTGTTCTACGTCGTCGGCTGGCGGCAGATCATCGGCTACGCGGGCGAGCAGCCGAGCGCGCGCGCGGCGGTATTCTGGTACGTGGCAATCGGCGTGAGCGCCTGAGCTCTGGTCGTGATTCTGGTGATATTCGGCGCGATAACCGGCACAATGGAGTAGAACATGGTGAAAAGCTGGCGCGAGATCGGTCTCCTTTGCGCGACCTTACTAGTGGCTGCGGCGTGCCAGCAGGCTCCGACGCCGACGAGCACGCCCACGTTGACGCCGACTTACGAGGAGCCGACCGAGACTCCCATCCCGACGGCGACGCCGATCACGCGCGCCACGCTGCCGCCCACCTGGACGCCGGTGCTGTCGTACACGCCGTCCATCACCTATACGCCGTCGATCACGTACACGCCATCCAAGACGTACACCCCGTCCAAAACGCCGACGATCACCAACACGCCAACACCGACGTATACCCCGACGCCGAACGCGACCAACCTGGCGCTGCTCAGCCAGCCGCTGCCGGACGAATGTAAATCGTTCGGGGCAGACCCGATCAAGAATGCGGTGCAGTTTCCGGGGGACTCAGCCGACCATCGCCTGGACTCGGTCGAGATCGGCGGTCGCCTACCAGATTCGCCTGTACGATGCCAACCGGGTGACGATTGCGACGCACACGACGACCGACACCGAATATCAGTTCACGGATGAGACGTTCCGGCTGGGCGAGAGCTATGCCTGGGAAGTGTCGCCGATTGACGCCGACGGCATACAGTTGTGCCCGTCGCGCGGGGCGTTACTGCTCCCCAGATCGTAGGACGTATTGCTCGAAGGCTTCCGCCGTCCAGGGCAGGGCGGTCTTGAAGATGTGGTTGTAGATCGCCTCGGCGTAGACGCGGATTTCGTGCTGCGCGTCCGGCGCAATCCGCAGGCGTATCCAGTTCATCAGGTTGTGGGCGTCGACGCTCATCACCCAGGTGTAATAAACGCTGAAGCCGGGCAGGAACAGCCGCGCCATCTCCTTCGAGACGCCCGCTTCCAGCGCCTCGCGGTACAGTCGAAAGCCCTCGTCGTAGAATTTGAGCAGCTTGTCGGTTAATTCGCCGCTGATGTCCGTATCGACTTCGCCCTCGCTCGCCTGCTTGTTGCTTTTGGACTGCATCCGCCAGACGCTCGGCACGTAGAAGTCGTCTTCCTCGAACGGGGTGTAGCGCCCGGACTGCGCGTTCGCCGACATGTAGTGGAACGTGCGATGCCGCACCCACTGCCAGTACGTCACCAGCGGCGCGCGCACGCGATTTGAAATGCACCATCTCGAACGGCGACGTATGCTGGTTGCGCAGCAGGTAGAACAGCAGCTTCTTGTCGGCGGTCTCGCCCTTGCTTTCGCCCAGAAAGCTGACGCGCGCGGCGTTGACAATCGCCAGATCGCCGGAGACGCCGGTCGACGGATGCGGCATCATGTCGAGCAGCTCCACAGATCCCTTGTCGAGCACGGGGATGTGCATACCGATCAGTTCTGCCTGCATGGGTTCAACTCCTGGGCTTCGACAGTCGACATGTTCAGGTTGCAGGGCGCACCGCCGTGCGCCCTACAACGTTTGCGTGATCTACACGAAATATTGCAGGGCGCGGCGCATCCGTTCCTCGAAGTTTTCGGGCGTATCCGGCGGCAGCGCCGCGAGCGCCGCCTGCGCTTCGGCGACGCTGTAGCCGAAGCCGACCAGCGCGTCGAGCACGTCCTTGTTCACGTCGCTGACGGCAGCGGCGCTGATCAAGCCGTCCGCGCCGCGCAGCTTGTCCTTCAGCTCAAAGACGATCTTCTCCGCCATCTTCTTGCCGATGCCGGGCACGCGCGTCAGCAATTCCGGTTGCCCGCTGCCGACGGCGCTGCGTAGGCTGTCGATGGTCATCGTGCCGAGGATCGCCAGCGCCAGCTTGGGACCCACGCCGCTGACGGTGATCAGACGGTCGAAAATGTCGCGCTCGCCGAGCGTGACGAAGCCGTACAGCGAGATCGAATCCTCGCGGACGATCATCTCGGTGTGCAGCATCACGTCGTCACCTTCACGGCTCAACACTGTGTTGCGCGGCACGAACACCTTGAAACCCACACCGCCGACCACCACGACCACGTGATCGGCGTAAGCGGCGGCGATTTTCCCTTCGAGGCTGGCTATCATCGGCTTCGCTCAATCGGTCAAATCAGCGTACTGGGCATTGTGAATATCGGTGATGGCAATAGCGAGCGCGTCGGCGGCGTCGTCCGGGCGCGGGATCGCGTCCAGACCGAGCAGCACGCGCACCATTTCCTGCATCTGCGGCTTTTTCGCGCCGCCATAGCCGGAAATCGACAGTTTGACGGAATTCGGCTTGTACTCGTGAATCGGTAACCCCGCCTGATTCAGCGTCAGCAGGATCACGCCGCGCCCCTGCGCGACGGTGATCGCGGTCGTGATATTTTTGCCGAAGAACATCTCCTCGACGGCAGCCCGATCCGGCTGATAATGCTCGATCAGCGCGCTCAGCTCGTCGAAAATCATGCGCAGGCGCTCCGCCATGCGTAGACCCGCCGGCGTGGTGATTACGCCATACTTGATCGCCTGAAGGGAGCCGTCGCTGAATTCGCGCACGAAGCCATAGCCGACCGTCGCTGTACCGGGGTCGATGCCCAGCGACAGCATCAGGCGGTCTCGAACGCGGACAGCGCTTCGTCGGTGATCAGCAGGTTCGAGGCGACCGACTGCACGTCGTCCAGTTCTTCGAGTTCGTTCATCAGGCGCATGTTCTGCATCGCCTTCTCGACGCTGACCTCGGTCTCGTTCTTCGCCAGCCAGCGAAGCTCGGATTCGGCGATCTCGTAGCTGGCGTCGGTGAGCGCCTGCTCGACCGCGCCGAACGAGTCGCGCGGGGTGTACACGACGACCGTGCCATCCTCGTCGACCACGTCGTCAGCGCCCGCGTCGGCGGCGACCATGAACACCTCGTCGAAATCGAGACCTTCGCCCGCCAGCTCGATGTAGCCCTTCTGCTCGAACTGCCACGCGACCGACCCCGCCGACGCCATGCTCCCTCCCGCGCGGCTGAAAGCGTGCTTGATCTCCGCCAGCGTGCGGTTCTTGTTATCCGTCAGCGCATCGAGGATGAACGCCACGCCTTCGACGCCGTAACCCTCGAAGGTCATCTCTTCCATCTCGACGCCTTCGCCCTTGCCGGTGCCGCGCTGGATCGCCCGCTCGATATTATCCTTGGGCATGTTCTCGGCTTTGGCTTTCGCCACTGCCAGCTTCAGTTTGGGATTGCCTTCTTCGTCGCCGCCGCCTTCTTTCGCAGCCATTGCGATGTCGCGCGCGAGACGGGTAAAGATTTTGCCGCGCTTCGCATCGGTAGCGCCTTTTTTACGCTTGATGGTTGACCATTTGCTGTGCCCAGACATAGCGTTATTCTCCACAAACTGAGGTGCACTATTCAGCAATTATTATACCCAAGCCCTCCTGTCGAGAGTAGTGGCAGCGCGTTCTATGCTATAATGCGCCTCGGCTTTTCGTTTGTGAGGATGCGGCGTTGGCTGGTTCGGTCGCAACAGCGCCCGCGCGGCGTGGAAATCATCAGCAGCTTGCCTGGGGCGTGCTGCTGCTCTCATTCGCGGTCTTTTGCGTGACCGCGGTGCTGATCGTCCTCGGCATCCACTACTTCCTGTTTCAGTCGCGCCTGCCGCTGCAGAATACCGTGCAGCTTGCGCGCGGCACCCCTCGTCTGATCGGCACCGATTCAACCGAGACGGCGCTGTCGCGCCCGACCGACATCGCCTACAACTCGGCGCTCACCACCGATGCTCAGGCGCAGGCGGCGCTGACGTTCACCGACCAGTACGCTGGCAGCCAACTGATCGCCAGCGTGACTCTGCAAGCCGATTCGTCGCTGCGGCTGCGTCAGGGGTCGCGCCCGCGCTTCGACTGGAGCGGCGACGCCTACTGGATCGACTTCGACGACGTACACGGCAAATTCGATATTCTGGTGCCCGGCATTGTGGAGCGCCCGGTCATCCTCAACTTCCTGACGACCGGCGGCACGTCGGCGCGTCTGACGGCGGGCGGACCCTACACATTGATCGCGTCGGACGAGCGGGTACAGGTGATCAACTATTTCGGCGATGCGCTGCTGGTCGCCCCTGACCGCCGCACCCAGTCCGTGCCGCCGGGACAGACCGGAGCGTATCAGGTGCAGGCAGGACAGTTCGTCCTTGCTGCTCACCCCGATGTGCTGGGGGATGCGGGATTCACCCAGAACAACTTCCTCGTCCTCAACACGCCGCCCGCGCGGGTGGATTCGCAGGCGTGGGTCTGCAATAACCTGGTGCAGAATCCCGGCGACCCGATGGGAGCGGTCGGCTTGGCGATGATCGATGGTCGGACAGCGCTGCGCCTGTTTCGCGGCGACAACGCCGAGTCGCACGGCGAATCCGGGTGCTGGCACAGTATCGGCACGGGCACGGGCGGGCTGGACGTGACCAACTACAACAGCGTCTCGATTCGGGCGACGTTCAAGATCGAGAGTCAGACGCTCAGCGCGTGCGGCACGGTCGGCAGCGAATGCCCGCTGATGCTGGCGATGGACTACATCCCCGCCAACGGTGGCACGCCGGTCAAGTGGTATCACGGCTTCTACGCCTTCGTCGACCCGAACCGCGTATTCCCGCTGCGCTGCGATACGTGCAGTGAGCAGCACGAGCTGATTAATCCCGGTGTGTGGTATACCTACGAAGTCTCGAATCTGTTCGAGATTTTCTCGCCGCAGGATCGCCCCAAGACGATCCTGAACATGCGTTTCTATGCATCGGGGCATCAGTACGAGGTCTATGTCAGCCAGGTCGTCCTGCTGGTCGATCAGCCGGACGTGGATGACCTAGCCGGTTAGCCGAGAAATCCCTGCTCGCGCATCGAAATCCAGCGCTGCTGCCCGACGATGATGTGGTCGAGCAGGGCAACATCGAGCAGCCGCCCGGCATTCGCCAGCGCGCGCGTGAACTCGACATCTTCCGGCGACGGCGTTGGGTCGCCCGATGGGTGATTGTGCGCGAGGATGATCGCCGGGCTGCCGGAGATGATCGCCTCTCGAAAGACTTCGGCGACGCGCAGCACCGTCATATTCACCGTCCCCATGTACAGTGTCGGCGTGGCGAGCACCCTCCGCCCGGCATCGAGCAGGATCACGCGCACGTGCTCCTGGCTGAGCGATGCCATGTCCGAGACCAGACCGGCGACATCAGCAGCCGACTCAACAGGTGCGCGTTCGGACTTTCGCGCCGTGACCAGCCGCTTGCTGAGTTCGAGGGCGGCGACGATTTGCCCGATCTTGTCGCCGCTCAAGCCATTGATCCGGTTCAGTTCGGACGTATTCGCCTGCGCCAAGCCCTGCAAGCCGTCGTATTCGGTCAAAAGGCGCTCGGCGAGATGCACCGCATCTTCATGGGCGCTCCCGGTGCGGATGATGGCGGCGAGCAGTTCGGCGTTGGAGAGCGCCGCTGCGCCGCTGTGGAGAAGGCGACCAACCGGATGCTGGTAAGCTGGAATGTCGGGGGCGAGCCGTGTGGGGTTTTCGGTCAAGAGATGCTCGTTAGTAATGATTCGGTTTATAACGTACTTCCATTGTACTACAGCCCACAAATTGCGGAGGCTTAACGGTGCTGATATACTGTCCACATCAATCAGCGGAGTGGGTGGCATGTTGAATCTCGGTGACGCTGGCGGCTTGTTCACGGGGTTGGTGGTCTACGGCGGCATGGTTCTGGCTGCCTTCTGGCTTGCCATGATTATCTGGACGTACCGCGACATGCGCGCTCGCTCGCGCGATTCGCTGGCACAGCTTGTGGTCTCGGTGATGGTAGCGGTGCTGACGCTGCCGGGGCTGCTGATTTACCTGTTCCTGCGCCCGCGCGAGACTCTGTCCGAAGCCTACGAGCGCTCGCTCGAAGAAGAAGCGCTGCTTCAGGAAATCGAGGACAAGCCGGTCTGTCCCGGCTGCAAGCAGCGCGTTCAGGATGAATGGCAGGCGTGCCCGAACTGCCACACGCGGCTGAAGCGCCCCTGCACGCGCTGCGGGCGAATGCTTGACCTCACCTGGGATTTGTGCCCGTACTGTGCGACCGCCGTCCCTAATTTCGTGGCGGATCGCCCGACGCATACCCACACGCGGCAGCCTGCGGCGGTCGCTGCGCCGCCCGAAACATGGGCGCCGACGCCGACCTACACGTCGCCGACGTACACCGGGCGCACCTCGCGCCAGAGCGAAGCGCTGGAGTTCGTCGAAAACGATGACGGGTGAGTTCCACCTTGTTCCTGGTACTGCCATCCAATGAATATTCGAAGCTCACGCCGCTGCTGGATGGGCTGACGCATCATCTGCAACGGTGATTTCCATCGCGGCGGGTGACACACACGGCACTGTCTATGTCGACGACCCCGCACAGCCGGGCGCGTTCCTGTGTCGCTATCAGCATCGCCTGTACTTCGGTGGAAGCGCGGAGCATCCGGCTTTCAATCGGTCGCTGGCTGAGCTGTTCGAGCGCGACATTTATCCGCAGACGCTGGCGGGTGGCGGCTCGGCATTGGTCGCGTATTACGATGATCGGGAGAACTGGCAGGTCGAAATCGAGCCGATAGGAGAAACCCGGCTTTCGGAGCGTTATCAGCGCAGCTATTACCGGCGGACGACGCCGGTCGGCGCGTCATCGTCGGCGCTGCCGGACGGGATGACGATACAGCCGATTGACGAGACGCTTCTGAAACGAACGAGCCTGATCGGCTATGACGAGCTGGTCGAAGAACTGCAATCCGAACGGGTGTCCGCCGCCGATTTTCTGGAACGCAGCTTTGGCTTCTGCGCGCTGTTCGATGACACAATCGCCGGGATGTGCACGTCCGAATACAACAGCGGCACACGCTGCGAAGTGGGCATCAACACGATGGAGGGGTTCCGGCGCAGAGGGGTAGCGAAAGCGCTGGTCGGGCGCTTCGTCGAGACGGCGCTGGCGCGGGGCATTTGTGAGATCGGGTGGCACTGCTGGAAAGCGAATCTGGCGTCGGTGGCGACAGCGCTCGCTGCCGGATTCGAACACGTCCGGGATTACCCCGCTTACGTCCTCAGCCTGAAATGACAACAGTGAACGGGGCGTCACCATTGATGCCTCGTTCACTGTTGTGCTGAATTCCCTCAGCGGTATTCCAACTCCCCGGATTCGCCGACGACGTGGACTTTCAGGAAATTTGTCTGCCCGCCGATGCCGAACGGTACGCCCGCGATGATCACCAGCATATCCCCGGCTTCGACCAGCTTGTTGTTGGCAGCCGCCCGCACCACCACGCCGAGCATCTCGTCAATCGTGGTGAATTCGGGCACGAGCAGCGGGAACACGCCCCACACCAGCGCCATACGCCGGTAGGTCGTCTCGTTGGGTGTCACACAGATGATCGGCGTATGCGGGCGCTCTTTAGCGACTCGCCGGGTGGTGTAGCCGCTCATCGTGGACGTAACAATCGCCTTGCAGTTCAGCACCTGGGCGATCTGCGTGGTCGCCTGGCTGATCGCGTCGGAGACAGCTTCGTGTCCCTCAGCCGTTGACGCAGTGATGGTGCGGTCGGGGCTACCGCCGGGACGGATAATGTTCTGCTCGGCAATCGCTGCGATGTTGACCATCGTCTCGACGGCGCGCACCGGGTACAGACCGCTGGCGCTCTCGTTGCTGAGCATCACGGCGTCGGTTCCGTCGAGGATGGCGTTGTACACGTCGCTAGCTTCGGCGCGGGTGGGGCGGGGGTTATCGACCATCGAGTTGAGCATCTGCGTCGCGGTGATGACCGGCTTGGCGGATGCGTTACACAGATGGATGATCCGTTTCTGATGGAACGGCACTTCTTCCGCCGGAGTTTCCACGCCGAGATCGCCGCGAGCGACCATGATGCCGTCGCTCGCTTCGACGATCTTCTCGATGTTCTCCAGCGCCTCGTGTTTTTCGATTTTGGCGACGATGGCGGCGTTCCCGCCCAGGTGGCGGATCAGCCACCGCATCTCGCGGATGTCGTCCTCCGAGCGGACGAACGACATGGCGATGTATTCGGTGTTTTTGCTCAGCGCAAACTCGACATCGGCGCGATCTTTCTCGGTGATCGCCGAGAGCGTCAGCCGCGCGTTGGGGGCGGTCACGCCCTTGCGCGACGTGAGATCGCCCGGAACCACGACTTCGCACATCAGCGAGCGCGGCGTGGTCGCCCGGACGACGAACTCCAGCTTGCCGTCGTCCAGGAGAAGCTGCATCCCACTGGTGATGTCGCGGACGAACTCCGGATGAGGCAGTTGGACGACGTTGTTGGTGCCGTCCGCCTCATCCAGAGTCAGGGTGATCTTGTCGCCAATCGCCAGATGAATCGGCTCGCTGGCGATCTTGCCGATGCGAATTTTGGGACCCTGAATGTCGCACAGGATGGCGATGACCGCGCCCTCCTCGTAGGCGATCCGGCGCACATCGTCGATTGCCTTGCTGTGCGTCTCGTGATCGCCATGCGAAAAGTTGATGCGGGCGACATCCAATCCGGAGCGGATCATCTGCCGCAGGATTTCCTCATCGCGCGACGTAGGTCCGATAGTAGCGACGACCTTCGTGCGTTTGCCGTTGATGCGGTTGCTGATCAAATGCACACCCCTTCGCCTAAAGGTCGAGATTCAGGTTCGTGAACGCTCCGTACCCGGCGTACTTCGCGGCGCTGCCGAGTTCTTCTTCAATGCGCAACAGTTGATTATACTTGGCAATCCGGTCGGTGCGCGCGGGCGCTCCGGTCTTGATCTGCCCGGCGTTCATGGCGACGGCGAGGTCGGAGATCGTCGTGTCCTCGGTTTCACCGCTGCGGTGGCTGGTGACGACGGTCATGCCGTGCCGCTGGCTCATCTGCGCGGCGGCGAGCGCCTCGGTCAGCGAGCCGATCTGGTTGACCTTGAACAGCAGGCTGGTCGCGGCTTTTTCCTTGATGGCGCGGCGCACCTTCTCGACGTTGGTCACCAGCAGGTCGTCGCCGACGATCTGGACTTTGTTGCCAATTTGGCGACCAGCTTCGACCAGTTCTCCCAGTCGTTCTCGGAGAGACCGTCTTCGAGCGAGATGATCGGGTAGCGCGACGCCCAGTCCGCCCAGAAATCGACCATTTCTTCGCCGCTCAGCACGCGCCCCTCGATGTCGAGGTGATACTTGCCGTCGTCCTTGTAGATTTCCGACGCCGCCGGGTCGAGGGCGATGCGAATCTGCTCGCCGGGGGTATAGCCAGCCTTGGTGATGGCTTCCATGATCACGTCGAGCGCTGCCTGGTTCGAGCCGAGGCTGGGCGCGAAGCCGCCTTCGTCGCCGACGCTGGTCGAGTGCCCGGCTTTGTGCAGGATACCCTTAAGCGCCTGATAGATTTCGACGCCCCACTGGAGCGCCTCGCGGAACGAGCCTGCGCCAACCGGCATCACCATGAATTCCTGGAAGTCGGTGCTGTTGGCAGCGTGCTTGCCGCCGTTCATGATATTCATCATCGGGACGGGCAGCACGTGGGCGTGGACGCCGCCGAGATAGGCGTACAGCGGCAGCCCGACCGACTGCGCCGCCGCCCGCGCGACCGCCATCGACACGCCGAGGATGGCATTCGCGCCGAGGCTGCTCTTGGTCGGCGTGCCGTCCAGCTCGATCATCTGCTGGTCGACTTCGATCTGGTTGAGGGCGTACATGCCCAGCAGGGCGTCGCTGAGCGGTCCGTTGACCGCGTCAACCGCCCGCTGGACGCCCTTGCCGCCGTAGCGGCTCTTGTCGCCGTCGCGCAGCTCCAGCGCTTCGTATTCGCCGGTCGATGCGCCGCTAGGGACAATCGCCCGCCCGAACGCGCCGTCGGCGAGCGTGACCTCGACCTCGACGGTGGGATTGCCGCGCGAATCGAGTACCTCGCGCCCATGGATTTGTTCAATGACTGACATGGTAGTTCTCTCCTGATTACAACGAAAACCCCGATTCATAATCGGAGTTGCCTCATCATAGTGTAAGAGGACAAAGCGTCCCCAAGTGTACCGCGTCTTCGTTAAAACGCATGTAAAAATCGCCGAAAGCCACGCCTGACACACGCGAGATCATCGGGTAAAATAAACAAGACTCGTTTCAGCGAATTCAAAGGCGGCACACATGCCTGTCTATCTCGACCACTCGGCGTCCACGCCGACTGATCCGCGCGCGCTTGAGGCGATGCTGCCGTATTTCAGCGACAGCTACGGCAACGGGTCTTCGGCGCACAGCTTTGGCAGGAAAGCGGAACAGGCGATTGAAGACGCGCGCGAAAGTATAGCACGAGTATTCCGCTGCCAGCCAGCCGAAATCGTGTTCACCAGCGGCGGCACGGAGAGCGATAATCTGGCGGTGCGCGGCGCGGCATGGTCGCTGCGCGACAAAGGCAATCACCTGATCACGTCGCCGGTCGAGCATCCGGCTGTGCTGCGCACGACGGCGCAGCTTGCCGACGTGATGGGCTTCGAGCGGACGGTGCTGCCGGTCGACAACATGGGCATGGTCGACGTGGAGGATTTTGTCGGCGCGATTCGCTCCGAAACCCCCGTCGCCAGCATCATGTACGCCAACAACGAGGTCGGCACGATCAACCCGATCCCGCTGCTGGCGCAGCAGGCGCGGGCGCGCGGCGTGATCTTCCACACCGACGCGGTGCAGGCGGCGGGTCAGCTTGCGCTCGATGTGGAGACGCTGGCGTCGACCTGCTGAGCATTTCGGCGCACAAGTTCTACGGTCCGAAGGGCGTTGGGGCGCTGTACACGTGCGCAGCGGCATCGAACTCGAATCCAGCCAGACCGGGGGCAGCCACGAGAACAGCCGCCGCGCCGGGACGCTCAACACGCCGGGGATCGTCGGCATGGCGAAGGCGCTGGAGCTGGCGTATGCCGAGCGCGACGAGCGCACGGCGCACTATCAGGCGCGGCGCGACCAGTTGATCGACGGTGTGCTGAGCCGCGTGCCGGGCGCGCAGTTGACCGGGCATCCCGAACAGCGGCTGCCGTCGCACGCCAGCTTCGTGATCGACGGCATCGACGGCAACACGCTGGTGATGCACCTCGACCTGAAGGGGATCGCGGCGAGCAGCGCGTCGGCGTGCAAGACCGGCAACCCGGAGCCGTCGGACGTGCTGCTGGCGATGGGCTACCCGCGCGATCTGGCGCTGAGCAGCCTGCGCCTGACGGTCGGGATGCAGACGACCGAAGCCGACATCGACTACACCGTCGAGACGCTGGCGCAGACGGTCGAGAAGCTGCACCGGCTGACGAATATGCAGAATGTAGGCGCAGCACGCTCGCCCCTACGGGTAACATGGGAAGCGGAAAAGTGGACATTTGTCCGACAGATGTGCCTTCCCAGGATGGGAATCGGGTTTACAGTGAAGGTGAGACAGGAATACCGCAGTGAGCGATAACAGCAACCCGCGTCGTGGTGGCGATGAGCGGCGGCGTCGACAGCTCGGTGGCGGCGGCGCTGCTGGTCGAGCGCGGCTACGACGTGGTCGGCATGATGATGCGCCTGTGGTCGGAGGAGACGGCGGCGGGCGGGGCGCATAACCGCTGCTGCACGCCCGACCAGATGGCGGACGCGCGCCGGATCGCCGACAAGCTCGGCATCCCGTTCTACGTGCTGGACACGAAGGAAGTCTTTCGCCGCGCGATTGTCGATTTCTTCATCGACCAGCACCGCATGGGCGTGACGCCCAATCCGTGCCTGGAATGTAACCGGCACATCCGCTTCGAGTATCTGCTCAACAACGCGCTGGCGCTGGATGCCGACTATCTGGCGACCGGGCACTACGCCCGCATCGCGCAGGACGAGAGCGGGCGCTACCTGCTCAAGACCGGGCTGGACGAGCGCAAAGACCAGAGCTACGTGCTGAGCGTGATGGGGCAGGCGCAGTTTAGCAAGACGATGTTCCCGGTCGGGGAATATGCCAAGCCGGAAGTCCGCGAGATCGCCGCGCGCTTCGGGCTGCCGACCGCCAGCAAGCAGGACAGCCAGGATTTGTGCTTTCTGGGCGACGGCGACTACCGCCGCTTCCTGCGCGAGCACGCGCCGGAAGTCATGCACGCCGGACCGATCATCCGGCGCGGCGGCGAGGTTGTCGGCGAGCACGGCGGGCTGGCGAACTACACCATCGGGCAGCGCAAGGGCTTGGGCGTGTTCGGTGCGGAGCCGCTGTACGTGATCGGCATGAATCCGCAGCAGAACGCGCTGGTGGTCGGGACGGCGGACGAACTCGGCGGGCGCGACCTGACGGCGAAGCGCGTCAACTGGGTGAGCGGCATCGCGCCGGACGCGCCGTTCCGCGCCGAGGTCAAGATTCGCTACAAGGCGAAGCCCGTCCCGGCGCTGGTGACGCCGCTCGGCGCTGACCGGATGCGCGTTGAGCTGGACGAGCCGCTGCGCGACATCACGCCGGGGCAGGGGGCGGTCGTCTACGACGGCGACGTGTGCCTCGGCGGTGGGATTATCGAGCGACAGGTAAATCACGTAGGGGCACGACATAGGCGAATTGCACGTGCCCCTACGGGAACCCCGATATTTCCAGAAAATCAGGTCGGTTGGCGCAGGAACTGCGTCACCTCGGTGCTGAACAGCAGCATGATCACGGTCGCGGCGATGATGTACTGCCCGTAGGGGAGCGGCGTGAACAGGGCGTAGCGGTTGCCGGTCATCCAGCGACCGACCAGCCACGCCACCGCGCCGAGCGCGCCCAGAAACACCGTCAGGAACATCGCCGGGATGAGCGGCTGCCAGCCGAGGATCGCCAGCGTGATCAGCATCACGTCGCCGTAGCCGAAGGCACCTCGCTGGTCGAGCGCCCGCGCGTCTGCGCCATGACGTAGATGAACAGGAAGCCGCCCAGATACATCAGGAAAAAGACGCCGAAGCCGACCGCGCCGCCGATCAGCGCTTCGGCTCAGGCTCGCGCCGTAGCCGGTCGTCACCGCGTCGATCAAAGCGACGATGCACGCCGGGATGATGACCACGAACAGGATCAGGCGGTGTTCGAGGTCGATCACCGTGATCAGCGCGAAGATCGCCATGTAGATCAGCCAGAAGACGAGCTGGAGCGGCGTCATGCGCGGGTCGTCGCTGGTGGCGAGGATCGTCAGGATCATGAGTCCGGCGGTGAACAGTTCGGTCGCCGGGTAGCGCCAGCGCAGCTTTGAGCCGTCGGGGGCGACGCGCCTGCCGAACAGGAAGGCGGTTATGCCTAGCCACGCAGTCGGCGGGCGCGGCGTGCCGTCGGCGTAGCGCGGCGGAAGCGCAGCGCGCGGCGCTGCGGCAGATCGTCGGCGAGCAGGTTGACCACGCCGCCGACGAGTATTCCGATGACTGCGACAATGATGACGTTGATGAGCATGAGCGTTCTCCGGTTAGCGCGGAATGATCGGCGCGGGCGGAAGCAGCGATAACGATAGCACAATCATCAGTATAAGGGCGATCACCGCGCTGACGAGAATAGCGATTTTCTGCGCCGTCGAGAGCGTCCGCGTTTCGGGCGGCTGCTCGTCGCCGACGTGAACCGTGACGGGCGTGACCTGCCCGTAGCGCATCGACCACGCCGACAGGCGCGCCTCGCCGCCTTTCAAGCCGACGATCAGGTAGGGCGTATCGGGATAGGTCGCCTGCCGGACATCGGTGGGCGAGGGGATCGGGTCGCTGTTGGGGTGCAGTGATAGAAGCCGACCACTTCCATGCCGCGCGGCTCCAGCCCGGCGAGCGCTTCGACCAGACGGCGCTCGTCCATGCGATAATTCCGCTGCGGGTCGGCGGCGGTGTTGGGGATGGGGATGATCTCGGCGGCGCGCGCGCGCGCCTGACGATCACGCCGCAGGCTTCATTCGGGGCTGCGGCGCGCGCCTGCTCGATGATGGTCTGCGCCTGCTCGCGGGTGAGCCACATTACTCGACCGCTTCGGGAACGACGAACTCGACCGTGTGGCGATCCTGCGGCGGGTTGCGCGTCTCGTAGAACAGGTCGGCGGTGAGCGTGTACACGCCCGCCGGATCGTCCTTGCCGCGCAGGTGGATGGTGAATTCCATGTCGTGGTGCATGGTCTCGATGATGCTGAGTTCCGCCGCGACTCTGCCGTCGGCGGCGCGGGCGACCAGCAGCAGGTTGGGGCGCTCCTCGAACAGCGTCAGGCGGATGTGGACGAACACCCGGAAGCGATCCGGGTAGA
Organism: Anaerolineae bacterium; assembly: GCA_046328655.1. Lineage (GTDB taxonomy): Bacteria > Chloroflexota > Anaerolineae > Aggregatilineales > Phototrophicaceae > Flexifilum. The sequence goes on along the minus strand of JAXLWE010000003.1, from coordinate 77,665 downwards.
CGACGGTCTCCTGCGCCTCGATCCTGACCTGAGCCTTCGGCTGCGGCGTGCTGTCGTACAGGTGAATATCCATCGGTCAGCCGCTCGCTTGTAAGCTGCCTGAGCGCGGTCCATGCCGCATCGAAGCGATCCGCCGGGACGAGCAGGTGATCGCGGCTGAAGGCGGCGAACGGCAGGATCGGCACGTTGACGGCGGCGAGCGCCCCGGCGACGCGCGCCATGAAGCCGGTCAGCGTCGGCTCAAGCTCGATGTCGAAGGTGATCAGGCGGTAGGGAGCGTCGCTGACCCGATGATTGCGCAGGCGGCTGGCGAAATCCGCCACCGCGTCTGCGGGGATGACCAGCGTCACCTCGTCCTTGTCGGCGAGCAGCGCGGCGAACGGCTCACCGATTTCGGCGAGCACGCCCGCCGCCGCCATGATGCCGTTGGGCGGCAGCGAAACCAGACTGTAGAGGATTTCGTCGCTGAAAAGCGTCGCGGCTTGAAGCGCCTGTTGAACCGTTTGCGGCATATCCGTCACTCGTCGAACTGATAGGTCGCTTCAGCATAATACCGAACCTGCCGGTTCGCCATCTTGGATTGCAGCCAGGCGAGCAGGTCGGCGTTTTTCTGTTCGAGCGTCAGCGTCCCGTCGCGCAGCGCTTCCAGCGGGTAGTTGACGCGGATCGCGCGACCATGCACGATGTGGCGGCTGATCCCCGGCGGCAGATAAGCGTGCTCCTGCGCGGCGGCGATGATGTCCGCCGGGCGGTAGGCGGAAAGACAATCAGCGCGATGGCGTCCGGGAACAGCGCCCAGATTTCGGCGGGATCGTCCAGCGCGGTGCGGTGCAGGCGCGCGTTCTGCTGGTAGACGGCGACGATCCGGCGCAGCGCGGCGTTGCGGTCGTGGATGGTCGTGCCCGGCGAGCAGACGGCGCAGATCTGCTCGTCGTGGAAGCGGATGTGCGCAATCGCGGCGGCGTCCTCGCCATCGTTGACGGCGATTTCGGGCAACTGGCGCAGGTGTTGGATAAACTGGTCGCTGTCCCAATCAGCGACGACGTGCTGCCAGTTGCTCAGCTCGACCAGCCCGCCGTCGTAGCTGGCGACCTGCGCCAGAATGTGCGGATAGCCCAGCTCGGAGAAGGCGTATACGCGGTTCGCGCCGTCGAGGATGACGTACTGGTCGTCGTCCATCGGCGCGACCAGCGGCGGGTTGATCATAGTCGTCTCGGTCAGGATGCGCTGCTTGAGCGGCTCCGAGCGCTGGCTGTCGTGTTCTTCGTGCGGATGCAGATGATCGACCGGGAGAATACGCAGAAGCGGCGTGGGAACACTGCTTCGACCGTTTTCCATCATGCGGAACTGACCTGACCTGTGGCAATCACAACTCTCTGCTAAGATTAGCATACGCCCGTTCAATCAGCAACGGGAGGATCATACGATTTGTACAGGCGAATCACTGTTCAATTCATAGGTTTTGTACATGGGTGCGCATGAGCAGGGCGCGAACGCCGTCGAGAACCGCTGGCTGACGATCCCGCGCACGCTGAGCTTCGTCCTCAACGGCGGCGACGTGCTGCTGATGAAGCGGGCGGCGCACAAGCGGGTGTTTCCCAACCGCTACAACGGCGTCGGCGGGCACATCGAGCGCGACGAAGACCCGCTGACCAGCGCGCGCCGCGAAATCAAAGAGGAAACCGGGCTGGACGTGGGCGACGTTCGGCTGCGGGCGGTTTACAATATCGACGCGGGCGAGGCGACCGGCATCGTGCTGTTCGTGTTCACGGCGGTCAGCGAAAGCCGGGAAGTCACCGCCAACAGCGAAGGCACGCTCCACTGGATCGGGTGCGAGGCGGTCTATGCGCTCGATCTGGTCGAGGATTTGCCGCTGCTGCTGCCGCGCATCCTGCCGATGCCGGACGACGCCGCGCCGCTGTTCATCCACGTGAGCTACGATGCGAATGATGCGATCCAGATGCGCATCGCCGAGTGAGGAATGACTTGACCGAGACATCATCGAAACCGCGCCGGAGTCCGCTGCGGCGCGCGGGCTGCATCGTCGCGCTCGTGATCTGGTTCGCCATCCTGCTGCTGCCGTGCTTTCTGGTCGTGCTGGCGGTGCAGCAGGAGATCAGCATCCCGACGGGCGGCGCGCCGGATCAGCGGCTTCGCCTGTGTTGATTTCGAGGCGGACGAGCGCGGCTTAGCCCTCTCGACGGCTTCTGTCCACCAGCAGACCGCGACCGCGATCTGCGTGCAGACGGACGTGCGCTTCCTGCTGTGGGCGGGCAGCGCCGAGCCGCTGTCGTACTGCGACTGCTACGAGCGCGGCGACGACCGGCGGAGTGGGCTTCGACCAGCAGCAGCGCCGGGCAGTGTTCGGGGTAAGCCGCGATGGAGATTTTGCAGCACATTGACGGCAACACGGCGATCCTGCTGGGGGCGGGCTGCGTGCTGTGCCTCGTCCTGCCGATCCTGATGTCCGGGCTGCACTTCATCGGCATGATCCTCGACCTGCTGACCAACGTGGTCGGGGCGGTGCTGAACATTCTGGCGGGGGGTCCGGCGTCGTGGTGCGGCTGCCTGCTGGTGATCGGCGGCTGCGGCATGGTCGTGGCGGTCGTCTGGCTGATCGCCACCGGGCTGTCGAACTGCGCCACCTATCCCACGAATTTCTGCGCGCTGTTCGGGCGCTAGTCGATCATTTCCAGCAGTTGATCGAGGTCGTCGGCGACAATCGCGCCCGACGCGCGCAGCGCCTCGACTTTGACGGCGGCGGCAGTCTCGTCCTCGATCACAATCGCTCCGGCGTGCCCCATGCGCGTGCGCCGGGGCGCGCTGCCGCCGACGACGCAGGCGTAGACCGGCTTGGTCATGCGCGACTGGATGAAATTGGCGGCGTCGATCTCCATGCGCCCGCCGATTTCGCCGATCAGCACGACGCGGTTGGTTTCGGGGTCGTCCTCGAACAGCTCCAGCCCATCCACGAAGCTCATGCCGACGTTCGGGTCGCCGCCGATGCCGACGATGGTCGACTGCCCGACGCCGCGCTGCGACAGACGGTAGACGACATCGTAGATCAGCGAGCCGCTGCGCGAGATCACGCCGACGCTGCCTTCTCTGCCGATGAAGCTGGGGATGATGCCGACTTTCGTGCGCCCCGGAGCGAGGATGCCGGGGCTGTTCGGTCCGATCAACCGGACGCCGCGCTCTTTTTTCAGGTGGGCATGGACTTTGAGCATGTCCAGCACTGGGATGCCCTCGGTCACGCAGATGATCAGCGGGACGCCCGCTTCAATCGCCTCGTAGATGGCGTCGGTGGCGCTCGCCGCGCTGACGAAGATGATCGTCGCGTTCGCGCCGGTGGCTTCGACAGCGGCGACCACGCTGTCGAACACCGGCTTGCCATGCACCCATTCGCCGCCCTTGCCGGGCGTGACGCCGCCGACGACGCGCGTGCCGTAGCTGAGCATCTGGGCGGTATGGTAACTGCCTTCGCGCCCGGTGATGCCCTGCACGATCAACGCCGTGTCTCTATCGGCTAAGATTGACATCGGTGTAGCCTTTGGCTGCCGCCGAGACCATCCGGGCGGCTTCGGTGAGTTCCGAGGCGATGATGAGGTGGGGGATATTGGCGGCTTCGAGCGCTTCCAAGCCCTGCTCGGCGTCGCGCCCCGCCAGCCGAACGATCAGCGGCGCGGTGAGCGGCGTTTCGCGGATCAGCGCCAGCAAGTCCTGAGCGATTTCGCCGCCGCTGGCGTGGTTGGCGAAGATGTTGAGCAGCGCGGCTTCGGCATCCGGCAGAATCAGCTTGAGCGCTGCGTCGAGCGTCTCGCGCCGGATGCTGCTGCCCAGGTCGAGGAAGCAGCCCGCGTCGCAGCCGTGCCGCGCCAGCATGTCGAGCGTCGCCATGCCCAGCCCCGCGCCGCCGACCGCACAGCCGATCCTGCCGCCGAGATGCACGTAGGTCAGCCCGGCGGCGCGCGCCAGAGCGACGCGGTCGTGGGCTGCGTCGACGCTCACCGTGGCGACCACCTCCGGCTGGCGGAACAGGGCGCTGTCGTCGATCATCAGTTCGCCGCCGAGCGCCAGCAGCTCGCCTTCGGGCGTGAGCGCCAGCGGGTTGATCTCGGCGCGCAGCGCGTCGGAAGCGACCACGCAGCGGAACAGATTCTGGGTGATGGCAACGAACGCGCCCCACGAATCGCGCGGGAGATTGATGGCGCTGGCGAGGTTGCGCCCCTGAAAATCGAGCACGCCGAGAAACGGGTTGATCGTTTCGCTGACGAGTCGCCCGCTCATGCCACGCTCGACCGGGCTGAAGTCGTCGCCGCCGTCGGTCGAGGCGATCATGACCAGACCGCCGCCGCGATCCGCATAGATGCCGAGGAAATACTGGGCGACCGCTTCGACGGCTGGCTCGATCACGAGCGTGCGGATGCGTACCCCGCGTATCGTCATGGCAAGCAGGTCGCGGGCGCTGTGCTCGGCGTCCGGCGGGGTATTCGCCAGCCGGAAGATGCGCGGTCTGCCCGGAATCGCGGCGCGGACGACCACCGGCGCGGCGAAATCGGCGGCGCTGGCGGCAGCCGCCTCCGGCGAAGTCACGGTTGTGCCGGGCACAGTTGGAATGCCGCAGCGCGAGAGGAACTGCCGGGACTGATAGTCGGGGAGATACATCGGCTACAGAATTTCGATTTCCTGGTTGACGATGAGCGCGTCGGGATAGTTCTTCTCGATCCAGTTCAGGATGGTGCTGATGACCTGGTTCGCGTGGCGCGTGTCGGTCGTGACCGCAGTGAAGGCGATCACGCTGGAATTGACCACGTCGTAATGGTCGATTTCGGCGGTCGAGACGTTGAAATGGTTATGCAGCCGCGTCAACAGTGATTTCAGGATGCTGCGCTTGTCCTTTAACGACAGCGCGCCCGGCAGCTCAAATTCGACAGTGCAGAGACCAATGATTATCTTGGGCATAAGCCTGGTCAGGTCGATGTGCGTGGAGGGTAGTATAAACCATAATGCCCCATCTTTCACGCCTGAAATGAGCGACAACGTTTGTGGACATGCTGTAATGTTTCGTGGTAGACTGACGGGGACTGTTTCTTCTGTGCAGCCAGGGTAACAACCATGTCGCGTCGCGTAGTTTGCATCGAAGATGAGCAGGATGTGATCGACCTGATGCGGTTGATCCTCGAACGGCAGGGGTACGAGTTCATTGAGGCGCACGGCGCGCTTGAGGGTATGGAGACGGTCGAGCGGACGATTCCTGATCTGGTGCTGCTCGACTTGATGATGCCGAACATCGACGGCTGGGAAGTATACGATCACCTGCACGGAAATCCGACCACCAAAGACATCCCCATCATCGTCGTGACGGCGCGCACCCAGCACGACCCGCGCGTGACGCAGATGCGCATCGCCAACTCGGAATACCTGGTGACCAAGCCCTTTGGTCCCGCGCAGCTTGTCGAAACAATCCAGCACGTGCTCGAAAAATCCTCCGCGTAAATTGAGCAACGTTTGCTGCCTTGCGCCGGGCGCTAATTTGCACATCGGGGTAAACTTGTTTCTAACCATCCTTACTTGATGCTAGGGGAGTATAGATGAATAGGTCATCTGTTTTCCGAACGAGTCTGGTGTGCCTCATCCTGGTACTGGGACTCGTGACTGCCCACGCGCAGTCGGATAACCTGCTCACCAATCCAGGATTCGAGCCTCCGTTCGAGCCTGTCGCCGGAAACCCGACCAGCCTGGTGGCGCAGGGCTGGACAGCGTGGTCACTGGAGAGCGATCAGAATATGCAGCCGGAATACTACCCGGCTTCCGACACGACCAACGGCATGGCAACGCCCCGGATTCACGGCGGCGAAGACGCCCAGCAGTACTTCACGTTCTTCGCAGCCCACATCGGCGGCGTTTACCAGCAGGTCGCGGGCGTTGCGGCAGGTGATCAGCTTCAGTTCAGCGTGTACGCCTACGTGTGGTCGTCCAGCGGCGACGACGCCAACGCCAGCGATGGCAGCGGCGAACTCGCGGTGCAGGTCGGCATTGATCCCAACGGCGGAACTGATCCGGCGAGTGACAGCATCGTCTGGTCAAGCCCGCTTTCGTTCGTCGACCAGTTCGCGCAGCACACGGTCGCGGCGACTGCCGCCGCCGATACGGTGACGGTCTACGTGCGCTCGGCGGTCAACCGCGTGGCGATGAACAACGTCGTCTACCTGGACGATGCCGAGCTGATCGTGACCGGGAGCGAGCAGGTGGCGACCGAAACGGTCGGCGAAAGCCCGATTGCCGAAATGACGCCGATTGTCGAAGCCTCGCCGGAAGTCACCGAAGTGATGACGGAAGCGGTCATGCCGGAAGTCACGGCTGAAGTGACCGAGGCTGCGACCGAAGCGGCGACGGTCGAGGTGACAGAAGTCGTGGCGACGGAAGCGCTGCCGACTGAAGCGCCGACCGAAGGTTCCACCAACCGAAGTGTTCCGCCCACTGAAGTACCGCCAACCGAAGTCCCGACTGAGGTTCCTCCGACCGAAGTGCCAACGGAAGTCCCACCGACCGTGACGCCGTTCCCATCGCCGACGCTGGATACCGTGTCCTTCCCGTTCATGTATCCATACATGGTCGAGCGCGGCGATACCGTCGGTCAACTGGCGACCCGCTTCGGCACGACGATTGAAGCGATCATCATCGCCAACCAGCTTGGACCTGACGCGCGCATCTTCGAGAGCCAGACGCTGGTCATCCCGGTCAAGTCCGTGCCGCCGCCCACGCTGGTTCCGACCAATACGTCAATCCCGGCGGTGACACTCGTCCCATCGGAGACGCCGATCCCGCCGCTGCCGACTGAAGCGCCGGTGATCGTCCAGCCGGTGCAGCCGGAAGCGACACAGCAGAGCGCCGAGCAGCCGATCATCGTGGCGCCGCCGCAGGTGACGACTTACATCGTGCGCTACGGTGACACGCTGTCATCCATCGCGGTGCGCAATCACCTGACGACCCGCGAGCTGGCAAACTTCAACGGCATCGTCAACCCGAACATGGTCTACGTCGGGCAGGTGCTCAAGATTCCGCCTGCGGGCGAGATGACGGCTGTCCCGCCGACCTCAGCGCCGCCGACGCCGACCACCGTGCCGCCGACGCCAGTTCAGGCGCAGCAGCTTTACCGCGTCGAGCGCGGTGACAACCTGTACCGCATCTCGATCCGGTTCAACGTGCCGCTGGCTCGTTTGATCGAAGTCAACGGGATCGCCGACCCAACCCGTATCTTTGTGGGGCAGATACTGATCATCCCGGCATCATGACGGATTGGCGCGTCCTTCGCAACGCCGACACGAACAAGATCGTGCTGGCGCGGGTCAGGCTGTGTGTGAGCTTCTGGTGTCATTTCCGAGGCTTGCAGCTTGTCCCACGCCTTCCGGACGGAGAAGGGCTGCTGTTCGTCACCGGCGGCGAAAGCCGCTCGAATACGGCGATCCACATGTTCTTCATGCTGTTCAGCATCGGGGTTGTCTGGCTGGATGCGTCCGGCAACGTGGTCGATAAGCAGTTTGCAAAACCCTGGCGACCGATGTACTCCCCTCGGTCGCCAGCCCAGTATTACGTCGAAGCCAACCCCGATGTCCTGGAGCGGGTGAAAATCGGCGACAGGCTTCGCTTTGATGAGGCGGTGTAATGCACGTGCGGTTTCTGTTTTGTCTGATTGTGGCGGGTATGCTGGGGCTGCCCGCCTCTCTTTTTGCCCAGGATGCGACCCCGACCGTGCCACCCGGCGTGACCATCCACGTCGTCCAGCGCGGCGAGACACTTTCGCGCATCGCCCAACAGTACAACATTACCCTGACGGAGCTGGTGCGGCTCAACGGCATCGCCGACCCGTCCACCATCTACACCGGACAGCGGTTGCTCGTGCCATCGGCTGACGCGACGCCCGTTCCGGCGGCGTCGGTCGTCCACGTCGTCCAGCCGGGCGAGACGCTCGAAAGCATCGCCGCGCTGTACGGCATGACGGTTGACGATCTGATCGCCCGCAACAACCTGACCGACGCGACCAGCTTCTACGTCGGCGAGATGCTGGACGTGTCGTCGTCCGCGCCATCCGCTCCGCCGACCGACGTGCCCGCCTCGCCGGAGGCGACGACCACGCCGACGGCGGTGATCGTCCACACGGTGCTGCGCGGCGAGACGATGTACCGCATCGCTCGGCAGTATGGCGTAACGGTGAACGCGATTGCCCAGGCGAACCAGATCAGCGATCCCACGCTGATTTACGCCGGACAGCAGTTGATCATCCCCGGTTTTGAAGCGCCGCAGGTCGCGCTCGACATGCCTGCCCCGGTCGAGAGCCTCGACATCACGCCGCTGGTGTTCGTCGAGGGGCAGACCGGGCGCATCGAGCTGACCACCAGCGAACGCCGTGACGATCACCGGGACGTTTCTGAACGAGACCCTGCACGACGGCGCGGATGATAACGAGACCAGACACACGCTGCTGGTCGGCATCCCGGTGGGGACGGCGGCGAGCGTCTACGCGCTCGACCTGACGCTGACCGACGCCGCCGGGACGCAGACGCCGCTGCCGATCAACATTCAGGTCGTGCCGGGAAACTACGGCTACCAGCGCATCACCATCAGCGCCAGCCTGCTGAACCTGCTCGATCCGGCGACCGACGCCGCCGAGCTTGCCAAGCTAAGCGCGATCACCAGCAATTTCACGCCGGAGCGATATTTCGATGGTCCGATGGGATTGCCAAGCTCCGCGCCGCTCTCGGCTCGTTTCGGCAGCCTGCGCTCGTATAACGGTGGCGGCTTCGACCGCTATCACACCGGTACGGATTTCACCGCAGCGACCGGCTCGCCGATCATCGCGCCCGCCGCCGGGCGAGTAGTGTTCGTCGGTCCGCTCGACATACGCGGCAACGTTACGATTATCGATCACGGGTGGGGCGTGTTCACGGTCTACTGCCACCAGACCGAGCAGTACGTCAATGTTGGCGACATGGTGACGGCGGGGCAGGTGCTCGGCAGCGCGGGCAGCACCGGGCGCGTGACGGGTCCGCATCTCCACTGGGAATTGTGGGTGGATGGCGTCGCCGTCAACCCGATGCAGTGGGTCAGCCAGTCATTCTCGTAAGTAGCAACTCTACGCAAATGAAAAGAGACGACCTTCGCGGTCGTCTCTTTTTGTGAGTCTGGATAGCGTCAGGCTTCGCCGTAGGCTTTGTCGAGCGCCTCGAAATCCGTGAACAGGAAGTGGTCGTGGTAGTAATGTATCCACAGGAACGACAGGATAGCGGTGTAGTAGGCGATGTCGAAGTGGGTGTTGGCGTCGATGCCCGGCTTGAGGATGGCTGCCGCCGCATAGACGATGATGAACACGACCAGCGAGCCGACCAGCATGATCGTGCTGAGGGCGAACAGACCACGCGAGTCCTTGCCTTTGCTGAAGCGGGCAACCAGCGGCGCTTCCTTGTCCATATTGGTGTACATCTGGCGGATTTTGATGATGTAGAAGGTGATCGCCAGGTACTGGAACGAGTGCCAGGTGTTCAAGCCCTGGAAAGCGGTGTCGAGGTTGGGCAGGGCGGGCATGACGAAGGCGACGGCGACCGTCAGCAGGATGAAGATCGTCTTGGGCCAGTTGATGATGCCATCGCGGTACTCGCGGTAGGTCTTGATGATGAACGCGATCAGCGCGACGGTGAACGCCCCGCTCATGAGCACGAAGAACCACTCGTGCTGGAACAGGTCGGGGATGACGGCGGTCAGGTCGTTGACGCCGACCTCGAACGACCCCTGGCTGATCTTGAGCGCCGCGAACGGGAACAGGCAGGTCATGATCACGCCGTAGTCGATCAGCCGAGACTGAAGCGAAACCGTGCTCTTGCGCACGAATTTATGCTCTTTGTGGCGATACAGCTCGACGATGTAGCTGACTTGATGCAGCACGTGAGTCGATGCCCAGAAGAAGAATATTGTCAGCAGCAGGTGCAGGTTGAGGAACGCCAGCGAGACGACGACAATCGGGATGATGATGGACGAGCGGATCAGCATCGGGTAGCGGCGCGAGAATTCCTTGTCCAAGCCGGTGCGCAGGAAAGTGGACATCATGTGCGGACCGCCGACGGCGATGGCGACGAAGCCGTTGACAACGTTGCGGCTGATATCTGCGTCGGCGCCGAACTGGACAAGCAGCAGATAGACCAGATAGGGCAGAGGGACAAAAATCACGCTCAGCGTGATAAACATCAAGTCCCAGTTGCGGCTTCGCAGCCACAAGCCGGACTCGCTCTGTACAGGCGCAGCACTGGACATGCTTGCGTTTGCAACAGCCATCTCGCTCTCCTCGGATTTCTCGCAAATTACTTTGCAATGCTAAGCAATTTTAGCGCAGATCGGTCGTCCGTGTCAATCACCTGGGAACCTGATGGTGTTCGCGGCAGCGGGCTTCGTAGACTTCCTTCGCGCCAATCAGGATGATCGGGTCGTCGTAGCGGGCGGGTGTGCCGTTGACGAGGCGCTGCGTGCGGCAGGCTTCGTCACCGCAGATCACGCAGATGGCATGGAGCTTGGTCACGTCCTCGGCGCGGGCGAGAAGCTGCGGCATGGGACCGAACGGCTCGCCGCGAAAGTCGAGGTCGAGTCCGGCGCAGATCACGCGCACGCCGCGCGCGGCGATGTCCTCGACAATCGGCACGATGGACACGTCAAAGAACTGGGTTTCGTCAATGGCGACGACGGTCGTTTTGGGGGAGAGCAGGGCGGGGATTTCGCCGGGGTGGGCGATGGGCTGGGCTTCGATATTCTGCCCGTCGTGGCTGGTGACGCGCTCGATGCTGTAGCGGTCGTCGATGATCGGCTTGAAAACCTGAACGGTCTGCCTGGCGATGACCGCGCGGCGCGCACGGCGGATCAGTTCCTCGGTTTTGCCGCAGAACATACTGCCGCAGATGACCTCGATTCGTCCGGAGTGATGGATCATGGTGATTCCCCCTGAGGTGTGCAGACAAAAATAAAGGCAGGCATCGGTTGGTCGACAAATGCCTGCCTTACATTCTCACGCGGAGCGGTTATTCGTTCGCGGGCACATCGTATCCGCGATTGCGCAGCGCCTTCTTCATGTCGGCGACCAGCTTGCGCCCGACGCCGGAAATCTCCAGCAGTCCGTCCTCGCCGCGCTCTTCCAGCAGGGCGATCAGCTCGCCAGCGGTGGCGATATTGTTCTCACCCAGGACGGTGATGTAGCGCTTGTCCACGCCCAGCTCGCTGAGCGGCAGGTTCGACGGGGTCTTGGCGGCTTCGCGCTCCTCGACTTCGGCGCGCTTGGCGTCGCGTACCTGCAACCGCTTCATGAAGCGGTCAACCTGACCTTCGGTGTCGACGATGCGCTGCTCGCCCGTGTAGAACGGGTGGCACGCCGAGCAGATGTCGGTGCGGATTTCGGGGACGGTCGCGCCGGTTTTCCACGTGTTGCCGCAGGCGCAGATGACGGTCGCTTCAGGATACCAGGTCGGGTGTACTTTTTCCTTCATGTTTTCCTCTGTCCGCGCACGGTCTGTCCGTGCGCTCTATCAGGGTTTGGGGTTACTGCTGTTCTTCAGGCTTCGCCGGGATTTCCGGGTAAACGCTGATCTGCTTGCGCCCCGGTCTGCCACGCAGCTTCTCGAATACGACGTAGCCTTCGATCTTCGAGAAGATGGTGTAGTCCTTGCCCACGCCGACGTTTTCGCCGGGGTGGAACTGGGTCCCATGCTGGCGCACGATGATGTTGCCGGGGATCACGAACTCGCCGCCATAGCGCTTCACGCCGAGGCGCTGCGAGTTGCTGTCACGACCGTTGCGGCTCGAACCACCGCCTTTTTTGTGTGCCATTTTCTAATCCTATACCTGAATATCGTCAATGCGAAGGCGGGTGTAGTACTGACGATGCCCGCGCATCTTGCGGGTCTTGGTGCGCTGGCGGTACTTGAACACCAGAATTTTCTGGGCGCGGTACTGATCGACCACCGTCGCCGTGACGGTCGCGCCGTCGACGGTGGGCTGACCGATGACGGTCTTTTCGCCGTCGCCGACCAGCAGCACGTCGGTCAGCTTGACCGTGTCATTCACGTTTTCGGGGATGCGTTCAACATCGATGATGCTGCCGACTTCGGCGCGGTGCTGTTTACCGCCTGCCAGACGAACAATTGCGTACATGGAAGCTCCAATTCTCTCTTACCGCCGCTGAACCCGTCGGGACGGAGCCAGCGGGGAAAATTGGCGAGACAAGAATGCCTATTCTAGTCGCAGGTGAGGGGAACGTCAATGCTCGATTACCGGAGGAGCGGCGAATATGATGAGTCTTTTCGTCGGGGCGCACGGCTGTACGCCCAATCATGACTCGCGCTCTTGTACATTCCCCGATTACCGGATGAACATGGCGTCGCCGAACGAGAAGAAGCGGTAGCCCTCGCGCTTGGCGGTTTCGTAAGCGTTCATGACGCTGTCGCGCCCGGCGAAGGCGCTGATCATCATGAGCAGCGTCGATTTCGGCAGGTGGAAATTGGTGATCATGGCGTCGACCACGCGCCAACGGTAGCCGGGGTAGATGAACAGGTCGGTGTCGCGCTCGAAGGCGATCACCGGACGCCAGGGACAGGCGTCGAGCGGCGCGTCGGGGTGAGCCGGGTCGCCGCCTTCGCTCAGGATTCCGGCGGTTTCGAGCGTGCGCGCGACGGTCGTCCCGGCGGCGATGATGCGCCCGCCCGCCAGCTTCGCCTCGTTGATGATTCTGGCGTCGGCGGCGGACAGCCGCGCCTGTTCGCTGTGGATGTGATACTGGGTGATGTCCTCGACCTTAACCGGCTGGAACGTGCCCAGTCCGATGTGCAGCGTGACCTGCGCGAAGATCACGCCTTTGGCGCGCAGGGCGTGGAGCAGGTCGGGCGTGAAGTGCAGGCTGGCGGTCGGCGCGGCTGCCGAGCCTCGCTGCTGCCCGAATACCGTCTGATAGCGCTCCGGGTCGGCGAGGCGGGTGTGGATGTAGGGCGGCAGCGGCATTTCGCCCAGCGTTTCGAGCCAGTCGTTGATCGGTTGGTTGAAACGGACTATCCGCTCGCTCTCTTGCAGTACGTCGGTGATTTCGGCGGTGATGCCCGTGTCGCCAAAGACCAGCTTCGTGCCCGCCAGCACCCGCCGCCCGCCGACCAGCGCCTGCCAGCGCGTTTCGTCCATCTGGCGCAGCAGCAGCACCTCGACGCCGCCGCCCGTGTCGGCTTTGGTGGCGTGCAGCCGCGCGGGGATCACGCGGGTGTAATTGAGCACCAGCACGTCGCCGGGGTCGATCAGGTCGAGGATGTCGCGGAAAACGCGATGCTCAATCGCTCCGGTGCGGCGGTCGAGCAGCATCAGCCGCGACGAATCGCGCGGCTCGACCGGAGTCTGGGCGATGAACGATTCCGGCAGGTCGTAGTCGAAGTCGCTGAGCCTCACGGTCGGTTAATCAGCCGGACGACGACGTTCAGGACGATGGTCAGCACGATGCTGAGCAGGATCGAGGCGAGGATCGGCACGACGCACGAGAACCCCTGACCTTCGATGCGGAGCGTGCCGGGGAAGCCGTTCAGCGAGCGCCCGAACAGCAGGAACACGCCGCCGATGACCACGATGACGATGCCGACTGCCAGCAGGATTTTGCCGAGCGACTGGTAATCCATCGCGCGCTCCGTTCTCAAAACAGCGGATTCTGGTCGCTGCCGCCGTTGCCGTTACCGCTGTACGGGTAGCCCATGTGCTCGTAGGCGCGAATGGTGGCGACGCGCCCGCGCGGTGTTCGCTTAAGGAAGCCGAGCTGCATCAGGTACGGCTCGTACACGTCCTCGATAGTCGAGCTGTCCTCGCTGATCGAGGCGGCAATCGTGGGCAGCCCGACCGGACCGCCTTCGTAATTCAGGATGATCGTCTTGAGCACGCGGCGGTCGATGTCGTCCAGCCCCAGATAGTCGATGCCCATCAGCTCCAGCGATTCCCCGGCGACGGGACCGGTGATGATGCCGTCGGCGCGGGTTTGCGCATAGTCACGGGTGCGGCGCAGCAGACGCAGCCCGACGCGCGGCGTCCCGCGCGAGCGCCGGGCGATCTCGGACAACCCCTCCGGCTTGATCTCGATCTTGAGCATGTTGGCGGCGCGGGCGATGATGTGCTCCATCGCCTCCTCGTCGTAGAAGTCGAGCCGGAAGCGCGCGCCGAAACGGTCGCGCAGCGGACCCGCCAGCAGGGCAAGCTGAGTCGTCGCGCCGATCACGGTGAAGCGGGGCAGGTTGATGCGGTGATTCTTCGCGCCGGGACCCTTCCCGATTACGATGTCGAGCGCGAAATCTTCCATCGCCGGGTACAGCACTTCCTCGACGGCACGCCCCAGGCGGTGAATCTCGTCGATGAACAGCACGTCGCCCTGCTTCAGAAACGTCAGAATCGAGGCGAGGTCGCCGGAGCGCTCAATCGACGGACCCGCCGTGATGCGGATATTCGCACCCATCTCGTTGGCGACGACGTATGCCAGCGAAGTTTTGCCAAGCCGGGCGGACCGTAAAACAGCATGTGGTCGACCGGCTCCTTGCGCCCTTCGCCGCGTCGATGATGATCTTGAGCTGCTCGCGCACGCGATCCTGCCCGATCAACTCGCGCAGCATCTTCGGTCGCAGGGCGATGTTTTCGCGCTCGTCAGGGCGGCGGTTTCCGCTCACCAACCGTCCGTCATCGTCGGACATTCGCGGCTCCAAAAGTCGGATAAATGTTCTATTGCCTAAGTATAGCCGACGCGAGGCGCATCAACAAGCGGGCGTTGCGTGTCGGGCGAATTTATCCGGCGAAATTGTGAGGTCACAAGACCGGAATATCACCGAAATATGTCACGCTCCGGGGCTTTGACAGCAGGGCACGTCACCGCGTACAATCGGCACGATTTTTGAAGGGGGATGAAGGATGACGGAATTACTCTTTGTTTCGCAACACCCGCTCGTCCGGCACAAGCTGACCGTGCTGCGCGATGCCAGCACCGACTACCGCAGCTTCCGCGAACTGATGCGCGAGCTGGCGCTGCTGCTGATCTACGAGGCGACCCTCGACCTGAAGCTCGCGTCCCGCGACGTGAACACGCCGATGGGGATCGCGCACGGCTTCAAGAACGAGGAAACCATCGGCTTGGTTCCGGTGCTGCGCGCAGGACTGGGCATGGTCGAGGGCGCGCTGATGCTGCTGCCGAGCGCTCAGGTGTGGCACATCGGCTTGTACCGCGACGAGCGCACGCTGCGCCCGGTCGAGTATTACAACCGGCTGCCCGAAGAAGCCACCGTTCAGTTGTGTCTGGTGCTCGACCCGATGCTGGCGACTGGTGGCTCGGCGGTGGCGACGATTGACATTCTCAAGCGCTGGGGCGCGAAACGCATTAAGTACGTCGGGCTGATTGCCGCGCCGGAAGGTGTCGCTCGCCTGAGCGCGGCACATCCCGACGTGCCGATCCACGTCGCGTCGGTCGACGAGCGGCTGAACGAAGTCGGCTTCATCGTGCCGGGGCTGGGG
Source organism: Anaerolineae bacterium (assembly GCA_046328655.1). Classification (GTDB taxonomy): domain Bacteria; phylum Chloroflexota; class Anaerolineae; order Aggregatilineales; family Phototrophicaceae; genus Flexifilum. The sequence goes on along the minus strand of JAXLWE010000003.1, from coordinate 62,116 downwards.
GACGCCGGGGATCGCCAGTTCGGGACATGAGCGGCTACCTGCCGATCTTCGGGCTGGTTTTCGGGCTGGCGCTGGCGACGACGCTGCTGCTCGTGCCGCTTGCCGACTGGCTGGGCAAGCGCTTCAACGTCACCGCCAAAGCGGGTGGGCGGCGGCAGAGCGAAGCCGACGTGCGCCGTGTGTCCAAGCTCGGTGGGATAGCGCTGTACGGCGGCTTCGTCGTCGCGGTGCTGGCGGCGCAGTATCTGCCCGTGCCGCGCCTCGATAGCTACGAGGTCATCCGCCTGACCGGGCTGCTGGTCGGCGCGACGGTGATCTTCATCTTCGGCTTGCTGGATGACTTCCTCGATCTGCCGCCGCTGGTTCAGTTCGCCGGGCAATTTCTGGCGGCGGCGATTGCCATCATCTTCCAGATTTTCATCGAGTACTTCAACAACCCGCTCACCGGGCAGCAGACCGCGCCCTGGCCCTTCTTCGTGACGGTGGCGTTCAGCCTGGTGTGGCTGGTTGGCATGATGAACACGATGAACTGGCTGGACGGCGCGGACGGCTTGGCGGGCGGCGTCACCTTCATCGCCGGGGCGATGCTGTTCATCAACAGCGCGTTCCGCGTCGAGCCGGCGCAGACCAGTGTCAGCCTGCTGCATCTGGCGCTGATGGGCAGCACGCTCGGCTTCGTGATCTACAACTTTTATCCCGCCCGGATCATCATGGGCGGCGGGGCGACCTACCTCGGCTACGCGCTGGGCGCGCTGGCGATCATCGGCGGCGCGAAGATGGCGACGATACTGCTGGTGATGGGGCTGCCGCTGCTCGACAGCGTGTGGCAGGTGGTCTCGCGCGTGCGGCAGGGGCGCAGCCCGTTCGTGGGCGACCGGGGACACCTGCATTTCCGGTTGATCGACATGGGGCTGAGCCAGCGCCAGATCGTGATCGGCTACTACGTTTTCTGCGCCTTCTTCGGCTTCCTGACGCTGGTGACGGCGAGCCAGTTGTTCAAGTTCATCGCGCTGGGCGTGATGGGCTTGATCGTGATCGCCGGATTCCTGTACCTGAACCGTCACAGACGCTCGTCGTCATCCGGATCGTCTGCCTCATCTTCCTCCGCGTCCTCGTCGTCCACTTCATAATCGTCCAGCAGATCGGCTTCTTCAGCTTCGTTATCCGCGTCCTCATCTTCTTCGACGGCGGCGGGATGGTGCGCGTGGGCAGGTCGATGTGCGCTTCCTGAAGCGGGCGCGTCGGCAGCCAGCTCGTCGTCGGTCTTGACGACCGCTGTCCCGGCGATCACGCTCGGCTCGACGCGCCGGGCTGGTGCTGCACCTGACGGCAGCACAGTAGCAGGCTCGCGCGAGACGATGACCGGCTCGGCGGCCTCTCGTCCGGGCGCGCCGGGGATCGGCAGGGGTAGGGCGTACACTGACGGCGGACCCGCCGGGGCGCGCGTCTTTGCCGCCTGACGCTGGCGCTCCTGTTTGGCGCGGTCAGCTTCGCGCTGGCGGATGATTTCTTCACGGCTCACGGCGACCAGCTTGCCGTTCTGGAAAGTGGCGCTGCCCGTCAGCCGCTCGATGATCGCCTCGATGGTGCCGAGGACGGCGGTCGCCAGCAGGTCGATGCAGATCACGACGGCGAAGATCGGCGACAGGCGGTTGATGCCGTCGATGATGGGGATAGCGAGGTTTTCCATGAAAACCTGCTGCGCCAGCCCGAAGCCGACCAGCACGACCAGCAGCGCGCCGAGCACGGTCAGCACCGGACGCCACTCGCGCAGCGTCTGCGAGTCGGGGATCATGGTGTTGGCGACGGCGAACATGAAGTAGACCCACAGCCATATATCGGGCGTCGAGGTCAGCAGGTTGATGGCGCTGCCGACCCCATCCAGCCCGCCGACGCGCAGCACGGCGATCACGACGTTCAGGTTGAGGACGTTATTGCTGATCAGCCAGATCAGCGCCAGCCCGCTGATCAGAGGAGAGATGCCGATGATCGCGCGGCGGACGCGGCTGGTGTTGCGCGATAACCGGATGAACGTGAGCCGAAGTTCGGCGATTGCCTGCGCTTCCGGCATGGCAATCGCCCGCTCCGCCCGCACGTTGAGGATGCCCGCGACCAGCCAGTAGATAATCTCGTGAACGACCACGCCGGGCAGGAAGAATGTGTAATACAGGATGGTGGTCGTGTGCAGATTCTTGGTCAGCAGCCACCCGACTTTGAAAATATGCTGGTGCAGCCATCGTTCCAGCCGACGCATGGCGTACAGCAGCACGCCGACGATCAGCCAGGGGACGACAAACTCCGGGAGAGTCAGCCCTGACCGCCTTTCACCTGCGCCGCAACTTGCACGAGCTGGGTGAAGTCGTCCACCTTGAGCGACGCCCCGCCGACCAGCGCGCCGTCCACGTCCGGCTGGCTCATGTACTCCGCCATGTTGCTCGGCTTGACGCTGCCGCCGTACTGGATGCGCACGCTCTGGGCGATCTTATCGCCGTACAGCTCGATCAGCGTGGCGCGAATCGTCCCGCCAATGATCTGCTGGGCGATCTCGCCGCTGGCGCTGCGCCCCGTGCCGATTGCCCAGATTGGCTCGTAAGCGATCACGACCTGCGCCATCTCGTCTGCCGGGATGCCGTCGAGCGCGGCGCGCACCTGCCCGCCGACGAACGACTGGGTTGCGCCCGCTTCGTTCTGCGCGAGGCTTTCGCCGACGGCGATGATCGGCTTGAGACCATGCGCCAGCGCCGCTTTCGCCTTGCGGTTCACGTCGGCGTCGGTCTCGTGCAGGTACTGGCGGCATTCCGAGTGCCCGATGATGACGTACTCGGCGATGCCCTGAAGCATGGCGGGCGCGATCTGCGAGGTATATGCGCCGCTGTCCTCCCAGTGGACGTTCTGCGCGCCGACCTTGATTGGGGCGTTCTTGAGCGCCCAGGCGACGCTGGCGAGGGCGACGAAGGTCGGGCAGACGACGCGCTCGACGCTGCTGAACGGCTCCAGTTTCGGCGTCAGGTCGCGGACGAAATCCACCGACTCCTGGACGGTCTTAAACATTTTCCAGTTTCCGGCAATGATAGGGGTACGCATTTCAACTCCTCTGCTTAAGTGAGTGTATTCATCAATTCGGTCGCGCGGTCACGCACCCAGCCGGGCGCGTCCGGCGCGCTGCGGGCGCGTTCCCATTCGGCACGGGCGCGCTCGTCGTTTTTCTGCTGGTGCTGTAGCTCGCCGTTGACCAGATGCGCCTCCGCCAGCGAATCGTCGGCGGTCAGCGCGCTGCCGATAGTCGCCTGGGCGAGCCGAGTATTGCCGTTCTCCATAAATGCGCGCCCGATCATCGCCGTGACGATGGGCGAAGTCGTGTTCTGGAGTTCGCGGCTGAGTTCGAGCACCTGCGCCACGCGTAGCTGGTCGGAGACCGACGCGGCGCGGTATAGATATTCCCCGGCGATGGCGCGCACGGCGGGATAGGCATCCGTGCCGACTGTTCGGGCGAGAACGTCGCTGTAGACCAGGAACGCCACGTCGTTACGCATGATCTGAGTCGCCAGCGCCGCGGCGGTCATCTCGTAGCGTGCAACGTCCGGCGCGGTGATCAAGCCTTGCGTGATGGTGCGGCGGGCGGCAGCGTCGTCGCTCGCCTCTAGCTGGGCGCGCGCCAGCGCCAGCGAGCTGACCGGGTCGTCGGGATGCTCGGTCATCCGGGCGCGGGCTTCGTCGAGCGACAGCGCAGGCACGTCGTAGAGCGCGATCAGCGTTTCGGGCGCGTTGCGGATTTGCGCTGCTCGCCGCGCCGCCAAAAGCTCGGTCGTGAACAGCACGGTGATGCTGACCAGCGAGAACACCGCCAGCGCCGCGCCCGCCCACAGAAAGAACTTATGACGCCCGCTCGTTCTGGGCTTCAGCGTGGCTTTGGCGGCGCTGGTTTTCGCCGGGGGGCGGCGTCACCTGTTCGACGACCGAACTCGGCAGCCGACTTGCGCCGGCGCTCAGCTTCATGATCTGCGGCGTGCTCGCCTGCACCGACCGGCGCAGTTCCTCGACCATTGCTGCCGCGCTGTCGTAGCGGTCGTCCGGGTCTTTCGCCAGCGCCTTGAGCAGCACCATCTCGACCGCTGGCGGGATTTCCGGGTTGAGGCTGCTGGGCATCGGCAGCGGCTCGGTCACGTGGTCGTTGATGATCGAGTAGGGCGTGCCGCTGCTGAACGGGACTTTGCCGACCAGCAGCTCGTACAGCACCACGCCGAACGAATACAGGTCGGCGCGGTAATCCACCTTGCCATTTTTGAGCGCCTGCTCCGGGGCGATGTAGTACGGCGTCCCCATGAGCATGTCCTTGCTGATCGTGCTGTCGCCCGCGACGGCGATGCGCGCCAGCCCGAAGTCGGTCAGGTACGGCGTCATCTGACGGTCGAGCATCAGGTTCGACGGCTTGATGTCGCGGTGCAGCACGCCCTGACCGTGCGCGTAGTCGAGCGCCTGCGCCACCGGCGCGGCGATGCTCAGAATATCCTCGATGCGCAGCGCGCCGTTCGCCAGCATCGCCTTGAGCGTGCTGCCCTCGATCAGCTTCATGACCAGATACGGCTCGCCCGCGTGTTCGGAGAAGTCGTACACCGGGACGATGTTGGGATGCTCCAGCGCGGCGATGATCTGCGCCTCGCGCTCGAACCGCGCGATCCAGCTTTGGTCGTCCAGATAGGTCGGGTGGATCATCTTGATGGCGACCTGGCGGTTGAGGCGGGCGTGGTAGGCGCGATAGACCGTCGCCATGCCGCCCTGACCGAGCAGCGAGACGATTTCGTAAGAGCCGACCATATCACCGGGGCGCAGAGGCATGGGCGTGATTTCCCTGAGTTCGCACGATTTCTATTCTAGCCCAAAAGGGCAAGCGCGGCGGGGATGGTTGAACCGGGACAGGAAGTCCCCAGTCAGACCAATGCGAACGGCGTGCAGCACGCTGCGCCCCTACAAAGCATTTTCCCGTGAGAAGTGACTAGGCTTTGTCCTTGAGTGCCGTCACGCCCGGCAGCACCTTGCCTTCGAGCATTTCGAGGCTCGCGCCGCCGCCGGTCGAAATATGCGTGATCTGGTCGGCAAGCCCGGATTCCTCAATCGCCGCCGCCGAGTCGCCACCGCCGACGATAGTGATCGCGCCGGTCTTGCTGCGATCCGCCAGCAGCTGCGCGACGGCGTTCGTGCCTTTGGCGAAGGTTGATTTCTCGAACACGCCCATCGGTCCGTTCCAGACGATGGTGCTGGCATCCTTCAGCACGTCAGCAAAGCGCTTGACCGACTCCGCGCCGATGTCGTAGATGCCCCAGCCCGCCGGGACGCCCGCTTCGACCGGGATGATGCGCGTCTGGGCGTCGTTGTCGAGCTTGTCGCCGATCACCACGTCGACCGGCAGCACCAGCTTGGAGCCGCCTTTCGCCAGCAGGCTTTTCGCCGTCTCGACCGCGTCGGCTTCGACCAGCGAATTGCCCAGCTCGTAGCCCTTCGCCTTGAAGAAGGTGTTCGCCATGCCGCCGCCGATCAGCAGATGATCGACTTTGCTGAGCAGCGCCTCGATCACGGCGATCTTGTCCGAGACCTTCGCGCCGCCGAGGATGGCGACGAACGGGCGCTTCGGGTTCTCGATGGCGGTGGCGAGGTAGTCGATTTCCTTCTCCATCAGCAGCCCGGCGACGGCGGGCGGGTACTCGGTCACGCCGACGGTGGACGAGTGCGCGCGGTGCGCCGAGCCGAAGGCGTCCATCACGAAGATGTCGCCGAGCGCCGCCATCTGTTTGGCGAGTTCGAGGTCATTCTTCTCCTCGGTGGGGTGGAAGCGCGTATTTTCGAGCAGCACGACGCCGCCTTCCGGCAGTCCGGCTACGGCGTTCTCCGCCGCTGCGCCGACGCAGTCCTCGGCGAAGGCGACATCCTGACCGAGCAGCTTCGCCAGCGCCGGGGCGACCGGCTTGAGCGAATACTTGGGATCGGGACCGCCCTTCGGACGACCGAGGTGCGACATGAGCGCGACCGAGCGCGGCTTCTGGGCGAGGATCGCCTTGAGCGTCGGTACGGCGGCGCGGATGCGCGTGTCGTCGCCGACCTTGCCGTCCTCAATCGGGACGTTGAAGTCGACCCGCACGAGCACACGCTTCCCCTTGAGATCAACATCACGGATGGTCATTTTGTTCATGAGGTATTCTCCATGCAAAGAAGCGAGCGAACAGCGCGTTCGCGCCGCTTCTGCCAATCATCAAATGTAGAACCGCGCTGCCGCGACGCCCCGCTAGGCGTGGACGGCAGCCGGTCGCGCGGTCGTCCCGCCGAGGCGCTCGGCGTCGCTGACCGTCAGGATCGATTCGACCAGCTTGCGCGGATCATGCCGCCAGGGGCGCTCGGTGTCGACCAGATCGACATACCGGACGACGTAGCGCTGCATGATTTCGTGATTTTCCGGCGCGGGCTGCACGTAACGGGTGTTGACGCCCGCGTTCTCGGTCGGGTAGGCGTTGTTCGCCAGCACGACCTGAAAGATGCCGCGCCCGATGTGCTTTTCCAGCGCCAGCACGTGGTCGGCGACGGTATAGCCGGTCGTCTCGCCGGGCTGCGTGGCGATATTGCAGACGTAAATCTTGTAGGCGCGGGTCGCTCGCAGCGCGTCGGCGATTCCCTGCACGAGCAGGTTCGGCAGGATGCTGGTGAACAGGCTGCCGGGACCGATCACGACTATGTCCGCGTCGAGAATTGCCTGCACGCTGCCCTGATACGCGCCGACATCCGGCGGGACGAGCGACAATTCCTCGATCTGCCCGCCTGCCGCCGTAATCTTGGACTCGCCCAGGACGGTGCGGCGCGTCCCGTTGAGGCGAATCTGGGCGCTCAGGTTCACGTCCTCCAGCGTCGCCGGGTATACCCGCCCGGCGATGTTGAGGACGCGCTCGGTCTCGATCAGCGCCGCTTCCAGACTCCCGGTGACGCCCGCCAGCGCGCTGATGAACAGGTTGCCGAAGGCGTGCCCACCGAGATCGCCATCCTGAAAGCGATACTGGAACAACTGCGTCATCAGGTTCTCGTCGTCGGCGAGCGCGGCGATATTGTTGCGCAGGTCGCCGGGCGGCAGCACGCCGAGGTCGCGGCGCAGACGCCCGGAACTGCCGCCGTCGTCGGCGACGGTGACGACCGTCGTGATGTTGCTGGTGAAGACCTTCAAGCCCTTGAGCACCGACGGCAGCCCTGTACCCCCGCCGATGGCGACGACTTTCGTGCCGCGCTGTAATTTCCGGTGCTTGTTGATCACGTCGATCACGGGCGCTTCATAGTGCAGGCGGCGATACGGGGCGAGAATACTGCGCGCCAGCTTGACAATGGACACGGCGATAAGAACCAGCCCAACGACCAGCCCGAAGATGACTTCCAGCCACCCGAAGATCAGCGTTGAGCGGATTTCGGCTTCGGCGATAGTGAGCATGGCGCTGGCGACGCTCCAGGAGATCAATCCGACCCCCAGGAGGAGGAGAATTATCCAGCGTTTGACACCGATCCCAGGCGTGAGCCACTTGACGAGTGCTTGTGCCAGAATCATGCCCTCACCAACCTCATACTAACATTTGAGATTAACACCACGTGCGAAACCTGTCAAAAGGGATTAGGCGCGGAGCGAGCGCAAGGTGACGATGGACACGACCAGCGCCGTGACGACTGTAATCCCACCGACGGTCAGCGCAGCATCGAACCAGAACTGCTCCGGGAACAGCCGGATCAGCGTGTCTGACGTGGGGAAGTACCACGTCCCACCGGCGAAGAACAGTTGATGGAAGCTGACGAAGAAGAATTCCCAGTCGACCAGCGCGACGATCACAATCGCCGCGACGATGCCCAGCGTCAGCGCCGCGCCGAAGAACAGCGCCCGGCTCAACTCGCCGCGCCCGCGCCGCCGCAGGTAGACGACTGCTCCCGCCGCTAGCAGCCCGCCGAGCACTGCGCCGCCGAAGGCGATCTGCGTCAGCGCCTTCACGTCGCGCATGTGGCGAAGCTCGTCGGCGGCGTACAGCGACGTGCCGTTGGGGAACCTGAGGTCGGCGAGAAATTCGATGCCCGCGCCGTTGAGCAGATAGTCTATGGCGAACGGCGCGTAGGTCAGGCGATCCTCGCGGGTGAAGCCGTAGGGATCGGGCGGGAAGTCGGCGCGGTTGTACTCGAACTGCAGGAACAGCGGCGACATCACGATGCGCGCAGCGAGCAGCACCAGCAGCACCGGAAAGACCACGATCAGGTATGCCTGCGCGAACCGCATCAGCCCGCGATTGGCGCGCGTTTCGGCGGTCATCGGCTCAGCTTTCATCCCTGCGGGCGAAGCTGATCGACATCGCCGGATAGCAGGAAATTGATCACCAGCGAGTCGACCAGCGACTCGACCGGCGCGCGGTCATCGGTGAACACGAGATCGGAAGCGTGAACGGATGTCAGCGAGCGCTCGGCGAGCGCCAGCGTATCGCGCAGCAGCGGCGCGGCGTCGGCGGGCAGGGCGGCGAGGTTGGCGCTCAGGTTTTCGTCGCTGGTCGGCTGCACGGTGGCGACCAGAATCGTGTTGAACGACGAGGGCACGTCCATCGCGTGGACGCTCGGAAAGACCTGAAGCAGCGTGGCGGTCATGGCGTCGACCAGCCGCCGATCCGTGTTGGTGCGCCCGACGTTGACGACGACCGCGCCGTCATCTTCGAGATGCGAGCGCACTTCCTCGAAGAACTCGACCGTCGTCAGGTGAAACGGGATGTACGGCGGGCGATAGGCGTCGATGCCGACAACGGTGTAGGTGCGCTTGAGCTTGTTGAGCATGTAGCGCCCATCCTCGACGTAGATGTTGAGGTTGGGCATGGTGTCCAGATCGAAGTATTTCTCGCCTGCCTCGACAATGCCGGGGTCGATTTCGATGCCGTCAATCGGGATACTGCCGTAGACGTGGCTGTACTGGCGCGCAATCGTGCCGCCCGCCAGCCCCACAATCGCCAGCGAGTGAACGTCCTGCGGGGCGAACGGCGCGGCATTGAAATATGGCGCGCTCAGGAAGAAATCCCAGGTGCGCCCGTAGCCGTACACCGTCTTGTTCCACTGGCTGTGGACACCTTCGCCTTCGTTCAGGAGCAGGTAGCGGTTGCCTCCGGCGTCCTCCTGCACCTGAATGTAGTTGTAGGGGCTTTCGGCTTCGTAGAGCAGCGTTGCGCCCGCCAGCGGGGGACGCAGCGGCGTCCCGTTCAGCACGAGCATGCTCAGCACGGCGATGACGACCGGCATCCACAGGAAGCGCAGCGCGCGCGCGCCCTGCTCGCGTCCCATGCCGCCCAGCCCGACCAGATACAGCGCGGCGGCGAAGATCAGGAACGTCTCGAACGTGCCGACGGTGGGGATGAACACCAGCACGGGCAGGAACGTGCCGAGGATGCTGCCGACGGTGCTGACGGCGTAGATGCGCCCGGAAGTCTTGCCCGCCTCGCCGACGGACGTGATCGCCAGACGGATGGCGAACGGCGAAACCGTGCCAAGCAGTGTCACCGGGATGGCGAACAGCACCAGCACCGTGGCGAACGAGCCGAGCACCAACCCGGCGTCGATGCCGATCACGGCTTCGGCGGCGAGGCGCAGCAGCGGACGCGCCGCCAGCGGGATCAGCGCGCTGAGGAACGCGCCCCACAGCAGGATGCGGTAGAACGTCGCCAGATGAGGCGAGCGATCCGCCCAGCGCCCGCCTGCGAAGTAGCCGACGGTCAGGTAGAGCAGCATCAAGCCGATCACGTTCGCCCAGACAAGGTTGCTCGTCCCGAACACGCTGCCGAGCAAGCGCGACGCCCCCATCTCGACGGCGAGTGTGGTCATGCCGCTGGTGAACACGGCGAGGTATAAATACAGGTTGCGCGGAATGGTCATCCTTCTGGAGAATTATGCGGCAGGTCACGCCCACCGATGCGCCGGGACTCGCCCGGCTGATCAACGAAGTCTGGGATCATAACCTGAATCCTGAGCGGATCGCCAGTGTTGGTCTGGACAGCAACCGCGTGACGGTCGTCGCCGACAGCGGCAACGACGTGATCGGCTTCGCCGACGGCTTCATGACCGCCACCAGCGACGGCGTGCCGCGTTGGGAAGTTGATCTGCTGGCAGTCGATGCCAGATACCGGGGCAGGGGCATCGCGCAGAGGTTGATCGCCGCCAGCGTCGATGCCGGGCGGCTAGCCGGGGCAGCGGTCGCGCGGGCGCTGGTGCAGATCAACGGCGTCGTCGCTGCGCGCCTTCCAGCGCTGCGGCTTCACGCCAGAAGCGACGACCTGCGAGCTGATGGTCTCCGGCGCTGCCTGCGATGAGCGGCTAACCGCGCCGCCCGGTGCGCACCTGATTTCGGTCACGACGTACACCTACAGCGGCATCTGGGTCGAGGGGCGGCTGTCGCTGGAGGCGCTGCGCTGCGCCCGGTCAATCCGCACGCGCTACGGCTGGGATGTCGCCGGGGCGGTGATCCCGGAAGGGACATTCGATCAGACGCCGGAAGGCTACGCGGTCGTCGGGCGTTACCGCTGGCTGCACCTGTCGCTATAGCAGTTGTTACAGCGGTCGCTGCGCCAGCGCCGCCGTGAGGTCGTCGCCCTGTCGGACGAGGATCGAGGGGATTTTGCCGAGCCGGAGCATCGCCCGCGTGTCGTCCGGTCTGCCCAGCCCGCCGAATGACGATGGATCGATCAGCACGCACATTGGGCGGATGCCGCGCCGCGAGAGAATCTGCGCCTCGGCGATCCATGCCGGTTCGAGCGAGGACGTGACGATCACCAGCGTCGTGCCGCGCGTCAGATACGGCGTTTCGAGCGCCAGCATCTGACCGAGGCTGTAGACTGACTTGCTGCGGGCAATCGCCAGCGTTTCAAGGATGCGCAGAAGCTGCTTGTTGCCGCGCTCCGGCTGGTAGACCTCGCGGTGCGGCACGTAGGCGACGAAGCCGAGCGCGCGCTCCAGCTCGATGAAGTGCTGCGCCAGCGACGCCGCCACCACGACAGCGTATTCCTCGGTCGAGGGCGGGATGCCGGAATTGATCGGGATAACCGCGCCGTCGCCGTTGAAGCGGCGCAGGGTCGGATCTTCGACCAGCGACGCCCGCGAGAAATCGACGAACATCCAGATGTCCGCCTGCGGATCAATCTCGAATTCCTTGACCATCAGGCGGTCTTTGCGGGCGGTGCTCGCCCAGTGGATGCGGTTGAAGCTGTCGCCCGCGACGTATTCGCGCACGCCGGAGGCGTTGGTCGTGATGAACTGCGCCCGACGGCGCTCGGCATCGCCGCCGGAGAGTACACCCATCGGAAGCTCGACCTTGTCGACCGGAATGGTCGCCGGGTAGACGATGATCCGCGACGTGGCGCCGATTCTGCGCGGCGAGGTGAACAAGCCGAACGGGTCGCCGCTGATGACGGTCATCGGTCCCAGGCGAAATTCGCCGCGCACCAGACAGGGAGTCTCGACGTACCAGCGGTAGCTCGATTTCGTGCCGAGCGCCGGGACGACGTGACTGGCGCGGTGTCCCGGCAGGTCGGATTCGTCACGGATTTCCAGCCACAGCTTGGGGATGATGGCGCGATTCTGAACGGTGAACACTTCGTCCAGGCTGCGCCCGACCTGCGCCCGGCGCGCCCGCGTCCGGCGGGTAATGCCGATCCAGCGCACCGAAATCAGCGACCACGCCAGCGATACGATCAGCAGCCCACCGAGCAGGTAGGCGAGGTTGAAGAAGAACGCGCGTCCGGTGAACAGCCCGGTCAGCAGGATGATGATCAGCAGACCGTAGATCGCGTTGCGTCGATTTGGCATCTTAGCGGACGGTTGCCCCTGGAACCGGCGTCGTGGCGAGGATGTCCTGAACGATGGTGCGCGACGAGATGTCCTTGATGCGCGCCGCCGGTCCGACGATGATGCGGTGCGCCAGCGTGACTTCGGCGAGCGCCTTCACGTCGTCGGGGATGACATAGTCGCGCCCTGCCATCGCCGCGCGCGCCTGCGACGTGCGGAACAGCGCCAGCGACCCGCGCGGGCTGCTGCCCAAATACACGTCCGAATGCTGGCGCGATGCCGCGACCAGCTCGATGATGTAGCGCTTGATCTCATCGGCGACGTAGACTTCGCGCACCGCCTGCTGCGCCGCCAGCAGCTCCTGAACGCTCACGACCTGATACACGTTCTGGATCGGGTGCTCGTACTGCTGCGAGGCGAGGATGGTGATTTCCTCGACGGGCGTCGGATAGCCCAACTGGATGCGCAGCATGAAGCGGTCAAGCTGCGCTTCGGGCAGCGGGAATGTGCCCTCGTACTCGATGGGATTCTGCGTCGCCAGGATCAGGAACGGCTCTTGCAGCGGGTAAGTCGTGCCGTCGACCGTGATCTGGCGCTCCTCCATCGCTTCGAGCAGCGCCGCCTGGGTCTTGGGCGTGGCGCGGTTGATTTCGTCGGCGAGGACGATCTGCGCCATGATCGGTCCGGAGCGGAATTCGAACTCGCGGGTTTTCTGGTTGAACAGCGACACGCCGGTCACGTCGGACGGGAGCATGTCGGGGGTGAACTGGATGCGGCTGAACGTGCAGCCAATTGATTTGGAGAGTGCCTTCGCCATCATGGTCTTGCCGACGCCGGGGATGTCCTCGATGAGAATATGCCCCTGGCTGAGCAGCCCCAGCACCGTCAGGCGCACCTCGTTGCGTTTGCCGAGGATCACCTGCCCAACACTGTGCGCGATTCGCTCAGCCACCTGCTGGACGATTTCGACGTGGCGGGGTCGGGAATTATTGTTCATCTGCCGGGTTTCTGGTGGATAATTGGACATGGACACGCTTACCAATACATCGACAGTAGCTCTCAGTATAGCCGATGTTCCTCAGAATAACAGGTTAGATCGGCTTGCCGTTTGAGTGGTCTTTTGTATAATTGACTTGATCTGCGCCGCACAGAAGGAGCACGCCAGCATGGCGAAATCACGCACGGAGCTTATGGTGGAGCGCCTTCGAGACCTGCAAGCCACAACGCCCGAAATCGAGGCGTCGGCGGTGGTCAGCGTCGATGGGTTGGCGATGGCGTCCTCGCTCCCGGCGAATGTCGAAGAAGATCGCGTGTCGGCGATGTCGGCGGCGATGCTGTCTTTGGGCGAGCGGATCGCAACGGAACTTGGTCGGGGGTCGCTCGATCAGGTATACATTCGTGGCGGAGAAGGTCTGGTAATCCTGATGTCGGTGGGCGAGGAAGCGGTGCTCACCACGCTCGTGCGCGAAGGCGCCCGACTGGGGTTAATTCTACTGGACATGCGCCGAACCGCCGACGATCTCGGAAGACTCGTTTAGCAGCGCGAATTCGGATGTGGTAACGACGGCGGGGATGATAGAGTCCCCGCCTTAATTTTGTTGGGTCGTGTAGTCACATGTAGGGTGGGCATGAATCCGAAATACATCTTCTGCACAGGCGGCGTCGTCAGCTCGGTGGGAAAGGGCGTGACGGCAGCAGCTATCGGGCGCATCCTCAAGGCGCGCGGGTTGAAGGTTGCCATTCAGAAGCTCGATCCCTATCTCAACGTCGATCCGGGCACGATGAGTCCGTACCAGCATGGCGAGGTATTCGTCACCGGTGACGGTGCGGAGACCGACCTTGACCTGGGGCACTACGAGCGGTTCATCGACGAGAACCTGAATCGGCTGTGCAACGTCACGGCGGGGCAGGTGTACAGCCACGTGATCGACAAGGAACGTCGGGGCGACTATCTTGGCGGCACGATTCAGGTCGTGCCGCACATCACCAACGAGATCAAGCGCCGCATTTTGCTTCTGGGCAGCGAAACCGACAACGACGTGGTGATCGTCGAGGTTGGCGGAACGGTTGGCGACATCGAGGGGCTTCCGTTCCTGGAATCGATCCGGCAGATGCGCATGAGCGTTGGGCGGAACGATGCGCTTTACATCCACGTCACGTTCCTGCCGCACATCGGCGCGACCGGCGAACTCAAGACCAAGCCGACGCAGCACAGCGTCCGCGAGCTTCGCGGTATCGGTATCCAGCCACAGGTGATCATCGCCCGGACGGATTTCGAAGTCGAGAAGGACGTGATTAACAAGATCGCGTTGTTCTGTGACGTGGATGAGCGCGCCGTGATCGCGCTCAAGACAACCGATCTGCTGTACGATGTTCCGCTCACGCTGGAAGACGCAGGGCTGGGCGATTATCTGGTCGATCAGCTCAAGCTGCCGGATACCAAGCCCGATCTGGAGGGCTGGCGGCGCATGACCTACCGGATGCGCGCCGCGACCGATACCGTCCGCGTGGGGGTGGTGGGTAAGTACACCGAGCTTCACGACGCCTACATGAGCGTCAAGGAAGCGCTGTTCCACGCCGCCAGCGCGCTGGACTACAAAGTCGAAATCGACTGGATCGACTCCAGCGAGCTGGAGAAAGACCGCGACTGGGATCGGCTGAAGCAGGTGCATGGCATCATCGTGCCCGGCGGCTTCGGTTATCGCGGTGTGGAGGGGATGATCCTGGCGGGGCGCTACGCCCGCGAGAACAAGGTCCCGTACCTGGGGCTGTGCCTGGGGATGCAGACGATGTGCATCGAGTTCGCGCGCGACATGCTGGGGCTGGAAGATGCCAGCAGTGGCGAATTCGAGACCGACAGCGAGAATCTGGTCATCGACATGATGGTGGATCAGCGCGGGATCACCGATCTGGGCGGCACGATGCGGCTGGGCGTGTATCCGTGCCGGTTGGCGGAAGGCTCGGTCGCGCGACGGGCTTACAGCGACTCGCCCGAAATCATGGAACGCCACCGCCACCGCTTCGAGTTCAACAACACGTATCGGCAGGCGTTCGAGGAGAACGGGATGCGTTTCAGCGGTCTCAGCCCGAACGGGCAGTTCGTCGAAATCGCCGAAGTCGCCGATCATCCATTCATGGTCGGCACGCAGTTCCACCTGGAATTCCTGAGCTGCCCCAACGCGCCGCACCCGCTGTTCCTGGCGTTCATGCGCCAGTCGATCCAGCCCTTGCAGGCGAACGCGGTCGCGGTCAATAATGCTCATTCTGTCGAAACCGGGCGATTAAGCGATGTCTACGGCAAGTTTCGTTCAAGCGCTTCCCAAAGTCGAACTGAACATCCAACTTGAGGGAGCAATTCAGCAGAGTACGCTGCTGATGATCGCCGAGCAGAATGAAATTCGGGAGTCACTCAAGCATTTCGATGATTGATCTGGCCTGATCGAAACGCCGGACTACAAGCGGCTGCCTGAACTGATCCGCACGTTTTGTCGTGGTTCAAATATCCAGATAACCTGGGGCGCGCGGTTTACGATCTGGGGACGGCGCTGGCGAAACAGAACGTGCGCTACGCCGAAGTCGGCGTCAACCCGGCAATGTTTCCTGAGCTGCCACAGAACTACGACACGTTTCTGTCGCTGATCAACGATGGGCGCGACCGGGCGAAGCGCGTGGGGGGGGGGGGGGGGGGGGGGGGGGGGGGGGGGGGGGTATTGACCTCGCGTGGGGAAACGTCATCCCGCGCGACGAGCCGCGCCGTGCCGACGAGCTGGCGCGCTGGGTGACGAGTCCGGCAGGCGCAAAGCGCGGCGGCGTGGTGGCGCTCGGCTTGAGCGGCGACGAGAATTCCCACGGTCGGTCAGTTTGAGCGGGCGTTCAATGCGGTTGAGAAGAAGGAAATGCCGCGTGTCGTGCGTGCTGGCGATGCACAAGGCGCAGAGGGCGTGCTCAAGGCGATTGAGATGCTGCACCCGACGCGGATCATCGATGGCTGGGGCGCTGCCGATCAGCCGGAAGCGCTGGCAGCGCTGACGCAGAACGAGATCACCCTCGCAGTCAGCCCGATTCGGGCGCAGCGTCAGGGCTGGATTCCGGCAGTTGCGGATTACCCGCTGCGGAAGCTGTACGACGAGGGCGTTTCGCTGGTCGTCGGCACGGATATGCCGAGCCTGTACCACACGACGCTGACTGACGAATACCTGTCGGTGGTTGAAGTGTCCGGCTTCACGACCGAGGAGCTGGAAGACATCGCCCTGAACGCGGTGCGAAGCAGCAACCTGCCGCCAGACGCCAAAGCCGAGATGCTGGCGTCGTTCACGCAGGTATATGCCGACCTGCGGGCGGAGCATTTGCAGGCAGCGCCGGAAAATCCGTAACGCAAAGACCGGAAACAAAAAGAAAGACGCAGAGGGAAAACCCTTTGCGTCTTTTTATTTGGCGATTTCCCCCGCACTGGGCGGGTTCACGGGCTTACGCTTCGGTGAAGTCGCCTTCGACCACATCCTCGCCATGCTGGCTGGATGGGTTGGCGCTGCCGCCGCTCGCGGCGCTCGTGTCGCTGTACATCTGCTGTGAGAGCGCGTAGGTCGCGTTCTGAAGCGCCTGGGTCGCCGCGCGGATGCGGTTCACGTCGTCGGTGGCGCTGGCAGCCTTCACGTCGTTGATCTGGCGCTCAATCGTCCCCCGGTCGGCTTCTGACAACTTGCCGTTAAGGTTGCTGAGCGCCTTCTCCGCCTGATAGACCAGCGTATCAGCTTCGTTGCGCGCCTGTGCGATCTGCTGGCGCTGCTCGTCGGCGGTGCGGTTCTGCTCGGCTTCGTGCACCAGTCGCTCGACCTCACCCTTCTGAAGATTGGTCGATGCCGTGACGGTGATCTTCTGCGCCTTGCCGGTCGCCTTGTCGGTCGCGGTCACGTTCAGGATGCCGTTGGCGTCAATGTCGAACGTCACCTCGATCTGCGGGATGCTGCGCGGCGCGGGTGCGATGCTCTTCAAGCTGGAACATGCCCAGCGACATGTTGTCCGCCGCCATCGGGCGCTCGCCCTGAAGGATGTGTACTGGGACGACCGTCTGGCTGTCGGCGGCGGTGGAAAAGGTTTCGCTCTTCTGCACCGGGATGGTCGTGTTGCGCTCGATCAGCCTGGTCATGACGCCGCCCATCGTCTCGACGCCGAGGCTTAGAGGCGTCACGTCCAGCAGCAGCACGTCCTTGACTTCGCCGCCCAGCACGCCCGCCTGAATCGCCGCGCCGACCGCCACCACTTCGTCGGGGTTGACGCTCTTGTTCGGCGTCTTGTCCAGCAGGGTATGCACCATCTCCTGAACCATCGGCATACGGGATGCGCCGCCGACCAGCACCACTTCGTCAATCTCGCTCTTGCTCAGCCCGGCGTCGTTCAGCGCCTGCGTGACCGGGTTGCGCAGCCGCCCCATTAGCTCGGCGCTCAACTGCTCGAACTTCGCCCGGGTCAGCGTCATGGTCAGGTGCTTGGGACCGCTCGCGTCCGCCGTGATGAAGGGCAGGTTGATCTCGGTCTGCACCGTGTTGGACAGCTCGACCTTCGCCTTTTCCGCCGCTTCGGTCAGCCGCTGAAGCGCCTGACGGTCGCCGCGCAGGTCGATGCCCTGATCCTTCTTGAACTCGTCCGCCAGCCAGTCGACGATCACCTGATCCCAGTCGTCACCGCCGAGATGCGTGTCGCCGCTGGTCGCCTTGACCTCGATCACGCCGTCGCCGACTTCGAGGATCGACACGTCGAACGTGCCGCCGCCCAGGTCAAAGACCAGGATCGTCTCGCTGTGCTGCTTGTCGAGACCATACGCCAGTGCCGCTGCCGTCGGCTCGTTGATGATACGCAGGACTTCCAGCCCAGCGATCTTTCCGGCGTCCTTGGTCGCCTGCCGCTGCGAGTCGTTGAAGTAAGCCGGGACGGTGATCACAGCTTTGGTGACCGGCTCGCCCAGATAGGCTTCGGCGTCCTTCTTGAGCTTGCCGAGGATCATCGCGCTGATTTCCTGCGGCGTGTAGTGCTTGTTGTTGACGGGAATCCTGATGCGCGCGTCGCCGCTCGCGCCCGCCTCGACCTTGTAGGGCAGGCGGTGGATTTCGTCGCCGACTTCGTTGAGCGACTTACCCATCAGGCGCTTGACCGAAAACACGGTGTTTTCAGGATTGACGACTGCCTGACGCTTCGCTGCCTGACCGACGATGCGCTCGTTGTTCTTTGTAAAGGCGACCACCGACGGCGTGGTGCGGCTGCCTTCGGAGTTCGCAATCACCACCGGCTCGCCATTTTCCAGCACGGCGACGACCGAGTTGGTGGTTCCCAGGTCGATACCGACTATTTTGCTCATGCTCATCCCTCACTCTTACCAGTTGGAGTTTATGGTTCCAGTATAGGGATCGAGCGTCAGATCGGTGTCAGAAAAGCGTAGGAGGGATATAAGAGGGTGTTGGATAAGAGAAGGCAGGCTGCCATGTACTAGCCTAACGCTTCCGAATTACAGAAGCAGGTTCAAAACGGGCGTCACTTCGGCTCGGCTTCGTGCTTGAAATCGACGAAGCGGTAGCCGACGCCGCGCTCGGTGAGGATGTATTTGGGGTTCGACGGGTCTTCCTCGATCTTCTCGCGAAGGTAGTTGACGTACAGCCGGACGTAGTGCGCCTCGTCGCGGTACTCGTAGCCCCACACCTTCGCCAGCAGTTGATCGTGCGGGACTGTCCAGCCCGCGTTCTCGATCAGATGGTAGAGCAGGCGGTATTCGGTCGGGCGCAGCTTGATGCGCTCGCCGTTGACGATCACTTCGCGGCGGTTGAAGTCGACGCTTAAGCGGTCGTCGATCTTCAGCACCGCCTGTGCCGGCGATGCCGACGGCATATCGGCGCGGCGCAGCACCGCCTTGATGCGGCTCGACAGTTCGCGTGGACCGAACGGCTTGGAGATGTAGTCGTCCGCGCCCAGTTCCAGCCCGTAGACGCGGTCGTTTTCCTCGCCTTTGGCGGTCAGCATGATGACTGGGATGGTGCTGAACTCGCGCAGCAGCCGCAGCGTCTCGAAGCCGTCGAGTTCGGGCATCATCACGTCCAGCAGCACGATGTCCGGCAGCTTGGTGCGCACGGCGTCCAGCGCTTCCAGACCGTTGTGGGCTTCGATGACCTGATGCCCTTCCAGCTCCAGATTCATGCGGATGAAGTTGATCATGCGCGGCTCGTCGTCCACGACGAGGATGCGCTTCCCGTCGCGCGGATGAGTTCCCGGTAGTTTCGTCGTCATGTGCTGACCCGCTTTCACTCGTTACGGAACGGCAGCGGGAATTCGACCTCGTCTTCGGCGGAGGGCAAGACCTGGATCAAGGTGATACGCCACAGCGGAACCATGACCGTCGTGACACCTTCGTCCAGCCAGGGGACTTCCTTCTCGGTGCGTTCGCGTGGATTTTTGCCAATGATGAAATTGTCCGCCGAGGTGGGCATCTCGTCAACGTCCAGCTTGACGGGTTCGGAGTTGTTCAAATGAAGCAGCAGGGTGATCATCCGGTCTCCTGTGCGCTGCCTAGCGCCGGGCTTTGAAGTAGATGTGGGCGATGAGTTTGCCCAGCCGGATTTCGTCCCCGTCGCGCAGCACGCGCGGCTGATCCGGGACGAGCCGCTGCCCATTGAGGTGCGTGCCGTTGGCGCTGCCTTTGTCTACCAGCGTCAGGGTATCGTCATTGCGGCAGATAGCGGCGTGGATGCGCGAGACGCCTTTCTCCAGCGCGCCGAACGGCGTCAGGTCGAGGTCAGGCTGCTGCGGGCTGGTGCTGTCCGAGCGACCAAGCACGGTCTGCCCACCGGGCAGGAAGCTGATCGGGTCGCTGGCATCGCGGATGTGCATGATCACGGTCGCGTCCTTGTCAAAGCGCGCTGTACCCCAGGTTGCCCGTGCCGCGAAGTCGTCGGACTTGGTTTCAAGCTGCCGCGTCGATTGTATGGCGGTCAATTCATTGCTCGACAAAGGCTGCCCGCATTCTTCGCAGAACAGATACCCTTCGCGGTTTTGGTATGCGCAGTAAGGACAGATCTTCATGGGCGCGATAGGCAGTAAACTGCTAACGCCTCCTCCTCAATATCACAGTCCATCATTCTACCAGAGACTCCGCCGGACATGTATCCAATGATCCGTCAGCCGTACTGTTCCTCCGGGCTGCCGCCCGAAGCCAACAATAAACTCCGCGTCTGGAACTTCAACGCCTTGCGCCCCTTGTCGCTCAGGGCGCTGGTGTAGGCGACCTGCTGCGCTTCGGTGCGCGCCTGCATCGCAAGCTCTTCCTCGCCGCGCTCCAGCAGGCGCGTCGCCAGGTTTTCGAGACGGCGTGTGGCTTCCTGAATGTCGCCGTTTTCCAGCGCTTCCTGCGCGCGCTCCTGAAGGCGATACAGGGTCAGCTTGCCCAGCGCGTCGAGAAGCGGGGGAGGCGTCTCCTCCGGCTCGGCGTCCTTCGATACGCCAATTGAGAAGTCGCTCAGAGCCTGATAGCGCGGGTCTTCGTTGGCGAGGATATCGCCGCGCGCCATGATCCGGGCAACGGTGCGGAAGCTTTCCGGCATGTTAGCGGGAAGCTCGAACTGCAGCAGCACCGACGTGAGGCGATTGACCTGAAGATTGCCCAGCGGAATCGCTGCTTCGTCCACCGACAGCGGCTGCGAGTTCGGGGCAAGCTTGAACGCCGTCTCCAGACGCACGTCGGCGTCCGGTGCGACCGAAAG
Source organism: Anaerolineae bacterium (assembly GCA_046328655.1). Classification (GTDB taxonomy): domain Bacteria; phylum Chloroflexota; class Anaerolineae; order Aggregatilineales; family Phototrophicaceae; genus Flexifilum. The sequence continues at coordinate 41,558 of JAXLWE010000003.1, read as the reverse complement.
CTGCAAGCGCTCGACGAACACGTTGACCAGGCTACGGACGTGATCGTTCAGGAAGCGCACGACCGATCCCGGCGATTTGATATACTCGCACGCCCCGCCGGAAACTGATGCGACTTCATCCAGAAATTTGTCATTCCAGTCGCTGCCGAGACCCATCGCGCTGATGATGATGCCTTCGGTGGAGGCTTTCTTGGCAAGCGCCACGCAGCGCTCCTGATCGCCGTAAGTGTTGCCGTCGGTGAGCAGGATGATGTGATTGACCAGCTTCGGGGCAAGGTACTGTCGATTCTGCTCGACGCCTGCCGCCAAGCCCTTGTAGATTTCCGTGCCGCCGCCCGCCGCCATCATACTGATGTGCGCCTTGAGTGCGGCTTTGTCGTGGACGGACGTGGCGGGGATCAACACTTCGGGATAGTCGTTGAACGTGACGACCGAGAACACGTCGTCCTGGTTGAGCTGGTCGATGATCTGGTGCGCGGCGACTTTGACGCGCTCAAGCCGGACGCCGTTCATCGAATTGCTGCGATCCAGCACCAGCGTCAGGTTGAGCCGGGACTGCTTCTGGAGCTTGTCCTCCTGCTCGCGGGCGCGCGGGTCGGGGATGATTTCGACCAGCATGTAGACGACCTGCGGCTCGGACAGCGGCGCAATCGTGCGCTTACTCGGTGTTACCCGCAGCAGGAACTCGAATTCGCGCGGCTTCTTGCGCTTGCTGCGCTGGTTGTACTGCTCGCGGCGGTCTGGCTCGCTGAGCAGCTTGTAGGCGACATTGATGTCCTGAAGCTGTGCAATCGCGCCCTTGTGCGGATTGGTGTCGGAGTGCAGGCGGCGAACAGCACGCCGGTGCGCCTCCTTGATCTCGTCAAAAGAGGCGTCGGGCGACACACCCAGGATCACATACGGATCGAAGTCGATGTTCATACGCGCTGACTCACCCAGGCATCTGGAGCAGGATTACCGTCACATTATCGACCCCACCGTGTTTGTTCGCCAGCGCGACCAGCTTATTGCAGGCTTCCTGCGGGTTGGGGGTCTGCTTGATGATATCCACCATTTCCTTGTCGTCGACCTGATTCCACAGCCCGTCGCTGCACAGCAGCAGTCGGGACTTGGGCGGCAGACGGCGGGTGAGTGTATCGACTTCAATTGCTTCGTTCTGTCCAAGCGCGCGGTACAGCATGTTTTTGTTGGGATGCTCGGCGGCTTCTGCCGGGGTGAGCTGATCGAGTTCGATCAATCGCTGGACGAGCGAGTGATCGCGCGTGAGCTGCTCCAGATGATCTTTCGCCAGCAGGTAGATGCGGCTGTCGCCCACGTGGGCGATGTATGCGAGGTCGCCGATCACAATCGCTGAAGTGACGGTTGTTCCGCCGTCCGGAACCTGCTTGATGACCTCGGCGTTGGCTTTCTCGATGGCGCTGGTCAGCGCTTCGGTGATCGGCGGCTGGTTCTCGGTGTCTCCCGCCATGTGCGGCGCGAGGATAGTGGTCATCACCTGCGACGCCACGATCCGTGCCGTGAGAGCGGAGGCTTTTTCGCCATCGTGATGCCCACCCATGCCATCGGCTACCAGAAACAGACCAAAGTCCGGGCGCTCGTCAACGCTGCGGCTGGACACGAAATACGAATAGGCGGCATCCTGATTATTCCCGCGCACGATGCCGATGTCGGTCGCCTGACCAAACGCGAGATGCCCGTTGCCCATGAAAGCGATGAGTGCGTCCTCCGGGAGAGGGCGCGTCGCCCCGTCACCATACAGACTCCCCAGCGCAACCGGCGGGGGCGGCGGAAGCGGCGCTGTCACGGTTTCGGTGGCAGCAGGCGTGGCAACAACCGGCGGCGTGACCTCGGGTATGACGGCGGCAGCAGGGGCAGGCGCAGGCTCCGCTTCTTTTTCCTGGTTGAACAGCCGACGGAACAAATTCATAATTGACTGGCTCCTGGTGACGGAATTCGCCTCAACTGACAAGCGGTAAGGCGTACAGCACGTGATCCATCGATCCGACGAGGAGCACATCACCCATGATGCACGCCGTCGAGGTGATCGGTCCGTTGGTCTTGAATTTCCAGCGCTCTTTCCCAGTGTCGGCGCTCAGGCAGTACAGGTATTCGTCCGTCCCGCCGATGAATACCTGGTCTTTGTAGACTAGCGGAGAGGCGACCAGCGGCTTTTCGGTCTCGAATTTCCAGCGCTCGCGCGAGGATTGGGCGTTGATGGCGTAGACAAAGCCGTCCGCCGACGCGAAATACAGCATCCCGCTTGCTTCGACCGGCGACGAGATGATCGGACCATTGGTGCGGAAGCGCCACGAGTTATAGCCGTTCAGCACGTCGAAAGCGTACATGAAGCCGTCGGTCGACCCGACGAAGCAGATGCCTTCTCTTGAATCGACATACGGAGACGAAATCACGCCTCGCTTGGTGCGGTAGCTCCACTTGCGCGCGCCAGACAGACTCAGCGCCAGTACCTCGCCCGTCTCCGAGCCGACGATCACCAGCTCGTTCGTGACGAACGGGCGACCGCGCACCGGGGCGGTCGTGTCGTATGCCCACAGCATACGCCCGTTCGCGGCGCTGAGGGCGTACACCTTGCCGTCATCGCTGCCAACGAAGATGTGCCCATGCTCGACGCGCGGCGTGCCGCGTACCCGGTCTTTGGTCTGGTGTGACCAGCTCATCCGTCCGCTGCGATAGTCCAGCGCGTAGAAATTGTTGTCCTCCGAGCCGAACACGATCAGCCGGTTCGTCTCGTCGATGACGGGCGACGACGCGATGCCACCTTTCGCCGCATACTTCCAGATCAGCGCGCCGTTTTCCAGATTCAGCGCCCAGACGTTGTTGTCGTAAGAGCCGACGAACGCCATGTCGCGGATCGCCGTCGGACTACAGCGGATTTCGTCCTCGGTCTTGAACGTCCAGCGCGGCTGGATAGCGCCCGCTTCGGTCGGCTCCTCGAAGAAATCGGTCGAGCCGTTCGACGACGTGGCGGGCGACGTGACGACGGTGCTGATCGCCGCCGGGCGATAGCGCAGCCCGTCGAGCGCTTCCTTCATCTCGGCGCAGGTCTGAAAGCGATCCTCGACCTTGAAGCTGAGTGCCTTCTCGATGATGCTCACCATGCCGGGGCTGACGTTAGGGTTGAAATCCAGAATTGGGCGCTCGTGGAAGCTGAACGGCGGCTCCAGACGCGGGTCTTTGCGGGTGAGCAGGTGGTGCAGGGTCGCACCCAGGCTGTAGATGTCGCTCTGAGGCGTGACATCGCCCTTGTACTGCTCCGGCGCGGAATAACCCTCCGTGCCGATCATCGTGTGCTTGACACCGCTGACGAACGTCTTGGCGATGCCGAAGTCGATCAACCGGACTTTGCCGAGGTTGTCAATCATGACGTTCGACGGCTTCATGTCGCGGAAAACAATCGGGTCTGGCTTCTGGCTGTGCAGGTATTCGAGCACGTCGCACAGGTCAATCGCCCATTCCAGCACCTTTTCGAGCGGCAGATCTTTCGTCTTGCTGATCAGCAGCTCAAGGTCGCTGCCGTTGACGTACTCCATGACCAGATACGCGCGGTCGTTGAGGTCGAAATAATCATAGATTTTGACGATTGCCGGGTGACTGAGCGCCGCCAGAATGTTGGCTTCACGACGGAAAGTCTTGAGCATCGACGCTCGCAGCGCGCCGTCGGTGGCGAGCGTGTGCATCTCCTTGATGGCAACCAGACGGCGCACGTCGGTGAAATTCAGGTCGCGCGCCTGATAGACTGTTCCCATGCCGCCGCCGCCCAGTACGCCCATGATCTTGTAGCGGTTCTGAAGGACGAAGTTGGCTTTTAATGTGGTATCTTGATTGCTCTCGCCCCCTGCGCCGCTAAACTGCGTGGTTTCAGGCATTACTGACCGCCTTGTGCATCTATGAATCGAGCAAAGTGATAACGCAAGATTATGACTGAATTCATGACCTTGATTTATTATATGTAACCTGCCAGAATACCGCAATCGGGTTCAGCCTTAATTTAAGCGTACTGTAACATGCCGTATAATTCCCTTGCGATTTATCTGCACGTGCCATTTTGCAGCACAAAATGCACGTACTGCGCCTTCAACACCTACACACACCTCGAAAACCTGATCGAACCGTTCGTCGCGGCGCTCATCCGCGAAATCGAAATCGTCGCCGCGAGCCAGCCGGAATCAACCCGCCAGCACGATCTTTTTCGGCGGCGGGACGCCCAGCCTGCTGACGCCGGAACAGTTCGAGCGCATCCTGGCGGCGCTGTACGACGGCTTTCGCGTGGCGGACGACGCCGAAATCACGCTCGAAGCCAACCCGAACGACCTGAGCCGCGACTATCTGGCGGCGCTGCGCGGCATCGGGCTGAACCGTATCAGCATCGGGATGCAGACCGCGAACGCCAACGAGCTTGAGCTGTTCCAGCGGCGGCATGACAACGATCTCGGTCGTGCGGGCGGTCTCGGCGGCGCGCGCCGCCGGGTTCGACAACCTCAACCTCGACCTGATCTACGGTTTTCGCACCAGACGCTGCCAAGCTGGGAGACCAGCCTGCGCCAGATGCTGGCGCTGCGCCCGGATCACGTGTCGCTGTACGCGCTGGGGCTGGAAGAAGGCACGCCGCTCAAGGTGTGGGTCGAGCGCGGGCGGCTGCCGGAGCCGGACGACGATCTCGCCGCCGACATGTACGAACTCGCCTCCGACCTGCTCGGCGCGGACGGCTTCGAGCAGTACGAGATCAGCAACTGGGCGCGCCCCGGTCATCAATGCCGCCACAATCTTCAGTACTGGCACAACGATCCTTACGTTGGCGTGGGACCGGGCGCGCACGGCTGGGCGGGCGGCGTCCGTTACGCGACGGTGCTGTCTCCGCAGCGCTACATAAAGCTGATGAACGATCAAGGGACGGCGCGTTCGCGTTTCCGTACACTCCGGCGACGGTGGACGCGGTTGTGGTCGACCGGGCAGGGGAGATCAGCGAGACGCTGATCATGGGGATGCGGCTGACGCGGGAAGGCATCTCACGCGAAGACTTCGTCCAGGCGCTTCGGCGTTGACCTGCTCGACATTCACGGCGACACGATCTGCAAATACGCCGAACACGGGCTGCTGTCGGTCGATTCAGCCGGGCGCGTCCGCCTGACCGACGCCGGGCGGCTCTTGAGCAACGTGGTTTTTCGGGAATTCGTCTAGCTTAAGCCTGCCGCTGAAAGAGCGCGCGGGTCAGCGCGGCAAGTCCCTGCGCCGCCGCGCCCTGCGGATTGGCGCGTTCGAGCGCCGCCAGCGCCCGCTGGTAGTAGTCGCTCTCGCGTTCCAGGTGTATTCCTGCGCGCCGACTGAATCGAGCAGGGCAACGGCTTCACTGACCTGCGCGTCGCCGAACGGCTCCGTCCGGTAGACTTCGTGCAGGCGCGCGCTCTGCGACAAGCCGTACAGCACCGGCAGCGATTTCTTGCGCGAGAGGATGTCGGTCGCCGCCGATTTGCCCGTGACGGTTGGATCGCCCCAGATGCCGAGGATGTCATCCCGAATCTGGAAAGCCAGCCCCAGATTGCGCCCGAAATCACCGAAGTGCTCGGCGGTCGCTTCGTCGCCGCAGCCGATCAACGCGCCCATCTGCGCGCAGGCGGCGACCAGCGCCGCCGACTTGCCGCCGATCATCGACAGGTATTCGTCGACCGTCACCGTCTCCTGATGCTCGAAGCGCATGTCGAGATGCTGACCGCGCGTCAGTTCCAGATTGGTGAAGTTGAAAATCGCCCACACCTTGAGCGCGGTCTCCGGCGCGATCTGGGCGGTGTCGAGGTGCTGAAGCGCCGTGTACGCCAGCGCGAACAGCGCGTCCCCGGCGTTGATGGCGTTGGCGCGCCCCCAGATCATCCACACGCTGGGGCGGTTGTGGCGCGTCGGGCTGTCGTCCTGAATGTCGTCGTGGATCAGCGAGAAGTTAGGCAGCAGCTCGACGGCGGCTGCGGCGGGCAGCGCTGCCTGCCAGTCGCCGCCGACCGCTTCGGCGCACAACAGCAGCAGCAGTGGGCAGAATCCGCTTGCCCGTCGGCTGCGAATAAGGCTGGTTGTGCTCGTCAACCCAGCCGAGCGGATAGCGCAGCATCGTGCCGAAATCTTCGGCATCGGTGCGCGGGGCGGAAGCGACGATCTGGCGCATGGTAGCGTCGAGAGCCGGAAAATAGCGTTGGGCTAGCTGCTGGGTCAAAGAGGATCACCTTTTAGGAGAGGGGTTTTCTGTAATTCGGCGATGCTGCTCGCGCCGCTGCACAGCATGGCGACGCGCAGTTGGGCGCTTAATTCGCGGATCAACTGGTCGACCGCTTCGACGGATTGGTCGGCGGCTTTCAGGAAAGGACCCGCCAGCCCGCCCGCGAGCGCGCCGAGGGCGATGCATTTGGCGATGTCGATGCCGTCTCGCAGCCCGCCGCTGGCGATCACGGGCAAGCCGGGCGCGGCGGTCACAGCATACTGCACGGCGTCGGCGGTGGGGATGCCCCAGTCGGCGAAGGCGGCGGCGACACGGGCGTGGTATGCCGTCGGCGCGCGGTGGTATTCGACTTCGCTCCACGACGTGCCGCCGGAGCCAGCCACGTCAATCGCGGCGACGCCAGCATTGGCGAGATCGCGGACATTCTGTTCGGAGAAGCCCCAGCCGACTTCTTTGGCGATCACCGGCACGGGCAGCCTGCGGCAGACGTTTTCGACGCCCTTGAGCAGCCCGGCGAAATTGGTGTCGCCTTCCGGCTGGACGGCTTCCTGAAGCACGTTGAAATGCAGGATCAGCGCGTCGGCTTCGATCATGTCGATGGCGCGCTGGCACTCGTCCACGCCGTAGCCGTAATTCAACTGAACCGCGCCGAGATTGCCGAACAGCAGAATGTCGGGCGCGAGATGGCGGACGTGGTAGGTGTGGGCGACATCCGGGTTGCGCAGCCCGGCGCGCTGCGAGCCGAGTCCCATCGCAATCCCGTTCGCCTGCGCTGCCTCGGCAAGCCGCTCGTTGAGGCGCTTCGCCAGCTCGGTTCCGCCGGTCATGGACGAGATGACAATCGGCGCGGTCAGCGTCTTGCCAAACAGCGTAATCGTGCTGTCGATTTCGCTCAGGTTCAGCTCTGGCAGCGCCTGATGCAGAAAGCGATAGCGCTCCAGCCCGGTCGTCAGGTGGGGAAACTGAACGTTTTCTTCGAGGTTGATTCGGATATGTTCGGCTTTGCGATCCTCAATTGTCGGATTCGCCGTGACTTTGGTCATCACCCGGTGTTCCTTCTATGTGACGAGCGCCAATCGTACCGGATTTGCGCGAAAGCTGCCAACACTGGCAGGAGAATATATTCCCGGTATAATGGGGCGCATAACCCAATTGCCACGCCAACTGGAGGTAGACCGATGGCATCAACTGAAGAACGGGTTCGTGGTATTGTCGTTGAACTCCTGGGCGTCGACCAAGAGCGCATAACTTCTGCTTCTCGTTTCCGTGAAGACCTGGAAGCGGACTCGCTTGACCTCGTTGAGCTGATCATGAAGTTCGAGGAAGAGTTCGGCGGCGAGATCAGCGACGAAGACGCGCAGAAGATCACGACGGTCGGCGAAGCTGTGTCCTACATCAACGAGCGTATGGTCAAGTAACGCACTACAATTTCGGTTGTATCGCCTTCAGGGTAGCCAGCGCGCTACCCTGTTTGGTTTATGGCGAATGCCTGCGTGCCCGGCGCTCGGCGTTCTCCCGCAGCCAGCATGACCGCGATCACCGCGAATGCCAGCGCCAGTCCCACACCGCCCACGCCGATCTGCGTCTCCAGCCCGAAGCCGCGCATCAATTCATATCCCCGCAGCAATCCGAGCGCGCTCGACGCCGCGCCAACCAGCGCGATCCCGACGGCGATCCAGCCGCGATAGCGCGGCAGAATCCCGCTCACGCCGATTCCGCCTGCTAGCAGCGTGAGCAGCGCCAGCGCCGCCTGCTGGCGATAATTCGGATTGCCTGTGTCGTGGATGAATTCCAGCGGCGGGAGCAGCGCGGCGACCGCGACCAGCACAACCAATGCGGATAATGCGCTTCGGCGCGCGCCGAAGGCGACCAGCAGCGCGATGCACGCCAGCGGCAGGCGCAGCAGCAGACAGGTGAGCAGCGTCGGCGTCTCCGCCTGCACGGCGGGATGCACGCTCGCCCACGCCGCCAGATCGTAGGCGTTCGCCGTCAGGCTGGCGCTCGGATTGACCACCCAGGGGAACAGGTACACGATCAGCAGCAGCGCCGCCGCTAGATAATTGCGCATAGTCAGCCTTTCAGTTGCCCAGTAGCTGGTCGATACGCGCCAGGATCTGGTCGTCCTCTGCCTGCTGGCTTTCGAAGAAGTTGACCATGAACTCGCTGCGGCGCTGGCGCAGCGCCATCGGGGCGACGGCGCGGATATCGCCGATGGTAGCGCTGTCGCGTCCGTCGGCGGCGGCGTAGGCGCGCGCGGCTTCGAACATCGTGTATTCGGCGCGGTGCGAGTCGATGTCCAGATCGTGGACGAGCGTCAGACCGAGATCGACCGCTTCATCCGACAGCGTCGTCTCTTTCAGAAGCTCGCGCGCCAGCATGACTTCCTCGCGCGTCGCGGCGGTCACCACGTCCCACTGCCGTGAGAAGGCATTGGGACTCTGGCGGTACTGGCGGACGCGCTGGTAGACTTCCATGCGCTCCTGCTTGCCGGTCAAGCCGCGCACGTTCACGCGCAGCCCGAAGCGATCCATGATCTGCGGGCGCAGGCGACCTTCTTCGGGGTTCATCGAGCCGATCAGCACGAAGCGCGCGCGGTACGTGCCCGCCATCGCACCGCGCCGGACGGTGTAGTGTCCCTGAGCGGCGGCGTCCAGAATCGCGTCCACGATGTCGTCGTTGAGCAGGTTCACCTCGTCGATGTAGAGCAGGTTATTGTCGGCGCGGGCGAGGATGCCGCGCTCGACGCGCACGCGGTTCTGCTGGACGGCGACGCGCTCGTTGATGCCGCCGACCACGTCCTCCAGCCGCGCGTTCAGCGGCAGCTCGACCAGCCTGACCGCCTCGTAGTGCGAAATCGTCTGCCCCGCCTGATACTTCTCGTAGCAGTCCGGGTAGAGGACATCGGCGTTGGGCTGCTCCATATCGGCTGGCAGCGCGCCGTCGTCGCAGTCGCTCACCTCGACATCCGGCAGAATCCCGGTCAGGCTGCGCACGGCGGTGGTTTTGCCCGTGCCGCGCGGACCGATCAGCAGAACACCGCCGACCGCCGGGTTGATCACCGAGAGCAGCAGGGCGACGCGCATCTCCATCTGCCCGACGACCGCCATAAACGGGTAAGGCGGCGCGTCCGACAGTCCCAGTTCGGGAGCCTGCGCCGTCAGGATACGGCGCGCGCCCGCCTCGCTGAGGATGCGCATCAGGACGGAAGCGTGCTGTTCGTCTTGGTGGATGTCGGCGCTCACGCTTTCTCCAGATCACGCTGCAGCTTGCGATATGCCTGCCGCTGCTCAGCGCGTTCGGCGCGCTGGCGCTGTTCAGGCGTCTCAAATTCCAGTTCAGGGACTTCGATGGGACGCCCGTTGGCGTCGATGGCGACGTAGACCAGATAGGCGATGTTGGTCGTGCGGGCGTCGGCTTTCAGCGGGTTTTCGGTGACGACCTCGACCCGTACCTCCATCGACGTGCGCCCGACGTAGGTTAGTTCGGCGTGGCACATCACCAGCGTCCCGACCAGTATCGGCTCCATGAAGGTCATGCTGTCGATGGCGACGGTGACGACCAGATTGCCCGCGTGGCGCATGGCGACCAGCGCGCCCGCTTCGTCGACCATCTTCATGATCACGCCGCCATGCACGTTGCCGTGCGTGTTGGCTTCCTGTGGACCCATCAGCGCGCTCAGCGTAAACCGCGAGTCGGCGCTGCATTTGCGCTCGCGCACTTGCTTACTCCTCGCCCTGGTCGGGCACGAGGTCGGACAGCCGCTTGAAGATTTCGGGATCCCATTCCAGCACGTCGATGCGGCTGAAGCCAAGCTCGGCGTTCATCGGCGGCAGCGGCGCGCGCGGCGGCAGGTTGGGCTTGGGCGGCTTGGCGGGCAGCTTCTTGAGCAGGGGCGGGCGATCCACGTTCTTGTTGCGCACGATCCGTCCGTCGTGGATAATCTGCCCGATCCACTCACCGGAACTTGTGTACACGTCGTAGCTTTCGTTTCGGACGAAGCCGACGTAATCGCCGCGTCCGTCGAATACGTACCATTGCAGCACGGTGGCGTGCCATTCGCCGCGTGTGTCGTAAATGAAGAACGGTTTATTCGGATCAATCGCAAATCGCCGCGCCATAGTCATGACCCTCAGTAAGTTTGGTTGACATGACGATTATAACAAAGACTCTGGCGTTAATGGATTAGGACAATCCGCCCGCCCGCTTTGGCTGATCGAGCAGCCTGGCATAGACCTGCTCAAGCTGCTGCACCGAGCGCTCCCAGGTGAATTCGCGGGCGCGGGCGACGCCTCGCCCGGCGAGATCGGCGCGCAAGCCTTCGTCGTCGATCAGCCTTTGCAGCGCGGCGATGATTTCATCGAGGCTGGTCGGGTCGACGGTCAGGGCGGCATCTCCGGCGACCTCTGGCAGCGACGATACGTTCGACGTGACCACCGGCGTGCCGCACGCCATCGATTCCAGCACCGGGATGCCGAAGCCCTCGTACAGCGACGGAACCGCCGTAATCAGCGCAGCGCTGTACAGCGCGGGCAGGTCGGCGTCGTCGGCAAAGCCGATGAAATGGACGTGGTCTGCCATATTCGCGGCGTTGATCTCGGCGTAGATCGGATCGTCGAGCCAGCCGCTCCCGCCCGCGATCACCAGATCGACATCGTAATGGCGCGCTCGCAGCGCCGCCAGCGCCCGGATCAGCCGGGCGTAGTTCTTGCGCGGCTGCACGGTGCCGACCGAGAAAATGTACGGGCGCGGCGGGATGTCGTATTTCAGGCGGATCGCCGGGATCATCGACGCGGTGAAAACGGGCGTCGACGCCGCACAGCAGCACCGTGATCTTGTCGGCAGGCGTGCCGTACAGGGCATGATTAAGTCGTCCTTCGTTGCCTGCGAATCGGCGAGGATGTGGTCAGCACGGCGCACCGAGCGCGGCACGACCACGTCGAGATAGGCTTTCAGGCGCGGGCTGGCGGCTTCCGGCACACGCACGAATGACAGGTCGTGGACGGTGAGCAGCGACCGCGCCCGCGTCGGCGGCAGCACGAAATCGGTCGCGTGATACAGATCGACCGCGCCGGTGAAGAACTCGACCGGCAGTGGGATGCGCGCGCGCTGCCAGATGCGCGCCAGCGTGCGCGGCGTGAGTCGTGTCGGTTTCCAGGTGAAGCTGGCAGATGGTGGCGGCGGCAGCGTCTTTGCGCCGGAGACGAACAGTCGATAATCGTAGCGGGTGGGCTGACGGGCTAACGCGGCGACCAGCTCGCGCACGTAGCGCCCAATGCCGCCGCCCTGTTCGTAGGCGGGGGTGTAGTCAATCGCAATTCTGAAGTGCCGTGTGCCGGGTGCTGAGTGCTGAGTCAACGTGTGCTGCCCCTAGCGAGCTGCCGTCGAAGAGGACTGTTTTTCACTCAGTACTCGGTACTCATCGCTCAGCACTGGGTTATTCCACGTCGTTGTACGTCCAGTAGCGGTTGGCGAAGAAGTTCCAGATCATCACCACGATCACGCCGACGAACCAGGTTGCCATCGAGCCGAGCTTCGCTTCGCCGGTGGGGGAGGGGACATAACCGGCGCGGAACATCTGAATCACGGGCAGCAGCACCGGCATGAGCGCATGACCGAGCGGATCGTGCGCCGTCGTAATCCAGATGGTGCGGACGACCCAACCGATGAAGCTGATCACCGCGAACTGCACCATTTGCTTGCGCCACGAGCGCGAGCGCGAATCGGGATATGTCCAGTGGCGGTTCCAGAAATAGTTGCTGAGGATGGCGGCGATGAAGGCGATGGTCGACGCGATGGCGACGTTCCAGTCCGGGTCTTGCAGCGTCGGCGGCAGAACGGTCGCCTGAAGCAGAAACAGCGTGCCCGAGTCGATGATCGCGCCGACCGTGCCGACGACTGCGAACTTCAGAAAGCGCTCGACTTCCTTCGCCTTATTGCCGCCGAAGCGGTTGGCGATGGTATAGATAGGACCGTCGAGAGGGTTGCGCACGGCGATCCGCCGGATCGTGCTCGTCTGGCTCATTCCATCCTCACGCATTGATTTCTTTGCAGCACGGCGAGTACGCCGAGCATGACTCCCAGATGCAGGAACAGGTTGTTCACGTACAGGTTGTCGGTCAGGCTGTGGACGGCGAGATACGTCCACGTCCCGAACAGACCGACCACGATCAGCCGCGCCAGCGGGTCGGGCTGGCGGCGCGCGCGCCACGTCAGCGCCATCACGCCCGCCCACAATACCAGGTAACCCGCCAAGCCTATGATGCCAGCCTCAGCAAAAACATTCAAGTAGTAATTATGGGCATGCCCCAAAGCAAGCCGCCAATATAAAAGATTATAAGTGGGATATGCGATTTCATAATTGCCGAATCCGACGCCAAGCCAGGGATTCGCCTGCGCCATGTTCAGCGCCGCCTGCCAATGTGCCAGCCGCTCGACGTTGGCGTAATTCTCCGGTGTCACGTCGACCGCGCGCACGTCCTGAAATGAGGTGATTTCGTCGGTGACGCTTTCGATGCGGCTGACGATGGAGGCAGGCAGCCGACCGCCAATCCACAATATGACGACTACCACCGCCGCCAGCGCCAGCGGCGCGACGCCGTGCCACCATTTGCGCGGGAGAGCGAGCAGGATCGCCACCAGCGACGCGGCGAAGCCCAGCCACGAGCCGCGACTCCACGACAGGAATACCCCGGCAACCAGCAGCGCCGCCACCAGCCCGTAGAATCCCGCCGTGACGACCAGCGCGACCGGAAGCCGGCGCTCGCTTGACCGTGTATTCCATGCCCGGCGGCTGTAGCCAAGCGCCGCCATCAGCGCGATGGGCGCGAGCAGCCCCATGAAGCCGCCGAAGGGATTCGGCTGCCCGAACGTCCCGAAGGCGCGAAAATGCGACTCGTCAATCAGCAGGTGGAGCGCGCCGCTGCCGCCGAAGTATTCATAGATGCCGATCACAGCGTTGGCGATGCCGGACAGCACGAGCGCGAACACCAGCCATTCCCATTTGCCCAGGTCAAGGCAGATGGCAATCATGACCAGCATCGAGACCCACTTCAGCCACTCGTTGAGCCACGCGCTGAGCGACAGCGCCGAAAACGCCGTCAGCCCGGTTGCCACCACGAACATTCCGACGGGCACGTAGAGCGGTGAGAAGGGCAGGTCGGGGAAGGCGCGCCGCCGGGCGAGCGCGTCAGCGAGCCAGAAGCCGATCAGCGCCAGCAACCCAAGCTGACCGATGTCGAGCGGGAGTGCGCCCGGCGCGGCGGTCTCGACAAGCGAGCGGAGCGGCGCGAGGATCAGCACAACCGCCAGCGTGCTCAGCGGCGTGATGATGCCCAGCAGCGCGAACGCCGTCACCGCCAGCGCCGCGAATGTCACCGCGACCGGCTGAGTCGCCGCCAGAACCGCGACGACTACCGCCAGTATCGCCCAGATTGACGTTCTCGCGTCGAGCGCGGACAGTCGGGTCACAGCACCTCGCGGAAGTAGGCGATGGTTTTGGGCAGTCCGTCGCTCAGCGGAATGCCGGGCTGCCAGTCGAGCACCTCGCGGGCGCGGGTCGTATCGGGGCGGCGCGTCTGCGGGTCGCCGGGAATCCGGTCATCTTCCTTGTAAGCGATTCCAGCCTGGTTTCCGGTCAAATCGTTCACCCGCTGCGCGAAGTCGCGGATCGACATTTCCTCGGATGTGCCGATGTTGACCGGCTCGTTATAGCTGCTCATCAGCAGGCGGTAGACGCCCTCGATCAGGTCGTCGACGTACTGGAAGCTGCGCGTCTGTGAGCCGTCGCCGTAGACGGTCAGCGGCTCGCTGCGCAGCGCCTGCCCGATGAAGTTGGGCACGACGCGCCCGTCATCGAGGCGCATCCGGGGACCGTAGGTATTGAAGATGCGCACGATGCGTGTGTCGAGACCGTGCGTGCGATGGTACGCCATCGTCAGCGCCTCGGCGTAGCGCTTGGCTTCGTCGTAGACGCCGCGCGGACCAATCGGATCGACGTTGCCGGGGTAATCCTCGCGCTGGGGGTGCTGGAGCGGATCGCCATAGACTTCCGATGTCGATGCCAGCAGGAAGCGGGCTTTCTTCGCCATCGCTACGCCAAGCGCGTTGTGCGTGCCCAGCGCGCCCACCTTGAGCGTCTGGATCGGGAATTTCAGGTAGTCAATCGGGCTGGCGGGCGAGGCGAAGTGCAGCACCGCATCCAGCTCGCCGCCGATATAGATGTAATTGGTTACGTCGTGGCGCACGAACAGAAACCGCTCGTTCCCGGCAAGATGCGCGATATTGCGCACGTTTCCGGTAATCAGATTGTCCATGCCAATGACGCGGTTCCCTTCCGACAGAAAGCGGTCGCAAAGGTGGGATCCGATGAAGCCAGCAGCGCCGGTAATCAGTATTCGCAATCTTATCTCTCCAATCTGGCAAAAACTGTGACAGTGTATCAGAAAACTATTCAAATCCCTATCGTGCGATGATCGCACGCGCGAGAAACATGAGACCCAGGCTCACCGCCCAGGCGACGTAGCCGAGGATGATCGTCTGCGCGACCGAAAACCCGGCTTTGGAGAGCTGCCAGGCGACGATCAGAAAGACGACCGTCGGGAAGATGTTGAGCAGCAGCGCGCTGTTGAACTCGACCATCGTTGCCCGCGGGTCGTCCGCCCCCGAAGCGACGATCCACATGCCGAGCGGCACGTTGATCGGCATGGTGGCGGCGATTGCCGCGAACGTGCGCGAATACTGCCGGATGATGGCGATGGCGATGATCACCAGAATTGAGACGATCACCGGGGTCACGCGCGACCAGTCGATGCTCATGAGCCTTGCCCTCTGCCGGTCGTGCGCCGCCCGATGACGAACGCGCCCGCGCCGACCCCCGCCGTCAGCAGCCCGATCAGCACCCACTGCGCCTGATTACTCATCCAGCTTCCCTGCAATACGCCGATCCCCTGCAGAAACCAGATTAGACCGGTCAACATAAGCAGGATTCCGAATATCGTCAAAGCCAGCTTCATAGGCGCTCCTTGTATGCGATCAGCGATAGATTCATAGTAACGCCAAGTAGCAGAGCGAACACGTAAGCCAGGTCGTTGACGAACACACTGTTATCGACCAGCCCGTGCGCCAGCAGGTTGACCATGCTGCCCATGCTTCCGACCGTCACCGCAAACGACAACCGATCCGCGCCGCGCGTCGCCCGGTACAGCCGAACGGCGCTGCGCCAGAACCATATCTGTATCCAGACCAGCACCGCCACGCCCATGATGCCGAGTCGCAGCCAGAAATCGAGCAGGATATTGTGCGGGTGCGAGAGGTTCGGCTCCTGCCAGGCGTCCGGCATGATGTAGCGCCCGCGATAGGCGTACAGGAACTGGTCGAGTCCCAGCCCGGTGATCGGGTGGTCGAGGATCATCTCGACCGCGCTCTGCCAGACGCGCACCCGGAAGAAGCTCGTGCCTTCGCTCAGGTCGAACATGCGCGAGAAACGCGCCGAGCGCATCGCCAGCAGCAGCCCGCCAACCCCCGCTGCCGCCAGCCCTGCCAGCACGACCAGACCTCGCCTGCCGAGCGTCAGCAGGATCACGGCAGCCGCCGCTAGCGGCACGCCGAGGAACAGCGCCCCGGCGCTCTGGCTCAGCACAAGCGCGATCACGACGATGACCAGCCCGACGGCGGCGAAAATCCGGCGCGTTGAATCGACCGGGACGAGCAGGAAGGCGAGCAGGAACGGCAGGCAGCGCCCCAGAAATAAGCCGACGTTGTTGGGCGACCCGTACACGCTGGCGAGGCGCAGCGCGCCGCCCTCCGCCGCGATAACCGAATCACCCCTGACGTACTGATACAGCCCGATGGCGGCGACCAGCACCCCGGCGATTATCAAAGCATCGACCAGCCGCAGCAGCGTGCGACGGTCGCGCGCCGTTGTGCGCAGAATCAGGTAGAACAGGGCAGGCTCGACCAGCAGCGTGCGCAGCTCGGTCAGCGCCGCGCCGCGCTGCTCCGCCCACGCCAGCGACAGCGCGCCGAGCAGCACCAGCACCGCGACGCCGTAATCCAGCGGGCGCAGGCTCGTGACGATGCTCCGCGCCGGGAAGTGCGCGGCGCTCTGGCGGCTGCGCCCCCACGCTGCCAATGCTCGCAGACTCCACGCCGCTGCCGTGATCAGCATGACGACCTCGGACATCGGGAAGGCAAAGCGATACAGCGCTACCGGGAACAGGAAGAACGGCGCGTAGAACACGGTCAATGCCAGCCGAGATCGAGGCGGTGGTAGACAATCACGAACAACCCGACCAGCGCCACCAGCGTCAGGACGAGACTCGGATGAAGGTAGATCAGCCCCGCCGTGACCAGCGCCAGCCCCAATTGAACCGGCTCGCGCCGGAAAAGCTGCGGGATGCCGTCGCTCACCGTCAGCACCATTCCGATCATCAGCGCCAGCGATGTAACCCCGCTGATGGCAAGCTGCCCGGCATCGCCCACGCGCTCCCACGCACCGGCTGTCCGGCGTCGCAGCGGCGACCAGTCGAGTCGCGCGGCGGTGACAACCGCAGCCAGCGCCGAGACAGCGGCGGTTAGCAGCGCCACGCCGATCTGTCGATTGTACGGCTCGGCGAGGTTGCCGGAACTGACCGCGAACCCGGCGAGCGCCCAGCGATCCCAACCGCGATCCGCCGTGATGTGCAGCACATGCGTGCCGCTTCCCAACCCGCGCGCGACCGGCACGAGGCTCACTTCCGGCAAGCGCGTGCCGCTGGTCAGGTTGAGGATCGCCTCGCCGGAAGCGTCGCGCGGGAGGGCGTTGGCGGGCTGTCCGTCGACGGTCGCGTAGAGCAGAGCGACGTAATCGTCCTCGCGCACCAGCAGCGCCAGATCGCTGCCCTGATAGGTGAAATCAAGCTGGCTGTCCTGCACCCAGCCGATGTCCGCGCCGAGGTCGCCGAACGTCCACACGCCGGAATAACGCGCGAACTCGCTCGCCGGGAAGTAGAGTCCGTTGGCTGCACAGGTCGACTGCGGGCGCTGCTCCAGCGCGGCGTACAGTGGCGTCGGATTATCGCGCTGGTCGCGCAGGGCGAAACCCCACTGCGGATCGAGTCCTGGCGCGTTCGGCTGCCAGTTCTGGAGGATCATCCCGCCGAGCCACGCCCATTCGCGGTCGGCTCGGTCGAGCGCCGCCAGCGTGTAGCTGACGCGCTGCTCGGCGCTGACGCTGCCCCAGATCGACGGCTCGCCCGCCCAGCCTTCG
The DNA here is from genome assembly GCA_046328655.1 of Anaerolineae bacterium. GTDB lineage: Bacteria > Chloroflexota > Anaerolineae > Aggregatilineales > Phototrophicaceae > Flexifilum. Next base: position 24,090 of record JAXLWE010000003.1, on the reverse strand, counting down.
GGAAGGCTGTTCCAGCCGAAGGCGCTTGCCCACAACGCTTTCGCGCCGTCGCCGTTCTGAGCCATGACCTCGCGCAGCACGACGATCCGCGAGAAGTTCAGCGTATCTTCGCGTACCGTCCGGTCGTCCGGGCTGGTGTTGAAGCCGTAGGGCTTGGCGGCGGCAGCGTCGAAATACGGGGCTGCGCCGAGCGCGTAGAGGTCTTGCAGATAGCGAATGTCGCCGATGTTTTCGGGACCCTGCTCGGTTGTTGGCGCGAGCGCCGCCGCGATCACAGTGGCGTTTGCGTCCGCGCCGTGAATAGCGGGGTAGGCGGCACGCAGCAGGGCGAGGTAATCAACCGGGCGCGGCGGTGCGCCGCCCCAGCTTGCTGTCAAATTCGGCTCGTCCCACACCTGATACTCGTCAATCGTCGCACCGTAGCGCGCGGCGAAGGCGGCGGCGAAGCGAGCGAAATCGGCGGGGTCAGTCGGCGGCGCGTTGGGATGTTCGCTGGCACGCGCCCAACCCGGCGCGTTGATCAGGACGGCGACCAGCTTCAACTGTGGGTCATCGGTGAATGGCTGGACGATGACATCCCAGCGATCCCACTGAAAGATGCCGGGCTGCGGCTCGATTTCATCCCAGCGGAAGAACTGGCGCACCCAGGTGATGTTCGCCTGGCGCATATTCTTGAGCTGGTCGTCAAGCGCCTCGGGGTTGTACTGCGTCAGATCGGCGTTGACGCCGAGCCGGGGAATCCAGAAGGGCAGGTTGGCGTCAATAGTTGGATCGACGTAACCCCGCAGCAGTGCATCGCGCTCGCGCAGCGTGGCAGCAGCGGCGACGGTGCTGCCCGCCAGCACCATCAGCGCGACGACGACAATCAGAAGCTGCCGCTTCATCGTGTCCAGATCGGGATCGAAGCGCCGCGATCCAGTGTCAACTGGTGCGCGACGGCAGATTCCACGTCCACGACCCACAGATTGCCGCCGTAGATGAAGGCGATCTCCGTGCCGGACGGGTTCCACGTGAAGAAGGGCGCGGCGGCGGTCAAGCCGGGCTGCCCCTGTGCCGGATAGACCACGCGCGCGTTGCTGCCGTCGCGGTCGGCGACGACCAGATCGTATTCCGCCGACTCACTGATGCTGTTGGCGAGGTCGCGGGCGCGCAGGTAGGCGATATAGCCGCGCGGCGCGGAGGCGTCGCCGCTGATGGGCGAGTACTTCGGCTTCGACCAGATGCCCGCGTTCTCGACCACGTTCGCCGTGAACGAGCCGGATGCGTTGGTGATCGCGTCGTGGAACGCCGGGCTGGTCTCGGCTGGCTCGCTGCCGATGGGCAAGCCGTGAACGGTCGTCAGCAGCAGACTGCTGTCGGGCGACCACGATACAGTCGCGCGCCACGACCAGGGCTGCCGCGTGCTGAACACCGGATAGGTCAAGAGTGTCTGGAATTCGCCGGTGTCGGTGTTGACCAAGCCCATCGAATCGGCGCGCACCCAGGCAAGCTGCTGCCCGTTGGGCGACCACTGGAAGCCCGTGCCCCACCAGCTATAGAGCCACCCGCTGGAGCGGTCGACCAGTTGGCGGGCGTTGAGCGAGTCGCCGCCGTTCGGGTCGATGCGCATCAGCCACAGGTCATTGTACGCCTGCCAGCCGGGGCTGTTGTCGGTGATCTCGCCGCTTGAATAGTTGATCGTATCCGCCTGATTGGGAACCCAGTCGGCGTATAGCACGTTCTGCGGGCGCAGCGCGACCGGCTGAGCGTTGACGTTGGTTGTGTCGCCGACCATCCAGAGCTGGTTGAAATAAGTCGTCGGGTCGGTCGATTTACGGCTGAACAGAAGCTGCCGCCCGTCTGCCGTGAGCGAAAAGACGCGGTTGTCAAGGTCGCCGGAAGTCGTCAGCAGGCGCTTGTTGGTGCTGTTGCCGCGCATCACCCACACGTTGCCGTTGCTGATGTACGCCAGCGTCCCTTCAATCGGAACGGGGTCAAGCTGCCCGCTTGGACCGAAGTAAATTATGGCATCCTGCGCTGCGGTGATGATGGTCGTGCGGATCGGGACGCGCTCGGCGCGCTTGCCGTCGCGGATGGTGACGCGGTAGCAAATCTCCTCGACGCCGCTCTGCCCGGCTTGGGTCACTCGCTCCTCGCCCGGTTGAAGACCTTCATATGGTCGACGGATTTCCGCGAACGGCAAATCCTGATTTTCACATTCCTGAGTTTCTTCAACCCGCGTGACGGTGACGCGCAGCCCATCGCTGACCTGCGAGAACAGCGGCGGCGTCACCTCGTCCAGCGAACCCAGCTCGACGTTCGCCTGCCGCAAGAACTCGCCGACGGTGATCGCAATCGGGAGCGGGTAGCTCCGCTCCTGACCATCCACCGCAAGCGTGACCAGAATCGACGACGTGTCGGTCGATGACGTGCAGCCCGCCATCAACAGCAGGCATACACAGAAGATTTGCACCAGCTTACGTCGCATCGGTTCCCCTAGTGTGAGGGTAGGGGTGCAGCTTGCCGCACCCCTACGGCGTCCATCAATCCGGCTCATGCGTCTGGAAAGATGATGTTACGCGCATCGCTCAACACTTGCAAGAGGTTGAAGTTCAGGGCATTGATGCCGAAGCTCGACACCGAGCCAATATCCAGCGCACCTGCGCCGCTCGGCGAGGCATCCAGATTGAAGCCCGGAAGCTCGTTCAGTGCCCGCGCCGCGTTCAGCAGCGGCACGCCGTTCGCCTGCGCCACGTTGATGATCACCTCGTTGAGCGGCTCGACGTTCGGGTTACCGCCGTTGTCCGGGATCGTCACCAGCACCGGGATCGTGCCGTTGGACGTGACTGTCGCCACGATCTGGTTCATCAGGCTCTGGAACGTGCCCGCGTCCGTCCCGAACTGGGCGTCGTTCGCGCCGACCACCACGAACATCAGCACCGGGTGTGTCCGATGCAGCTCGCAGGCGAGCGGCGATTCGCCGCCGCACGACGGATCCGCCTGATTCGGATCGAGCAGGCTTTGCGCCATCCAGTTGGAGTTGACCGCGAGGCTGTTGGAATTGAAGCTGGTCACGCCACCGAGATCGGTGCTGTTGTACCACTCGATGATGGCTTCCAGATCATCCTTGCCGCTCAGGTCGTACTGACCCGTTGCGAACGGATCGAGGATGCCGGACAGCGTGAAGATGCTGTCGCCCGCCGTCGAGAACACGGTTGCCTGATTGCCGAAGCTGTTCACGCCGCTGGCGTAAATGCCGCGCAGAGCGTCGTGCAGGTTGTTGAAGTTCGGCAGGATCGGCGTGGTGTCGACTATCGTCTGCTGCGGTGGCTGCGTCGGCTCGACCGCCGGAGCACTGACCGTAACTTCATGGCTGGCGCTGGTGCCGCTGCCGTCCCCGCCTGTAATGGTCAGCGTCACCGTGTACGCGCCGTCTGCCGCGTAGCTGTGCTGCGGGTTCTGGTCGTTGGAGCTGCCGTCGCCGAAATCCCACTGGTAGGCGACGATCTGTCCACTCGACTGGTCGGTGAACTGCACGTCGAGGTTGCTGACCTGGGAGGCGAACTCCGCCGTCAGCGGCGACGCGACCTGCACCGTCTGACTCTGATCGTCGGTGCGTCCGTCGCTCTCGGTGACGGCCAGCGTCACGGTGTACGTGCCGCCTGCCGCGTATGTGTGCAGCGGGTTCTGCTCATTCGAGCCGCTGCCGTCGCCTTAAAGTCCCACTGGTAGGCGACGATCTGCCCGGTCGACTGGTCGACGAACTGCACGTTCAAGCCGTTGGGCTGCGCCGAGAAATTGGCTTGTATGGCTGCCGCGACCGTTACCTGATGGCTGATACTGTTGGTGCCGCCGTTGCTGCCCGTAATCGTCAGAGTGACCGTATACGTGCCGCCCGCATTATAGCCGTGCAGTGGATTCTGCTCATTCGACCCGCTGCCGTCGCCGAAGTCCCACTGGTAGGCGACGATCTGCCCGGTCGACTGGTCAACGAACTGGACGTTGAGGTCGGACGGCTGCGCCGAGAATTCGGCGTGCAGCGCCGCGGTGACCGTCACCTGCTGGTTGGCGGTATTGCTCGCGCCATTCGTGCCAGTGACGGTCAGGGTGACGGTGTACGTGCCGCCTGCCGCGTAGGTGTGGGCAGGATTCTGCTCGCTGGACGAGCTGCCGTCGCCGAACACCCACGCGTAGCTCAGGATTTGCCCGGTCGACTGGTCGATGAACTGCACGTTCAGGTCGGAGACCTGGGCGGTGAAGCTCGCCTGCACGGGCTGAGTGACGCTGACTTGCTGGCTGGCGTTGTTGCTGCTGCCGCTCGTGCCGGTCACGGTCAGGGTGACGGTGTACGTGCCGCCTGCCGCGTAGGTGTGGGCAGGATTCTGCTCGCTGGACGAGCCGCCGTCGCCGAAGTCCCACAGATACGAGGCTATCGGTCCGGTGGACTGGTCAACGAACTGGACGGTCAGTCCGCTGGGCTGCGCCGAGAAGTTCGCCTGCACAGGTTGAGTGACACTGACCTGCTGGCTGGTGTTGTTGCTGCCGCCGTTCGTCCCGGTGACGGTCAGAGTGACCGTGCATGTGCCGCCTGCCGCGTAGGTATGGGCAGGATTCTGCTCGCTCGACGAACCGCCATCGCCAAAGCTCCACAGGTAGGATGCGACGGGTCCGGTCGACTGGTTGACGAACTGCACGGTCAAGCCGTTGGGTTGGGCGGTGAAGCTCGCCTGCACGGGCTGAGTGACGCTGACTTGCTGGCTGGTGCTGCTGGTTCTGCCATTGGCATCGCCCACGGTCAGTGTGACAGTGTATGTGCCGCCTGCTCCGTAGGTGTGCAGCGGATTCTGTTCCGCCGAAGTCGTGCCGTCTCCGAATTCCCACAGGAACGTCGTGACCGGTCCGGTCGACTGGTTGACGAACTGCACGTTCAGCCCGTTCGGCTGGGCGGCGAAGTTTGCCTGCACGGGCGCGCTCACCGAGACCACCAGCGAGTAGCTCGTCGTCTGCGCCAGAGCGTCGGCGACGGTCAGGGTGACGGTGTAGTCGCCGCCCGCCGCGTAGGTATGCAGCGGATTCTGTTCCGCCGAAGTCGTGCCGTCTCCGAATTCCCACAGCCGCGCGACCACCTGACCCGACGACTCGTCGGTGAACTGCACCGCTAGCGGATTGTTCTGGACGACGCTGGCAGAGAAGAACGCCTGCGGCGGCGGAACCGGCGTATTGGTCGGCGTGGGCGTGAATGTGAGCGTAAATGTCGGTGTGAACGTCAGTGTTGGCGGGACGACTGTCGCCGTATCGGTGAATGTGGGTGTAAAGGTTGCCGTCGGCGTGAAGGTCAGCGTCGGCGGGATGACCGTGGTCGTGTTGGTCGGCGTATCGGTAAACGTCGGCGTGAAAGTTGGCGTGAACGTCCATGTGGGTGTAAAGGTCGCCGTCGGCGTGAAGGTCAGCGTCGGTGGGATAACCGTTGTGGTGTTAGTCGGCGTAAAGGTCGGCGTGAACGTCCAGGTGGGCGTGAATGTCGCTGTTGGCGTCGCCGTCGGCGGGATGGAGCTGGTCACGTTGATCTGGCGCGTCACGCTCGACGAGCCGCCGGGACCTGTCACCGTCAGGAACACGTTGTACGTGCCGGGCACGTTGAACGTGTGCGCCGGATTGCGCTCGGTGCTGGTCGAGCCGTCGCTGAAGAACCACAGCCGTGTCGAAATGTTGCCGCTCGACTGGTCAGTGAACTGCACCGTCAGCGGCGCGATCCCGGCGATGCGATCCTGCGTGAACCCGGCGACGGGAGCGGTCGGGCTGGTCGCGTTGATCTGGCGCGAGACGTTCGAACTGCCGCCGGGTCCGCTCACGCTCAGCGTCACAGTGTACAGACCGGGCGCGCCGAACGTATGCCGGGGGTTGACCTCGTTGCTGGAATTGCCGTCGCCGAAGTTCCACGAAATGGCGTTAATCGTGCCGCTCGACTGGTTGATGAACTGGACAGTCAGCGGCACGTCGCCCACCGCTCTATCCTGCGAGAATGCTGCAATCGGGCGGGGGATGTTCTGCGTTGGTGATGGGATGGGCGTGTTGATCCGGTTCTGGACGGTGATGTTGGGGATGACGGTCGTCAGCAGCGTTCCGTCGCGCAGGTAGACGCGCAGGCGAAGCTGGTAGCGGCTGTCCTGCACCGTGTTGGTATTCCAGATGCCGAGCAGACCGTTCAGCACCGGGTTGGTGATGGCGGAAGTCGCCGGGAACCACAGATTGCCCGGATTGGGGTCGGGACCGTACTCGACCTGATATTGGAGGAACTGCGGGTGGCTCGCCGAGCCGAGTATCTGCACGTTGCCCGCGACCACGTTGCCGGGCACGGGCGACAGGATAACGATACTCACGGGCAGCGGCGTGTTGGTCGGAAAGACCGCTGGCGGTACGCTCGTCGGGAACTGGATCGCCGTCGGCACGACCACAACCGCCGTCGGGAAGGTGAACGACGGCAGGGGAGTCGGCTGCGTCACCGGGAAGGTCGTCGGGACGCCGCTGGTCGAGGCGGGGGTGCGCGATGGCTGCGTCGTGACGGCAGCGGTCGCGGTCTCCGCGATCTGTTCTTCGGATGGCGCGCCCGCCAGGTTACACGCGCTGACGGCGAGCGCGAACACTATCGCCAGCACCGCCAGGAAAAATCGTCTGGTCGCCATTCGACACCTCTCTTCTGCGAGCAATCCCGCCTTCATTATAGCCAGACCCTTAAGAAATAAGATAGTTCGCCTACTTGTCCCAAAATTCAGCCGATGTTACACTGAATTTTATGAAAGTCATGATTGTGGACGATGAGCAGGCTATTCGGGACGCCCTCGGTCGCAAGCTGAAGCGCGAAGGCTATGAAGTCATCGCGTGTCAGAATGGGCTGGAGGCGGTGCGCGCCTTTCACAGCGATCGCCCGGACATCGTCATACTAGATATTATCATGCCGGATGGCATGGACGGCTTGACGGTTTGCCGACGGATTCGTGAGGTTTCGGATACGCCCGTCATGATGTTGTCGGCTCAGGCGATCACTGAAGAGGACATCATTGAGGGACTGAACGCGGGCGCAGACGAGTATCTCGCCAAGCCCGTGCGCCTCAACGAATTCGTCGCCCGCGTCGGTGCGCTGCTGCGCCGCGCCCTGATGACCAGCGTCCAGACCGAGCAGCGCTACGACGACGGTCATTTGAATATCGATCTGCATCGCCGTCAGGTATACGTCGATGGCGTTAACGTGCATCTGACGCCGACCGAGTTCAAGCTGTTGGTCGTGCTGCTGGAAAATGCCGGGCGGGTCGTCTCGCAGCGCGACCTGCTCGAACAGGTCTGGGGGCGGGAATACATTGACGACGTGTACTACCCGCGTGTGTACATCAGCCAGCTACGTCGGAAGATCGAGCGCGACGCTTCCAACCCGGCATACATCCTCACTGAGCATCGCGTCGGCTACCGCTTCGAGAAACAGCCCATCGCGCCGCAGAAGTCAGTCTGAAAGCTCCGGCACATGACCGGGTTAAACGCCATAACCCTGCTCATCAACGCGGTCATGCTACCGCTGGCGCTGGCGTTCCTGGTCATCATCCTGTGGAACGACTTCCGTAAGGAACTCAACCAGTTTTTCGCCGTGTTTCTTTTCCTGGTCATCCTCTGGAACGGCGGCTCGCTGCTGGCGCAGGGTTTGGCGCTGATCGACCCACAGTCGGAATTGATCAAGCTGATGATCGGCATCATGGAGCTGGGGTTCACCGGCTCCAGCGTCGCCGTGTACGTGCTGGCGGCGGTGATCGTCAAGGCGCACACGCGACGATTCCGCGCGCTGGCGCTGGTCAGCCTGCTGGTCGTGGTCTTCTTCCGCCTGCTGCCGATCCTCGGCAACGCGCCTTCGGCGTTCGTCACGGTCGACGCGGGCGAATTCAGCTATCACTCGCAGCCGCTGCTGGTCGTGTTCTACGTGATCTTCGACTGGGGCACGCTCTACCTGCTGTGGCGCTACCGCCGCAAAGTCCGTTCGCGGCTGGTCGAAGTCGGGGTCGCGCTGTTCGTGATCGGGCAGAGCCTTGGCTTCCTCAACCCCGAGCTGCAAATCTTCTCGCTGTCAATCAATATCAGCGCGGTGGCGGCGCTGGTCATCAGCTTCGCCGTCATGGGGCAGGAGATCATCAGCCCGCTGGCGGAGCGCAACTCGCAGGTCGAGGCGATCCGCAAGGTCAACATCGCCATCACCAGCCACACCGAAATCGACCTGCTGCTGAGCCAGATCGCCATGCTGGTCGCCAGTCTGCTCGGCGCGGACGGCGTAGCGATCTTCCTGAACGGAGCGAGCGGTATACAACTGGCTTATGCGCATCAACTCCCGAATGATCCGCTGCGAATGCCCGCTGTGCCGCCCAACGGGATCGCAGGCACGGCGACCCAGACCCGCCAGCCCGTCCACGTGGACGATTACGCCCACGAGTGGCGCGGCGTGGACGACTTTCCGTTCGCCCGCGAGACCTTCGGCTCGGTGGTGTGCGCGCCGCTGATGCACGGCGGCGAAGCCATCGGCGCGCTGATGGCGGTCGCGGCGCAGCGGCATGGGCGGTTGTTCTGGAACGAAGACGTCTACATGCTGGAACTGCTTGGCGCGCAGGCGGCGGTCGCTATCGTCCACAACCGGCTGTTCAAAGAGCAGGCGGAACTCACCCAGCAGGTTGAGATCGCCCGCAGTCAGCTCGCCGCCGTGCTGGACAGCACGCAGAACCCGGTGCTGGCGGTCGACCACCGCTTCCGGCTCATCTTTGCCAACCCGGCGGCGAAGGCGTTATTCTCGATGCAGGCGGACAGCATCGACCAGCCGATTCAGCAGCTTGTCCCGCCCGACGCGCTCCCGGACGACTACTTCGGCGTCCTGCGGCATCTGCGGTCGCACCCGGCGTATACCTACGAGATTTCGTATGACGAGCGGATATTTCTTTGCTCGCTGACGCATCTTGGAAAGACGCGGCTGCGCGGCTGGGTGGCGGTGCTGAACGACGTGACCCAGCTCAAGGAGCTTGACCGCATCAAAAGCGAGATGGTGCGCATGACCAGCCACGATCTCAAGAATCCGCTGCAAGCGGCAATGGCGAATCTGGAGCTGCTTCAGGACGATCTGATCAAGGTCGAGGACAGCGAAGTGTGGGAGTCGGTTCAGGTCATCGACAAGCAGCTTCAGCGGATGGAACGCATCATTCGTGGCATCCTCGATCTGGAGCGCGTGAAATCCGGCTCACTCTCGCTGGAAATGTGCCATCCGGCGCGGATCGTTCACAACGTGATGTACGAGATGCGCGAGCGCGCGGTCGACGGGCACATCACGTTGATGACGGAAGTCGACGAGGCGCTGCCGGAATTCGCCTGTGACGTCGAGCAGTTCGAGCGCGCAATCATCAATCTGGTCGAAAACGCCATCAAATTCACGGCGAGCGGCGGAAATGTCACCGTTCGCGCGCGCCAAAATAATGAAGCTCTCATGTTTGAGGTGCAAGATACGGGCGTGGGGATCGAAAAAGACCTCCAGTCGCGGGTATTCGATCGTTTCTATCGGGCGAATCAAAAAGGAACCGAGCACGTCTCCGGCTCCGGCTTGGGCTTAAGTCTGGTGAAGGCGGTGGTGGAGAACCATCGCGGTAAAGTCTGGCTGGAAAGCGAGCCGGGGGTCGGGACGACCTTTTTCGTCTCAATTCCAATCGTACACGTGAAGCAGGAACAGTATGACTAGACCCATCGCACTTTGTCTGACTGCCGCGCTGCTGGCGCTGGCAGCGTTTTCTGCTGCCGGGCAGGGGGAGATCACGCCGACGCCCGCGCCTTCCAAGACGCCGACGGCGGCGTCCGCTGCGGTCGAAGCGACGCCTGCGGCGGCAGCGACCGGGCAGATGGAGCCGCTGACACAGGCAGACCTGTCGATCATCACGGGAAATGTGCAGCGCCCGAACGGGATCGCCTGGTACAACGGCTTTCTGTACACCGCCTGCACGGGCGACGGCACGATCTACGAGATAGACGATACCACTGGGCAGACACGGACGTACATCTACGGCATTCGCAACGCGCAGACGCTCTATGTCGAGCAGGACATGAACCTGACCTGTGGGTTCCTGACTATCAGGCGAATGCCCTGAACCGCGTGACGCGCAGCGGCGTGCAGACGGTTGTGCGTAACCTGCAGGGACCTGGGGCATCGCCTTTGTGGACGACCAGTATTTCCTGCTGACCAATCTGCTGGGGAACACCATCAACCGGGTCAGCCGCGACGGGGATAACGAAGCCGTGCTGGAAGGTTTGTCGTCGCCGATGGGCTTGGTTCACAACGGACGAACAGTCTACGTTGCCAACTACGGCAGCACGCGCCGCTCGATTGGAGAGTGGTACGCGCTCGATGACGTGCTGGGCGGCACGGCAGACCCGGCGGACGCCAATCATGTACTGGTCAGCGGATTGCAGAACACGACCGGCTTACAGCTTGGCGCGGCGATGGCAAGCTGTACTTCTCGTACTCGCTCGGCAATCGCGGGCTGGTCGGGCGTGTCGACCCGCGAGTTTGCCTCGACAACGGCGGCTGCACCAACGATCAGGTCGAGATTGTCCTGTACAGCGACCTGACCGTCCCGATTGCCGGGTTCACAGTTACGCCGGACATGCGCATGTTTCTGCACGATGTTCGTGCCGGACATCTATTGGGCGCAAATCCTGAGTGATCGCGTCAGTAGAGGATTTTGCTCAGGAACAGCTTCAGCCGCTCGTGTTCGGGGTTCTGGAACAGGTCTTGTGGCGTCGTCTCGACGATCTTTTCGCCCATGTCCATGAACGCACGGCGCGGTCGGCGGCGGCGCGCGCGAAGCCCATCTCATGGGTGACGCACACCATCGTCATGCCTTCTTTGGCGAGGTCGAGCATTACATCCAGCACCTCTTTGATCATTTCCGGGTCGAGGGCGGAAGTTGGCTCGTCGAACAGCATGATCTTGGGATTCATCGCCAGCGCGCGTGCAATCGCCACGCGCTGCTGCTGACCGCCTGACAGCTTCGCCGGGAAGACATCGGCTTTCTCCGGGATGCCGACCTTTTCCAGCAGCCGACGCGCAGTTGCCATGGCTTCAGCTTTGTCGCGCTTGCGGACGATCTGCTGCGCCAGCATGACATTACCGAGCGCCGTCAGGTTCGGGAACAGGTTGAACGACTGGAACACCATGCCGACTTCTTCGCGCACCTGATTGATGTTCGTCGCCTTGTGGTTCAGGTGGATGCCGTTGACCCAGATTTCCCCTTCATCGACGGTTTCCAGCCGGTTAATGCAGCGCAGCAGCGTGCTTTTGCCGGAGCCGCTGGGACCAATGATCACGACGACTTCGCCGGGCAGCACTTCCAGACTGACGTGTTTCAGGGCTTCTACTCGACCAAAATGCTTCGATACGTTGCGGACGCTGATAATTGGAATGGCAGCCTTCACCATAGGATCAATCCTCGTGCTTGTCGGCGTGCAGCCGCGATTCCAGATAATACGCCCAGAGACATCACAATCGTCAGGTCGGCGTAGATCAGCGACAGGCAGAGCAAACCTTCCGGGTAGCGAAAGCGGTTGCTCGCCATGCTAACGTCAGGTACGAGATTTCCGGCACTGCAACACCGATGCCAGCGACGTGTCCTTGAGGAGCAGAACAGAAGTTGTTCGCCATCGCAGGCAGCACGTTGCGGATCGCTTGCGGGAGGATGACGTAGCGCATTGCTTGCACGTAAAGTCATGCCGAGCGAGCGAGCTGCTTCGTTTGCCCTTGCCAATGCTCTCGATGCCCGCGCGGAACACTTCTGACATAAACGCGCCATATGTCAGGGCGAACGCGAAGATGATCGCTGTAATGTCCGGAATGTTGCGTACCGAGGTCGTGGTCACCTGCAATCAAATCAGGGTTGATCCTGAAGCGTGCTGCAGATCATCCAGAAAAGGAATCGATGAGACAAAGTTGACAAACTGTAGCTTGAGGACAAAGCCGAAAATGAGAATGATGATGACGAGAAAGCGGTAAGCCACGAAACAGTTCGACGTAGAACGTTGCCGCGTTGTAAATCACGGTATTTTTTGAGATACGCATGAGCGCGGTAAACAACCCAATGATTGTCGCCAGGATGTACGATACAACCGTCAATTGAATCGTTGTGACGATGCCGGGCCAGATGAAATCCCACGCCTCTAACAGAACCTCGCTGTTGACGATGGTGTAAATCACTACAATGTTGAGGATAATGAAGGCGATGAACCAGCTCCGCCGCTCAATCAGATTGCGCGTCAGAGCGCGGGGATCAAGAAACTGGCGTCCTGGTGGAACGTCAGTTAGGGCAGTTGTCGATTGCGCCATGAGTACCCACCCATACATTTGAGAAGGGGCGGACCAGTGCCGCCCCTTCATCACGGTAAGCTCTAGCTTTCAAACCACGTGCGGTAGATATCGTCCCATGTGCCGTCTGCTTCCATCGCTGCTTTTGCCTGATTGATGGGGTCGATGAGGTCGGAGCCAGGCGGGAAAGCGAACGCCAAGCCGCGCGGCGGGGAGGCTTCTCGTCCAGCACGCGCAGGTTGCCCTGCGTGACGGTGAAGGAGAGCTAAGCCCGCGGGACGGTCGATTTCGACGGCATCGACCTCGCCGTTGATCAGCGCCTGAACTGCGGCTGGGAACTGGTCGTAGGACCCGATGTGAGCGTCGCCGAAGACTTCCTGCGAAGTGAGTTCGTTGGTGGTGCCAAGCTGAGTGCCGACGATGTAGTCGGGGATCGCCTTGAGTTCTTCGGCACTGGAGAAGCGGTCTTCGTCGCCGCGCACCAGGAGGGTCTCGTCGTAGGCTTGGTAGAGGGTGGAGAAATCGACGGTTTCGTCGCGTTCTTCGGTGTAGGTGATGCCGTCAGCGGCGACATCGACCTGCCCTTGAGAGACCGCCAGCAGCATCCCGTCCCATGCCATCTGCTGGAACTCTGGCACGCAGTTGAGCAGTCGGCAGATGTCGTGGAAGGTATCGTAATCCCAGCCAATGCCCTTGCCATCGTTGTCGAGGTAGTTGTACGGGGCGTAGGCATTTTCCTGCCGCGATGGTAACTGCGCGCCCCCAGGTCGGGCAGGTCGGGCTTTTCGAACCAGCGCACGTAAATCTGATCCCAGCGCCCGGTCGCTTCGAGATGCGCCTTTGCCTGATTGATGGGGTCGATGAGGTCGGAGCCAGGCGGGAAAGCGAACGCCAAGCCGCGCGGCGGGAAGCTTCTCGTCCAGCACGCGCAGGTTGCCCTGCGTGACGGTGAAGGCTAAGCCCGCGGGACGGTCGATTTCGACGGCATCGACCTCGCCGTTGATCAGCGCCTGAACTGCGGCTGGGTGGTCGTAGGACTTGATGTGAGCGTCGCCGAAGACTTCCTGCGAAGTGAGTTCGTTGGTGGTGCCAAGCTGAGTGCCGACGATGTAGTCGGGGATCGCGAGTTCTTCGGCACTGGAGAAGCGGTCTTCGTCGCCGCGCACCAGGAGGTCTCGTCGTAGGCTTGGTAGAGAGGGTGGAGAAATCGACGGTTTCGTCGCGTTCTTCGGTGTAGGTGATGCCGTCAGCGGCGACATCGACCTGCCCTTGAGAGACCGCCAGCAGCATCCCGTCCCATGCCATCTGCTGGAACTCTGGCACGCAGTTGAGCAGTCGGCAGATGTCGTGGAAGGTATCGTAATCCCAGCCAATGCCCTTGCCATCGTTGTCGAGGTAGTTGTACGGGGCGTAGGCATTTTCCACCGCGATGGTAACTGCGCGCCCCCCAGGTCGGGCAGGGTCGCGGGATCCGGGCAGGGCATCCTGCGCCAGAAGTTGTATGCCCGGCAATACCAGTATCGCCGTGAGCACGAACAATAGTGTGAAGCGCCGCTTCATCAGCAAGTCCTCCATACACGAATAGCAAACACAATTAAGCTTAGCCTCTGCCTGCGAAATTATAAGACAATCCTTCCAGAGAGCAAAAAGAGGTTTGGAAGTAATTTGACGCCGAAATTTCGGCTATTTTTGTGATGTCCGGCTTCAGGTGCGGCGAAGCAGGTACGCGTCGGCGGTTATGAAGTCCACCGCCGTGTAGCCGCGCTCGAACGCGGCGCTCAACACCTGACGCAGCGCGAGCCGCCACGCCAGCAGCGACTCGTGGTAGGGCAGGCGGCGCGGAATCTGGACGAGGTATGCATCACGTGATCCGTCGAAGCTCTCTACGCGCGGTAATCCCATATCGGTCAGCAAGATCGGCGCGCGTCCGGCACCGCATCTTGCTCACCGTTTTGCAATTGCTCAACGCGCGGATCGCGCAGCCGCCAGACTGCTTCGACGCGGTCTGACGGGACGTTTGCGTGGTTAATTTCGTCGATCATCACGCCGTAGAAGTTGACGTAATAGCGCTCCGCCGTCGCGCCAAGCCGCCGCAGGTTGAAGTGCGCGTTGCCGCGCTGGAGCGGATCGAACGTCCAGCGGATTTCGTCGTAGCCATTGTCGAGCGCCCACTGCCGCTGGTACAGCTTCAGGGCGAAGCCAACGCCCTGACCCTGATACGCGCGGTCGATCCCGGTCAGGTGCGACCACAGTACCCAGCGTTCGCCGACGCGCGCCGGGAACGCCAGCGCCACGCCGACCATGCGCGCGCCGTCATACGCGCCCAGCAGCGAGCTGCCGCCGTGCTGAAGCGCTCGCAGCAGGTTGACCGGCACGGCGTCGCTCGGGTCTATCCCCCAGACTGCGATTTCCAGATTGTACGCTGCCTCAAATTCGTCGATGTCCTGGAGTGGGCGACACTGAATCAATTCATGTTCCGATCATTGACCGAGCGGCTCGACCAGCAGCAAGCCGATCAGGGCGAGCAGCAGCCCCAGATGGTGCGTGACCGTCCAGATCAGGTCGAGCGTCTGCGAAGGGTTGTATACGTTGATCAACTGGACAATGAAGCTGATGGCGACCAGCAGCACGCCCAGCACAATCGGCAGACCGCGCTGGCGCGCCAGCGTCGCCGACAGCGCTTCGAGTAAGCGGGCAAGGGCGGCGGAACGGTCGATGCGCTTGAACATGGCTTATATCCGGTAGTCCTGGAAGCGGGCGACGAGGGCGCGCGGAAGCTGGACGTGCAGCACGACGCCATCTTCCACATGCGATTGTTCTTCGACGGTTCCCATCTCATGCAGCAGCGATACCAGGTCGCCGCGCTCATAGGGGAGCCGCACCGTCATCGAAAACAGGCTTTGAGCGAGCGCCGCCTCGACCGCTTCGAGCAGCCGATCCAGCCCCGTGCCTCTGGTCGCCGAGACCTTCACGGATGCCGCGTAGGAGTCCGGCTCGGCGACGGTCGGCGGCGGCTGGTCACCCCATTGATCGACTTTGTTCCATACCAGAATGCGCGGCACAGGCGGCACGTCGATTTCCGCGAGCGTGTCCTCGACGGTTTCGAGGTGCTGGATGACGTTCGGATGATTAATGTCCGCCATCTCAAGGATGATGTCGGCGTCGTTGATCTCCTCCAGCGTGGCGCGGAATGCCGCGATCAGCGTCGTGGGCAGCTTCTGAATGAAGCCGACGGTATCGCTTACCAGCGCCTGCCGCCCTGACGGCAGGTCGACGCGCCGGTAGTCGTCGAGTGTGGCGGCACCGTCGGCGATGCAGATGGTCGCTCCTCCGGCGTCGGTGATGTCGCAGCAGCGCCGGCCTCGGCGTTGGTGTAGCCGACCAGCGCTGTCGCTGGATCGCGCCTGGTCGCCGGCGTTCGCGGCGTTGGCAAAGGTGCGCAGGTCGATTTCCTTCTTCATTTCGTTGGCGTCGCCCGATGTCGCGGCGGTCGACTTCAAGCTGGGTCTCGCCGGGACCGCGGCAAGCCGACGTTGCCGCCCGCGCCGCCACGCCCGGATGCGCTGCCCGCCTGCCGCGCCAGGTGCGTCCAGGCGCGCGTCAGCCTGGGTAGACGATATTCATACTGCGCCAACTCCACCTGAAGCGAGCCTTCGCGGGTGTGGGCGTGCTGCGGCGAATATGCGTCGAGGATCAGCGCCGAGCGGTCGAGGACTTTGACCTCCTCGCTGAAGCGTTTTCTCGGGCTCGCGCTGGTGGCGCGGGCGACAGCTCGTCGTCGAAGATCACGACTCGCCTCGCTCGCCAGCAGCATATCCTTGATTTCGTCCACCTTGCCGGAGCCGACGAACGTCGCCGGGTCGGGGTGGGCGACTTTCTGCCACGTCTGCCCGACGACTTCCATCCCGGCGGTGTCCGCCAGCAGTGCCAGCTCGGTCAGCGAATCCTCCACGCTCAGGAGCGGTCGGCTGCGGTGGATTTCCAGCCCGACCAGCAGCGTGCGTTCGCGTATTCCAATGAGAAGCTCTCGTTCTGTCATCGATTTCCATACCATTTCTTGAGGCGGACGAGCGCTTCTTCAAGCCGCTCGTCGGCGATACCAAGGCTGATGCGGACGTATGCCGCGCCGCCGGGACCGTAAAATTCGCCCGGAGCGAGCGACACATGCGCCTCTGTCAGCGCGGCTTCGGCATACTGTTTTCCGTCGCCGCTTTCGGCGCGCGCCCAGATATACAGCGAGCCTTTCGGCTTCTGCGCGCGCAGCCCGACCTGTGGAAGCGTCTCCAGAATGCGGTCGCGGCGGCGCTGGTAAACGGCGTTGCGCTCGGCGATCCAGTCGGGCGTGATCTGCTCTCTGGCGATCACCGCCGCATCGTAGACCGGGCGGAAATGCCCGCTGTCCACGTTGCTTTTCATCGTCAGCAGCGTCCTGATGGTTTCGGCGCTGCCGACTGCCGCGCCCATCCGCCATCCAGCCATATTATACGACTTGGAGAACGAAATGAATTCCACCGTGCAGCTCATCGCGTCGCGGGCTTGCATGGCGCTCCCGGCGACGTAGCCGTCGAACGTAACCTCGACGTAGGGATTGTCTGACGCCAGCATGATATTGTGCCGGTTGCAGAAATCGACCGCGCGCTGGTAGAAATCCAGTTCCGCCGTCGCGCCGGTCGGGTTGTTCGGGTAATTGATCCACAGCAGCTTGGCGTTTGTCAGCGCCTCCGCCGGGATCGCGTCGAGATCGGGCAGATAGCCGCCCGCTTCGTCGACCGGCAGCCAGACAGCTTCTGCGCCCGCCACCTGAGCGCCCGCCGCGTAAGGCGGGTAGCTGACGTTCGGCACGAGCGCCGCGTCGCCGCGATCCAGATAAGCGAAACTGAGGTTGATGATGCCTTCCTTACTGCCCAGCAGCGGCAGCACCTCGCGCTCGGGGTCGATGCGCACGCCGAAGCGCTGTTGATAGTAATCTGCGACCGTCGCCCGAAAATCCGGCGTGCCCTGGTATCCCGCGTAGCCGTGATGACCGGGATGCGCCGCCGACTCCGCCAGCGCGTCGATCACGAAATCAGGCGGGGGCATGTCCGGGCTGCCCACGTCGAGGTTGATCACGTCGATCCCCTGCGCGCGCAGCTCGCGCATTCGCTGGTTCAGCACCGCGAACGGGTAGGGCGGCAGGGTTTGCAGGCGTCTGGCGGGGACGGGCATGGGACTCCTCTCAGCTTTTCGGCGTGATCGCGCCGGTCTGTTCGAGATATGCCAGCAGCGTGCGCCCGACCCGCTCTAGGCTCTCCGGGCTGACCTTGTCGATGGTATCTTCGGTCGTATGCCAGTAAGGGTAATCGAGGTCGATAATGTCGACCGACGGAATTCCGCGCTGGATGAACGGCAGGTGATCGTCGGTGATCGGCGTGCGCGGCGTGGTGATGAACTGGTCGCCGTAGCCGAGATCGGCAGCCGCCGCCCAGATTCCCGCCGCGATCTGCGGCGCGGACTGGTTTGAATAGCCCTCAATCGGCACCTGCTGATCGGTATCGCCGACCATGTCGACCAGAATCATGTACTGGATGTTCTCCTGCTGCATGTCGAGACCGCTGGCGTACAGCGCCGAGCCGATGATGAAGCCGCTCGTCGCCGGGAGCAGCGATACCCAGGGTTCGATATGACCGTTGTCCTCGGCATCGAAGAACACCAGCCGGATTTCGTTGTTGGCGTTGTAATGCTCGCCGATCACCCGCGCCAGTTCCAGCAGCACGCCGACGCCGCTGCCGCCGTCGTTCGCGCCGGGCATCGGATCGAGGTGCTTTTCTTCGTCGGCGTCGTGGTCGGCGAAAATGCGCGAGTCGTAGTGCGCACCGATGATGATGGTCGCGCCGCTGCCGTAGCTGGCGACCAGATTCCGCACCGGGATGATCAGCGGGTCGAAGCGAATCGCCCGCGCGTCCGGCGCATCGGCGCTGAGTTCCGCGCCGAGCAGGTCGGACACGTTGAGCGGTTGCCAGTATTCGAGCGTCGTCTGGGCGTCGGCACTCAGTCCGCTGCGGTCGCCGAAGCCAACCACGTGCCAGTCCTCGTCGGTCGTCCAGCCGAGCGCATCCAGTCGATCAAGAATCAGGTTGCCCGCTTCGATGCTGCCCATCGTGGCGGTCTCACGCTCGCCAACGGCAACGAAGTCGGCGACCTGTTGCAGCGCTCGCGCGCCGTCGAACTGGACAGCGTCGTCCTGCGCATCGACAGTGCTAAACAGGAACGCGATCAGGATTAAGAGGGGAATTCGTCGCAGGATCAAGGAGTTGTCTCCGTTTTCAGATACGTATCTTCAAGCTGCCCGATGGCGGCGGTCATGTCGTTGACTGCGCGCTCGACGTAAGCGGCGTAGCGCGCGCGCTTGTCCTTCACACGCGCGGTCAGTTCCGGCAGGATTCCGAAATTGGCTTTCATCGGCTGGAAATGCTTCGGCTCGGCGTGGGTGATGTAGTGGCACAGCGCGCCGAGCATGGTCGTCTGTGGGATCGTCCAGGTTGGCTTGCCTTGCAGCGTCCGCGTCATGTTGATCGCGGCGACCAGCCCGGTAGCGACGTTGCCCATGTAGCCTTCGACGCCCGTGATCTGCCCGGCGAAGAACAGGTCGGCGCGGTTTCTGAACGCCAGCGTCGGGTGAAGCAGGGTGGGCGAGTTGATGAACGTGTTGCGGTGCATCTGTCCGTAGCGCAGAAACTCGGCGTTTTCCAGACCGGGGATCGCGCGCAGGACGGCGCGCTGCTCGCCCCATTTCAGATTCGTCTGGAAACCGACCAGATTGTACAGGCTGCCCATCAGGTTGTCCTGGCGAAGCTGGACGACGGCATACGGTCGCCTGCCCGTGCGCGGGTCGGTCAGCCCGACCGGGCGCATCGGACCGAAGGCGAGGGCGTCGCGCCCGCGTGAAGCGATCTGCTCGATGGGCAGGCAGCCTTCGAAAAAATGCTCATCCTCGCGCTCGAAGTCGCGCAGCCCGATCTTTTCGGCAGCCAGCACCGCGTCGACGAAGCGCTCGTACTCGTCGCGGTTCATCGGGCAGTTGATGTAATCGCCCTCGTCCTCGTCGCCGCGCCCGTAGCGGCTGGCGCGGAAGGCGATGTTCATGTCGATACTGTCGGCGGCGACAATCGGCGCGAGCGCGTCATAAAAGTACAGGTGATCCTGCCCGGTCAGCCGCGCGATTTCCGCCGCTAGCGCCGTCGACGTGAGCGGACCGGAAGCGATGATCGCCGGTGTCTGCGGGATGGTCGGCATTTCCTCACGGATGATGCGGATATTGGGATGGCTGCCGACCGCGTCGGTCACCGCCTGCGAAAACGCTTCCCGATCCACTGCCAGCGCGCCGCCTGCCGGGACAGCCGACTGCTCCGCGCAGGCGAGCAGCAGCGACCGCAGCATATCCAGCTCGGTTTTAAGCAAGCCGGACGCACGATCCGGCAGCTTCGAGCCGAACGAATTGCTGCATACCAGCTCGCTCAGCCGGTCGCTGACGTGCGCGCCGGTCGTCCTTATCGGGCGCATTTCGTACAGGTCGACGCCGAAGCCGCGCTCGGCAAGCTGCCAGGCGGCTTCCGAACCCGCCAGCCCGCCGCCGATCACGATGACTCTCGTTTCCATTTAGCTCACTTCCGCGCTAGTGGTGGGTGATTTCATTATACAGGACGGCTCAAGTCCTGGGCGAACTGAAGGTACTGCCGCACCTTGTCGAGACCGTCGGCATTGGCGGGGGCGATGTCGAGCGCCGTCTGGTAGGCGTCGGCGGCGTGCCGGTAGCTGCCGAGCGCGAAGTGCGAGTTGCCGAGGATGTGATACACGCGGTAATCGCCTACCGCCTGCCCATCGGCTTCGGCGGACTGCATCATCTTCTGGATCGCCCGGATCGCCTGCTCGTATTCGCCAAGCTGGTACAGTGTCCGCGCGATGCGGTAGTCCAGCGACAGTTCCCAGGGTGTGTAGGGGTTGACTTGGAGCGCCGCCTGATACGCGCTGACGGCGTTCTGAAGCTGATTCGCCTTGTAGTACGCGTCGCCGAGCATCTCGTGGATGCGCGACCAGGTCACGTCGATGCCGAGCGGCTTTTTGCTCATCTGGACGTATTGCTGAAGGTAGGCGATCACTTCCTTCTCGCGCCCGTCGAGCGGAGCGAGCGTCTCAGCGGCGGCGAGCAGGGCATCGGTCAGCCCGGCTTTGCCATCAGCGCTCCCCGCCACGCTGATCGCGCTCCTGGCGGCTTCGACGGCGGCGTCGATGTCGCGCATCTCGCGGTGGACGCGGCTGCGCAGCGTGTGGACGTGAACCAGCCACAGCCTGTCCTCGGCGGCGGGGTAGGTGGCGACTGCTTTGTTCAGGAAGCTGATCGCCTGCTCGAAATTGCGCCGCTCGTAAAACGCCACGAAGCCGAGCCGCTCGTAACAGTAGGCGGTCAGTGCGGGGACGGTGCTGGGCATCAGCAGCGCCTGCTGGAAACACTCGACGGCATCGTCGACGCGGTTCTCGGTCAGGAAGATGCGCCCGCGCTGGTAGAAAATCCAGCCGCGATTGCCGTACTGCGGGAATTCCGCCGGAATCCGCTCGTAGGCGGCGAGTGCCTGCGCCGTGTCGTTGCGGTCGGCAAAGCCAACGCTCGCCAGCTCGAAGCGGGCGAAGTGCGCATCGCCGAGCAGTTCCAGCGTTGCCGGGTTGTCGAAGTCGTCGGGCAGCAGCGTGCGGGCGTGGTTCAGGTCGTCCAGCGCGTCGTCGGCGCGCGCCGTCAGCAGGCGGGCGCGGGCGCGTGCGATCAGTAGTCCAGCGCGCTCCTGCACGGAAAGCTCGGAGCGTAGATATCGCGCGATCAGGATTTCCGCCCGCTTCACGTCGCGTCGATTCAGCAGCTCATCTACACTACGATACTGTTCCACAGTCGCCCGGTCTGCACTCGAATACGGCATATTATAACCGCCGCGCGCAAAAAAACGCGCGCCATACATCGTATGGCGCGCGTTGAGCCGGGCTGAAATCGTTTGGACTAGATCGAGCCGAGGACGATGGAGGCGTTCTGTCCGCCGAGTCCGAAGCTGTTGGACAGGATGATGCGCAGTCCTTTGGCATCGCGCGCGACGTTCGGCACGTAGTCCAGGTCGCAAACCGGGTCGGGCGTCTCGTAGTTGATGGTCGGGTGCAGCACGCCTTCGACCATGCTCATCACGCAGGCGACGATTTCGATTGCGCCAGAAGCGCCGAGCGCGTGACCGAGCATACTCTTGGTCGAGCTGATCGGGATGTTGTAAGCCTGCTCGCCGAAGACGCGCTTGATTGCCAGCGTTTCCATCGCGTCGTTGGCTTGCGTGCCCGTGCCATGCGCGTTGATGTACTGGATGTCGTCGGTATTGACGTGAGCATTTTCCAGCGCCCAGCGCATCGAGCGCCACGCGCCGTTGCCGGTCGGGTCGAGCGCGGCGATGTGGAAAGCATCCGACGACGCGCCATGACCGAGGATTTCGGCGTAAATGCGCGCCCCACGCTTGAGCGCGTGTCCCAGACTTTCGATCACCAGAATTGCGCAGCCTTCGCTGAACACGAACCCGTTGCGGTTCTTGTCGAACGGGCGGCTGGCGGCTGCCGGGTTGTCATTGTAGCCGGTCGCCAGCGCGTCCATCGCCTCGAAGCCGGCGATGGCGTAGTCCTGCAGGACTGCCTCGACGCCGCCGGTGATGATCATGTCGGCGCGTCCGTTCTTGATCATCTCGCTGGCTTCGCCAACCGACTGCGTCCCGGCGGCGCACGCCGTCGACGGGGCGAGCAGGGGACCGAAGGCGCGGAAGAAGCGGCTCACGTAGTGTCCCGGCATGTTCGGCAGCGAGTTGATCAGCGTCAGTGGATTCGGCTTGCGGAAGCCGGAGGTCTTGTACTTGAACGTGTTCTGCTCCGCCATTTCGTGCGCGCCCAGCGTCGTGCCGACGACCACGCCGACCCGCTCGCCTTCTTCTTCGATCATCTGGGCGTTCAGCCCGGCGTCTTCAATCGCCTGGGCTGCCGCCGCGACCGCGAAGTGCGAGGCGCGACCCATGCGGCGGGCTTCCTTTGGCTCGATCCACTGGGTCGGGTCGAAACCGCGCACCTCGCCACCGATCTTGACTGGCACGTGCTCAATCGGGATCGTCTCGATCCGCCGAATCCCGGATGTCCCTGCCTTGAGGCTCTCCCACAGCGTTTTCACACCGCCGAGCGCCGTCACTGTCCCCAACCCCGTGATGACGACGCGCGGTCGTCCGTTTCGCAAAAGTTCCATACGTATCCAAGCGGCTTCCGCGCCGCTTACCTCCCCTCGATCTCTGTCTGTTCTTTCAGCCCTGCTTCAATCGACTCAATCACGCGCCCGGTCACTGCTTTGCGCGCCTGACCGATGGCGTTCTTGATGGCACTGTCGTTGGAACGACCGTGACCGATAATTACAACACCATTCACCCCCAAAAGAGGTGCGCCGCCGACTTCAAATGGGTCAACCTGCTTGTAGACACGGCGAAACGCGCCGCGTGCCAGCAGCCCGCCCAGCTTCGAAACCGTGTCGTGCATGATTTCTTCGCGGATCAGTTTGCCCATGGCGCTGGTCGCGCCTTCGAGCGACTTGATCAGGATATTGCCGACGAAGCCATCGCTGACGACCACGTCGGCGCCGCCGTTGAGCAGGTCTTTCGGCTCGACGTTGCCGATGAAGTTGATAGGCAGTTGGGCGATCAGCGCGCTCGCTTCGTGGACGAGTTCGTTGCCTTTGCCTTCTTCTTCTCCGTTCGAAAGCAAGCCGACCGCCGGGTTGTCGAGACTAAGCGAGTTCTTCGCGTAGATTTTACCCATCAGGGCGAACTGCGCCAGCCACTCTGCCTTCGAATCCGCGTTCGCGCCGACGTCGAGCAGGATTACCGCCCGACCGCGCAGGCGCAGGATGGCGCTGAGGGCGGGGCGCTTGACGCCCGGTATGCGCCGGAGCGTGTACAGCGTGGCGATGCTGAGCGCCGCGCCGGTGTTCCCGGCGGTGACGAAGGCGTCGGCTTTGCCCTCGCGGATCAGGTTCATGCCGACGTGCATCGACGAGTCGGGCTTGGCTTTGCCGACGACGCTCGGCTTGTCCTCCATCGTCACGATGTCGCTGGCGGGCACAACTTCAAGATTTAGCCCGGTGGTCTGGTGCTTCTTGAGTTCCGGCTCAATGTGCGCCGGGTCGCCAACCAATAGGATGGTGTCGCCGAATTCGCGCGCCGCGAGCACCGCGCCCGCGACATCGGGCACCGGATAATTGTCGCTGCCCATCGCATCAAGGGCAATCCGCATGGGTTTCACCTGCTGCTTTCATCGTTATATGAGCGTAATGCTACACGAATTTGCTCCGGCGTAAAAGGATTGACATAGGCAATGCCACGAGTATAATACGCCGCAATTATACGCCCCGGTGGCGGAATGGCATACGCGGCAGGTTGAGGGCCTGTGCCCTTTGGGCGTGGAGGTTCGAGTCCTCTCCGGGGCATGATGCAAACCCACTTTTCCAAAGTGGGTTTTTCGTTTGCGCCGTTTTAACTTTTCGTTGTACACTGCAACTGTGCTTGCTTACCACGCAGGAGAACGGTTTGCATGAGCAGTGATGAATCGCAGTCGCCTCTCGCACGAGCGTATGATCTGGTCGAAGCGGGGCAATTGGACGAAGCCAAGACGCTCCTCGAATCGATTCTCGACATGGACAACGAGAACGCCGACGCCTG